>NZ_JBHRWL010000004.1:197290-290896 GCF_042647945.1 Streptomyces lusitanus
GCGGCCGGGGCGCCCCTGTGCTCGTCCCACGTGTGACTGGAGAGTTGTGTGAAGACCCGTTCCTGGTCCCTCGCCGCCGCCCTCGCCCTGACCGCCCTGCTGCTGCCCGCCCACGCGGCGTCCGCCGCGCCGGCCGCGCCTCCGCCCTGCCCGGACGGGTCGGTGTGCTTCTGGAGCAAGGAGGGGTTCGACGGTGACTACTGGGAGTGGACCTCGCGCAGCGGCTACCGCGACATGCCGCCGAGCCTCCACGACCACGTGGGATCGGTCGTCTCCAGCACGCGGGCCTGCTTCGTGAACTGGCAGCCGGAGGAGAAGCGGGACGTGTTCAACGGCGACTGGCGCTCCCGCTACCTGGGCGACTTCGGCGGCCGCATCGACGGGGTGGGGCCGGGCGCCTGCTGACTCCCCCTGGGGACAGTCCGTGCCCGGTGCTCACGCCGGGTACGGGACCGCCTCGCGGGCCGTGCGGAGGGCGCCCGCCCACCAGGAGAGCTGGTCGAGCAGCTTCTTCGCGTAGCCCGCGGACTCCGCGTCGAGGGGCCGGCCGTCCTCCCACTGCACCCGGTTCAGAGGGAAGGCGAGACCGTCGCGGATGGTCACCGCGTGCAGCTCGCTCATCACGTTCTCCAGGTGCAGGACGGCGTGCCGGCCGCCCGCCCCGCCGCCGTAGCTGACGAACGCCACGGGCTTGGCGGCCCACTGGGTGTAGTGCCAGTCGATCGCGGCCTTGAGGGCGGCCGGGTAGCTGTGGTTGTACTCCGGCGTGACCATGATGAAGGCGTCCGCGCCGTCCAGCGCCGCCGTGAGCGGCGCCATCGAGGCGGGGCGCGGGTAGGAGGCGCCCGCCACCGACGGGTAGGCGTCCGGCAGGGCCAGCGGGATGTCGTGCTCGGCCAGGTCGACGACCTCGACGTCGAATCCGCCGTGCGCGCGTGCCTGCTCGGCGACCCACGAGCCGACCACGGGACCGAAGCGTCCCTCACGGACGCTGCCGACGACGACCACGAGCTTGTGCGTGTTGATGTCCATGCCGTCCACCCTGGAACCGGCCGCGGTCGGCAGCCAGGCCGCGCTCAGGCTGGCCCCCGCAGGGCCATGCTGAGCACTGCACGCGCCCCGCCCGGCCGTCCTATCCTCGCGGCATGGGGACACCACTGGGCGACTTCCTGCGGCTCAAGCGCGACAGCACCCAGCCGGAGCAGCTGGGGCTCCCGGACCACGGCCGCCGCCGCTCCCCCGGGCTGCGCCGCTCGGACGTGGCCACACGCGCCGGCGTGAGCGTCGAGTACCTGACCCGGATCGAGCAGGGCCGCGACCGCAACCCGTCGGTGGCCGTGCTGCACGCGCTGTGCGACGCGCTCGCGCTGACCCCGGCGGAGCGGGAGCACGTGCGGTACCTGGCGAAGGTCAGCGGCGACGAGTGCACCGGCCACCTCGGCCGCGAGCCCGCCCGCCGTGACGTGCGGCCGTCCGTGCGGGAGACGCTGCGGCTGCTGGAACCCGGTGTCGCGGTGATCACCAACCGGCTGGGCGACCTCCTCGTCTGGACCCCGGCCTACGAGGCGGTCGCGGCCGGCACGGGGCTGCTGGACGGGGACGCGCCGAACCTCACGCGGTACGTGTTCACCGACCCGCGCGCCCGGTCCCTCTTCCCCGACTGGGACGAGGTCGCCGACGAGCAGGTCTTCGACCTGTGGCTGGGCCCGAAGGCGGAGAACGCGGAGTGGCTGGCGGCGGAGCTGGCCCCGGCGGCGGGCCCGGAGTTCACCCGCCGTCTGAACCGCCACAAGGTCCCGGAGCGGGGCGTGCTGCGCGTCCACCACCCCGACGCGGGCGACCTGCGCCTGCGCCGCGAGTTCCTCGAACTCCCCTCGGACGCCCAGCTGCTGCTGGTCCTCCTCCCCGACGACGAGGCGACGTCCCGGGCGATCGCCCGCCTCGCCGCCCGCACGGGGCACGGACGGCTGCGGGCGATCTCGTGACGATCCCGTCGCACGGGGGCCCGGAGACCGTGGCGGCCACCGGTCCGTGACACCGGGGCCCGGCGGCTGCCCGGGCTCGTGGCCACCGGGCGCGCGTGCGCCGGACGCGAGGTCCGCAGTTCACCTCACCCCGGGCGGGCCCGTCCTCCGCGGCCTCCTTCGGCCTTCCGGCCGCCCGCGCCCGACGTGTCGGCCGGCGCGCGGGCACCCGCCCGGCGCGGGGGTGCGTGGCTCGCACGGGCAGTGCGCCCGGCACGGACAGCTCCCGGCCGCGCAGCCGCCCGGCGGGAGCCCCGCCGCACCTCGGGTCGCCTGCCCCCGCACGCCCGGCGCGGGCGCGCGGGCACCCGCCCGGCGCGGGGGTGCGTGGCTCGCACGGGCAGTGCGCCCGGCGCGGACAGCTCCCGGCCGCGCAGCCGCCCGGCGGGAGGCCCGCCGCACCTCGGGTCGCCTGCCCCCGCACGCCCGGTGCCCGCGGTCACGCACACCCGCGCCCACCGCACACGCGCGTGTGGGCACTCGCCCGAGGCCCGGGACTAGCCGCCCGGCGGGAGGCCCGCCGCACCTCGGGTCGCCTGCCCCCGCACGCCCGGTGCCCGCGGCCACGCACACCCGCGCCCACCGCACACGCGCGTGTGTGCACTCGCCCGAGGCCCGGGACTAGCCGCCCGGCGGGAGGCCCGCCGCACCTCGGGTCGCCTGCCCCCGCACGCCCGGTGCCCGCGGCCACGCACACCCGCGCCCACCGCACACGCGCGTGTGGGCACTCGCCCGAGGGCCGGGACTAGGCGCCCGGTCCGGGGTCCGGTTCCACCGGGGTGCGGATGCCCGCCCGGGCGGCCTCCAGCTGGGCCGCGAACGCGATGCCGAGGAAGAGCGCCACGGCGGTCAGGTTGGCCCACAGCAGCAGGGCGATGAAGGCCGTGAGCGGACCGTACACGGCGCCGAAGGCCCCGCTCCGTCCGACGTACAGCGCGAGCAGCCAGGTCGCCGAGATCCACAGCACCAGGTGGACCGCCGAGCCGAAGGCCAGCCACGTGTAGCCGGGCTGGTCGCGGCGGGGCGACCAGCGCAGGATCACCGCCGACGCGACCCAGGCCAGCAGCAGTCCGGCCGGTACGTCCAGCACGGCCCACCACGTGGCCCCGCCCGTCCCGTGGCCGAGGGTGCGGGCCACGGCGTCGCCGACCGGCTCACCCGCGACGAGCACCAGGAACCCCAGGACCATCGGCAGGCCGGCCGTGAAGGCGAGCGCCAGGGCCCGGCCGTACTTGCGGACGAAGGGGCGGTCGCGCTCGATGCCGTAGATGCGGTTGGCGCCCCGCTCGATCTGCGCCATGGCCGAGGCGAGGTTCAGCACCGCGAACCCGAGGCCCAGCCAGAGCGCGACCGTGCTCCACACGTCGCTGCCGGCGCTGCGCCGGGTGCCCTCGAAGGCCTTCTCGACGACGTCCGCGCTCGCCCCCGGCACGATCCGGCCGAGGGTCAGCTCGATGACCCGGCCCACGCTCTCCGTGTGCACCGACGTGGCGAGACCCACGAGCACGACGGTGAAGGGGACCAGGCCGAGCACGATCTGGAAGGCGAGGGCCCGGGCGTTGGTGAAGCCGTCCGCGTAGCGGAACCGGGTGAAGGAGTCGGCCAGCAGCCTGAGGCCCCCGTACCGCCGCAGGGCGGTGAGGGCTTCGTCGCCGGAGAGTTCGTCTCCGAGCATGTCCCGGGTCTGCGGAACGTGGACGGCGGTTCCCACGATGCGGCTGCTCCTCGTGTCGGGGCGGGTGGAGGACGTCGTCCTCCACCCGTGCGCATGCCCCGTGAACGGGACCGCAGCGCACAGGGGGCGGCTCAGCCCAGGTGCGTCGGCGCGAACATGCGCAGGACGGCCGGGAGGACGACCACCGAGGGGCCCGGGGTGGCCAGGGACTTGGCGAGGTCCTCCTCCAGGGTCTCCGGAGTGGTGCGGACGCCCGGGACGCCGAAGGACTCGGCCAGGGCCACGTAGTCCGGGCGGGTCAGCTCGGTCGCGGTGGGCTCGCCGAAGGCGTCCGTCATGTACTCGCGCAGGATGCCGTAGCCGCCGTCGTCGACGATCAGCCAGGTGACGTCCAGGTCGTACTGGCGGGCCGTGGCCAGCTCGGCGATCGAGTACAGCGCGCCGCCGTCGCCGGAGACCGCCAGCACCGGGCGGGTGGGGTCGGCGACCGCCGCGCCGAGCGCCGCCGGGAAGCCGTAGCCGAGGCCGCCGGCGCCCTGCGCCGAGTGCAGGTGGTTGGGGCCCATCGCGTCGAACGCGGACCACGCCCAGTAGGCGAGGATCGTCATGTCCCAGAAGGACGGCGAGCCGGTCGGCAGGGCGCGCCGCACGGCCGTCAGCACCTGCTGCTCCAGGGCGAGGTCCTGCCCGTCGATGCGGGCCCGCACCCGGTCCAGCAGCTCCCGCACCCGCGCCGGGGCGGTGGCGTCCTCGCGCGGCTCCACCGTCTCCAGGAGCGCCTGGAGGGCGAGACGGGCGTCCGCGTGGATGCCGATGCCGGGGTGGTTGGACTCCAGTTTGCCGAGGTCGGCCTCGATCTGGATCACGCGGCCGCGCGGCTTGAGCGTGTGGTAGTTGGAGGAGAGTTCGCCGAGTCCGGAGCCGACGACGAGCAGGACGTCGGCGTCCTCCAGGAGGTCGGTGGTGTGCCGGTCCTCGATCCAGGACTGGAGGGACAGCGGGTGGGTCCAGGGGAAGGCGCCCTTGCCGCCGGGGGTGGTCACCACGGGCGCCTGGACGCGCTCGGCGAGCTGCCGCAGCTTCTTGGAGGCGTCCGAGCGGACGACTCCCCCGCCCGCGATGATCGCCGGGCGCTCGGCGCGGGACAGCAGGTGCGCGGCCAGCGCGGTGAGTTCGGGACGCGGGGGCAGCTCGTCCGGGGTGGCGTCCATCGCCGTCACCACCGGCAGGACCGTCTCGGCGAGCAGCACGTCCTGCGGGATCTCCACCCACACGGGCCCGTGCGGGACGGTGAGCGCCGACTTCCAGGCCGCGGCGATCGCCGAGGGGATCTGGGAGGCCGTGCGGACCGTGTGCACGGACTTGACCACACCCCGGAACGAGGCGGACTGGTCGGGGAGTTCGTGCAGATAGCCGTGGCGTCCGCCGTCGAGCCCGGCGGTGGGCACCTGGCTGCTGATCGCCAGCACCGGCGCCGACGCGGCCGCCGCCTCCTGGAGCGCGGCCAGCGAGGTCAGGGCGCCGGGTCCGGTGGACAGCAGCAGCGGGGCCGCCTCGCCGGTGATCCGGCCGTACGCGTCCGCCGCGAAGCCCGCGTTGTTCTCCACGCGCAGGCCGATGTAGCGCAGGTCGGAGCGGCGCAGCGCGTCGAACATGCCGAGGGCGTGCTGGCCGGGCAGGCCGAAGACGGTGGTCGCGCCGAGCCCGGCCAGGGTCTCCACGACCAGGTCTCCGCCGTTGCGGCCGGGCGGGGGGTTCAGCGCGGCCTCCGTCTGGGCCGGCGTGGGGCGGAGTTCCAGGTCGTGGTCGTGCGTCACTTGGCGCGGGCCTCCGCGATCTGGCGGGACATGATCGTGGTCAGTTCGTACGCCGTGTGGGACGCGGCGACCGAGGTGATCTCGGCGTGGTCGTACGCGGGCGCCACCTCGACGACGTCGGCGGAGACCAGGTTGCAGGAGGCGAGGCCGCGCAGGATCTCCAGCAGCTCGCGGGAGGTCATGCCGCCCGCCTCGGGCGTGCCGGTGCCGGGCGCGTGCGCCGGGTCCAGGCAGTCGATGTCGATGGAGATGTACAGCGGGCGGTCGCCGATGCGCTGACGGAGCTGGTCGGCGACCTCGTCGGCGCCGCGGCGGTAGACGTCGGCGGAGGTGACGATGCCGAAGCCCATCTTCTCGTCGTCGGTGAGGTCCTGCTTGCCGTAGAGCGGGCCGCGGGTGCCGACGTGGGAGAGGGCGGAGGTGTCGAGGATGCCCTCCTCCACGGCCCGTCGGAACGGCGTGCCGTGGGTGTACTCGGCGCCGAAGTAGGTGTCCCAGGTGTCGAGGTGCGCGTCGAAGTGCAGCAGGGCGACCGGGCCGTGCTTCTTGGCGACGCTCCTGAGCAGCGGCAGCGCGATGGTGTGGTCGCCGCCGAGGGTCATCAGACGGGCGCCGGTGCCGAGGAGGTCGTCGGCGGCGGCCTCTATGGTGTCGACCGCCTCGTTGATGTTGAACGGGTTGACCGCGATGTCGCCGCCGTCCGCGACCTGCGCGAGGGCGAACGGGGAGGCGTCCTGCGCGGGGTTGTAGGGGCGCAGCAGCCGGGACGCCTCGCGGATGGCGTTGCCGCCGAAGCGGGCGCCCGGCCGGTAGGAGACGCCGGAGTCGAACGGCACGCCCACGACGGCGACGTCGGCGCGGCCGACCTCGTCGAGGCGGGGCAGCCGGGCGAAGGTCGCGGGACCCGCGTAGCGCGGCACGCGGGACGAGTCGACGGGGCCGCGGGGCGTGTCGTTGCTGCTCATGAAGGACTGCTCTCTTTCCTACGCTTCGTCGCGTATGTACGGACCGCCCTCGATGCTACTGGGCGGCCGGGACCTGTTCGGACACGGTTTCGGACGCGTTGTCGTGCGCGGGGGCGCGTCCGGCGAGGCGTTCGCGCCAGGCGGCGAGCACGGCCGCGTCGGTGGGGCGGGTGGCGAGGGAGACGGCGACGTAGGCGGCGAGGGAGGCGAGGAGGCCGTAGTAGACGGGCTCGTTGGCGAGGATGCCGTAGGCCGCCATGAGGCCGATCACGGCGAGGCCGCCGACGGCGACGGACGCGAGGGCGCCCTGCGCGGTGCCGCGCTTCCACAGCAGCCCGCCGAGGATGGGCACGAGCAGCCCGCCGACCAGAAGGTTGTAGGCGACGGTCAGCGCCTGGACGACGTCGTTGAGGGCGATGGCGGTGCCGATCACGGCGAGGCCCATCAGCAGGATGAAGACGCGGTTGCCCCTGACCTCGTCGTGCTGCTGCTCGCCCTCCGGGCGGACGACGCCGCGCAGCCGGGACCAGATGTCGTTGTTGGCGACGGTGGCGCACGCGATCAGCGCGCCGGACGAGGTCGACATCACGGCGGCGAGGGCGGCGGCCAGCACGAGCCCGCGCACGCCGATGGGCAGCTCGTCCTTGACGACGGTGGCGAACGCGTCGTCGGCGCTGGCCAGGTTCGGGTAGAGCACCTTGGCCGCCGTGCCGATGACCGCGCCGGCGACGGCGTAGACGAGGCAGTAGGTGCCGGCGACGGTGCCGCCCCAGCGGGCCGTGCGGTCGCTGCGGGCGGTGAACACCCGCTGCCAGATGTCCTGCCCGATGAGCATGCCGAAGGTGTAGATCAGCACGTAGGTGAAGATGGTCTCGCCGCCGATGCCCAGCGGGTCGAAGTACTCGGTGGGCAGCTGCGCCTTCATCTCGGCGAACCCGCCCGCCTTGACGACGGCGATCGGCAGCAGGAGCAGCAGCACGCCGATCGTCTTGACGACGAACTGCACCATGTCGGTCAGCGTGATGGACCACATGCCGCCGAGCGTGGAGTACGCGACGACGATCGAGCCGCCGAGGACGATGGCGAGGGTGCGGTTCATGTCGAACAGGACGTCGAAGATCGTCGCGTAGGCGATGGTCGAGGTCACCGCGAGCATCAGGGTGTAGGCCCACATGACGAGTCCGGAGATGACGCCGGCCCGGCCGCCGTAGCGCAGGTCGAGCATCTCGGAGACGGTGTAGACTTTCAGGCGGGCGATGCGGGCGGAGAAGAACACGCTCAGGGCGAGCAGTCCGAGGCCGATGGTGAACACCATCCAGGCGCCGGACAGCCCGTACTGGTAGCCGAGGCCCACGCCGCCGATGGTGGAGGCGCCGCCGAGGACGATGGCGGCCATGGTGCCCGAGTACATGGCGGGGCCCAGGCGGCGGCCGGCCACCAGGAACTCGCTCTTGGACCTGGCGCGGCGCATGCCCCACCAGCCCATGGCCAGCATGCCGGCCAGATAGACGACGATGACCAGGTAGTCGACGGCCATGCGGGGCCTCCTTCGCGCACTGTCGGTGGCGTGTCGTGCAGACGGGTCGCGCTCACCGGCGGCCGCGCGGGGACATCCGCCCGTACCCGCGGGGTGCCGGTGACCCGACCTTAGGTGGCCGAAAAGCGACTGCGAAGTGTACGTTTCATCCAGATCGGCAGCCTGGGATGGAGGAAACGTCCACCATGCCGGACCCCACTGTTCCGCCCACCCCTCCCGTCCCCCTGGACGCGCTGCTGGCCCGCGCGGACCTGGGCCTGCGCCGGATCGCGGGCCCCGCGGACCCGGCGGCCGTCGTGCACTGGGCGCACACCTCGGAGATGGCCGACCCGTACCCGTACCTGCTGGGCGGCGAACTGCTGCTGTCGGCGGGCGTGCACATCCCGGACGGCGCCGGCGCGGGCTACTTCGACGCGTACGTGTCGCGGATCGTCGCGGCGGGCGGCGTGGCGCTCGGCTTCGGTGTGGCGCCCGTGCACGACACCGTGCCGGAAGCGCTGGCGGAGGCGTGCGAGATGCACGGGCTGCCGCTGCTCGAGGTACCGCCGCGGACCACGTTCTCGGCGGTGGCGCGGGCGCTGTGGCAGCTGATGGCGCAGGCCCGCACGGCCGAGCTGCGGCGGGTCACGGAGGCCCAGCAGAGCCTGGCCACCGCCGCCGCCCGCCCCGACCCGGTCCCCTCCGTCCTCCAGCAGCTGGCCCGCCGCCTGGGCGGACGCGCGGTGCTGTACGGGCCCGAGGGCGCGGAGATCGCGGGCGCGGGGGCCGATCCGGGCGAGGGGACGCGGGCGGCGCTGGCGAAACTCGCGGAGGTCGTGCGGCCCTCGGGGGCGCGGCCCTCCGGGGAGGAGCCCGCGGACGCCCGTCCCTCCTCCGCGTCCGACACGGTGGCCGGGGTGCGGCTGGTCGCGCACGCGCTCGGCAACGGCGAGGGGTTCGTGCTCGGGACGGCCGCCCCGCAGCGGGACGCGGGCGACCACACCATCGCGTCCGTGGCGGCCGTGCTGCTCTCCCTGCTCACCGGCGAGCGGCACAGCGGCTCGGGCGCCGGCCGCTCCTCGGCGCTGGTACGGCTGCTGCTGGGCGCGGCGCCCGCTGAGGTGGCGCCGCTGCTCGGCGGGGACCGGTGGCGGGTGGTGCACGGCAGGCCGGACGGGCGGGCGGCGCCGGACCCGGTGGCCGCGTCCGCGCTGGGCGCCGCCCTCGGCTCGGCGCTGGTGGACGTGGCGGGCGGGGTGGTGCGGGTGCTGGTGCCGGGCGGGCGGACGGTGGACCGGGTGCCGGGCTGGACGCTCGGGGTGAGCGCGGCGGCGGATCCGCCGGACTGGCCGGCCGCCGACACCCAGGCCGCCCGCGCCCTGGCCCGGGCCCGCGCCACCCGCACGCCGGTGCTGCGGCACGGCGACCGCCCGGCCCTCGCCGACCTGGTCCCGCCGCACGACGCCGACGCGCACGCCCGCGCCCTGCTCGCCCCGATAGAGCGGTCCCCGGCCCTGGTCGACACTCTGCGCACCTGGCTCTCCCTGCACGGCAGCTGGGACCGCACGGCGGTCGCCCTGGACGTCCACCGCAACACGGTGCGGCAGCGGATCGCCCGGTGCGGGGCGTTGCTGGAGGCGGACCTGGACGACCCGGACGTCCGGATGGAGCTGTGGTTCGCGCTGCGGCGGACGTGACCGTGGTCAGGGCCGGCAGGGCGTCCGGGACCCGCCGCCCTCCGGTGGCAGGGGCAGGCCGCGCAGGGTCAGTCCCGACGGCGGGGGCAGCGGTCCGGCGGGCGGGGCGGCCCGGAACGACTGGAGCAGGTACGCCACGAGCCGTCGGGACGCCCTCGCGTCGTCAGGGAGGGCCGCCACCAGGCCGCAGTGGGCCACCAGGGCCACGACGAGGTCGGACGGGTGGAAGTCGGGCCGGAGCGCGCCCGACTCCTGGGCCCTGCGCACCAGGGCGGTGACGTCCCGTTCCGCCTGCGCGCGGGAGCGCGCGTGCTCGGCCGAGATCTCCGGGAAGGCGTCGAGGAACGCGGCCGGGAACCCGCGTTCCTCCCGCTGGAGGGCGCAGACCGTCTCGACCAGGTGCGTCAGGCCCGTCCACGGGTCGTCGGCGGCCAGGGCGTCACGCAGGGCCCGGCCGCAGGTCTCCATCTGCCGGGCGAACGCGCCCCGCACCAGCGCCTCCCGGGTCGGGAAGTGCCGGTACAGGGTCGCCACGCCGACCCCGGCCCGCCGGGCCACGGTCGCCATCGGGGCGTCGATCCCGTGCTCGGCGAAGACCGCGCGGGCCGCGGCGAGGAGGCGCTCCCGGTTGCGCCGGGCGTCCGCCCGCACGGTGGTGTCCCGGGCCGTCGTGTTCCGAGAGGATTCCGTCGTCACTGTCTCTCGCTTCCGCCGTAAACGGACGATCTCGTCCGCTTGCCAGCCTACGGTCGGTCCCGCAACCCCCCGAAGGACTCCCGTGGGACACGACGCGAAGGCGACAGCGATGGACGACCGCTCGATGAAGGCAGTGCTGTACGACCGCTACGGCGGCCCCGACGTGCTGTACGTGGGCCGCGTGCCCCGGCCCGTGCCCGGCCCCGGCGAGGTCCTGGTGAAAGTGAGCGCGTTCAGCGTGAACGGCGGCGAACTGGCCGCCCGTTCGGGCCGGCTCCGGCTGCTGCTCGGCCGCCGCTTCCCCAAGCGCGTGGGCCTGGACTTCACCGGTGAGGTCGCCGCGCACGGGGCCGGGGTCACCCGGTTCGCGCCCGGCGACCGCGTGTGGGGCGTCCTGGGCCGCACCTCCGGGTTCGGCACCGCCGCCGAGTACGTGACCGTGCCCGGGGAGCGCGTCGGCAGGCTCCCCGACGGCCTCGACCCGGTGGACGCCGCCGCACTCCCGGTGGCCACCACGGCCGTCACCGCGCTGCGCGACAAGGCCGGGCTGCGCCCCGGCGAACGGCTCCTGGTGCGGGGTGCGGCGGGCGGCGTCGGCAACGCCGCCGTCCAGCTCGGACGGGCGTACGGCGCCAAGGTCACGGCCCTCGCCCGCGCCGCCAATCTCGGCCTCGTCCGCGAGCTCGGCGCGCACGAGGCCGTCGACCACCGGAGCGTACGGCCGGCGGACCTGGGCCGCTTCGACGTCGTCCTGGACACGGTGGGGACCGAACTCCGCGCCCTGCGGGGCCTGCTGGACCCCGGCGGGCGCATGGTGACCATCGCCTTCGACCTGAGCCGGCCCGTCACGTCGCTCGGCTGCATCGCGGGCAGCGCGCTGCACGGACGCGGCCGGATCCGCTTCTTCAGCGGCGACCCCCGGCGGGCCGACCTCGACGTGCTGGCCCGGCACGTCGCCGAGGGCGCGCTGCGCCCCGTGGTGGACAGGGTCTTCCCGCTGGAGGAGACGGCGGCGGCCCACCGGGCGCTGGAGGCGGGCGGCGTCCGGGGCAAGTACGTGGTGAGGGTCGCGGCTGAGTAGCCGTACGCATCCGGCTGAGTACGTGACGCACGTCCCAGCGCGCGATACGCCAGGGACGCCCCCTGTTCCCTGCCTCACAATGGGTGCATGCCGATACCCGGGACCCCCAGCCGCGCCGAACTCGTCGAACACCTGGTCGCCACCCGCATCGCGGGCGAGGTCGCCACGCCGCGCGAGAACAACCTCTCCCACTACCGGAAGCTGGCGAACGGCGACCGGCACTACTGGCTCGGTCTGGAGCTCGGCGAGCGCTGGACCGACGAGCAGGACGTGCTCGCGGTGATGGCCGAGCGGGTCGGCGTCAACGACGACCCGGAGCACCGGTACGGGCAGGACACCATCGACCCCGAGCTGACGGTCGACGGTCTGGAGCGCATGGCCGGGCGGCTGCGCAAGGCGGCGGAGGGCCGGCAGCGGGTGCTGCTGGCGACCGGTCACCCGGGCGGCCTGCTGGACGTGCACCGGGCGACGGCCGCCGCGCTGCGGGACGCGGGCTGCGACATCGTGGTCATCCCGGACGGGCTGACCACGGAGGAGGGCTACGTGATGCAGTTCGCCGACGTGGCGGTGCTGGAGCACGGGGCGACGCTGTGGCACACCCACTCGGGCGCGCCGATGAAGACGATCCTGACGGCGCTGGAGCGGGAGGGCAGAACCCTGCCCGACCTGGTGGTCGCCGACCACGGCTGGGCGGGCGCCGCCGGCCAGTACGGCGTGGACTCCGTCGGGTACGCCGACTGCAACGACCCGGCGCTGTTCCTCGCCGAGGCCGAGGGCACCGTCCAGGTGACCGTCCCCCTGGACGACCACGTGACGAGCCCCCGCCACTACGACCCGATGACGGCGTACCTGCTGACGGAGGCGGGGCTGCTCTAGGCCACGGCCTCGGGACCGGCCACGACCTCGTCGAAGCAGGGCCAGCCGTCCAGCTCGACGTCCCGGTCCGACGGCCGGAGGTCCAGGGCCGGCGCGGCGGCGTCCAGCAGGCGGCGGGCCGTCCCGGGCTCGTGCAGGTTGAGGTCCGCGCGGTCCGGGAGGCGCATCACCGTGCCCGCCTCGAAGTACGACGTGTTGGACACGATCCGCTTCGGGCCCGGCGCGAACACCAGGGTCAGCCTGCGTCCGGTCCCGGCGCGGTACCCCTCGGTGAAGAAGGACACCGACAGCCGGCAGTCCTCGTACGCGGGCAGCACCCGCTGCCGGACGGTCCAGTGCCAGACGGTGCCGTCCACGACGAGGCGGCGCAGACGTCGGTCGTTGCTCATCCCGGAACGGTAGATCACCGCGGGACCCGGACCACACCCTCCTGGATCACCGAGACCGCCAGGCGCCCGTCCTGGGTGTAGATGCGGGCCTGGCCCAGTCCCCGGCCGCCGTGCGCGGAAGGGGACTGCTGGTCGTACAGCAGCCACTCGTCGGCGCGGAACGGGCGGTGGAACCACATCGCGTGGTCCAGGGACGCGCCGACGACGTCGCCGACGGCCCAGCCGCCGCGCCCGTGGGCGAGGAGCACGGAGTCGAGGAGCGTCATGTCGGAGACGTACGTGGCGAGGACGACGTGCAGCAGGGGGTCGTCGGCGAGCTTGCCCTTGGTGCGGAACCACACCTGGGAGTGGGGTGCGCGGGGCTCGCCGAAACGGCCGTAGGGCGGCTCGTCGACGTAGCGCAGGTCGACGGCGGCGCGTGCCTCCAGGAAGCGGTCGACGACCTCGGGGTCGAGGTGGGCGTAGCCGCGCAGGCGCTCCTCCGAGGTGGGGAGCGTGTCCGGGTCCGGGGAGGCCGGCATCGGGTCCTGGTGGTCCAGGCCCTCCTCGTGCGTCTGGAAGGACGCGGAGAGGTGGAAGATCGGCTTGCCGTGCTGGACGGCGACGACCCGCCTGGTGGTGAAGGAGCGGCCGTCGCGGATGCGGTCGACGGTGTAGACGATCGGCGCGCCGGGGTCGCCGAGGCGCAGGAAGTACGCGTGCAGGGAGTGGGCGGGCCGGTCCTCGGGGACGGTCCGCCCGGCCGCGACCAGCGCCTGCGCCGCCACCTGCCCGCCGAAGACGCGGGGGACGACGGCGCTGCGCGAGCTGCCGCGGAAGATGTTCTCCTCGATCTGCTCGAGGTCGAGCAGATCGAGGAGATCCTGGAGTGCCTGACTCATGGGGTCAGTTGTATACGACAGGGATTTCCGGGACCTTACAGGCCCATGTCCTTCGCGATGATCGTCTTCATGATCTCGCTGGTGCCGCCGTAGATGCGGTTGACCCGGTTGTCCGCGTACAGGCGGGCGATCGGGTACTCGTTCATGTAGCCGTAGCCGCCGTGCAGCTGGAGGCAGCGGTCGATGACGCGGTGGGCGACCTCGGTGCAGAACAGCTTGGCGGAGGCGGCCTCGGCGGGGGTGAGCTCGCCGGCGTCCAGCGCCTCGGTGGCGCGGTCGGCGACGGCCTCGGCGGCGTCCACCTCGGCCTGGCAGGCGGCCAGCTCGAACTTGGTGTTCTGGAAGTGCGCGACCGGCTTGCCGAAGACGGTGCGCTCCTTCACGTACTGCTTGGCGAACCGCACGGCGGCCTTGGCCTGGGCGTAGGCGCCGTAGGCGATGCCCCAGCGCTCGGAGGCCAGGTTGTGACCGAGGTAGGAGAAGCCCTTGTTCTCCTCGCCGAGCAGGTCCTCGGCGGGGACCTTGACGTCGACGAAGGCCAGCTCGGCGGTGTCGGAGGTCTTCAGGCCGAGCTTGTCGAGCTTGCGGCCGACCGAGTAGCCCTCGGACTTGGTGTCGACGGCGAAGAGGGATATGCCGTGGCGGCGGTCCTCGGCCGTCGGGGCGGCGGTGCGGGCGCAGACGATCACCTTGTCGGCGTGCACGCCGCCGGTGATGAAGGTCTTGGCGCCGTTGAGGACGTAGTGCGTGCCGTCCTCGCTGAGCTTGGCGGTGGTCTTCATGCCCGCGAGGTCGGAGCCGGTGCCCGGCTCGGTCATCGCGATGGCCCACATCTCCTCGCCGGTGACGAACTTCGGGAGGTAGCGCTTCTTCTGCTCGTCGGTGCCGAGCATCTTGATGTAGGGCAGGGCGAGCAGCACGTGCACGCCGGAGCCGCCGAACTGGACGCCCGCGCGGGCGGTCTCCTCGTAGAGGACGGCCTCGAACTTGTGGGTGTCCATGCCCGCGCCGCCGAACTCCTCCGGCACGCTGATGCCGAAGATGCCCAGCTCACCGAGCTTGTAGTAGAAGTCGCGGGGCGCCTGTCCGGCCGCGAACCACTCGTCGTAGACGGGGACGACCTCGGCCTCGATGAAGGCGCGGAGGGTCTCCCGGAACGCCTCGTGATCCTCGTTGAAAATCGTACGGCGCACTGTCCGCCACCGCCCTTCCTTGCGCCTAAACCGGCGCCGCTTTCGCGTAGGTGGTTGCCCGCCGTGGGGGTTCCTCAATTGATGGCTGAGCATCCCCTGGCTAAGCGCTTGCTCACGCAAGATACCGGCGAGTATCCACAGCCGTCCAGAGCGGGGCTCCCGTAACGCTCGTCACTCCGGGGCCCCTTGAGGGCGGCCCCGTCGCCTCTCAGGAGTCCGCCGCCGCCGCGAAAGCCCCCCGGGCCATCCGGTGCAGCAGCTCCGCCGTGCCCGCGCGGTCCGGGAGGGAGCCCGGGCGGGTGAGGTGCGGGGTGGAGTTCAGGAGGCCGAAGACCGAGTGGACCGCCGAGCGGGCGGCGGGCTCGCCCAGGTCCGGGTAGAGGCGGCGCACCACGCCCACCCACAGCTCGACGTACTGCCGCTGGAGCTGGCGCACCAGCTTGCGGTCGGCGTCCCGGAGGCGGTCCAGCTCACGGTCGTGCAGGGTGATGAGCGGGCGGTCGTCGAGCGCGAAGTCGATGTGCCCCTCGATCAGCGAGTCGAGGACCGCCTCGGGGACCACCCCGTCCGCCGCGTCCACCGCGTCGGCCACCCCCGCCGCCCCGGCCGCACCCGCCTCGGCGAGCCGCCGCTTCGCACCCGTGAGCAGCGACTCGCTGATGCCGACCAGCAGCTCCGCCAGCATCGCGTCCTTGCCCGCGAAGTGCCGGTAGAGCCCGGGCCCGCTGATGCCCACGGCGGCGCCTATCTCGTCGACGCCCACCCCGTGGAAGCCGCGCTCGGCGAAGAGCCGCGCGGCCTCCTTGAGGATCTGCTCGCGGCGGGTGGGGGCGTCGGTTCTGGTGGCCATGAAGACGATTCTAGACAGGAAGGTTAGCGGTCGTTAACCTGGAGGAAATGCGTTAACGCTCATTAACAAGGTGAGGGGACCCGCAAGGATGCACGAGGCACCGGAGCTTCACAGCGCGGCAGACCCCGCGTCGGAGGCCTTTCGGGCCAACGAGGAGGCGCACCGCGCCCTCGTCGGGGAGCTGCGCGGCAAGCTGGCCGCGGCGGCGCTCGGCGGCGGCGAGCGGGCGCGCGCCCGTCACACCGCGCGCGGGAAGCTGCTCCCGCGCGACCGGGTGGACACCCTCCTGGACCCCGGCTCGCCCTTCCTGGAGCTGGCCCCGCTGGCCGCCGACGGGATGTACGACGGGCAGGCGCCGGCGGCCGGGGTGATCGCCGGGATCGGCCGGGTCGCGGGCCGCGAGTGCGTGGTCGTCGCCAACGACGCCACGGTCAAGGGCGGCACGTACTACCCGATGACCGTGAAGAAGCACCTGCGCGCGCAGGAGGTGGCCCTGGACAACCGGCTGCCCTGCGTCTACCTGGTGGACTCCGGCGGCGCGTTCCTGCCGATGCAGGACGAGGTGTTCCCGGACCGGGACCACTTCGGCCGCATCTTCTACAACCAGGCCCGCATGTCCGGCGCCGGCATCCCGCAGATCGCGGCGGTGCTCGGCTCCTGCACGGCGGGCGGGGCGTACGTGCCCGCGATGAGCGACGAGGCGGTGATCGTGCGCAACCAGGGCACGATCTTCCTCGGCGGCCCCCCGCTGGTGAAGGCGGCCACCGGCGAGGTGGTCACGGCGGAGGAGCTGGGCGGCGGCGAGGTCCACTCCCGGGTGTCCGGGGTGACCGACCATCTCGCGGAGGACGACGCGCACGCGCTGAGGATCGTGCGCCAGATCGTCTCCACGCTGCCCGGCCGCGGCGAGCTGCCCTGGCGGGTGGAGCCGGTCGCCGAGCCCAAGGTGGACCCGGCGGGGCTGTACGGCGCGGTGCCGGTGGACTCCCGCACCCCCTACGACGTACGCGAGATCATCGCGCGGATCACCGACGGCTCCCGGTTCGCCGAGTTCAAGGCGGAGTTCGGGCAGACCCTGGTCACCGGCTTCGCGCACGTCCACGGCCACCCGGTGGGGATCGTCGCCAACAACGGCATCCTCTTCTCCGAGTCCGCCCAGAAGGGCGCCCACTTCATCGAGCTGTGCGACCAGCGCGGCATCCCGCTGGTGTTCCTCCAGAACATCTCGGGCTTCATGGTCGGCCGGGACTACGAGGCGGGCGGCATCGCCAAGCACGGCGCCAAGATGGTCACGGCCGTCGCCTGCACGCGCGTGCCGAAGCTGACGGTCGTGGTCGGCGGCTCCTACGGCGCGGGCAACTACTCGATGTGCGGCCGGGCCTACTCGCCCCGCTTCCTGTGGATGTGGCCGAACGCCAAGATCTCGGTGATGGGCGGCGAGCAGGCCGCCTCGGTCCTCGCGACCGTCAAGCGGGACCAGCTCGAGGCGCGCGGCGAGGAGTGGCCCGCGGAGGACGAGGAGACCTTCAAGGCCCCGATCCGCGCCCAGTACGAGCGCCAGGGCAACGCCTACTACGCGACGGCCCGCCTCTGGGACGACGGCGTGATCGACCCGATGGAGACTCGGCAGGTGCTGGGGCTGGCCCTGACCGCGTGCGCCAACGCGCCCCTGGGTGACCCCCAGTTCGGCGTCTTCCGGATGTGAGGGGACCCCTGACGATGACTGAGCAGATGTTCGACACCGTGCTGGTGGCCAACCGGGGCGAGATCGCGGTCCGGGTCGTCCGCACCCTGCGGTCCATGGGCGTGCGCTCGGTGGCGGTGTACTCCGACGCGGACGCCGGCGCCCGGCACGTCCGGGAGGCCGACACGGCGGTGCGGATCGGGCCGGCGCCGGCCGCGGAGAGCTATCTGTCGGCGGAGCGGCTGCTCGATGCGGCGGCCCGCACCGGCGCGCGGGCGGTGCACCCGGGGTACGGCTTCCTCGCCGAGAACGCGGAGTTCGCGCGGGCCTGCGAGGCGGCGGGCCTGGCGTTCATCGGGCCCCCGGCGGACGCCATCGCCCTGATGGGCGACAAGATCCGCGCGAAGGAGACGGTCAAGGCGGCCGGGGTGCCGGTCGTGCCCGGCTCCAGCGGCAGCGGCCTGACGGACGCGCAGCTCGCCGAGGCCGCGCGCGAGATCGGCATGCCGGTGCTGCTGAAGCCCTCGGCGGGCGGCGGCGGCAAGGGCATGCGGCTGGTGCGGGACGCGGGCAAGCTGGCGGACGAGATCGCCGCCGCCCGGCGCGAGGCCCGCGCCTCGTTCGGCGACGACACGCTGCTGGTGGAGCGGTGGATCGACCGGCCCCGGCACATCGAGATCCAGGTGCTGGCCGACGGGCACGGGAACGTGGTGCACCTGGGCGAGCGCGAGTGCTCGCTCCAGCGGCGGCACCAGAAGATCGTCGAGGAGGCGCCCAGTGTGCTCCTCGACGAGGCCACCCGGGCGGCGATGGGCGAGGCGGCCGTGCAGGCGGCCCGCTCCTGCGGCTACCGGGGCGCGGGCACGGTGGAGTTCATCGTGCCGGGCGGCGACCCGTCCCAGTACTACTTCATGGAGATGAACACCCGGCTCCAGGTGGAGCACCCGGTCACCGAACTGGTCACGGGCCTGGACCTGGTGGAGTGGCAGCTGCGGGTCGCGGCCGGCGAGCGGCTGGCGTTCGGGCAGGACGACGTACGGCTCACCGGGCACGCGGTCGAGGCGCGGCTGTGCGCGGAGGACCCCGCGCGCGGCTTCCTCCCCTCCGGCGGCACGGTGCTGACGCTGCGCGAGCCGCAGGGCGACGGCGTGCGCACCGACTCCGGGCTCAGCGAGGGCACGGAGGTCGGCAGCCTCTACGACCCGATGCTGTCCAAGGTGATCGCGTACGGCCCCGACCGGGCGACCGCGCTGCGCAAGCTGCGGGCGGCGCTCGCGGGGACGGTGACGCTGGGCGTGCAGACCAACGCGGGCTTCCTGCGGCGGCTGCTGGCGCACCCGGCGGTCGTGTCGGGCGAGCTGGACACCGGGCTGGTGGAGCGGGAGGCGGACTCCCTGGTCGTCGAGGAAGTGCCGGCCGAGGTGTACGCGGCGGCGGCGCTGCTGCGCCAGGCCGCCCTCGCGCCCGCCGGGCCGCCCGGCTGGCGGGACCCGTTCGACGCCGCCGACGGCTGGCGGATGGGCGGCGGCCGGGCGTGGACGGCGCACCATCTGCGGGTGGCGGGCCACGACCCGGTGACCGTGCGGGTGCGGGCCACGGCCGACGGCGGCCTGGAGCTGCTGCCGCCGGGCGCGGACACCCCGCTGCGGGCGTCCGCCGGGACGCTGGACGGACACCGGTTCACCTGCGCGCTCGACGGTGTCGCACACACGTTCGCCGCCTTGCCGGACGGCTCCTGGCTGGGCCGGGACGGCGACGCCTGGCAGGTGCGGGACCACGACCCGGTCGCCGCGTCCCTCACCCGGGCGGGTCAGGCGGGCGCCGACTCGCTGACCGCGCCGATGCCGGGCACGGTGACGGTGGTGAAGGTCGCCGTCGGCGACGAGGTGGACGCGGGCCAGAGCCTGCTCGTGGTGGAGGCGATGAAGATGGAGCACGTCATCTCGGCCCCGCACGCCGGCACGGTCACGGAGCTGGACGTGTCCCCGGGCACGACGGTCGCCATGGACCAGGTGCTCGCGGTCATCGCGCCCGTGGAGACCGCGGACCCGGCGGACCCTGCGGACCCTGCGGAAGGGAAGACGGCATGAACGCGAGCGAGCTGGGCCTGCCCATGGCCGTACCGGCCGAGGGGCTGCCCGCGCGGGTGCGGATCCACGAGGTGGGCGCCCGCGACGGTCTGCAGAACGAGAAGCAGACCGTGCCGACGGCCGTGAAGGCGGAGTTCGTCCGCCGGCTGGCCGGCACGGGCCTGACCACGATCGAGGCGACGAGCTTCGTGCACCCCAAGTGGGTGCCGCAGCTCGCGGACGCCGAGGACCTGTTCCCGGCGGTGTCCGACCTGCCGGTGGACCTGCCGGTGCTGGTGCCCAACGAGCGCGGCCTGGACCGCGCGCTGGCGCTGGGCGCCCGCCGGGTGGCGGTGTTCGCCAGCGCCACGGAGTCTTTCGCCAAGGCCAACCTCAACCGCACGGTGGACGAGGCGCTGGCCATGTTCGAGCCGGTGGTGGCCCGCGCGAAGGAGCAGGGCGTCCATGTGCGCGGCTATCTGTCGATGTGCTTCGGCGACCCCTGGGAGGGCGCGGTCCCGGTCCCGCAGGTGGTGCGGGTGTGCCGGGCGCTGCTCGACATGGGCTGCGACGAGCTGAGCCTCGGCGACACCATCGGCGTGGCGACCCCGGGCCATGTGACGGCCCTGATCGGCGCGCTCACCCAGGCGGGTGTGCCCGTCCCCGCGCTGGGCGTGCACTTCCACGACACCTACGGCCAGGCGCTGTCCAACACGCTGGCCGCGCTCCAGCAGGGCGTCACCACGGTCGACGCCTCGGCCGGCGGGCTGGGCGGCTGCCCGTACGCGAAGTCCGCCACCGGCAATCTCGCCACCGAAGACCTCGTGTGGATGCTGCAGGGCCTCGGCATCGACACCGGGGTCGATCTCGGCCGTCTGGTCGCCACAAGCGTCTGGATGGCCGCACACCTGGGCCGACCCAGCCCGTCCCGCACCGTACGAGCCCTCTCCCACCAGGAGTCGTGAAGGACCATGGACCACAAGCTCTCCCCCGAACTGGAAGAACTCCGCCGTACGGTCGAGGAGTTCGCGCACGACGTGGTGGCGCCGAAGATCGGCGACTTCTACGAGCGGCACGAGTTCCCGTACGAGATCGTCCGCGAGATGGGCCGCATGGGCCTGTTCGGCCTGCCGTTCCCCGAGGAGTACGGCGGCATGGGCGGCGACTACTTCGCGCTCGGCGTGGCGCTGGAGGAGCTGGCCCGGGTGGACTCCTCGGTGGCCATCACCCTGGAGGCGGGCGTCTCGCTGGGCGCCATGCCGCTGCACCTGTTCGGCACCGAGGAGCAGAAGCGCGAGTGGCTGCCCCGGCTGTGCTCGGGCGAGATCCTGGGCGCGTTCGGGCTGACCGAGCCGGACGGCGGCAGCGACGCGGGCGCGACCCGCACGACGGCCCGGCTGGACGAGGCGACGGACGAGTGGGTGATCAACGGCACCAAGTGCTTCATCACCAACTCCGGCACGGACGTCACGGGTCTGGTCACGGTCACCGCCGTCACCGGCCGCAAGCCCGACGGCAAGCCGCTGATCTCGTCGATCATCGTGCCGTCCGGCACGCCCGGCTTCACGGTCGCGGCGCCGTACTCGAAGGTCGGCTGGAACGCCTCGGACACCCGGGAGCTGTCCTTCCAGGACGTGCGGGTCCCGGCGGCCAACCTGCTGGGCGCGGAGGGCCGCGGCTACGCGCAGTTCCTGCGCATCCTCGACGAGGGCCGCATCGCCATAGCCGCGCTCGCCACGGGGCTGGCGCAGGGCTGTGTGGACGAGTCGGTCAAGTACGCCAAGGAGCGGCACGCGTTCGGGCGTCCGATCGGCGCGAACCAGGCGATCCAGTTCAAGATCGCCGACATGGAGATGAAGGCGCACACGGCGCGCCTGGCGTGGCGGGACGCGGCGAGCCGTCTGGTGGCGGGCGAGCCGTTCAAGAAGGAGGCGGCGCTGGCCAAGCTGTACTCCTCGACGGTGGCCGTGGACAACGCGCGCGACGCGACGCAGATCCACGGCGGCTACGGCTTCATGAACGAGTATCCGGTGGCCCGCATGTGGCGCGACTCCAAGATCCTGGAGATCGGCGAGGGCACCAGCGAGGTCCAGCGGATGCTCATCGCCCGGGAGTTGGGCCTGGCGGGCTGAGCACGGCCCATACGTAGGGACGGCCCGCGCCTTGTCCGGGCGCGGGCCGTCCGCCGTGCGCCGTCGTCGGCGGCCGTCGTGCCGTCGTGCCGTCGTGCTGTCGACGGGTCGAGTGATCCGAATCACGGCCCCGGACCGGCGTTTCCCGAGGATGCGTACCGGACGCCCTCTGGACAGATCGTTTGGTTAGGCTAACCTAACGCTGTTTGAACCACGGTCCCGTACGCACGAAAGCAGACCCTTCCATGCCGAACGCCAGAACCGCCCGCCTCACCCGTCGTGGACTGCTCGCCGCCGGCGGCGCCCTCGGGCTCGGCGCCGTGCTCACCGCCTGCGGGGACGACGACGCGAAGGACGCCGGCGCGGACACGAAGGGCGCCGCCAAGTCCGGCCCCTGGTCCTTCAAGGACGACCGCGGCACCACGGTGAAGCTCGACGAGGCGCCGAAGAACATCGTCGCGTTCACGGGCGTGGCCGCCGCGCTGTACGACTACGGCATCGAGGTCAAGGGCGTCTTCGGCCCGACGACGACCAAGGACGGCAAGGCCGACGTCCAGGCCGGCGACATGGACGTCAGCAAGGTGACCGTCCTGGGCAACGTCTGGGACCAGTTCAACGTCGAGAAGTACGCGGCCCTCGCGCCCGACGTCCTGATCTCCACGATGTTCGACGACGCCGGCACCCTCTGGTACGTCCCCGAGGCGTCCAAGGACAAGATCGCCAAGCTCGCGCCCAGCGTCGGCATCTCCGTGTTCGACCGTCAGCTCACGGGCCCGCTCCAGCGGATGTGGGAGCTGGCCGAGTCCCTCGGCGCCGACATGACGGCCGCGAAGGTCACCGAGGCCAAGAAGCGGTTCGAGGCGGCCTCGGAGCGACTGCGCAAGGCCGCCAAGGCCAAGCCGGAGATCAAGGTGCTGGTCGGCTCCGCGAGCCCCGAGCTGTTCTACGTCTCGGGCAGCAACCTCTCGATCGACCTGGAGTACTTCAAGGCCCTCGGGGTGAACTTCGTGGAGCCGACGGAGGAGGCCAAGAAGGCTACCGGCGGCTGGTTCGAGAGCCTGAGCTGGGAGAACGTCGACAAGCACAAGGCCGACGTGATCATGATGGACGACCGCAGCTCGGCCATCCAGCCCGCCGACATCACCGAGGCGACCTGGAAGCAGCTGCCCGCCGTCAAGGCCGGCCAGGTCCTCTCCCGCTCCACCGAGCCGATCCTGTCGTACGACAAGTGCGTGGCGCCGGTGGAGGCGCTCGCCGAGGCCATCGAGAAGGCCAAGAAGGTCAGCTGACCCCCTCGCCCGGCCCCGCCGCCCCCTCGACCCGCAGGAGCTCCTCGTGACGACTGCCGTGGCCGCCCCGTTCCGCTTCTTCGCCCTTCAGGTCGCCGGGACGCGGCGGCTCGGCCCGTCCCTGGTCCGGGTCACCTTCACCGGGCCCGAGTTGCGCGACTTCCGCTCCGACGGGCGTGACCAGTCCCTGTCGCTGTTCCTGCCCCACCCGGGGCAGGACGAGCCGGTGGTGCCGCTGGAGCTGGGCGACGGCTGGTGGCAGGGCTGGCGTGAACTGCCCGACGACGTACGGGCGGTGATGCGCTCGTACACGCTGCGGGCGCTGCGCTCGGACGCCCTGGGGCGGACCGCCGAGATCGACGTCGACTTCGTGCTGCACGGCGTCGGCGCGGAGGCGGGCCCGTCCACCGCGGCCGGACCGGCCTCCCGCTGGGCCGCCCGCGCCGCCGCGGGCGACCGGGTGCTGCTGCTCGGCCCGGCGGTCGCCGACAACCGCGCGATCCGTTTCCGCCCGCCCGAGGACGCCTCGACGGTGCTGCTGTGGGCCGACGAGACCGCCGTGCCGGCCGCGGCCGCCGTCCTGGAGGCCCTTCCCGCGGGTACCCGTGCCCGGGTCTGGCTGGAGGTGCCACACGCCGGGGACGTCCAGGAGCTGCCGACGGCGGCGGACGCGGAGGTCACCTGGTTCGTCCGGGACAAAGACGCCGCCCCGGACGTCCCCCTCGCGCTGGACGCCGTGCGGGAGACACCCCTGCCCTCCCCCGGGCGTGCCTACGTGTGGATCGCCGGGGAGGCCGGTCACGTGAAGCTGCTGCGGCGTCACTTCGTCGGCGAGCGCGGTGTCGACCGCCGGCGCGTGACGTTCGTGGGCTACTGGCGGCGCGGACTGACGGAAGAGCAGCTTCGCGAACTGGCCTGACCCGTAAGGGAGTTGGAGCTTCTTCGCGGTCCGCCTGGAACGTGACGGCGGTCACGGTGAAAACGGGATTGGGCGCCGAAAAGTTTGGTTAGGCTTACCTAAGTTCAACCGCGCTGGACCGCTCCCCGCACCGGCCCCGTCCCCACCGGAGGACCCCACATGCGCTCGCACCTGCTCAACGACACCACCACGGAGCACTACCGACGCTCCGTGACCGAAGGAGTCGAGCGGGTGGCCGCCAAACTCGCCGCCACCGACCGGCCGTTCACCGGCGTCACGGTCGACGACCTCGCCCCGCGCATCGACGCGATCGACCTCGACCAGCCGCTGCGCGACACCACCGCGGTGCTGGACGAACTGGAGGACGTCTATCTCCGGGACGCGGTCTACTTCCACCACCCCCGCTACCTCGCCCACCTCAACTGCCCCGTCGTCATCCCGGCCGTGCTCGGCGAGGCGGTGCTCTCCGCCGTCAACTCCTCCCTGGACACCTGGGACCAGTCGGCCGGCGGCACCCTGATCGAGCGGAAACTGATCGACTGGACGGCCGCCCGCATCGGCCTCGGCCCGGCCGCCGACGGCGTGTTCACCTCGGGCGGCACCCAGTCCAACCTCCAGGCGCTGCTGCTCGCCCGCGAGGAGACCAAGACCGAGGACCTGGCGAAACTGCGCGTCTTCGCCTCCGAGGTCAGCCACTTCAGCGTGCAGAAGTCCGCGAAGCTGCTCGGTCTCGGCCCGGAGGCCGTGGTGGCCGTCCCCGTCGACCACGACAAGCGGATGCAGACCGTCGCCCTCGCCCACGAGCTGGAGCGCTGCGCCGAGGCGGGCCTGGTCCCGATGGCGGTCGTCGCCACCGCCGGCACCACCGACTTCGGCTCCATCGACCCGCTGCCGGAGATCGCCGGCCTGTGCGAGCAGTACGGCGCCTGGATGCACGTGGACGCCGCGTACGGCTGCGGCCTGCTCGCCTCGCTGAAGTACCGGCACCGCATCGACGGCATCGAGTGCGCCGACTCGGTCACCGTCGACTACCACAAGTCCTTCTTCCAGCCGGTCAGTTCCTCGGCCGTGCTGGTGCGCGACGCGGCCACGCTGCGGCACGCCACCTACCACGCGGAGTACCTCAACCCGCGCCGCATGGTGACCGAGCGCATCCCCAACCAGGTCGACAAGTCCCTCCAGACCACCCGCCGCTTCGACGCGCTCAAGCTGTGGATGACGCTGCGCGTGATGGGCGCGGACGGCATCGGCGCCCTCTTCGACGAGGTGTGCGACCTGGCCGCCGAGGGCTGGAGGCTGCTGGCCGCCGACCCCCGTTTCGACGTGGTGGTCGAGCCCAGCCTGTCCACCCTGGTCTTCCGTTACATCCCGGCAGCCGTCACCGACCCCGCCGAGATCGACCGGGCCAACCTGTACGCCCGCAAGGCCCTGTTCGCCTCCGGCGACGCGGTGGTCGCGGGCACCAAGGTGACCGGCCGTCACTACCTGAAGTTCACCCTGCTCAACCCCGAGACCACGACGGCCGACATCACGGCCGTCCTCGACCTGATCGCCGGCCACGCCGAGCAGTACCTGGGAGAGTCCCTTGACCGCGCTTGCTGACACCACGGCCCACGACTTCGTGGCCATCGGGCTGGGCCCGTTCAACCTGGGGCTGGCCTGCCTGACCGAGCCCATCGACGAACTCGACGGCGTCTTCCTGGAGTCCAAGCCGGACTTCGAGTGGCACGCCGGGATGTTCCTGGACGGCGCCCACCTCCAGACGCCGTTCATGTCGGACCTGGTCACCCTCGCCGACCCGACGTCCCCGTACTCCTTCCTCAACTACCTGAAGGAGAAGGGCAGACTGTACTCGTTCTACATCCGGGAGAACTTCTACCCGCTGCGCGTCGAGTACGACGACTACTGCCGCTGGGCCGCCGCCCAGCTCGGCTCCGTCCGCTTCGGCACCACGGTCACCGAGGTCACCTGGGACGAGGCCGCCGAGGTGTACGTCGTGGCCACGGACACCGGCGCCACCTACCGCGGCCGGCACCTGGTGCTGGGCACCGGCACCGTGCCGTTCGTGCCGGAGCCCTGCCGCGGCCTGGAGGGCGGCCTCTTCCACAACGCGCGGTACGTGCAGCGCAAGGCGGAGCTGCTGACGAAGAAGTCGGTCACGATCGTCGGCAGCGGGCAGAGCGCCGCCGAGATCTACTACGAGCTGCTGTCCGAGATCGACGCCCACGGCTACCAGCTCAACTGGGTCACGCGCTCCCCGCGGTTCTTCCCGCTGGAGTACACCAAGCTGACCCTGGAGATGACGTCCCCGGACTACATCGACTACTTCCGCGCGCTGCCCGAGGACACCCGCTACCGGCTGGAGAAGCAGCAGAAGGGCCTTTTCAAGGGCATCAACTCGGACCTGATCGACGCGATCTTCGACCTGCTGTACCAGAAGAACGTGGAGAGCGGCGGCCGCGGCGTGCCCACCCGGCTGCTCACCAACTCCTCCCTCACCACCGCCCGGTACGAGGACGGCACGTACACGCTCGGCTTCCGCCAGGACGAGCAGGGCAAGGACTTCGAGATCGCCACCGAGGGCCTGGTGCTGGCGACCGGCTACCACTACGAGCAGCCCGCCTTCCTGGAGCCGGTGCGCGACCGGCTGCGCTTCGACGGCCACGGCCGCTTCGACGTCGCCCGCAACTACGCGATCGACGTCACCGGGCGCGGCGTGTTCCTCCAGAACGCGGGCGTCCACACGCACAGCATCACCAGCCCCGACCTGGGCATGGGCGCCTACCGCAACGCCTCCATCATCCGGGAGCTGCTGGGCGCCGAGTACTACCCGGTCGAGAAGAGCATCGCCTTTCAGGAGTTCGCCGTATGAGCGCCATCGGCCCGTTCACCGTCCGCCCGCTCGACCCGCTTCAGGACGCGGAGCTGCTGCACCGCTGGGTGACGCACCCCAAGGCGGCGTTCTGGATGATGCAGGACGCGACGCTCCCGGACGTCGAACGCGAGTACATGCGGATCGCCGCCCACGAGCACCACCACGCCTTTCTCGGCCTGCACGACGGCGAACCCGCCTTCCTGATGGAGAAGTACGACCCCCGGTACGTCGAACTCGTCGGGCTCTACGAGCCCGAGCCCGGTGACGTCGGCATGCACTTCCTGGTCGCCCCCACCGACCGCCCCGTCCACGGCTTCACCCGCGCCGTCATCACCGCCGTGATGGAGGAGCTGTTCGCCGACCCGGCCACCCGCCGGGTCGTGGTGGAGCCCGACGTCGGCAACAAGGCCGTGCACGCCCTGAACGAGGCCGTGGGCTTTGAACCCGAGCGGGAGATCGACAAGCCGGAGAAGCGCGCGCTGCTGAGCTTCTGCACGCGTGAACAGTTCGAGGCCGCCCGAGGAGTGTCCGTATGACCCTGTCCGACGCCGTGGCGCATCTGTCCCCCCACCGCTGGGCGCGGGCCAACCGTCTGCTGATCCGCAAGGCGCTCGCCGAGTTCGCGCACGAGCGGCTCGTCACGCCGGAACCGGCCGGCGACGGCCGGTACGTCGTCCGCAGCGACGACGGCGGGACCCGCTACACGTTCACGGCCACGCTGCGCGGCCTGGACCACTGGCAGGTCGACGCCGGCTCGATCACCCGCCACCGCGGCGACGCCGAACTCGAGCTCGCCGCACTGGACTTCTTCATCGAGCTGCAGAAGTCCCTGGGACTGAGCGACGAGATCCTGCCGGTGTACCTGGAGGAGATCTCCTCCACCCTCTCCGGCACCTGCTACAAGCTGACCAAGCCGCAGGTCACCTCGGCCGAGCTGGTCGACGCCGGTTTCCAGGCGATCGAGACCGGCATGACCGAGGGCCACCCCTGCTTCGTCGCCAACAACGGGCGGCTCGGCTTCGGCGTGCACGAGTACCTCAGGTACGCCCCGGAGGCCGCGAACCCGGTGAGGCTGGTGTGGCTCGCCGCCCACCGCTCCCGCGCCGCGTTCACGGCGGGCGCCGGCATCGACTACGAGTCCTTCGTCCGCCAGGAGCTGGGCGAGGCGACCGTCGAACGGTTCCACGACGTCCTGCGCGCCCAGGACCTGGACCCCGCCGACTACCTGCTCATACCCGTCCACCCCTGGCAGTGGTGGAACAAGCTGTCCGTCACCTTCGCCGCCGAGGTGGCCCGCCGGCACCTGG
The DNA here is from genome assembly GCF_042647945.1 of Streptomyces lusitanus. Taxonomy (NCBI): domain Bacteria; kingdom Bacillati; phylum Actinomycetota; class Actinomycetes; order Kitasatosporales; family Streptomycetaceae; genus Streptomyces; species Streptomyces lusitanus. The sequence continues at coordinate 225,226 of NZ_JBHRWL010000004.1, forward strand.
TGTGCCTGGGCGAGGGCGACGACGAGTACCTGGCGCAGCAGTCCATCCGCACCTTCTTCAACCGGTCGCACCCGCAGAAGCACTACGTGAAGACGGCCCTGTCCGTCCTCAACATGGGCTTCATGCGGGGCCTGTCCGCCGCCTACATGGAGGCGACCCCGGCCATCAACGACTGGCTGGCCCGCCTGATCGACAACGACCCGGTGCTGCGGTCCACGGGACTGTCGGTCATCCGCGAGCGCGCCGCCGTGGGCTACCGGCACCTGGAGTACGAGCAGGCCACCGACCGCTACTCGCCGTACCGGAAGATGCTGGCGGCGCTGTGGCGGGAGAGCCCGGTGACGTCCCTGGAGGAGGGCGAGTCGCTCGCCACCATGGCGTCCCTGGTCCACGTCGACCACGAGGGCCGGTCCTTCGCGGCCGCCCTGATCGAGCGCTCCGGGCTGGCCCCGGCCGAGTGGCTGCGCCGCTACCTGCGGGCCTACTACGTCCCGCTGCTGCACAGCTTCTACGCCTACGACCTGGTGTACATGCCGCACGGCGAGAACGTCATCCTGGTCCTGGAGGACGGCGTCGTGAAGCGCGCGATCTACAAGGACATCGCCGAGGAGATCGCGGTGATGGACCCGGACGCGGTGCTGCCGCCGGAGGTGTCCCGCATCCGCGTCGAGGTCCCGGACGACACCAAGCTGCTGTCGATTTTCACGGACGTCTTCGACTGCTTCTTCCGCTTCCTCGCGGCGAACCTCGCCGAGGAGGGCGTGCTCGACGAGGACGGCTTCTGGCGGACGGTCGCGGAGGTCACCCGCGCCTACCAGGCGTCGGTGCCGGAGCTGGCGGACAAGTTCGCCCGGTACGACATGTTCGCCCCGGAGTTCGCCCTGTCCTGCCTGAACCGCCTCCAGCTGCGCAACAACAGGCAGATGGTCGACCTGTCGGACCCGTCGGGCGCCCTCCAGCTCATCGGCACCCTGAAGAACCCGCTGGCGGCGTTCTGACCCAGTGCGGACCAAGCCCCCCGGAGTACGGTCCCCGGGGGGCTTGGTCACCGGAGGGCTTGGTCACCGCCCCTCAGGGTCGACACCCCTAGGGGCGCGGGGAACTGCGCGACAAGCCCCCACCGGCCCGCAGCCCGCCAACTGCCGTCACTCCCAAGGCACCTGAGGCGACCGGTAAAAACTCACCCCCATCGCCTCCCACCGGGGCCCCTGCCCCGCAAGCCGCGACCGATACGACTCCCAGTCGTGCGTCCCCGCCGGGGACCACCCCAGCTCCGCGATCCCCGGCAGCCGCGGGAACGCCATGAACTCCAGCTCCCCGGCCTCGTCGAGCGTCTCCGTCCACAGCGGCGCCTCGACACCCCGCACCGCGGACTCCGGCACGCCCTCCAGATACGCGCCCGGGTCCCAGTCGTAGGACCGCCGCACCTCGACGTACCCGGCCCAGGACAGCCCCAGCGGCGTGTTCGCGTCGTACTTCATGTCCATGTACGCCCGGTCGGCCGGCGACAGGATCAGTCCGGTGCCGTTCCGCGCCGCCTCGGCGACCCGCTCCTTCTCCGCCGCGCCTGTGCCGTCGAGGCCCCAGTACTGGGCGAGCGCCCCCTTCGCCGGGGTGGCCCCGGTCAGCTGGTGCCAGCCCACGACCGTCTTGCCGTACCGGGCGACGACCGGCTGGACCCGCTCCATGAAGGCCACGTACTCCTCGTGCGGGGTGGAGTGCGCCTCGTCGCCGCCGATGTGCAGATAGCGGCCGGGCGTGAGCGCGGCGATCTCCCGCACGACGTCCTCGACGAAGTCGTACGTGACCTCCTTGCCGACGCACAGCGAGCTGAAGCCGACCTGGGTGCCGGTGTAGAGCGGCGGCGCCACTCCGTCGCAGTTCAGCTCGGCGTAGGAGGCGAGGGCCGCGTTGGTGTGGCCCGGCATGTCGATCTCGGGGACGACCTCCAGATACCGGGAGGCCGCGTACCGCACGATCTCGCGGTAGTCGTCCTTGGTGTAGAAACCGCCGGGGCCGCCGCCGACCTCGGTGGAGCCGCCGTAGGCCGCGAGCCGCGGCCAGGAGTCGATCGCGATGCGCCAGCCCTGGTCGTCGCTCAGATGCAGATGCAGCTTGTTGAGCTTGTAGAGGGCGATCCGGTCGATGTAGCGCTTGACCTCGTCGACGGAGAAGAAGTGCCGGGAGACGTCGAGCATGGCGCCGCGCCAGCCGAAGCGCGGGCTGTCGGTGACGGTGCCGCCCGTCACCAGCCACGGTCCCGGCTGCCGGGTGCGCCGCTCCACGTCCGCCGGGAGCAGCTGCCGCAGCGTCTGGACGCCGTGGAACAGCCCGGCGGGCCCGGCGGCGGTCAGGGTGATCCCGGAGGGGCCGCTGCGCAGCCGGTAGCCCTCGCTGCCGTAGGGACCCTCGGCGACGCGCAGGCGGATGCCTCCGGTGCCGCGGTCGGTGACGGGCAGCGGATAGCCGGTGGAGGGCCGCAGGACGCCCGCGAGGTACTCGCCGACCCCGCGGGCCTCACGGGGGCCGTCGACGCGGATACGGGTCTTCTCCGTGATGCGGTAGGGGCGTCCGCCGGGGTCCACGGACGCGGGGGCGGGGATCACCCGGTCCAGCGGGACGGGCGAGCGCCCCGAAGCGGTCCCGGGGGCCGGGCCCCGGGCGGGGGTCGCCGCGACCGTGGCGGCTCCCACCGCCACGACGAGCAGCAGGGACCCGAGCAGCCGGGTGGTGCGGGGAGTCGTTCCGTGGTGCCGTCGTTGCCGTCTCACACGTGCTCCCTTCTCAACTCCTGTCCCCTGTAAGGGAACCCGGAATGGGTATAGACCACTCTCCCGCAGATCCGGTGAAACAATCCCCCCATGGCGGAAATCATCCAGAAGGACGGGTCGTGGACGTTCGACGGGGAGACCCTGCGTCTGACGCCCGGCCGGGACAAGAACGTCGGTCTGCTGCGCCGGACGCTGGGTGAACTGGCCGTGCCGCTGGAGGCGTTGGCGGGCATCTCGCTGGAGCAGGGCAAGAGGTCGGGGCGGCTCAGGCTGCGGCTGCGCGACGGCGCCGACCCCCTGTTGCACGCGACCGGGGGCCGACTCACCGAGCCGCACGACCCGTACCAGCTGAGCGTGGAGTCCGACCGCTACGGCGTCGCCGAGTACTTCACGGAGGAGGTCCGCACCGCGCTGCTGCTGGAGCAGGTCCCGTCGGGACCGGTGACCGCCTATCTGCTGCCCGGCCCGCCCCTGCCGCTGTCCGTGTCCGCCGGGGACGGCACGGTGAGCTTCGACGGGGAGCGGGTCCGGCTGGAGTGGAACTGGAAGACGGAGGACGCCAAGGCCGCCGCGGGACCCCGCACCCTGGCGGCGGCGGACCTGGAGGGCGTGGACTGGCAGCCGGCCGCGGGGCTGGAGAACGGCCACCTGCGTTTCCTCGTGCGCCACGCCCCCACCAAGGTCCCGGCGAAGTACGACCCGAACGCGGTGGAGCTGTGGGGCTTCAAGAAGGACCCGCTGATGGCACTGGTGGCCGCCGCCGTGCAGGCCCGCCTGCCGCACCCGTCCACGCCCGCCGCCCCGGCCGCACTGGAGGGCCCGCCCGCCCCCGAGGCCGACCGGTCCGCGCCGCCCGGGCGCGCCGAGGACGATCACGACGCGCTGCTGCGCCGGCTGCGGGAGCTGGGCGAGCTGCACCGGTCCGGGGTCCTCACCGACGAGGAGTTCACCCTCGCCAAGCAGGCGATCCTGAAGCGTATGTAAGAGTCACCGGGCGGGGCATGTAAGAGTCACCCGGCAAGGCCTGCCCGAAATCGGGCACGTTTCTTGCGAAACCGTCGCCGGTACTCCAGGATCATCGGGTGCACGACGAACTTGTCGATCATCTGACGCGGTCCACGCCCCTCAGCCGGGGCGAGGCGCTGCGTGTGATCCAGGACGTGCTCGCCTACTTCGACGAGACGACCGAGGAGTACGTCCGTCGCCGCCACCGCGAGCTCCAGGCCCAGGGCCTGGTGAACGCGACGATCTTCCAACGGATCGAGGCGGACCTGAGATACCGCGCGGTGGCGCCGCCCGAGCTCTCGCTCCGGCAGCTGCGCCGCATCGTCTACGGCTAGGAACATACCTGTATGTGCGGAATCGTCGGTTACATCGGCAGGCGTGAGGTCGCCCCCCTGCTGCTCGAGGGCCTCCAGCGCCTGGAGTACCGCGGCTACGACTCGGCGGGCATCGCCGTGACCTCCCCGAAGACGGGGACCCTGAAGACGGTCAAGGCCAAGGGCCGGGTCCGCGACCTGGAGGCCAAGGTCCCGGCGCGCTTCAAGGGCACCACCGGCATCGCCCACACCCGCTGGGCCACGCACGGCGCCCCGTCCGACGTGAACGCCCACCCGCACCTGGACGCCGAGGGCAAGGTCGCCGTCGTCCACAACGGCATCATCGACAACGCCGCCGACCTGCGCCGCAAGCTGGAGGCGGACGGCGTCGAGTTCCTCTCCGAGACCGACACCGAGGTCCTGGTCCACCTCATCGCCCGCTCGACGGCCGAGAAGCTCGAGGACAAGGTCCGCGAGACGGTCCGCCTGATCGAGGGCACCTACGGCATCGCCGTGCTGCACGCCGACTTCCCGGACCGCATCGTCGTCGCCCGCAACGGCTCCCCGGTCGTCCTCGGCATCGGCGAGAAGGAGATGTTCGTCGCCTCGGACATCGCCGCGCTGGTCGCCCACACCCGCCAGATAGTCACCCTCGACGACGGCGAGATGGCCACCCTCAAGGCCGACGACTTCCGCACCTACACCACGGAGGGCACGCGCACCACCGCCGAGCCCACCACCGTGGAGTGGGAGGCCGCCTCCTACGACATGGGCGGCCACGACACGTACATGCACAAGGAGATCCACGAGCAGGCCGAGGCCGTGGACCGCGTGCTGCGCGGCCGGATCGACGACCGCTTCTCCACCGTGCACCTGGGCGGCCTCAACCTGGACGCCCGCGAGGCCCGCCGCATCCGCCGCGTGAAGATCCTCGGCTGCGGCACCTCGTACCACGCCGGCATGATCGGCGCGCAGATGATCGAGGAGCTCGCGCGCATCCCCGCCGACGCCGAGCCGGCCTCCGAGTTCCGCTACCGCAACGCGGTCGTCGACCCCGACACCCTGTACGTCGCGGTCTCCCAGTCCGGTGAGACGTACGACGTCCTCGCGGCCGTCCAGGAGCTCAAGCGCAAGGGCGCGCGCGTCCTCGGCGTGGTCAACGTGGTGGGCTCCGCGATCGCCCGCGAGGCGGACGGCGGCGTCTACGTGCACGCGGGCCCGGAGGTCTGCGTCGTCTCCACCAAGTGCTTCACCAACACCACGGTCGCCTTCGCGCTGCTCGCCCTGCACCTGGGCCGCACCCGCGACCTCTCCGTCCGCGACGGCAAGCGGATCATCGAGGGCCTGCGCCGCCTCCCCGCCCAGATCTCCGAGATGCTGGAGCAGGAGGAGGAGATCAAGAAGCTGGCGCTGGAGTACGCCGAGGCCCGCTCGATGCTCTTCATCGGCCGCGTCCGGGGCTACCCGGTGGCCCGCGAGGCCTCCCTGAAGCTCAAGGAGGTCTCGTACATCCACGCCGAGGCCTACCCGGCCTCCGAGCTGAAGCACGGCCCGCTGGCCCTGATCGAGCCGGCCCTTCCCACGGTGGCGATCGTCCCGGACGACGACCTGCTGGAGAAGAACCGCGCGGCCATGGAGGAGATCAAGGCCCGCAGCGGCCGGATCGTCGCCGTGGCGCACCAGGAGCAGGAGAAGGCGGACCACACGATCGTGGTCCCCAAGAACGAGGACGAGCTGGACCCGATCCTCATGGGCATCCCCCTCCAGCTCCTCGCCTACCACACGGCCCTGGCCCTGGGCCGCGACATCGACAAGCCCCGCAACCTCGCCAAGTCGGTCACGGTCGAATAAGCCGCTGGTTCCCTGCGGGGCGCGGGGCCTTGTCGACCGGCCGGTCGAACAGCACACCTAGGGGCGCGGGGAACTGCGCGACCAGCCCCCCACGCACCCGCACGGGCCGTACAACGAGAACGGGGCCCCTGTGTTGCCACAACACAGGGGCCCCGCTACTCACACCCACGTCATGGAATGACAACAACCGGCCGCTGCGCCCGCTTCGCCAGCCTCCCCGCAACCGACCCGAAAAGCCGCCCCACGATCCCGTGGGTAGAACCCACGACAATCGCATCGGCGGAGTACTCCCGCCCCACCTCTTCGAGTTCATGGCAGATGTCCCCGCCCCGCTCGACGAGGATCCACGGCACCTCGGCCAGATAGTCCGCGCAGGCCAGCTCGAGCCCCAGCACCTCCGTGCGGTGGTCCGGGACGTCCACGAAGACCGGCGGCTCGCAGCCCGCCCACACCGTGGTGGGCAGCCGGTTGGCGACGTGGACGATGATCAGACCGGAACCGGAGCGCCGCGCCATGCCGATGGCGTACGCGAGGGCCCGTTCGCTGGACGTGGACCCGTCGAAGCCGACGACCACCCCGTGCCGGAAGGCGGGGTCGCACGCGTGACGTGAGTCCTCCGCCGCCAGGGGTTCGGACGCCGTCGGATCGGCGACCGGCCGCTTGCGGTCCGCGGGTTCGAAGAATTCGTGACCGGCCATGGCTGTCTCGGGGTTGTGATCCTTGTGTGGGACGACAGTGTGCGGCGGAGCTGTGTCCGGGAAGTGCCTTCCCAACCCCATACCCCCAAGGGTACGGCGGCACGCCTCCGTGGCCCAGATCCCGCGCGAACCGGGAGGCGGGTTCCCCGGAGCATGCACGAGGGTCCGCCCACGACGCAACGGTTGCTGGCCTGTACAGGCGGTTTGCGGGGTATTCGCTTGACATCCGAACCATCCGGACCGGCGACCCGCCCGCGGCCGGCCCCCGAGGACGACCTCCTCCCCCGGGCCGCGTCCGGCTTCCTGCCCGCCCCCGCGGTGACGCCCGCCATCGCACGCCCGTCACCGCGTCGCGACCGGCGCCCGTGTCACGCGCGCCCGGCGCCCGCTCCACACGCGGGCGCACGCCCCGCGGGACGGCGGAAGCTCACCGGCCGGTTGACCGGTTTCCGCACCCCCACCCGTCTCTTTTCAGCCAACTTCCGGTTCTCGCGCACCCCGTGCCGTGACCGCCCCCCAACCCCCGTTCCACCTGCACGGAAAGGACCGCGCGGGCCCCGCGCACCCTACGTGCTTTGGCCACCGCGACGAGGCGCACTTCCCTGCACGGCGCGCGAGTGCAACGCTTCGTGATCGAATGCTTCACGCCAAGTTGCCAAGTCGACAATGCACCGAGTGCCGAACTGGCCACCGGTGCGCGACGGGACACAGTAGATTCGATCTTGACTGTCTTACGGCGGGGGACTCGTGCAGGACCGAGGGGAAACGTGCAGGAGCGACACAACCGAGGAGCCGCGACCACCGAGGGGGGCTTAGCAGGATGAGCCACGACTCCACTGCCGCGCCGGAAAACGCGGCCCGGAAACTCTCCGGGCGCCGCCGCAAGGAGATCGTCGCGGTGCTGCTGTTCAGCGGCGGCCCCATTTTCGAGAGTTCCATACCGTTGTCGGTGTTCGGGGTTGACCGCCAGGACGCCGGCGTGCCGCGCTACCGCCTGCTGGTGTGCGGCGGCGAAGAGGGCCCGCTGCGGACCACGGGGGGCCTGGAACTCACCGCGCCACACGGCCTGGAGGCGATATCCCGGGCGGGCACCGTCGTGGTGCCGGCCTGGAGATCGATCACCTCCCCGCCGCCGGAGGAGGCCCTGGACGCGCTGCGCCGGGCCCATGAGGAGGGTGCCCGCATCGTCGGGCTGTGCACCGGCGCCTTCGTCCTCGCGGCGGCGGGCCTGCTGGACGGCCGGCCCGCGACCACCCACTGGATGTACGCGCCGACGCTGGCCAAGCGCTATCCGTCGGTGCACGTCGATCCACGCGAGCTGTTCGTGGACGACGGCGACGTGCTGACGTCCGCGGGCACCGCGGCCGGCATCGACCTGTGTCTGCACATCGTGCGCACGGACCACGGCAACGAGGCGGCCGGCGCGCTCGCCCGGCGCCTGGTGGTCCCGCCGCGCCGCAGCGGCGGCCAGGAGCGCTACCTCGACAGGTCTTTACCGGAGGAGATCGGCGCCGACCCGCTCGCCGAGGTCGTCGCCTGGGCGCTGGAGCACCTCCACGAGCAGTTCGACGTGGAGACGCTCGCCGCCCGCGCGTACATGAGCCGCCGCACCTTCGACCGCCGTTTCCGCTCGCTGACCGGCAGCGCGCCGTTGCAGTGGCTGATCACGCAGCGGGTGCTCCAGGCGCAGCGCCTGCTGGAGACGTCGGACTACTCGGTGGACGAGGTGGCGGGACGCTGCGGCTTCCGCTCGCCGGTCGCGCTGCGCGGGCACTTCCGGCGCCAGCTCGGCTCGTCCCCGGCCGCCTACCGGGCCGCGTACCGGGCCCGGCGTCCGCAGTCCGAGCGGGGCCAGGACACCGAGACCGCGCCGGGCGCGCCGTCGGGCGGCCTCCCGGCCGGCCGGCCGGAGACCGCGGGGCATCATCCGGTGCCGCAGCTGCATCCGGACGGCGGGGTTCCGCACCAGTCGCGCCGTCCGGCGGCGGCCGGCGCGCTGGGGGCGTCCCTGACCGCGTCGGCGCCGGGCGTCCCGGGACAGCGCGGCGTGCACTGAGGTGACCGGCGTGAGGGCCGGAGGCCGTGTGCCTCCGGCCCTCACGGCTGTGCGGAAAGATCTGGGGAATCCCCGCTTCACCACCCGGTCCGGCCCGGCGTCACGCACCGTAGGGTGAGACACATGAACGATCGCATGGTGTGGATCGACTGCGAGATGACCGGCCTCTCGCTGTCGGACGACGCGCTCATCGAGGTGGCCGCCCTCGTCACCGACTCGGAGCTGAACGTGCTCGGCGAGGGAGTCGACATCGTCATCCGCCCGCCGGAGCGGGCCCTGGAGACGATGCCGGAGGTGGTGCGCGCGATGCACACGGCGTCGGGGCTGCTGGACGAGCTGCCGAACGGCACGACGCTGGAGGACGCAGAGGAGCGGGTCCTCGCCTACATCCGGGAACACGTCAAGGAGCCCGGCAAGGCGCCCCTGTGCGGGAACTCCGTCGGCACCGACCGCGGCTTCCTGCTGCGCGACATGCCGACCCTGGAGAACTACCTGCACTACCGGATCGTCGACGTGTCCAGCGTGAAGGAGCTGGCCCGCCGCTGGTACCCGCGGGCGTACTTCAACAGCCCGGAGAAGAACGGCAACCACCGGGCGCTCGCCGACATCCGCGAGTCCATCGCGGAGCTGCGCTACTACCGCGAGGCGGTCTTCGTGCCGCAGCCGGGACCCGACTCCGACACCGCGAAGAAGATCGCGGCGAAGTACGTCCTGCCTGCTCAGTAGGGGTGCCGAGGGGGCTCGAGGGGGCCGCGCGGAAAGGCCGTGCGCGAGCACCCCTTCGGGCCCTGTACACTTTTTCTCGGCCGGTCGGGGAAGTCACTGATCTCCCGGAAACAGGCCGTGGTGGGTGTAGCTCAGCTGGTAGAGCACCTGGTTGTGGTCCAGGATGTCGCGGGTTCAAGTCCCGTCACTCACCCTGAATGATCAAGGGCTGACCTGTGTAAACGGGTCAGCCCTTCGTCATGCCCGGACCCTTTGGGAACAGTTGGGAACACGGGGCCCTGTTGGACGCCCGATTCGGGCCGTATCTTCCCTCCATGGCGAGCATCGTGGAGCGCCCGAAGAAGTCGGGCGACAGCACCTTTCAGGTGAAGTGGCGGCAGGACGGCAGCTGGCAGACCGAGAACTTCGGCGGCGAGCTGGGCCAGGCGCAGGCCGATCAGTTCAAGCAGCTGGTCGAGGCGCACGGGAACCGGTGGCCGCACGGCTGGGTGAAGGGCCACGGCTTCGTCGAGCCGGACACCCACCCCGACGACGTCGAGCTGGTCGCCTACGCGCACCGGTACGCCGACAACCTCACCGGCATCGACGAGCGCACACGCCGCGACTACAAGCGCGACATCGACCGGCACTTCGCCGGGGCCCTCCTCGTCCACGGCGACGGCCGTGAGGAGCGCCTGGGCGGCCTCGTGCATACGCCCGCGGGTGGCGGGCCGTCGGTGCCCGCGACGGTGTGCAACGTGACCGAGGACGACATCAAGGCATGGGTGCGCAGCCAGGAGCAGGGCGTGCCGGACCCGGGGCAGGAGGGGCAGTGGCTGCGCAGGCCGGCCCGTCCCAAGTCGATCGCCAACCGGCACGGGTTGCTGTTCTGCGTGTTCCAGGCCGCGGTCGATGCGGCCGCCCCGCTGCGGTCGGACAACCCCTGCAAGCGGACCAGGCTGCCGCGGCAGGACGACGGCATCGAGGAGGAGATGACGTTCCTCGAGCACGACGAGTACGCGCGGATCTCCGCGTGCCTGCGGGAGATCGACGAGGACGCGGCGGACCTCGCCGACTTCCTCGTCGGCACAGGGCTGCGGTGGGGTGAGGCGACCGCTCTGCAGGCGCGAGACGTGAACCTGACCCGGCGGACGATCAGCATCCAGCGGGCGTGGAAGCGGTGCGACGACGCGGTGTTCAAGCTCGGCCCGCCGAAGACGAAGAAGGGCAGGCGGGTCCTGGCGCTGTCGGAGGGTCAGGTGGAGATGCTGCGCCGGCACCTGGCCGGGCGGCAGCCGGAGGACTTCGTGTTCCGGGGCGGGATGGGCAAGGCGTGGCGGCACGCGAACTTCTACAACCGGAAGTGGAAGAAGGCCTGCGACGAGGCGATCCGGCGGGGGCTGACGAAGCGGCCGCGGATCCATGATCTGCGGCATACGCATGTGGCGTGGCTGATCGAGAAGAACATTCCGCTGCCCGCGATCCAGGCGCGGCTGGGGCATGAGTCGATCACGACGACGGTGGACCGGTACGGGCACCTGGTGCGGGCGCTGGACGGGGAGATCGCCGCGGCTGTCGAGGCGGCGATGGGCGGGCCGGCGCCGCGGGCGCTGCAGGCGGTGTGACATGACGGCGGGGCCGCGCGGTGTGCGCGGCCCCGGGTCTGATGGATCAGTTCGCCTGTGTCAGACGGTCTGGTGTCGGCCTTGCCAGTTCTGGAGCCAGAGGCCTTTGCCGGATATGTGCGACAGGTAGTCGCGCATCTCGGCGAGGCACTCCGGCGTCATGGCCCCTTCGGAGACGAGCCACACGAGGCGGCCCTCCTTCTCGGCGGGGACCACGGCGCGGCCGCCTGGGAGATCTGGCACGAACTGTATGTCGATGCGCGCCTGGCGCAGCTGGCATTTGCTCTTCTTCGCGGACTCCCCCGAGTCGCCCATGCTCAGGCCCCCTTGCGTGAACGGCGCACCCACGCTCCCCCGTGGGCATGGGTGCCTATAGCGAGTGAATATGCCGCTTCCCAGGCGGATCACCGACTGTGCCACACGGCCGAACCCGTGACCAGAGTGAACGTGAAAGTAACTCTGTGTACTCAGCCCTGGCCAGAGGTTGAGCGTGGGGGCGTGTCCTCGAGGACGACGTCCGCCAGCTTGGCCAGGCGCTCGAGCTTGTCGTCATCCATCTCGTCGATGCGGGCGACCAACACCCTTGCCTTTTCAGACCTGTTCCAGCGTTCGGCGATGTAGCCCTGGTACTGGGCGGCGACCGCGCGCTGCACGGCGGTCAGCGGCAGGCGGAAGGCGGCGGCGAGGGCGCGGCACTGCTGCTCGCTGGGGGCGCGGGCGACCTGGTTCTTGAGCAGGTTCTCGAGGGTGCCGCGCTTGTAGAGGGGGCCGGCCTCGGGGTGCTGGGGGTCGACGGTGGCGTCGGCTGCGGTCCGGATGGACAGGCCGAGCTCGGCCATGCGGTCGCGCAGCAGGTCCGACAGGTCGGTCCTGTCGGTGCCCTCGTGGGCCTGGTCGGCCGTCATCATCTCGTCTCCCGGTCACGTAGGCCGTGGGGTGCCCAAGTGGCGCATGGTGCAGCTGATGCATCCGCCCTGGTCAAGCGGTCAACCACCCACGTTACATGGCCATAGTGTCCAGGAATTTGGGACCCCCGCGCCAGTAGGCCTCTGAGACTTGACCAAAACCTGCACAACCAGGGTGTCCAACAATTCTGGACAGGCTGCCCAATGGTGTGCCACTCTGGGACTGCCCAACTTTTCTGGACGCACTGCCCAAGAGGTATGCACGTGACGCGAGAACCCAGATACGCCCTGCTCAAGCCGCACACGCTGCGCGATCTCATGGGCCGTACCGGAGACGGTTCCGAGATCAGCGGCCGTGCTCTGGCCCGAGAGGTCGGTGTCCCGCACGGCACGATCGAGGGACTGCTCAACGGCAAGACCACGACGCAGCCGGCCTCGGTGGCCCGCGCCATATGCCGGGTCATCGGCATCGACGTCGGGTGCCTGTGGGCCGAGACCGGCCGCAAGGTCCCCGACGAGACGGCCGGCGAGGCGAGCGGGGTGACGGCATGACCGAGCGCTTCGACTACGCCGCAGCCGCCGAGCAGCTCCCCGGCGTCTCCGAGACCTGGCTCCGTCGGCACATCAAGCGGCTGCCGCACACGAAGGCCGGCCGCGCCGTGTACTTCACGGCCGCCGACCTCGAGCGGATCGACCAGCTCTTCCACCACGAGCCGAGCACCGGCCCCCTGGCCACCGCCCCGGCCCCCACGGCGACGGGCAAGCACCCGCTCGCCAGCCTGCGCCCCCTGCCGCGCCGCGGCCAGGCGCTCACCCACGCCTCCTGACACACGCAAACGGGGCCGCCGCAGACCCTGCCCGGTCCGCACGACCCCGTCGCTCGAGGCGTCACCTCACATCACTCACTCTGAAATGAGGCACACGTGGAACAGGCTACCCACGCCACCACGCCGACCACCACCACCGCCGTGCTCGGCCCCGACCGCCGCTCCTACGAGCGGGCGAGAACCCTCACCGACCACATCGTCGAGCAGGTCCCCACCCTGCCGAACGCCGCCGAGGTCCACCGCAGCTTCGCCCTCGACACCTTCGAGGCGCGTATCCACTTCGGCGCCGGGCTCACCGCCGGCCGCGGCGTCCTCGAGACCGCCGCCCTCACCGACACCGAGGTCACCCGCGAGGACAAGCACGACGCCCGCGGCCAGCTCACCGGTGTCTGGATCGGGCTGCGCACCGTCGTCGACGGCGTCCCCCTCAGCGCCTGGGCGCTGACCAGCGAGGCCGACGCCGACCAGCTGCTGCCCACCGAGGACACCAGCAACAGCGGCGACGACAGCCAGACGGAGTCGGACACCGAGGTCACCCAGCCGCTGCCCACCGTCGGCACCGGCCCCGGCGACGTCGTCATCCCCGCCGTCATCCCGGTCACCCCGCTCTCCGCCAAGGCGCAGGGACAGGAGGCCGGCGAGTGAGCCGCGACCTGCAGCACCGGCTGCACTCCCGCCTCGAGCTCGCCACGCAGATGCTCGACCTGCCGCTCACCGCCCAGCACCTCGAGGCCCTGGCCGTCGAGCTCACCCCCGCCGTCAAGGCGCTGCTCGCCGAGCAGGCCGACGTCCAGGCCTCCGCCGCGCCCGTCGGGTACGCGGTCGTCGAGACCGAGGGTGTGCGCACCACGACGTACGCCCAGTGCACCTCCCGCATCGACGTCAACGTCGACGAGGACTCCCCGGCCGCGTTACTCGCCGCCACCTTCCGCACCCGGCAGCCGGACGTCACCGCCACCGACGTCCCCTCCGCCACCTACCTCGGCCTCACCGTGCACCCCCAGTCGCTGCACGCCTGGGCCTGGTGGGTCGAGCGGCTCCACCTGGACCCGGCCGCGCTGACCCGGCGGGACTCCTCGGTCTACGGCATCGGCCACGTCGACGGCGTCGCCGTCCACGTCCGCGGCGAAGGCGTGCCCGAGCTGATGACCGACGAATCCGCCGCCCGCCTGATGGGCCTGCTCGCCGAGACCGAGCCCGCGTCATGAGCGCCACCGCCGCGTCCGCCGCGGACTGGCTGCGCGCCGGCGGTATCGGCGCCGGAGCGTGGGTGGTCCTCGCCGTCCTGGTGAAGGCCGCCGCCGACCGGCCCGCCCCGCCCCGCCCGGAGGCCCCGGCCATCGAGGCGCCGCCGCGCCCCGCGTACCCGCCGTCCACCGGCCGGCACGCGGGCGACGCCGCCCCCGACGAGACCCGCCTCCTCGCCGCGCCCGCCGCGCCCGTCTCCCTGAGGAAGAGGCAGCCCGCATGGACCTGATCACCGAGACCTACCTCGGGTGGGACGAGGTCACCCACACCACCGACTGCCCCAGCCCCGTGTGGGACGAGGTCGACATCCGCCGCACCGAGGGCGTGCGTCCCCGCACCGCCCACGACGCACCGCACGCCTGCACCAGCGACGGCTGCACCCACGCCGACACCTTCGGCCGCGTGCAGCTGCGGCTGCTGTGCCGGGACTGCGACACCGTCGTCTTCGTCGGCGGCGAGGCCCTCACCGAGACCCGCAGCAACACGAGCCGTACCGGCTGGGGCCAGCGCCCCACCCAGCACGGCGGCGTGTGGCTGTGGCCCGGCCGGCCGACCATCCCCGGCGGCGAGCCGCACCAGTACCTCGTCACCCTGCAGGCCGCCGCCCTCACCCACGACCTGCTGTACGGGATCATCACCGGCTACCACGACGCCTCCGGCGCCCAGCGGTGGATCGCCGGCGCCTACCCGAACGCCGACGGCGCGCACCAGATCTGCACGCTGCGCTGGGCCTACGCCTCGAACGGCCTCGACTCCATAGACGAAGCAGTCGCGTTCATCGACGGCACCATCCGCAACCCGCAGCGGGCCGTGGTGGTGAGCTTCTGATGGCCACCCGCCTCGTCCGCTTCCTCACCTGCAACAAGCCCGGCTGCCGTGCGCGCTTCGTCCACGGCACCCACCGCGACCTCACGCCGGCGACCGTGCTCCGGCACAACGCCCGCGCTGCCGGGTGGTCGGAGAAGGACGGCGGCGACTACTGCCCCAGCCACCAGCCGTGGCCTGGCATCAAGGCGTGGGCCGGACAGGGGGCCGGGCAGTGACCTCCCGTACCGACGTCATCGCCCGCGTCCTGCGCCGCCCGCGGCTGAAGCGCCCGGTCCTCGCGCACGAGCTGCGCCAGATGGTCCAGGGACTCGGCACCGGCACGGACGTGGAGTGGACGGCGACCGTGCCGCAGCTGGCCGAGGCCATCGACTCCGAGCTCACCAAGCAGGAGCAGCGGGAGCAGAAGGACACCCGACGGGGCAGCCAGCCCCGGCCGGGCGGGTCCACTGCTCGCGCCGAACTCCTCGCCGTCCTGCAGGAGTCCGGCTACAACGAGGCCGCCGCCCTCGACCTCGTCGCCCGGGCGTTCCGCGAGCCGCACACCGACCCGCCGGACCTTGAGTTCCGCGAGACCCGCGCCGGCGGCCACGCCCTGCTCGTCGAGTACGGGGACTGCGAGCTCCTCGGCTCCTGCCAGTGCGGCCGCCGCCTCGGCCGGGTCACCCCGGACAAGCCGATCGACCACCTGGCCGGCCTGTGGGAGCGCCACACCATGACCGAACTTCCCGACCCTGCCACCTCGATCGGAGCGTCATGACCACCCATCGGATCCTGCCCCACGACCCGTACATCGAGGCCGTCACCGAGGCACTCACCGGCGCCGGCCTCCGGCTCGAGCAGGTCGACGTCCGCGACTCCGAGACTCAGGGCACGCACTGCTACCTGGACGCCGTCCTCACCCTGACCCCGGAGGCCTCCGGCATCGACCAGGACACCTGGCCGCACGGCCTGATCCTGATCTGGGAATGGCACACCGGCCACGAGGCGCCCTGGGAACCGGAGCGCGGCCCGGTCTGGAAGTTCGCCGAGCTCCAGGACCACGGCAGCAACGCCTACCCGACGGACCTCCCGGTGCTCGGCTACGCCAGCCCGGAGGCCGTCGTCGAGGCCACGCGCAAGGTCCTCGCCGGAGAGATCCGCCCCTACCCCTACATCCCCACCGTGCACGAACAGGGCTGGACCGGCGGCGTCATCGGCAGCTCCTGGGAGAAGGCCGACGAGCTCGAGGCCGCCTGCGCCGCCTGGGACACCGACGAGTGACCAGGCGCCGCCCCCGGGCGTGCGAGTCGCTGGCCCTCCCCCACGCGCTCACGTACGCCCGCCTCTACCTCAACGGCTGGCGGTGCGCCCGGCATACGCCCGCCGCTGAGAAGGGCCAGCCCGAGACCCCGCCCGGGCCGGGCTGGCCCATCCACCGCCAGTCCCCACATGGCACCGATCCCGAGGCCGCCGACCCCACCGGCGCCGAGACCGACAAGGACGTCACCACATGAGCAGCATCCCGTCCCCGGCCGACCTCGCCCGCCGCCCCGCACCCAAGCCGCCGACCCGGCCCACGCCCGCCCCGGCGGCACAGAAGACCGACGCCCGCCCGCCGCTGCCGCAGCGGCCGAAGCCGCCGCTCACCGCCGCCGAGGCCATCGCCCCCGGCAAGCTCACCAAGCGGGAGCACTTCCGCAAGACGTTCCTCTTCGGCCTGCGCGTCAGCCGCATGACACCCCACGCCCGGCTCGTCGGCCACGACCTGCTGTGGCGCGCCAGCCACGCGACTGGCCGTCTCTCCACCGATCTGCAGCCGACCACGGAGTCCCTCGCCAAAGCGACCGGGCTGACCGTCGCCCAGGTGCAGGTCGCGCTCAGCACCCTGCGCTCCCGCGGCTGGCTCAAGTACCACGCCGTCGAGCAGGGCCGCCGCCGCGCCGGCACCCCGGTGATCACGCTCACGATCCCCGCCGCCGTCCTCGAGCACATCCGCGCCAGCCGCACCGACCGGGAGCAGCGGCTCGGCCGCTGACCCACCGACAGCCGGGCGGGCGCTGACCACGCCGCGCCCGCCCGGCGCACCAACCCGCAACCCACCGTGAAGGACACCATCGTGATCTCCCTGAGCAAGGTCGAGGAGCAGGCCCCGGGTCTGGTCAGCCTCGCGAAGACCGCCGCCGTCAGCCTCACCAAGCACGGCCTCGCCGGACAGCGCGCCGCCGTCTACCTCGTCATCGACCGCTCGTACTCGATGCACCCCTACTACCGCGACGGCAGCGTGCAGCACCTCGCCGAGCAGGCCCTCGGCCTGTCCGTCAACCTCGACGACGACGGCATCGTGCCGCTGGTCATGTTCGACTCCCGCCCCTACCCGGTGGTCGGCGTGCACCTGGCCGACTACCAGGGCGTCATCGCCGAGCAGCACCAGCTCCACGGCGGCGAGCGGACCATGGGCGGCACCCACTACACCCTCGCCATGCACCAGGTCGTCGAGCACTACCGCACGTCCGGCGCCACCGACCCCGCCCTGGTGATCTTCCAGACCGACGGCGCCCCGCAGGACCAGAGCGACACCCAGGTCCGCCTCGCCATGGCCTCCAAGCTCCCCATCTTCTGGGCATTCGTCGGCTTCGGCCCGCGCGAGGTCGCCTTCCTCAAGCGGCTCGACACCCTGCCCGGCCGCCTCGTCGACAACGCCTCCTACTTCCACGCCGGCGCCCGCCCGCAGGACATCCCCGACAGCCAGCTGTACGACGGCATCACCGGCGAGTTCGCCACCTGGCTGCCCGCCGCCCGCGCCGCCGGGGTCCTCGCATGACCCGCTCTTACCCCGCGCTGCGCCGGGCCCTCGCCGGGGTCGGCGCCGGCCTCACCGCGGTGGCGCTGCTGCTGACCGTGTCCTGCACCGACAGCACGTCCGGCCCGGCCGGCCGAGTCGTCGGCAAGGAGCGGGAGTTCGAGTGTCACACCGAGCGCACCGGCACCGGCACGAAGAAGCAGACCCGGCAGGTGTGCGGCTGGGAGTACGAGCTCACCACCCGCGACAAGGACGGCCAGGAGCACGAGTTCGAAGTGCCCCTCTACGTCTACCGCGACTGCCGCCACAACTCCGCCTACCCCTCCTGCATCGACCGCTGACCCACCCCGAGGCCGCGCCCACCGCGCCGCCCTTACCCCGAGGAGACCCTCATGCATCTCAGGCGCACCGCACCCAGTCAGCTGTTCGTCGTCAGCGGCGGCGGCGCAGGCCTGGTCCCCGAGCTGCCCTGCGAGCACGGCCTGCCCTCCGTCTCCCTGCACCTGTTCTCGCAGAGCGGCAAGGACATCGGGATCGTGCTCCCCACTTGCGCCGCCGCCCAGCTCTTCGGCGCCGTGGCCGCGTTCCTCGAGGTGCACGTGAACAAGGAGACCGCCGACGAGTTCGTCCAGCACCTGACCGAGGCGCGCGCGGCCGCCGCCCTCGAGCTGCACACCGCGAAGCAGGCGGCGGAGGCCGCGTGCTGCGAGGCCGGCCTCAACTCTCAAGGCCGCGAGCACACCTGCCACACCACCCCGTCCGCCTGACCCACCCACCCTGAAGGAATCCCGTCGTGTCCGTCGCCGCGCTCGCAGCCGCCCCGGCTGCACCGCACGCCCAGCCGCAGCCCGCGGCTGCGGGCGTGCCCGCGCGCGGCGCCGGCCTCACGGTCCGCGTGCCTCTGCGCCTGGTCGTAGGCGCTCAGTACCCCGATGCGGCACTGAGCGTCTACGTCAAGATCGCAGCCTTGGCGATGCGCCCGGAGGGATGCACCGCCCGCGTCGCCACCCTCGCCACCTACCTCGGCATGTCCAAGTCCGCGGTCGAGCGAGGCCTCAAAGCCCTGCGGAACCCCGACACCGTCGACGGTGTGGTCGAGGTGCCGACCGTTCGGCGCACCCTGCCCGGCGGCCGCGGCCAGTCCGCCCACCGCATCACCCGCCCCCTCATCGCCAGCGAGCTGTGGGTGCGGATCCCCGTCCGCGCGGCCGAGACCCTCACCCCGCGGCTGCTGCGCCTGTACGCGCTGCTCGCCTACTCCACCGCCCGCCGGATCCCGGTCACCGCCGCCGAGCTCGGCGAGATGCTCCGGCATCACAGCGGCAAGCAGGCCGGCGAGCCGCTCGGTGAGCGGCAGGTCCGCCGCCTGGTCGACGAGCTCGAGACCACGGGCTGGCTGACCGTGCACCGCCGCGAGGGCGAGCGCGGCCGCCACGCCTACGAGCCCCACCGCCACCCGCTGCACGCCGTCCCTGCCCCGGCCGAGGACGCGCCGGCAGGCGGCGACGTCCTCGAGGGCCAGGAGCCGGAGCAGCTGGCGCTGTTCGGTCCCGGCGCACCGGTCATCAATGACGGATCGGGTCCGGATCTTGGTGACGGATCCCTCGCGTCTAAGGAAGACCTGGGGACTGACCGACGTGACGAGACGAAGCCTGTGGGGGTTGCCCGCCGTAGGCGAGGTGACCGTAAGTGGGTCGCCGCCCCTGTGGAAAACCGTCCGGTGCCGGACACGTTCGGGCCCGGGACGTCTCGCGCTCCGCGCGGCAACCGCCCCTCTCCCTCGCCCGACCAGCAGCTGACAGGCACCAACCCCGGCAGCTACAGCGGGCCGGAGCTGCGCTGGACCGAGCGCATCCACACCGCGCTCGCCCCGGTCCGCCACGAACTCGACGACGTCCGCCGGTTCGTGCTGCGCCGCATCGCCCGCGAGATCGCCGCCCAGCTCGACACCGGCACCAGCCCCGACCGCATGGCCCACCGCATCCACACCCGCTACACCGCCCAGGCCCGCGAGAACATCCGCGACATCGGGGCGTGGCTCCTGGCCGTGGGCATCGTCCACCGCGGCTGTGAGGACCCCCGCTGCGAGAGCGGCGTCATCTGGGGCGACGACCCCGACGACCACGAGGCAGGCCTCCCCTGCCGTACCTGCGCCTACCACCAGCAGGTGCAGCGCGCCCGGTGGCGCCAGGCCCGCGAGCTCGAGCAGCGGCTGCTGCAGCTGCGCGCCGAACGCGCGGCAGCCGGCCGCCCGGGCCAGGACGGCGAGGCGGCAGCCGCTCAGGCGCTGCCCCCGAAGAAGACCTACCGCCAGCGGACCGCGGCGACGGACGAGGAGATCCGCGCCGCGATCGCCGAGCGCGGCCCGGAGATCGCGCTCCACCTGTACGGCCACCTGCGGGTGCTGCCGCTCCTGAACGGAGGACTCTGATGCCCACGACCCCTCACCCGCGGCGCGGCGTCACCACGTGCACTCGGTGCGGTGCCCCGATCCGCTGGGCGTCCGGGCCGCAGCCGGGGCAGCGCACCCCGCTGAACGCCCTGCCGTCCCCGGCCGGGGGGCTCGCCGCGCACACCAACCACCTGGGTGGGCTGGTCGTGCGTGAGCTCACCCCGGACCGGCCGGACCCGGAGCACCTGGAGTGGAAGGCCGTCGCCCACTGGCCGTCGTGCACCGGCGGCAGCGGTACGCCTGCCCCGACCCCGTTGCGGTCCCGTCCCGCGCGGCGCCGCCCGTCCGTGCAGCCGCCGCTGTTCGGGCAGCCGGGGCGGTGGAGCCGGTGACCGCCGTCGTCGTCCCCGAGGCAGAGTGGCGTGCCCTGGCACTGTGCGGCAGCGCGGACGAGGCGTTCTTCAAGGCCGCGCCGGACGTGGCGAAGCAGACGTGCCGTCGCTGCCCGGTGCGGGGGGAGTGCCTGTACGACGCGGTGCAGGCGGACCCGCCCATCGGCGTGTGGGGCGGGCTCACCCGCAACGAGCGGCAGCGTCTGCCGGAGCTGCCGTCCTCGAGGACGGCAGCGGTCGCCTCGCTGCGGCTGCTCGCGGCCGTCGCCGACACCCGCCCGCCGACACCCGCCCCGGCCACGCCCCGGCCCGAGAAGGCGAAGCCTGCCGCTGCGAAGCGGGCCCGGCGCGCCACCGGGAAGCGCAGCACGTCCCAGACGAAGACGCGGCGCAAGCAGGCCCGCGCCGTCACGCCTGCCGCGCCGGCGGTGGTGGACGGGGCGAGCGTCACCGTGCCGGTGCCGGCACCCCGCCAGGCTCCCGGCGTCCGGTACACCCCGGAGCAGCGCGCCGCGTACGAGCGGCTCATCGTCGAGCTGCTCCGGAAGCACGTCCCCTACAGCCAGATCATCAAGCAGCTGGGCGTCAGCGCTCCGACCATCGTGCGCGTCCGCCAGAAGTACGGCCTGCCCCGCTCCATCAACACCGGCAGGAGTCCTGCGCGTCCGCGGGCCGAGGTCCTGGCCGAGACCACCGAGCCGTACGGCGACGGCCACACCCGGTGGACCGGGCATGTCTACCGCCGCTCGCTGGTCCTGCACGCCGAGGGCCTGCGCCTCAACCCGCGCCGCGTGCTCTTCGAGCAGCACCACGGCCGCCCGCCGGTGGGCCCGGTCCGCAGCAACTGCGGCGAGCAGCACTGCATCACGGGCGCCCACCTCACCGACCACACCCTGCGCACCGCCACCCGCAAGGGGAAGCGAGCGCGCCGCCCCAAGCCCGTACCTGAGAGGACCACCACCACCATGACCGCCCAGCCCAGCATCGCGGCCGCCACGGCGGAGGCACTGCCCGTCGACCAGCTCCTCGAGTGGGGCGACGCCCACACCGACCCGGAGGTCCAGGACCAGGCGGCCCGCGCCCGCGCCGCCCTGGTCGGGCTGCGCCGGCGGCACGCCGCCGACGCGGAGCTCACCGCGATCACCAGCGAGGCCGAGGAGCTCGAGCAGCGGCTCGCCGAACTCCGCACCCGCCAGGCCGAACTGACCCCTGCCAAGACCACCAAGAAGTCCTCGGTGCGGCGGGACTACGAGCCCGCGACGGTGCGCGCCTGGGCGAAGGACAACGGCGTCGACTGCCCGGCCACCGGCCGGGTCCCCAAGAAGGTCGTCGAGGCGTGGCGTAAGGCCACCCAGAACGGGGGCGGGGCGTGATCGGCGACGAGGTCGAGTGCCGGCTGTGCCACCGGCCGGTCCGCTCCGCCCTCGCGAGGGAGCGGCGGGTCGGGTCGGGGTGCTGGCGCAAGCTCTCCCCCGCCCAGCGGGCCGCGGTCCGCCGCGCACCAGCTGCAGCGCGGGCGAGTCTCGCGCTGCCGGTGCCGGACGTCGAGGGGCAGCTGCCCCTCGAGGACGAGGTGCTGGCTCCGCCGTGACGATCGCCGCCCTGCGCCAAGTCCTCGCCGAGATCGACGCCCAGGGCGGGCCCCGCGCCGCACGGGCTGACCGGCTCCACATCCCGGAGCCGGTCAGCCCGGCCGCCGCAGCCCGCGCCTGGGCCGCCGCGAACGGCATCGAGTGCCCGCCGGCCGGGCCCGTCCCGCACCGCGTGCTGAAGGCGTGGCGCACCGCCCTCATGCAATGACCGGCCGCCCCCACCACGGGGCGGCCCCACCACCCGGAGACGCACATGTCCGACCTGCCCCGCAAGATGTTCCTCGCCGAGACCGCCGCAGTCCGCGAGCACCTCGCCGAGCAAGAGCAGCAGGCCACCGCGAAGGCCGAGGCCGCACTCGCCCCGCTGAAGGCGAAGGCCCGCGAACTCGAGGCCCGGCGTCTTGCCGAGCACCGCGCCGCCGTCCTCCGCGAAGCCGCCGACGCGCTGGACGCCGGGATGGAGCGCTTCTTCAGCGAGTGGCCCGACGAGCCCCGCAACTCGCCCTACGCGCTCGGCCAGAGGGACGCCGCGAACGCGCTGCGCCGCATGGCCGACGAGACGGCAACCGAAACGCCCAAGGAGCAGTGACCATGCAGCCCTTCGCCCCACTCGGCCGCAACCTCGACCACCGCGGCCAAAAGTGCAGCTACTCACCCGGCGACACCGACACCACCGACTGCCCCGCCGACGCCACCTGGCACATCCTCTGGACCACCGAACTGGACAACGGGTTCGCCTGCGATCCGCACATGGCCGTCGCTCGGGAGCGGTTCGTGTTCGTCGACTCCCACCAGGTCGGCCCGGACTGCGGCATGCCCGGCAGGGTGTGGCACTACACGCAGAAGCGGTGCCTCCACCCCGACGAGCCGAGCACCCGACGCGCTGCCGTCGCCCTGCTCGAGCCCGCCGCCGGGGCGCGGCAGGACGGAGCCCAGCAGTGATGGACGTGTTGGCCGCGGTCGCGGTCATCGTCTCGGTCGCCGCAGGTTTGTGCGGCCACGCCTCCCAGCCGTTCCCGCCCGCCCGCTGGTGGCGCGCAGCCCGCACCCTCTGGCAGCGGCACCGCAGCCGCCGCGCCCTCGCCGCCCGGCCGCTACGGCGGACGCCGGCCTGGGCCCGACCGTCCCGCCTTCCCTTCGCCCGCCGCACCTTCCGGAGATGACCATGAACCCTCGCCGCTACCAGCACGCCGCCACCGCCGGCGCCGTCCTCCTCACCGCCGCGGCCATCGCCACCGCCCTCAACGGCCTCTACATACAGGCCTGCCTGTTCGCGATCGGCGTGCTGATCCTCACCGAGGCCACCCTGCGCGAGCACCGCCGCCACCGCCGCGCCCGGGCGGAATGCGACTGGGCCAGACGCCGCGCGCTCGGCGAGAACCCCGCCCCGCTCAACCCGTGCTGCCTCCTCGCCGCCGCGTCCAACGGGCACGCCCACGACCACAGGTGCACCGACCACAGCCTCGAGCGGTTCATCACGCAGATCGAAGCCGAGTACCGCCACCAGCCTTAGCCCCGCCCCACGCCCCCGGCCGGACACCCCGTGCGCCCGGCCGCCGGCCCCCCGTCAGGAAGGTGACCAGCCAGTGACGTTCCACCACACCGACCCCGACGGCGAACGCCTCGAGATCGAAGCCGACGAATTCGCCGACGGCACACCCGCCGTCTACATCGACACCACCGCCCCGATCCGACTCCACCTCGACCAGGTCGAGGACCTCGTCGCCGGCATCCGCGACACCCGCCGCCACGCCGCCACCCGCCACCCGCAGGCGCCGACCGCAGCAACCGACACCGCTGCGGACCGGTGGGCGCAGAGCCTCTTGTCCGTCCTCGCGGACCTGGACCGGTGCGCGCACGGCCGCCACGAGGGCGACCCCTGCATCGACTGCGACGGCACCTCCCGTGGCAACCCGTACGTCGGCCCGGACCGGGTCATCGGATACAGCCGCTACGGCCGCCCCCTCTTCCTGCCCGCCCGGGCCCTCAAACACGAGCCCACCGCTTGGCACACCGCCCCGACCAGTAAGGACCCCCAGTGACCGACCGTGCCCGCACTCACATCAAGGCCATGATCGACGCGCTCAAGGAGGAGCAGCCGGAGGCACTCGCCCAGCCCGCCGGCCTGTTCACCTCCGGCATGCTCACCGGCCTCGCCGCCTCCGCCCACATCCTCGACGGCAGCAACGCCGAAGCCGAGATGGAACGCGTCGGCACCAACCTCGCCGCCGCGATCGGCATCGCCTACCTCAACGGCACCCTCCCCACCCAGCCCGCCCAGGAGCAGGGCGCCCTCGTCGACTGGCAGTCCATCGCCCAGCTGCGCGAGGCCGAACTGAGGACGGCAGGCGCAGCACGGCACAACGCCGAGCAGGAACGGGACGGGGCGTACCGGGAGCGCGCGCACCTGGTCGCGCTCCTCGCGGCGATGACCGACGGCGCCGTCATCGCGCCGGCATCGGACGTCGACGAGCCCGGCTGGCAGATCGTCTACCTCCGCATCGGCGGCCGCCAGGCTTCATGGCACATCAGCCCCGCAGACGCGGACCTCTTCGCCGACGTCGAGCACGTCGCCACGGACGACGACCGTGCGCGCTGGGACGGCCACACCACCGACGACAAGTACGCCCGCATCCGCCAGCACACCCGGCTCCTGTTCCGCCAGTGCGGCCCGGCCTGCGCCGAAGCCCACACCTACGCCGGCCGCTGCGAGTCCGCCCGCCCGCACCCGGTGGACGACTCCACGCCCGCCACCCCCGACCTCGTCCACCCCGACACGGCAGTCCAGGCCAGCGCCCCGCAGGCCGCGGACGAGTCCGCCCCGAAGGAGGCATGACCTTGTCCAGCAGCGACGAGATCCTCAACCAGATCGACCACGCGCTCTCAGACCACAGCGTCGGCCCGGACGCCATGCGCTGCCGCCCCGAGCCCGTGCCCGCCCCGGTGCCGTCGGTGCCCACCGTGCCGTTCATCGGGGGGCGCATGGCCGCCCGCGAGGTGGTGGCGCGGCGCCTGGTCGACGAGCACGGCCTCACCCCGGACGACGCGGCGGCTGCGGTGCACGCCGTCGAGACGGGCCAGCCCACCGAGCACCATCACCTCGTCACCGCCGCCGCCCAAGCAGCCGCGGCCGAGCTCGCGCAGCGCCTGGGGCAGGTCTTCGCCGCGTTCACGCGGGCGCTCGAGCCGATGGCTCGCGCGGCGGCCGCCGTCGTACGGCAGCTCGACGACGCGCTGCGCGCCGCCGGGCACCGCGCGTCCTCGAGCCGCCGCGGCGGCCGCCGGGAGCGGAAGGCCTGGGAATCCCCGTACGGACCGTCCTCGAGGAGGAAGCGGTGACCGCTGCAGAGGAGTCGGAGGCGGCCACGGTGGCGTACCGGCAGACGATCACCGAGCAGTACTACGTGGTGAACCGGTTCCCTGCCAGCCCGCTGCCCGACGGCGCGCAGCAGGTGTGGATCCGGTCCGACGACGGCACCGAGTGGGAGCACCTCGGCTACACCTCCGGCCCGCTCGTCAGCATGGACTTCGGCCAGCCGGACCCGGCCGACACCGCCGTCCTCACCTGGCCGCACCAGTACGGCAAGACCGCGCTCACCACCACCGTCGAGGTGCCGCTCACCGACGGGCTGCGCTCCCTGTTCGACGCGCTCACCGCCGGCCACGACCGGGAGCTGGACCGGCGCCTGCGCCGCCTGGCCAAGGACCTCGACGCGTGGGAACCCCACGTCCGCCACGACTTCCAGCGGGTGCAGCAGGTCCTCGAGGACCACGGCATCGGCGACGGCTACGGACGCCTCACCATCCCTCAGCCCGTTCACCCGCCCATCGAACCCCCAGCCATCAGGTGGTAGCCATGCCGACCTTCATCCTCGGTGTCCTCCTCGGCGCCATCTCCGGAGGCGTCACCTACGGCCTCACCACGGACGGCCAACTCGCCGCGCTCGTCGGCGCCGTCGCAGCCGTCCTCACCTGGCTCGGCGTCACCGCGCTGATCTTCGCCGACGACTGAACACATGACGAAGGGGCGCGCGCTTCCTGTCTCCCCAGACTCCCGGCGCACGCCCCTCAGGTGGCACTCACCGTACCCCGCGCACCACAGGAGGCACGATGGCCACCACCCACACCACCACCCCCGCCCAGCCCTGCGCCGCGGCCACCTGCCACCGCGACCTCCGCGACAACGAGCAGGCAGGCGGGCACACGATCTGCATCCCGTGCGTCCACCTCATGGCCCGCTGGCTGCAGAACGAACTTCCCCGGCAGATCATCGTTCTCGAGGGCTCACGCCACCGCGAGACCACCGGCGCATCCTCAGGCGGCCGCACCGCCTACCGCACCGCACCCCTGCCCGGCCGCGACGACGTCCTCAACCTCCTCGGTCCCGCCTCCTGGACCGACACCACCCGCGACCCGTACGGCCAGGCCCCCGCCGACCAGCACGGCCCCGTCCCCATCGCCGGCGTCCTCATCCCCTGGGCCCGCACCATCGCCGACGAACGCCGCTGGAACCCACCCGCCACCCTCACCCCCACCGCCCTCTCCGCCTGGCTATCCCGCCCCCGCGTCCTCGGCTACGCCTCACGCCAGCCCTGGGCAGGCGACATGCGCGACGAGCTCGCCGAGCTGATGCGCACCGTCCGCGCCGTCACCCGGCTCCGCCCGCAGCGCCGGCCCATCTCCCAGCCGTGCCCGCGCTGCGAGGACCTGGCCCTCGTCGAGACCGACCACCAGCTGTACATCGACTGCACCAGCTGCGAGGCCATGTTCACCCGGGACGAGCTCGCCCTCGCCGCCCGCATCGCCGTCGCCTCCCTCGACCACACCACCGCCTGACCCCGGAAGCACCCATGCCCACGCTGCCCGCCTGGCTCACCCGCATCTGGCGCCGCCCCACCCCGCTGCCTCCCCGCCCCGACCACGCGAAGATCTACCGCCTCGAGCGCGAGCTCGGCCTCACCCACGAACGCCCGCTGCGACCGCCACGCACCGTCTGCCTCACGAAGAACTGCACCGGCGCCACCGAGGAGCTGCGCACATGGACCGGACAGCTCGTCATGCGTCTCCACACCTGCGAATCCGAGGAGTCCCGTTGACCACCCACACCCTGAACCTCGCCGAGGGAGAGCTGACCTTCGAGCAGGACGGCGAGTGGATCCACGGCAGCCGGCATGTGCCCGACCCGGACTGGCGCACCACCGACAGCCACGGCCACACCCACCGCTACACCGATGGCCCCGACTCCTACCCCACCCTCACCACTGTGTGGGGCGAGCCGTACTGGTGCGGCGACTGCCGCGACGAGCACCAGGACTCCTGGTACGAGTGCCGCCAGTGCGGCGAGAAGATCACCCCCGGCACCCGCGTCGACTCCACACCGACGTACATAGCCGGGCCCGTCCACTACTACTGGAACGGCGACCCCATCAGCACGGAGAAGGCGAGCGAGATCATCACCGAGATGCAGCGCCTCCACGACGAAGCCACCCGGCTGAAGACGCGCCCCGAGGTCGGCGCCCAGGTCCGGCTCTACGACACCACGGTGACCGTCGTACCGACCGAGGATCACGTACCCGACACCCACGTCACGGTGATGCACCACGGGACCGGCGCCCTCGAGACCGTGGCCCTGGACGCACTCCGCACGAAGGGCCTCCCCGGCCTCGGATGACGCCCGCACTCCAGCCGGATCTGCCATCCTGAACCTGGCAGTACGGCGCCTTCGCGGGCGACCGGCCGATCGGCTGCCGCGCACCGGACTTGCTACCCGGCGCACCGCCTTCCGCCCCGCCCCGCGCTGATGCCGGGCCGGGGCGGTCGTGCGTCTGGCTAGCAGCGGCCAGGCGGCGAGCCCACCCGATCAGTGACCCCAGACCTCCGGCCCGCCACCGCGCCACTGGATCAGCAGGCTGCGGACAACGTCCATCTCATCGAACTCCTGCAGGCCGGCCTCCTGCATGAACCGCGCCACGTCCTGGACGTCGTACGCCCGGCCGCGGATCGACCCGTCGATGCGGACACGCCGGCCTCCGTCCTCGTCGGGCGGGTAGATCACCACGGGCGGTACAGCCATACCGCCCAGCGTGCGGGAGTGGGCGGGTGGGCGCACGCGGGGATGGACCAGACGCGAGAGGGTCCCTGCCGGTAGTCGGCAGGGACCCTCTCGTTCTGCGGTCACTACGGCCGCCACGACTCCTTGTAGCCGGGCCGGGCCGCGTACACGACGGCGTGAGCGCGCAGCACCACCTCGAAGGCCCACACACCGGTCAGGTCGTCGGGCATCACGTCGTGCTTGAGGTGCTCATACCGGCGCAGCAACTCTCGCTTGGCGCCGATCTCGGCCAGCACCCGCGCCGGATCATACTGGGCGATGAAGTCTGCGTCGGCGGTGTCGCATTCGGCGCGCTGCGTGCTGGCCTCGGGCTCGCAGGTGGCGACCGCGTAGGTCCACTCGGCGATCGGGTAGTTACGGGAGGGCGCGACGAGTGCGTACTCCTGGGCATTCCACTTGGTGGACCAGGGCCCGGGTGAGGCGGCCTGCGCGATCCGCTCGTCCTCCTCGAGCTGCGCCCGCAGCCACTGCACCAGCTCATCCATCTGCTGTCCCCTCGGTGGGCTCGGTGTCTTCGGCGAGGATCTGTCGGACGCGGCCGAAGCTGATGCCCAGTTCGGCGGCGATCTGCCGGTAGGTCAGGCCGGAGTCGTGCATCTCCCGCACAGCCTGTTTCCTCTCCTGCCGCACCCTCGCCTGCACTTCGCCCAGCAGCTCCGTCAGCTGCCTGGCGCGCGAGGCCGGCGGTTCGTTCGCTGCGAGGGCGTCGATGGCATCGAGCACGCGCTGCACCTCCTTAGCCCGGTCTGTCATTGTCCGTTCCTCTCCGGGACTGGGGAGGCGGATCCGCGCTGCCGCTTGTGTAGTCACCCTACACGCGTGTAGCGTTCCTACACAACGGCGCGGAGTTGCCTCCGACCGTGATGCACAAAGGCCCCCGGCCCGCTGAGTTGGCGCTCCGGGACGGGGGCCGGACCTACCCGTGAAGCGATCACAGAAGGCAGGCCCGGCATGGACCTTACCCAGCCGCCCGACATCGACGTAGCCCTGCGTGTCCTCCTCGAACAGCCGTCGTACGGCGCGCAGGTCCTGATCGTCACCGCCCGCATGCTCGAGCTCGACGCGACCCACCCGGTCACCCGTCTGGCCTGCGAGCGCGCCCTCGACATCGCCGCCGACACCATCCTGCGCACCCTGCCCGAGGTCGTCGCCCGCGACAGCATGGACCGCGCCTACCGCGCCATGCCGCCGCTCGACGCCATCACCCGCGGCGAGTACGCCCTGCGCCTGCGCGCCGCAGCCCGGGACCTCGGCTGATGCCCGGCCCCCGCTGCGCCGACAGCAGCCCCACCCGCGACCTCCTGCTGGCCATCCTCGAAGCGATCGACCTGCCACACCCGGCCACCACCGGCGGCGCTCAGGTCCACGACCGCCTCCTCGCCGGCCGCGTCGTGCTCGTGAAGACCGTCATCTCTAACATCCTGGACGAGGACCACGGCCCGACCTGGGCCGCGTCCAGGCTGCGGGAGATGCTCGTCGACCTCCCCGTCACCGGCTACGTCACCACCGAGCAGGCGGACGCGGCGATCGCTCAGGGCAAGACCTGGACCGAGGCCGTCGCTCTCCCCCAGCCCGAGGGTCAGCCCTGTGGCGAGCCCAACGATGCCGGGGAGCTCGGCTGATGGCCGGCCCCCGCTGCGGCCGCAGCGCCCTCGCCCACGACCGCCTGGTGCAGCAGCTGCTGCGTGAGATGGCCGACAAGCTCGACCGGATCCGGCCCGGCGGGTCCATCACTACGATCGGACGGCACGCGCTGCTGCAGGCGACCACCATGGACCCGCCGCTGCTGCGCGCCCTCCGCGCCAAGGCGCCGGAGATCACCGGCTCGCTCCTCCGCCGCGTCTACGCCGCCCAGCTGCGGCAGGCCGCGGACGGGATGGGCGACCTCCGGGAGACGGCCCCCGTCGCCGACGACGGCCGCGTACCGGCCCGCGTGCTCCTCGCCCGCGCGGCCTCCGACTTCACCGACGCCCAGGCCCGCCGTGACCAGCTGTCCCACGAGGACCGCGTCCACGGCCAGGAGCCCGGCGCCTGACACCCGCTGCACGTCCGCCCCTCGGGCGCCCGGTCCCCCGCCCGGGCGCCCGAGGGCGGGCACCTCACCAGACTTCGAAGGAACACTGTGTCCGACAACGCTGCACTCGCCCGTACCGGAACGGCCGGCGCTCTCGCCATCGGCGGCGCCGTCGTCACCGGCTGGTGGCTCCTCGCCGTCGCCGTCGCCATCGTGATCGTCGGCGCGGTCGCCTGCCGGTTCGCGTTCCGGCCCGGCCTCACCGCCGGCCAGGCCCACATCCCCGCCCAGCGCCAGGGCGACGACGGCGGGGCGGGGGAGCGATGACGACCCGCCAGCCGCTCACCGCGCACGTCCACCGCTCCGGCACCGTCCTCGCCGCCGCGATCACCCTCGTCGCCGCCGCCGTGTGGGCCGCACACCACGGCATCCAGGCCGCCAACTACGGCGACGACACCGGCTCACGCTTGGCCGCCGTGTGGATCATCACCTTCCTGCTGCTCCTCACGCAGACGATCATGTACCACTGCGAGCGGCCCCGCCGGATCTCACCGCGCGCCCGCCGCCAGCTCGACGCCCTCCACGTCGCCGTCCTCCTGCCCGTCTACAACGAAGACGAGGGCTACCTGCGCCTCGGCCTCGAGTCGTTCCTCAATCAGACCCGGCGGCCCAACTCGGTGCACGTCGTCGACGACGGCTCCACCAGCAGCGACTACGCCCAGGTGCGGGCGTGGTGGCTGCGCGCCGCCCGCCAGGCCGGCATCACCACCACCTGGCAGCGCACCCCGAACCGCGGCAAGCGCCACGCGCAGGCCACCGGCGTCGAGGCGAGCCCGTGCGCGGACGTGTACGTCACGGTCGACTCCGACTCCTGCCTCGCACCGAACGCCATCGAGGAGATCCTCCTGCCGTTCGCGAACCGGCGGGTGCAGTCCGTCGCCGGGATCGTCCTCGCCACGAACCACCGCACCAACCTCCTCACGAGGGTGGCGGACCTGTGGTTCACCACCGGCCAGCTCACCGACCGCAGCGCCCTGTCGTCCATGGGCGCCGTCCTCGTCAACAGCGGCCCCCTCGCGGCATACCGAGCGCCGGTCGTCCGCGACAACCTCGACTCCTACCTCAACGAGTGGTTCATGGGCCGCCGCGTCATGTTCTCCGACGACAGCCTCCTCACCCTCTATGCCCTGCTACGCGGCCGCACCGTCCAGCAGCCGTCCGCGATCGTGTTCACCGCCCTGCCGGAGAAGGCGAGCCACTTCGCCCGGATGTACATGCGGTGGATGCGCGGCTCGACGATCCGCTCGGTGTGGCGCATGCGCTACCTGCCCGTCACCGGCTGGGCCTACTGGGCGCACCTCCTCCGCTGGTTCCAGGTCGCCCTGTCGACCACGGTCCTCGGCTGGCTCCTGGCCGTCGAACCCATCGTCTACGGCAACCTGCCCCCGGCCTCCTTCCTCCTGGTGCCCTTGCTGATCGGTGCCGCGCAAGGCCTGCGCTACCTCGGCGTCATCCGCTCCGACGAACGCATGCGCCACCGCGCGGTCACCTGGTTCCTCACCCCGCTGGCCGTCCTCGTCTCGTGGACCGCGCTCAGGGTGATGCGCTGGTGGGGCATGGCGACCTGCGCCCGCACCGGCTGGGGCACCCGCCAGAACGGCGCCGAGGTCTCCCTCACCACCGAGGCTGCGCCCGCGCTCGAGGCGACGCCGGCCGGGTCGAGGGTGCCGCTCCCGGACGACACCACCCTCACCATCCCCGTCGTCAAGCTCCTCGACCCGGACACCGAGACGACGCTGCAGATCGCGGTGCCCGCCCGATGAACGGCATCCGCGACATCTTCCGCCGACCCCTCGCCCGCTGGGGCTTCACCGTCTGCGCCGTGGTCGCCCTGGCCACCGCGCAGCCCGGCCCCTTCCTCGTCTCCACCGTGTTCGCCCTCTACGCCTGGCGCTGCCGGCGCTGACCGAACCCACCGGCCGCGGGGCCCCACATGAGGGGCCCCGCCTCAACTCCACTGCCCTGGAGCTCACCGTGCCCCTGGACCAGCCCACCGCATTGCTGACCGGCCACTGGCCGCTCGTCGCCGCCGCGGGCATCCTCGCCGCCCTCACCGCCGGCGCCTGCACCCTGATCATCCGCCGCACCAGCGGACCCGTGTTCGTCGCCGGGCTCGGCGCGCTCGTCTGCACCGCCTACTCCGGCGACACCTCCTGGAAGTTCGCCGAGCACCGCCTCGGCATGGCCGACAGCAAGGAACGCCTGGCCATGTTCGCCGCCGGGGAGATCGCCCTCCTCGCCTGCGCCGTCATGGCCCGCGCCAACAAGCGCGCCACCGCCACCGACAGCGCGGCCGGCACCCCGGGCGTGCCCGGCGTCCTCGTCTGGTGCATCACCAGCATCCAGATCATCCCCGCCTACAGCGAGTCCGGATTCTGGGGCGGCACCGTCCGCGCCGTCATCGGCCCCGCCATGGCCGGCCTGCTCTGGCACCTCGCCATGGGCCTCGAGATCCGCATCACCCGCCCCGAGGCCCTCTCCACCGGACTACCCGCCCAGATCGGCCACGAGCTCCGCGAGCGGCTCCTGTCCTACCTCGGCCTCGCCGTCCGCGGCCGCACCGCCGCCCAGGTCTCCCGCGACCGCGCCACCGCCCGCGCCGTACGCCTCGCCTCCCGACGCTGGCTCTCCCCCTGGGGCCGCGCCGCTCTCAAAGCCGCCGTCGCCCGCTCCGGCGCCGCCACCAACCCCGAGCAGCGCCATCACCTGATGCGACTCCTCGCCGCCCGCCGCAACGCCGCCGGCCTGCGCACCGTACCCGTCGACTCCCCCTGGGTAGACGAGCCCGCACCCGAGCCCTACCCGGCTACCCCACTCGGCGTCACCGGGGCCGAGCTCCGCCGCATGGACCCCATCGACGTGATCCTCTTCGTCCACGCCGCGCGCCCCGACGCCACCCCCGCCGAACTCGCCTCGCTGTGCACCGAGTACGGCGTACCCGTCACCGAGACCCTCGTCGGGGTAGCCCTGCGCGCCCTACCCAAGACCCCGAGTACGCCCATACTCGCCACCCCCGGACAGACCCCGGCGGCCGTACCCGCCGCGCCCGAGCGGCCCAGCCTCGCAGCCGTACCCGATCCGGCCACCCCACCCCTGCCCGTACCCGACCCGGACGCCTACTCGGTGCCTGGCCTGCACCTCGACGTCGTCACCGAACCCGAGGTACGCCGCGAGCACGCCTGCGCCGTACCCGCCGCCCTCGTCTACCCGCGCCCTACCCGCACCGAGGTACACGCCCGCGTACCCGACCCCGACCCCGTCATCGAGGACGACCACAGCTTCGCCCGCTGGCTGGCCGACGAGGAGCAGCCCGCCGCTGCGGCTGAGCCCTCTACCCGACCCGAGGTGGACCCCACCCCGGCCGTACCCGACCCCACCCCGGCCCGGGTCGACCCCGTACCCCACCCGGCGGGTAGGGCCAGCGCACCCGACCCCGGCGACCTCCTCGCCCGGGCCCGCGAGGTCGACGCCGCCCACCGCGAGACGTTCGGCCGGCCCGCGTCCATCCAGACCCTCAAGGCGGAGCTGCACATCGGCCAGAAGAAGGCCACGGCGCTGCGCGACGCCCTCGCCGGAAAGGCCAGCTGACCCATGTCGCTGCTCTGCCCCCTCGCCGCTCTCGCCGCGGTCATCGGCCTCTGCCGGATCGCGCCCGTTGACCGGCGCAGCCTCTACCTCGCGCCGGTCGGCTGCACCGTCCTGTACCTCTGCATCCTCACCGCGGCCGTCATGGCCGTCCTCCGCTGAAGGACCCCCATGCCCTACATGGCCATCAACCTCGGTGGCGTCGCTGTCGGCGTCGCCGTCATCCTGGTCTTCCTGATCCGCTGGTGGTTCGCCGAGAAGCACCGGCCCGGCGGCCTGGTCCCGTTCGTGCTGTCCCTGCTGTACGGGATGCTCGCCTCCCTGGCCGCCATCGGATCCGTCTCCGCCCTCGGGGTCGCCGCCTGGACCGCTGTGTGGACCGCCAACGTCTCCGGCTACACCGCCCTCGTCTGGGGCGTCGGAGGCACCGCACCCGACGTCACCCGCAGCCAGCAACTCGTCCTCACCGCCGGCGGGTACGTCATCGTCCTGCTGCTGTCCGCAGTGCTGTTCGCCCTGTGGAAGTGGGCGCCGCGCGTCCCCAACTGGAAGCTCTTCCTCGGCGCGTTCGCCGGAGCAGCCGTGGCCCTGTCCGGGAACGTCGCCGGCGTCGCAGCCATCCCCCTCGGCTCCACCGTCAACCTCCTCGGCACCGGCTTCACGGCGGCCTTCGGATGAGCGACACCGACACCACCAAGCCGCAGGACAGCGAGCCAGAGGAGACGTCGACGGGGGAGCCGGGCCCCGGCTCGGAGCGGGCCGCCCGCCTGGTCCTCGCCGGCGTGCTGCTGCTCGCCATGTGGGGGATCGTCGCCGTCCTGCCCGAGACCGCCTACGTCGTCGTCGGCGTGCTCGGCACCATCGGCTGCCAGAAGGCCCGCTCCTGGCTCCGCCGACGCCGCGGCCACGACCAGGACGACGACCCCGACGAGCCGAGCGACGAGCAGCGGGAGACCGTCGGCGAGACGCTCCACCGCCTCGCCGAACCACACGTCTTCCTCGCCGACTTCGCCACCGCCCGGGGCCTGTCCACCGACACCGCCCGCGCGGTCCTCGAGGCCCTCGATATCCGGGTCCGCCGCGCGGTCCGCAACGGCTCCCGCACGGGGGTGGGCGTACACCGGGACGACATCCCGCCCCTCCCCCGCACCCCTCCCCCCGCCCCTGTTGGGGCCGTTGACCAGGGACAACCAACCAACCAACACGGGGTGCGCGTCGAGCGCACGGAGACCGGCGGCTACCGGATCTTCGACCTCGACGACCACCACCGCCACCACGACCTCCGTGGCCACTAGACCCCGGGGCGGGCCGCTCCCAACCGCCAAGAAGAGCGCGGCCCGCCCCGGTCCACCCATCCCGATCACGAGACAGGAGACGCCATCATGAAGCGTTTCGGCCGCAACAGCGAGACCGCCAAGCTGCGCCGCACCCTGAAGACGCTGCCCAGCCAGGTAGCCGACTGGACCCCCGAACAGCGCCGGCAGTACACCGAGCAGGCCGACCGCGCGACGCGTGAGCAGGCGGGCATCACCGAGCCCGCGCCCGCGCGGCGCGGCTTCTTCCGCCGCGGCTGACCCCGGCCCCGTACCGGCCAGCGCTGGCGGCCGCGGCCGCGGCACACATGTCACAACTCCGACACACCACCCACGCATCACGCCCACGGACGCGCATGATGCGGCCGTACAACAGGATCAGTCCCAGAGGGGGGACCATGCGCTACACCATCACCCTGCCTGCAGCTCTCCTACTTCTCGCCGGAGCCGCCGTCGGCTGCTCGTCCGACAGCGACGGCAAGCCCACCGTCTCCAAAGCGACGAGCACACCCACGGCTGCCGCCACCTCCGCCAGCCCCAGCCCGACGCCCAGCCGCGAAACGTACAAGATCGGCGACACCCTCGACATCGAGACCAGCGGCTACCAGTTCGCCGTCACCGTGATCGCCTTCAAGGACAAGGGCATCACGACCGACGTCCCTGGCCTGCTGCAGGACGGCGAGAAGTGGGCGCAGGTCGAAGTGAAGGTGTGCAACGCGGGCAGCGAAGCGTTCTCGGTGTCGCCGGCGCCGTGGTCGCTGGCGTACGAGGACGGCGTGCGAGTGGACGCGACGAGCAT
The DNA here is from genome assembly GCF_042647945.1 of Streptomyces lusitanus. Taxonomy (NCBI): domain Bacteria; kingdom Bacillati; phylum Actinomycetota; class Actinomycetes; order Kitasatosporales; family Streptomycetaceae; genus Streptomyces; species Streptomyces lusitanus. The sequence continues at coordinate 261,097 of NZ_JBHRWL010000004.1, forward strand.
CAGCGGCGCGGAGCTGCCGGCGCCGGAGTACCCGGTAGAGGCGCGGGTGCGCGGCGGGGACTGCGTGCGAGGGAACGTGCCGTTCGAGGTGCCGAAGGAGGGCCGGCCGGAGCGAGTGCTGTACGCGCCGGGCGACTTGGATGAGCCGGTGGAATGGCAGCTGCCGAGGGGATGATGGAGGCATGAGCAGCACGAGGGCCCCGTCCGCCCTCTGGGAAGGTGGGGCCCTCGCACGGCATCATGAACGCATGCCCGCCATGCTGACGTTCACCGGCGAAGACAAGGACCTCACCCTCGACGAGCTCGCCGCGTTCGTCGACGCCGCGAAGAAGGCCGGCGTCCCCGGCGACAACCCCATCCGCGCCGAGCTGTCCACCACCGGGAAGATCAAACACGTCGAAACCGCCCTCGGCACCGACAACGACTGACCTCGTACGGTCAAGTCAGGTGCCGCGTCGCACGATCGATGCGCCACGACCGGAACCGCTGAAGCAGCGAGGGCCGACGCGGCGCATCAACGTCGGGACTGCCGTCGAGATAGCCCTTCGCCACCCCCAGCACATGCTCAACGGTGTCCTCCAACTCTGCGGAGCGCGTCAGATATCTGGCCAGCGTCCCCGATGCACCCTCACCACGCTGCAGCGCACCCCACCACAGATTCAGGCACGCAACCACATTCCTCACCTCCGACACCAGACTGTCCGCTGTGTGCCGCTCAACGCCCGTGACGGACAACCGCAACAGCGACTGCTGGAATGACAGCCCCTTCAGCGCCTCGGCAAGCTCTGCCGAAACCTCGGCCAGATCGCCCTCAGGAACAAGCGGCAGCCCTTCCCGCCTCCGGACGAGCAGCACCCCATACGCATGCGCCGTTGCGGTCTGCACCTGCTGTACGGCGGCGAAGAAGCTCGCGTAGGCGTCGCGCCGCATCTGCCAGCGCGCGTCGAAGCGCTGGCCTCGCACCTGCATCCGCACAGCCTCGAGCGCCGCCCTACCCTGGGCGCGCGCACCCACATACCCGATCACAGCGCCAACGGCCGTAGCAGCAGCCCCGATCGCCGCGCCTTGAAGCTCAGGATCCACCCGCCACACAGTACGTACCGGCGCCGCTGCTGGACACGGAAACGATCAGCACTGCATAATCCGGTGCCAGCAGCACACTTGTGCCCAGCACCACGCCAACCCCCGCCCACCGCGGGGGTTTCGCCGTTTCAGGGGGTGAGCACATGCCCCACGACCCCGGCCCGCGCGAGGCCGACGGCGAGTTCTGGTTCACGATCCGCGAGATCGCCGCCTTCACCGGCCGCGCCCTGCAGACCATCTACTCCTGGGAACGCCGCGGCCACCTCACCAACCCTCGGCGCGACGAGCGCGGCCGCCGCATCTACACCCAGCGCCAGGTCGCCGCCGCCGAACGCCGCGCCCGCCAGAACACTGCCGCTGTCCGGCGCCTCGCCAGCTAACCCACCCCACCCGCGAAGGAGACCGCGATGCCGCGCGTAGCCCTCACCGTCACCCAGCTCACCCGCGCCGGCGTCGCCGCCCCCGCCGAGACCAACGGCGACCCGGTCAACCACCACAGCGTCCAGAACAACGGCCGCGTGTTCCTCCTGGTCCGCAACGCCAGCGCGTCCACGCCCCGCACCGTCACCCTCCGCCTCCCCGGCGTCGTCGACGGCCAGGCCCTCACCCCCAAGACCGTGACCCTGGCAGCCGAGGCCTCCCGCTACATCGGCCCCTTCCCCACCGGCGACTACGGCTCCACCCTTCAGGTCGACGTCGACAACGCCGAACTCAAGCTGTCCGCCTTCGGCATCTGACGATGGCCGCACTCGGCAAGGCCACCATCACCTGCCCCGGCTGCGGCGAGCCCCTCGAGCTCATGATGCGTCTCGACCCGGGCGCGAAGGCCGGCCCCGGCGAGATCGTCCTCAAGGTCGACCGCAGCATCGTCGACGAGCACCTCGCCGCCGCACACAGCGAACCCGCGAGCCGCTGATGGCCAGCCAGAAGATCGGCCAGCTCATCGACAACCTGGGCGTCGAGGCGGACCTCGAAGACGGCGACATGGTCACCGACGCCCTCGTCCTCACGAAGGTCATCAAGGCGGACGGCACCGTCACCCTCGCCAGCGCCCGCTCGGAAGCCCTCGACTGGATCACCCGACTCGGCATGCTCACGGCTGCCCAGGCCATCGAGAACTCCGGCTACACCGACTCACCCACCGACGACGACTGAGCACAGCGGCCGCCGTAGCTCTTCCGGGTGCAGCTTCGTCACAGGAACGTCACACCACGCGCGCGCCGCCTTCACCACGCCTAGGCTCCCCGCGTCACCGACGCAGGGAGGAACACACATGGCGAAGATCAAGACCCGGCAGCGCATGGGATGGATCGCGATCGGCTTCCACTGGACGATGCTGATCTGCACCGTCGGCCTCTGGACACCGGTCTACCTCGCCGCCCGCCGGCGCCGCGTCACCGTCACCCACATCCCCGACGGGTACACCGGCCCCCTCCCACCCACCCGGTAGCCACCACAGGACGGACAGGAGGCAGCACATGCCGCGCCGCGCACTGTCCATCTGCACCACACCAGGCTGCCCCGAGTACACCAACGGCGGACGCTGCACCAGCTGCCGCGCCCAGGCCGAGGCCAGGCGCGGCACCGCCACCCAACGCGGATACGGCACCAGCCACCGCAGACGCTTCCGCGCCGCGGTCCTCGCACGCGACCCCAACTGCACCTGCGCCGACACCAGCCACGGCCATGACGACCCCTGCGGCCAGCCCTCCCGGCACGCCGACCACTGGCCCAAGGACCGCCGCGCCCTGGCGGCCTCCGGCCAGGACCCCGACGACCCACGCCACGGCCGAGGCCTGTGCGGTCCGTGCCACAGCCGTGAGACAGCAGCGCATCAGCCCGGAGGCTGGGCCGCCGACCAGGCCTGACCACGGCACGCCCGCCCCTCCCCTGTGCCGCCCCCTCTGGGCACGGCCGGCAGGGACATGGCAGCCTCCGCGGTCCGCCTCAGGCTCGCGCCTCGAGCCATCAAGCCAGCGAACTGATCAACATCGTTCGTGATCTCGTCAGCACCTCACCGCCGGCGCAGCCGGTCCCGCCTCTGACCTGGGCATTCGCGGCGCAAGGCCGCGTTTCCGCAGGTCAAACGGGGTGCCCCCGCCCGCGCGGGGGTGGGGGCGTACCCGCGCGCGTGCGCGCGCTCGAGACCGCGGGGGAGGGCAACGCTGATCTGTACGGGTCTGGGGGTCCCCGTTCGACGCGTCGAACCACCCCCACGCACCGCCGGCCCCCGCGCAACGCCGGGGCCACTTCCCCGCCGCAACGGCTCCGGAAGGACACCTCCTCATGGGTGGAATGGGACCGGCCCCGAAGCCGGACGGAACGCGACGCCGGCGCAACGCCACCGTCGCCATGACGCCCCTGCCCCACGAAGGGCGCAAGGGCCGCACACCGAAATGGCCGCTCCCCGACGACGTCGTCCTCACCGCCCGCCGCGACCTGGCGCAGCGCAAGGCCGATGACCTCGAGCTCGCTCTCCTCGAGCCGGACCTCAAGGGCCGGGCGAAGGTGGCCGCCGAGAAGAAGGCCGACGCCGCGCGCGAGGCTGCGCTGATCCTGACCAAGCAGCTCGAGGCGCAGCAGCAGACCGAGGGTGCGCTGTGGCGGGAGCTGTGGAAGACGCCTCAGGCCGTGATGTGGGAGCAGCTGCGGTGGACGCGTGAGGTGGCGCAGTACGTCCGGTGGAAGAGCCGGGCGGAGGTCGGTGACCTGGACGCGGCCAAGGAGGCGCGGCAGCTGGGTGACCGGCTGGGGCTGACGCCGCTGTCGCTGTTGCGGCTGCGGTGGAAGATCTCCGACCCGGATGAGGGCAGCGCTGTCGCTCCGCGTGCGCGGCGGCGGTCGACGTCCGGCGGGCGGCGGCAGAGGCCGGATGATCCGCGGGCCACCCTGCACGTGGTGGAGTAGGCCGTGGGCGTCCTGATGGTGCCCAGGCCGGACGATGAGCCGTGGCCGACTCTGGGCCCTCAGGTGTGCGATCTGCTCGAGGAGCGGGCGATCCATGGGCCGGGCGCGTTGCGTGGCCGGCCGTATGTGCTGGACCCGGAGAAGCGGGCGCTGATCTACCGCTGGTATGAGGTGTACCCGCAGGGGCACCCGCGCGCGGGGAAGCGGCGGTTCAAGCGGGTGGGGTTGTCGGTCCGGAAGGGCACGGCCAAGACGGAGCTCGCGGCCGCGGTGGCGTTCGCCGAGCTGCACCCGGAGGGGCCGGTCAGGTGTGACGGTTTCGACGCGGACGGGGAGCCGGTCGGTGTGCCGGTGTCGGACCCGTACATCCCGATGGTTGCGTACACCGAGGAGCAGACGGAGGAGCTGGCGTACGCCGCTCTGTACGTGATGGTCACGGAGGGGCCGGACGCGGATCTGTTCGATCCGGGCCTGGACCGCATCATGCGGTGGGACGGCCTGGGCCGGGCGGTGCCGCTCGCGTCCTCACCGGACGCGCGTGACGGTGCCCGTACGACGTTCCAGCACTTCGACGAGACGCACCGCTTCACGCTGCCCCGGCACCGTGAGGCGCACCAGACGATGCTCGCGAACATCCCGAAGATCATGCTGTTCGACCCGTGGTCGCTGGAGACGACCACGACGTACACGCCCGGCGAGGGCAGCGTGGCTCAGGGCACGCACGAGTTCGCCGAGCTGGTCGCGTCGGGGAAGTCGAAGGACCGGACCCTGTTCTTCTTCCACCGCCAGGCGGACCCGCGGCCGGACGAGGACCTCTCGGACGACGAGCAGATCCGCGCCGCGGTCCGTGAGGCGTCGGGTCCGAGCATCGCGGCGTGGCCGGACTTCGAGGGCCAGGTCGACGCGATCGTCTCCCTGTACAACGCGCCCGACACGGACCGCGCGTACTGGGAGCGGGTATGGCTGAACCGGCGCGTGCAGGCCGGCCGCCAGGCATTCTCCGTCGCACGGTGGGCGGAGCTCGCCCGGCCGGACCAGCCGCTGCCGGAGAAGGGCGAGCGGATCACGATCGGCTTCGACGGCGCCCAGTTCCGCGACGCCACCGCGCTCATCGCCACCCATCTGGCGACGGGGTTCCAGTGGCCGCTCGGCATCTGGGAGGCGCCGCCCGGCGCCAACGAGGGCGACGACCCGGACCAGCAGTGGGAATGCCCGGCCGACGAGGTCGACGCCGCGATGATCGAGGCCTTCGACACCTGGGACGTGGTCCGCGCCTACGTCGACCCGCCGTACTGGGAGGGCCTGATCACCACGTGGCAGGGCCGGTGGGGCGAGAAACAGATCACGAAGTGGTGGACCAACCGCCTCAAGGCCATGGCCTACTCGCTGCGCGCCTACGAGGGCGCGATGAAGACCGGGGCGCTGACGCACTCCGGGCATGAGGCGTACGCCCGGCACGTGGCCAACGCCCGCAAGAAGCAGCTGAAGATGCTCGACGAGCAGGGCAAGCCGCTGTGGGTGATCGAGAAGGAACGGCACCAGTCGCCCTTGTCCATGGACGGCGCGATGGCCGGCTGCCTGTCGTGGGAAGCCCACCGCGACGCGATCGCTGCTGGCGTCAAGCCGAAGAGGAAGCCGTCCAGGATGATCGTCCTGCGGTAGAAGGTGAGGTGAGCCATGGAGCGCACCGAGCTGGAGTGGCTCGAGCATCTGATCGCCTGCCACGAGAACTGCAAGGGCGAGCTCGAGACGCTGGACCGGTACTACGAGGGCAAACAGCCCTTGTCGTACATGGCGCCGGAGTTGCAGCGCGAGCTGCAGGACTCCGTGCGGCAGGTCGTCGTCAACTGGCCGCGCCTGGTCGTCGACTCTGTCGAGGAGCGCCTGGACGTCACGGGGTTTCGTTTCCCCGGCGAGGCCGAGGCGGACGAGGAGCTGTGGCGGATCTGGCAGGCCAACGACCTCGACGAGCAGTCGCAGATGGGCCACCTCGACGCGCTGATCATGCAGCGGTCGTACGTGGTGGTCGGGCCGAACGAGAAGGATCCGACCACGCCGATCGTGACCGTGGAGTCGGCGCTCGACATGTACGCCGAGCACGATCCACGGACTCGGCAGGTGGCGGCCGCGGTGAAGCGGTGGTGCGTCGGCGAGGGCAAGGACGAGGTCGAGCACGCCACTCTGTACCTGCCGGACGCGACGATCTGGTGGGTGAAGCAGGACGGCACGTGGGTCGAGGATCCCGAGTACCCGCGAGATGACCACGGGCTGGGTGTGCCGCCGGTCGAGGTGCTGTCGAACCGGACCCGGTTGAAGAAGCGCGACGGCGTCTCTGAGCTGGCGGACGTGATCCCGCTGTCGGACGCAGCGTGCAAGATCGCCACGGACATGATGGTGTCCGCGGAGTACCACGCCACGCCGCGGCGGGTGGCGTACGGGTTCGGTGAGGAGGACTTCACCGACGAGCACGGCCGGAAGATCTCCGCCTGGTCGCGGATCGCCGGCCGGATCTGGGCGACGGAGAAGAACAAGAAGGACGACGGCGTCGACGTCACCCAGTTCCCCGAGGCGGACCTGAAGAACTTCCACTCGACGATCAGCCAGCTCGCGCAACTGGTGGCGTCGCTGGCCGGTCTGCCGCCGCACTTCCTCGGTCACTCCACCGCCAACCCCGCCAGCGCGGACGCGATCCGCTCGAGTGAGGCCCGGCTGGTGAAGCGCGCGGAGCGCAAGCAGAGGTCCTGGGGAGGATCGTGGGAACGGGTCATGCGGCTGGTGCTGCTGGTCCGCGACGGCGAGGCCTCCGACGACGCGCGGGCGCTGGAAACGATCTGGCGGGACGCGTCCACGCCGACGGTGGCGCAGGCCGCCGACGCCGCGGTGAAGAAGTTCCAGGCGAAGATCGTGCCGCTGCGGCAGACCCGCGAGGACCTCGGCTACAGCCAGGCACAGATCGCGCGCATGGAGGAGCAGGACGAGGCCGACACCCGGCAGGCGATGCGACGCCTGGCGACCGGGGACGTGAGCCCGCTGTTCGGCGGGAAGCCGGACCCGGAGCCACCGGCGCCGCCAGAGGACGAGGAGCCGGCGGAGACCGACCGTGGCAACGCCGCCTGAGCCCACCCCGCCCGAGCTCGGGCAGGCCCGGTACCGGCAGGTCGAGGAGATCATCCGCGCGGTCGTCGAGCAGATCCAGGCGATCTGGGCGACGCTGTCGGCGCAGAGCATCGAGGACGAGCTCCTCGAGGAGGCAGGCGCTGCCATCGCGGACGCGGCCCTCGCCGGGCAGCTGGGCGTTGCCGAGGCAGCGCAGGCCTACATCGCGGCGCAGATGGCAGCCCAGGGCGGGATGACGCTGGTGCAGGCGCAGCTCCTGCCGCGGCTGGTGCCGTCCGCGTTCCCCGGGTTCGCGCCCGGCGGTGGTCCGCTGGAGTCGCTGCTGTACCTGCCGGCGATCGGTGTGCGGCGCCGCCTGGCGGCCGGGCTCCCGCCTGAGGAGGCGATGATCGGCGGACTCGTCGACATGACGATGTACGCGTCGACGGCCATCGCGGACACCGCCCGCCAGTCGGACCAGGTCGCGATGACCGCGCACCCGCAGTGCGTGGCGTACGTGCGGGTGGTGCGGCTGCCCGCCTGCTCGCGGTGCATCATCCTCGCCGGGCAGATGTACCGGCACAGCGAGGGATTCCTGCGGCACCCGCGCTGCGACTGCCAGACCTTGCCGCTCCGCGAGGAAGAGTGGCCCGACGTCCCGGGCCCGAGGGACCTGTTCGACCAGCTCGACAAGGAGCAGCAGCAGCGGGTGTTCACCGTCGCTGGTGCTCGGGCGATCCGGCAGGGCGGTGACATCGGGCAGGTCGTCAACGCCCGCCGCGGCATGTCCACCGCGACGATCGGCGGCCGCGACGTGCAGGTCACCAACGAGGGCATCAGCCGCCGCGGCATCGCCGGCGCCCGGCTCATCACCGGCGACCCCACCCGGCTGACCGCGCCCCGCACCGGCGGCGACGTCCGCGTGGTGTCGGAGTGGACCCGCCGCACCAGTACGGGCCGCACGCAGCTGGTCCGGCTGCGCGGCGCCCGCGCCCCCCGGCTCATGCCGGACGAAATCTTCCGCGTCGCGGACGGCGACCGCGACGAGGAGCTGCGGCTGCTTCGCCGCCACGGCTACGTCGTGTAGCCGCCCACCACCCCTCCGGCCGTGCGCAACGCATGGCCGCCGATTCCCCCGCAATGGGAGACCCACATGAAGGCAACCCGCCACGCCTGGCTGTCCGGTGCGCACGGCACGGACTGGTTCCGGCTGAACAGGCACGACGACCCTGACCCGGCCGATCCGCCCGCGGACCCGCCGGCCGACCCGCCCGCCGATCCGCCCGCCGATCCGTCGGCGGACCCGGACCCGGGCGACGACCCGGACGGCGCCGACAAGCTCGGCGACGCCGGTAAGAAGGCCCTCGACGCGATGAAGCGCGAGCGCGCCGAAGCCAAGAGGGCGGCGGCCGCCGAGAAGCGGCGCGCCGACGAACTCGCGGCGAAGGTGCAGGAGTTCGAGGACCGCGACAAGAGCGAGCTCGAGCGGGCCCAGGCGCAGGCGCAGCGTGCGCAGGAGGCGGTCGCAAAGGCCACCGCCCGCGCGGTGCAGGCCGAGGTCAAGGCCCTGGCCTCCGGGTTCGCTGACGTGGACGACGCGGTCGTCCACCTGCAGGCGAAGATGAGCGGCTACGCGACGCCGGACGGCGACGTCGACGTCGAGGCCATCAAGACCGACCTCGCGGACATCCTTGACCGCAAGCCGCACCTGCGGCGCGCGGACCCGTCCGCCGATCCCGGGCCGGGCAAGAAGGGCCCCAAGCCGGACCCCAGCCAGGGCGTGCGCCCCAGCCCGGCACCCACCGACTACCGCAACGCCGACCGGTCGACCCTCAAGGACGAGCTCGCCAAATACGGCGTCCGTCTGCGCGGATGATCCGCGTCCGTGCCCGGCTGGGCAACGGCCGCACCGTGATCGAGGTCGACGGCCACGAGGGCCACGTCCTGGATGGCCGAGTGTGCGCGGCGGTATCGGCCATTACTCAAACCGCGCTGCTCGGCCTCGAGGCTGTGGCTGAGCAGCATCCGGACCTTGTGTCCGTCGACATCACCATGGAGTAACCATGCAGAACACCCTCGCGCGTGGTGCGCGGTCGTGGTTCCGGCTCGACCGGCACGACATCCGCACCACTCTTCCCCCGGCCATCCAGGCCGTCATGCAGAACGGGCTCCTCGACGGCATGTTCCGCGAGTCCCTCCTGCCGGAGCTGCTGTTCGCTCAGGTCGCGGACGTCGAGCCGTGGCAGGGCGCCAAGGGCTCGAAGCGGATCATGACCCGTAACGGGCTCATGACGCCGGACCCGACCCCCACCACCGGCTCCGACGCGTCGACCGGCTCCTACAGCATCGAGCAGTGGGAAGTGGTGATGGACCAGTACGGCAAGTCCATCGACACCGACCTGCTGCAGTCGAAGATGACGCAGGCGTCGAAGTACCTCAACGACGTCGGCCGCCTCGGCATCCACGCCGGCCAGACCCTGAACCGGCTGGCCCGCAACAAGCTGTACAAGAGCTACGCCGGCGGCCGTACGTTCGTGAAGACCGACGGAACCAGCGACTCCTCCATGGTCGTCGCGTCCACCGACGGGTTCACGCACGTCCTGGTCAACGGGGTGCCCACTGCGGTCAGCGCGTCGAACCCGCTGCCCATCACCGTCGAGGGCGTCGCCAACACGGTGACCGGCGTGAACACCTCGACCAACACGCTGACGCTGGGCACCGCCCGCGCCGACGTCACTGGCGACTACGTGATCTCCTCGCAGGCCCCGTACATCGTGCGGGCCGGCACGGGCAACGACTCGGCGTACGACATCGGTACCGGCGACCTCGCCAAGTTCTCCCACTTCCGGGCGGCCGTCGCCCGCCTGCGCCGCATGAGCGTGCCGCCGGCGGAGGGCTCCAACTACATCGCCCACATCGACTCCGTCACGGAGTCGCAGCTGTTCGAGGACACCGAGTTCCAGAACCTGTACCGCGGCCGCGCGGACTCCGACACCTACCGCGACCTCGCCATCGGCGTGTTCGGCGGCATCGTCTGGGTCCGCAACGAGGAGGTCCCGTACCTCACCGCGGCCACCGCCGGTCACGAGGACCTGGCGGCGACCGTGCACCGGCCGATCGTCATGGGTGCCGGCGCCCTGGTCGCCGCACCGTTCGAGGACATCGCCGGGCTGCTCGCCGAGACCGGCGTCAGCGACGTCCCCGAGATCGGCATGATCAACGTGGCGCCGGGCGTCGACGTCGCCCGCATCGTCCGCCCGCCGCAGGACCGGTTCCAGCAGACGGTGTCCACGACCTGGTCGTGGGTCGGCGACTACGGCGTCCCGTCCGACTCGCTCGCCAACGGTGACCCGGCCCAGTTCAAGCGGGCCGTCGTCCTCGAGCACAGCGCGAACTGACCCCGCGCGGGGCCCGGCCAACCGGTCGGGCCCCGGGCCCAGACGAAAGGGGAGGTCTCGTGCCCAGTGTTGTGGTGAACGAGAACTTCAAGATGTTCCACGGGCATCAGCCCCTCAGCCTCGAGGCCGGGCAGGTCGTCACCGGCAGCCTGGCGGAGCTCCTCTCCCGGACCGCCCGGAAGCGGGTGACCGTCATCGAGGACGAGCAGCCGGACACCGGCAGCGACGGCGGCGAGCAGCAGGAGCAGGAGCCGCCGACCGGCGACCAGGACCCCGCGGACGACCTGGACATCGACGCGTCCGTGGCCGACGTCCTCACCTGGGTCGGCGACGACCCGGAGCGGGCCGTCGCAGCGCTGGACCTCGAGGAGGCCAAGGACAACCCGCGGTCGACGCTGGTCAAGCAGCTCACCAAGATCGCGGACGCGTAGCGGAAGGGGGGCCGCATCATGGCACTCCCCTCCCTCGCCACCCCCGAGCAGTTGCAGGCCTACGTGCCCGGGGTCGCGGTGCCCACAGAGTCCGCGGAGCTCGCGCTGCGGATCGCGTCGGCGGCCATCCGCCGGGAGACCCGGCAGACCCTCACCTTCGTCGAGGGCGACACGGTCGTCCTTGAGGGAGGCGAGCGGGTCCTGGCCCTCCCCCAGCGGCCCGTCGTCATCGACGACGACCACCCGCTGACCGTGGTGGAGATCCCCGACGGGACCGGCACCGAGGTGCCGGCCGTGGAGAACCGCGACTTCATCCGGCAGGGCTCCGAGCTCCGCCGCGGTGAACCGCTGTACGACCTCGGCCGCACGATGGGCTGGCCCTGGGCGCGGCCGCTGGGTATCTGGGCAGACCGGGTGCGCGTCACCTACAGCCACGGCTACCCGGACGGTGAGCTGCCCGACGAGCTGGTCGGGGTGTGCCTGGACCTGGCGGCCGCGACCCTGGCCAACCCCAGGCGTCTGCGGTCGGAGTCGGCGGGCGCGACCAGCGTGACGTACACGGTGGAGACGTTCGGCACCGGCAGCCTCACCGCCGACCACCGCCGGACCCTGCGGGACTTCAAGCGGACCGTGCTGTCGGTGAGGCAGTCGTGAGCGTCCTGTACGAGCAGTCGGTGGTCATCGTCCGGCCGGCCACCACCACCGACCGGTACGGCAACAGCCGGCCGGACTACGGGGCGGCCGCCGAGCGGATCCCCGTCGACCAGGTCAACGTCCAGTCGTCCGGCGGCAGCACCGAGGACACCGACGATCGTCAGATCACCGTCACCGGCTGGCTGCTGATCTCCGCGCCGGGCACCATGCCCGACCTGCGGGACACCGACCGCGTCGAGTTCGACGGCCAGGTCCTCGAGGTCACCGGCAAGGTCGGCCGCTGGCCAACCCCCACCGCCGTACGGCACATCGAGGCGCAGCTCAAGGAGGTCGACTGACATGCCGAGAGCCCAGTTCCGTTACGTGCCCAACCGCGACTTCTACGACGAGATCGCCCGCAGCCAGGAGATGCACACCATGCTCCTGGACGCGGCGCAGCGCGGCGCGAACTTCGCGCGCGGGTTCGCGCCTGAGTACTCCGGTCCGACGTACAAGCCGGGCGTCATGAGGCGCGGCGAGTACAAGCAGTCGATCTACTCCGGCGCCCACCTCAACTCCAACGGGTGGCGGGCCGAGTTCGGCGCCACCGCCCCATGGACGCTGCAGGTCGAGTTCGGGACCGGTCAGACGGCCGGACGGGCCCGGGATTCCTCGGGCCGGTTCCGGTCCGTCGGGGCGCGGCCGCAGGGCGGTCACTCCCCCAAGTACCGCCCGCTCGGCCGGGCGCTCGACTCCCTGAGGAGCACAGCCTGATGACCACCATCGTCCTCGCCCACTGGTACGACGGCCGCCCGCCGGGCAGCGAGCTCGACGTCGACGACGACCAGCTGCGGCGGCTGCGCCGTGACGGGCGGGTCGCGGCCGTCGTCGAGCAGCCGCCCGCCGAACCGCCCGCGGCCGCGGCCGCGCCGCTCGAGGAGCCGGCCGCCGAGGAGCCTGAGGCGGTCTCCCTCGAGGAGACACTGCCGGCGAAGGTGGGACGACGGCGGCGATGAGCCAGCCCGTCATCCTCTTCCCGGACGCCGAGTTCGTCGCGGTCACCGTGCTGCGGTCCGCGCTCGCCCCGACGGTGCATGTCGGCACCGAGTGGCCCGATGACCTCGAGACCAAGCTGGCTGGCGGGGTGGTGTCGGTGACCCGCGGCGGCGGCGCCATCGTCCAGCGGCACGTCACCGAGGACGTCACCCTCGACCATGACGTCCTGGCCGCCACCAAGGGTCAGGCCCTCGACCTCGCCCAGCTGGCCCGCGCGCACTGGCTCGCCGCCGAGGGCACCACGGTCGACGGCGCGCAGATCTACTCCGTCAACGACGTGTCCCTGATCTGGCTGCCGCATCAGCCCGACGCGGAGACCGCCCCGATTCCCCGGTACGTGCTGGTGATGCAGGCCCGCCTGCGCGCCCTGCCCGCCACCCCCTAACCCGCACCCCTCCCTTTTCACCGCACCCGTCGGCCGTCGGTCGCACGGGTCCTTCGCATGCCCTGGAGGCATCCCGTGGCCAACGATTCAGACAACGTGCGGGTCGCACTCAACGGCTCGATCTTCCTGGCCCCCGTGGGGACCACCGGCCCCGCCGACCTGTCCGCCGCGTGGGGCGCGAGCTGGGTGGACCTCGGCTACCTCTCCGACGATGGCGTGTCGATGGAGTACACCACCGACGTCGAGGACATCAACGCCTGGCAGTCCCTCTCCCCGGTGCGGCGCGTCCTCACCAGCGTCGACATGACGCTCGGGTTCACCGCCATGGAGCTCAAGGCGGCGACCGTCACCGCCTACTTCCCCGGCGCGACGATCACCGAGGTCACCGAGGACACCGTGTGGCGCCTGGACATCCCGGCCGCCCCCGGCCCCGACGAGCGCGCCATCGGTCTCGAGTGGATCGACGGCAACATCAAGAACCGCCTGGTCATCCCGCGCGGTGAGATCACCGACCGCGGCGCCATCAGCCTCGGCCGGTCCGCCGCCGTCGGCCTGGAGATGACCGTCTCCGCGTACGCGTCGACCGCGCCCGAGATCGCCACCTGGCTGTCCAACGACCCCGCCTGGGCGCTCGCCGCCTGACCGGCGCACGCCCCATCTGAACCCCCCGGCAGGCGTGCCATGCGGGTCGCGCCTGCCGGGGTCTCCAACCCGCTACCACCCGCCAGATCAGGAGCATCACCGTGAGCACCAGCAGCAAGAAGAAGGACACCGGCCGGGAGGTCGTGTCCCTGGACGCGCTCGTCCAGCAGAAGCGCGACGCACTCCCCGAGCCCACGGACTACGAGCTGTTCGGCGTGGAGTTCACCCTGCCGCCGATGCGGGCCCTGCCGTGGGAGCTGCAGGAGAAGGTCGGCGACCTCAACGACACCATCGGCGTCCTCGCGGAGGTCCTCGGCAAGGACAAGGTGAAGGAGCTGTACGGCGTCGGCATCCAGATCGGTGACCTCGAGGTCCTGGCCCTCGACTGGCAGAAGCGGTCCGGGCTGGAGCCGGGGGAAGCCGGGGCCTCCTCCAGTTCCTGAGGGAGCACGGGGAGGCAGTCGCCTGGGACATCCCGCACTACTGGCCCGGCCGCACTCTCGGCGAGCTGTTCCGGGGCGAGATGTCCTGGCTGGAGCTGAAGACATTCCTCAAGTACCTGCCGTGGGACTCGGCGACCGCCCGGGCGGTGCGCGGGTCCACGGCGGAAGAGGACTACTGGACGCCGGACCGGCAGCTCGCGGCGACGCTCATCGACTCGCTGCGTGAGCAGACCTACGCGCTGATCAAGCTGCACGGCGACCCGAAGAAGACGAAAAGGATTCGGCCCCCGGAGCCGATCCCCCGCCCGGGCGTCGAGAAGCGCAAGAACACGAGAACCATCCGCTTCGGCGGGCGTCACGGCAGTGGCGCCGCCGAGCTGGCGAGGGTCTTCGGAGGCCGCGCCACCAACCCCTGATTGGAGGTGGGTTGGTGGCTGCTTCCGGAGTGCTCGTCGGCCGCGGATACGTCAGCATCCGCCCGGAGTTCGAGGGCGACTGGAGCCGCCGCGTCAACGCGCAGACGCAGCGGGCCGGCCAGCAGGCCGGCGACGGCTTCGGTAAGTCCTTCGGCCGGGCGGTGGGCCGGTCCGCCGGCGCCGGCCTGAAGACCCTCGGGGTGCTGGCCGGTCTCGGGATCACCGCCAACCTGAACGGCGCGGCCGCCGCGGCCGCGCTGCTGGCCCCTGCCCTGACCACGGCGGGGGCCGCCGCCGGCGCGCTCAAGCTCGGCCTGTCCGGCGTGGGTGACGCGCTGAAGGGTGCGTTCGCCGACAGCAGCAAGTCGGCGTCGTCGACGGCGTCGGCGACCCGCGCGGTCGAGGCCGCGCAGCGTGGGCTCGCCAACGCGCAGCGGTCGCTGGCGGATGCACGGGTGCAGGCCGAGGAGCGGGTGCAGGACGCGCTGCGGTCGGTGGAGGACGCCGAGCGGAGCCTGACCCGGACCGTGCAGGACGCGGCCCGCGACCAGGCCGACGCCAAGCGCAAGGTGTCCGACGCCGTCCGCGAGTTGCGGGAGGCGCAGGAGGACGCGCGCGACGTCCAGGCCGACCTCAACGAAGCCCGCCGCGAAGCAGCGCGGGACCTCGAGGACCTCAACTCCAAGCTCGCCAACTCCCGGTTGGAGGAGCGGGAGGCGGCCCTTGGACTGGCCGACGCCGAGAAGGCCTTGCGCGCGGCGCAGGCCAAGCCCGGCACCCGTGCCGAGGACATCGCGAAGCTGCAGCTGGCGTACGACCAGGCCGCGCAGGCGGTGGCCGACCAGCGGCAGGAAACCGAGCGGCTCGCCGAGGACGCGGCCAAGGCCAACAAGGCCGGCGTCGACGGCAGCAAGAAGGTCCTCGACGCGCAGGAGCGGATCGCCGACGCGGAACGCAAGGTCGCTGACCGTGCGCGGGCTCTGGCCCGGGCGCGGGAGGAGCAGCGGCGTACCGAGGTTGACGCGGCGCAGGACATCGCGGATGCGCAGCGGGCGCTGGCTGACGCGCAGCAGGGTGTGGCGGACGCGCGGTCGGACGGTGCCCGGCAGGTCGCCGACGCGGAGCGGGCGGTGGCGGACGCCGCCCGGGCGGTCGCCGACGCGCAGGCCGCGGCCGCCGGGCAGGCGAGCGCGTTCGACGAGGCCATGGCCAAGCTCGCCCCGAACGCGCGGTCGTTCGTCACCGCTATCCAGGGGCTGGCCCCGGCCTGGCGGGACATGAAGCTCTCCGTCCAGAACGAGCTGTTCAAGGGCCTGGATGACACGGTCACCACCCTGGGCAACGCCACCATCCCCGTCCTGAAGAAGAACCTCACGGAGACCGCCGGGGTCTGGAACCAGATCGCGAAGAACGCCGCGGGCGCCATCACCGAGATGGCCCGCACCGGGCTGCTCGACCAGGTCCTCGCGGGCGCCACCGCGAACCTGAAGGCCTTCGAGAAGGCGCCGGCGCAGCTCATCACCATCCTCGGCCAGGTCAGCGCCGCCGCCCAGCCCGCTTTCAACGCCCTGTCGCAGCAGGCGGCCGGGGCGCTCACCCGGTTCGCGGACGGCATCGCGAAGGGTTTCGCGGACGGGACCCTCGAGCAGTCCATCAGCTCCGCCGTGGGGATCCTGTCCCAGCTCGGCACGCTGGTCGGCAACATCCTCGGGACCTTGAACCAGCTGTTCAAAGCGGCAAGCGACGCCGGCGGGGAAGCCCTCGGCGCGCTGGCCGCAGTCTTCGGCGAGCTCGAAAAGATCTTCGCCACCGACCAGATGCAGGCGACGCTCAAGTCCCTGTTCACGGCGGTCGGTGACATCGTCACCGCGATCGTCCCGGTCATCGGGTCGGTCGTCACCGCACTGGTGCCGCTGCTCGACGCGGTCGCCCAGCCCATCGCCCTCCTGGCGCAGGTGTTCGGGCCGCTGCTGCAGCAGCTCGCCACCACGCTCGGCGCCGCGCTGATGCCGATCGTGCAGGCCCTCGGCCCGGTCCTCACCACCATCGGCGCGGCGATCGTTCAGCTGGTCCAGGCCGTGATGCCACTGCTGCAGCCCATCGCCGACCTGATCGCCGGGGTCATCAACGCGCTCGCCCCAGCGCTGACGCCGATCGTCTCCGTGGTCACGCAGCTGGTGAACATACTGATCGGCCCACTCACGACGATCGTGCAGGCCCTCACCCCGGTCCTCACCGTCCTGGGCCAGATGGTCACGCAGATCTTCCAGGCGCTCGAGCCGATGCTGCAGCCGCTGGTCACGCTGATCGGTCAGGTCGCCGAGCTGCTGGCCAGCGTGCTGACCACGGCCATCGCCCAGCTCATGCCGATCCTCACCCCGCTGATCGACACCGGCATGCAGCTCGTCGAGACCGTGTTCGCGGCGCTCGAGCCGCTCCTGCCCGTGATCGGCGACGCGCTGGAGACCCTCGGCGGGGCGCTGCTCACGATGCTGCCGGCGTTCGAGGGGATCGCCGAGGCGGCCGTCACCCTCGTCGAGGGACTGGCGCCGCTCATCCCGGTCGGCGTGCAGCTGATCACCGAGGTCCTCGACGCGCTCATCCCCGTACTGCCCGTCCTCGCCGACGCGTTCGTGTCGATCGCCGAGGCCGCGGTCGCGATCGTGCAGCCGCTGGCCGAGGTGATCGCCGGTCTCGCCGGGGACCTCGCCCCCGTCATCGCGGACATCGCCCCCATCCTGGGGGACTTCGTCGGCATGCTCGCCGGCGTCCTCGCGCAGGTACTGCCGCCGCTGGCCGACTCGCTGATCATCGTGGTCGAGGCGCTCGCCCCGATGCTGCCCCTTTTCGGTGAGCTGCTGGGGATCGTGCTGCGGATGGCGGCCGGAGTCCTGATGGACCTGATGCCGTCGATCCTGCAGCTGGTCCAGGCCGCCGTGCAGCTGACGATCGCGCTGCTCCCACTGCTCCCCCCGCTCATCAAAATCATCGGGCTGGTGGTGCAGCTCGCCATCCAGGTCCTGTCCTGGCTGCTGCCCCCGCTGCTCAAGCTCGCCGGTTTCCTCGTCGGTGTCCTGTCCGCCGCACTGTCCACGGTGATCGGCTGGGTCGGCTCCCTCGTCGGCGCGATCGCCGGCCTCATCACCTGGATCGTCGGCAAGCTCACCCCTGCCTGGAACTGGCTGCGCGCCAAGACCCTGGCCGCGTGGGCTGCGGTCCGTAAGGGCTTGGCTGTCGCCTGGGACTGGATCAAGAAGAACGTCCTCGTCCCCATCAAGAACTTCTTCACGGTCACCGTGCCCGGCTGGGCCGTGATCCTGAAGAACAAGGTCGTCGGCGCTTTCAAGCAGGTACTCCAGGGCTGGGCCAACATCTGGGGCGGCATCAAGAAGAACGTCCTCGTCCCCATCAAGAACTTCTTCACGGTGACCGTGCCCGGCTGGGCGACCACCCTGAAGAACAAGGTCGTCGACGCGTTCGACTCCGCCCGCGCCGGCATCAAGACGGCCTGGGACAAGATCCAAAGCATCGCGAAGAAGCCCATCAGCTTCGTCATCAAGACGGTCTACAACAAGGGCATCGTCGGCGTCTGGAACAAGATCGCGAAGGCGTTCGGTGCGCCCGAGCTGAAGGAGTTCCACCCCAAGGGGTTCGCCTCCGGCGGCGTGCTGCCCGGCTACACCCCGGGCCGCGACCCGCACAAGTTCTACTCCCCGACGGGCGGGGCCCTCGAGCTGTCCGGCGGAGAGTCCATCTTCCGGCCGGAGTTCACCCGCGGCGTCGGCTCGCGGTTCGTGTCGACGATGAACTACATCGCCAAGTCGGGCGGCGCGGCAAAGGTGCGCGAGGCCCTGGCCCCGGTGCTGGGCGGCAACCCCCGCACCGGCGTGGACCGTTCCCTGCGCTACGCCACCGGCGGGCTCGTGCAGAAGTTCGCTTCGGGCGGCATCTTCGGCTGGATCAAGGACAAGGCCTCCGCCGCGGCGGGCGCCGGATCCGAGATCTGGAACACGGTGAAGAAGGGCGCGAGCTGGCTCACCGACGGGCTCGAGAAGAGCGCCCGCGCGGGCGTGAAGCATGTCGTCGACCCGCTGCTGAAGAAGTTCCCCGGGGCGGACACCGGGTTCGGGAAGATGCTCCGCCGCATGCCGGACAAGATCCTCGACGCGCTGTTCGGATACAGCAAGGAGGCCGACGACAAGGGGGCCGGCGGGATCGGCGGGCCCCGCATCCAGGCAGGCCTCAAGTGGGTGCGCACCCAGGCCGGCCTACCGTACCAGTGGGGCGGCAACGGCAACCCCAGCTGGGACTGCAGCGGCCTGGTGAGTGCGGTGGAGTCCGTGATTCGCGGGCAGAAGCCGCACCGCCGCTGGGCGACCGGTGCCTTCTCGGGGAAGACGGCCCCGCCCGGGTGGGTCCTCAACGGCGACAGCGCCTACCGGATCGGCATCACCAACTCGGGTGTCGGGCACACCGCCGGCACGATCGGCAAGGTCAACATCGAGTCGCGCGGCGGGGACGGTGTCGTCGTCGGCACGCGGGCCCGCGGCTACAACGACCGCATGTTCACCCACTGGTACGGCTTCCAGCCCGGGAAGTACGACCAGGGCGGATGGATGCCGCCGGGCTGGGCCTACAACGGGCTGTCCACGCCGGAGGCTGTGTTCACCCCGTCCCAGTACCGGGCCCTCGAGGGCGCCGCCGCCGTCGGGGTCGCGGCCGCGCAGGGCGGCGGAGTCACGTACCAGATCAACGCCCGTACGGCCGACTTCACGGTGAGGGACCTCGAGCGGGTCCAGCGCGTGCAGGAGGCCCGGGCCCGGGTGGGGAGGCCGCGCTAGATGCCCCTGATCACAGCACCCTTCGTCATCCCGCCGGACACCCCGCCTCCGGGCGGGACACCCGTCCCGCTGCCGGAGATCGGCTACGCGACCGCCCAGTACACCGACCCGACCGGGACGGTGTGGCCGCTCACCGACGTCGGCAGCGGCTGGTGGACCCTCGCTGAGGGAGTGTCGGGTCTCGGCGCGGTGAAGTACGAGCTGGCCACGGACCCGCACCCGCGCGGCGGTGCGCGGCTGCGGCACGCCCAGCCACAGCCCCGCACCATCGTCTGGCCGATCTTCGTGCAGGGCTCCGATCACACGGAGTTCCTGCAGCGGTGGCGGGCGCTGGCGACGGCGTTCACCCGGACGCTGCGGGTGGGCCCGGACGGGCGGCGGGTTCCGGGGGTGCTGGAGATCGCCCGGCCGGACGGCACGCGCCGGCAGATCGAGGTGTTCTACGAGGACGGCTTCGACGGGCAGGACAAGCAGGGCTGGGGCAGGGACTGTGACGCCGCGGTTATCTCGCTGTGGTGTGAGGACCCGTACTGGACGGACCCGGTCCCGCGGTCCGAGCACCGCGAGGCCGGCAGCCTGTCCAGCTTCTTCACCCCGTACCCGACGGTGTCCTCGAGTCAGGTCCTCGGTGACACCGTCATCACCAACCCGGGCGACACCGTGGTGTGGCCGACGTGGGTGGTGACCGGGCCGACCTCCCTGATCACCGCCACGCACACCGGGACGGGCGAGGCCTTCGCGCTGGACCCGGACGCCGATGGGATCGGGCACGGTGCGCTGCTGGCGGGTGAGCAGGTCACGATCCGTACCGATCCGCCGTCCGTGCGGTTCGAGAACGGTGACAACTGGATCGGCGGTCTCAACTGGCCGACGGCCAGCCTCTGGGGGCTCGCCCCCGGCGACAACCCGGTCAGCTTCCAGCTCGACGGCAGCTCGGCTGGCTCCTCGGTCGACCTCGTGTACTTCCCCCGCCACGAGACGGCGTGAGCGATGGCCATCAGTCTGCTCATCACCGACCGCGACCTCGTCGTCCAGGGCGACCCGCTCACCGGCTGGTCCAGCCTCGACGTCACCCTCAAGTTCAACGAACCCGCAGCAGGCAGCGTCACCTTGCCGGCCTGGCCGGAGGTCATGGCGCAGCTGCAGCCCGGCAACCGCATGGTCGTCATCCGCGACAAGCAGATCTGGTGCGCCGGGCCGATGGAGGTACCGACCGACTACAGCTGGGACGTCGAGAGCGGCGGCGTCGGCGAGGTCACCGTCAACTTCTCGGACGACCTGGCGACGATCGCCGGCCGCATCACCTGGCCGAACCCGGCCACCACGTGGGACCTGCAGCTCGGCGACACGTGGGCAGTGTTCGACACCGTCAATGCCGAGGTCCTGATCCGCACCCTCGTCGACCAGAACGCCGGCCCGGGCGCGCTCGCCGCACGCCGGGTACCGAACCTGGTCCTCGACACCGTCGCTGGCGCGGGCACCACCACCTCGCTGCGCACGCGGTTCGAGCCGGTGCTGGACGTCTGCCGCCTCGCCGCCGCCAGTGGTGGAGGCATCGGCTTCCGCACCAGGCAGGACGGCAACCAGATCAAGTTCGGCTGCTACACACCCCGGGACCTCACCAAGGTCGCGCGCTTCTCCACCGGCCTGGGCAACCTCCGCGGCGTGTCCTTCACCCGGTCGGCGCCGACCGGAACGCACGCCCTGGTCGCCGGCACCGAGCAAGAGGGCTCCTCGGTCCGCACGTTCGTCGAGGTAGCGGATGCGGCGGCGGCCGCCGAGTGGTGGCGCGTCGAGGCGTACGTCGACGGCGGCGCCGAGGACGACGACACCGGCGAGCTCACCGCCGCCGGCACCGCGAGCGTCGCTGACGGCGCAGCCCCGGTCAGTCTTGCCACCGTCACCGTCGACACCGACGAGCTCCGGGCCGGCCGGGACTACCACCTCGGTGATCGCGTGGCCGTCGCCCTCCCGCACGGGCTGCAGGTCACCGACGTCGTCCGCGCCATCAGCCTGCACGCCACCCCCGACGAGGGCGAGCAGGTCGCCTCGGTCATCGGCTCGCAGGACGCCACCACCGACCCGCAGGTCGTGCGGCTCATCCGCACGCTCGGCCGCCGCCTGGGCCGACTCGAAACGAGAGGCACCTGATGTTCCCCAACACCGCGCCCCGCACCTGGAGGTGGTGATGGCTCAGAGCTCCTGGCCGTCCCCGGCCCACAACTCGCGTGCCGTCACGGACGTCGAGTACGAGAAGATCGCCGCCCGGTTCTCCGACGACGGCGTGGACGGCAGCCCGTCGGATGCGGCCGTCGTCGCCGCCGGCGTCGGCCTCAACGTCACGATCCGCGCGAACGTCTACGCGTCCGTACGCGGGCACGCCTGGACGTCCGGTACCAGCGCCGTCACCCTGGCCATCTCCGCCAACGCGTCCGGGCAGACCCGCACCGACCGGGTCGTGCTGCGCCTGGATCGCTCCGACTGGACCGTACGCGCCGTCGTCAAGACCGGCGCGCCGGGCGCGGGCGTGCCCGCGCTGACGCAGTCGACCGGGGACACCGGCGTCTACGAGATCCCTCTCGCGGAAGTCACCGTCCTCAACGGCGCGGCGTCGGTGACGGTGACGCGGCGGGAGCTGTGGGTCGGCAGCCGCGTACGGGCGTGCACGTCGGCCACCCGGAACCCGGCGCCGGCCATCGGTGAGATGTGCCTCGAGACGGACACCGGCCTGGTCCGCATGTGGGACGGTGCCGCCTGGGTCGTCATCTACCGGACGGCCGCCACGGCTAGCGTCGACGTCACGCTCAGCTCCTGGACGGCGACGGGCTCGTCCGTCCTCGAGCGGCGCGGAGACGTGGTCGTCCTGCGTACCGCGTACTTCGAGCGCAAGGTCAGCAACCTCGCCGCGGCCTCGGACTCCCGGCTGCCCCTGCTGATCCCGTCGACCCACCGGCACCCGTACTTGCAGATGCACGAGCCGGTGTACCTGTCGGGCCACCGGATCGGGATGGTCACGCTGTACCCCGGCAACCACGAGAGAGCCGGGCAGCTGTGGCTCAACACGCACCCCGGCGTCAACGTCGGCCAGATCGTGTACACCACGACGATGACTTGGGCGGTGTGACATGAGGTACCTGTTCGGCGCGACCCTCGCCGACTACGTCGTCCAGCCGTCCGATGGTCTGTGGGGTGTCGCCCCCGGCGCCGTGATCACGTTCTGGTCCGACGCCGACGGCGGCACCCAGTACACCGACCTCCTCGACGCGAGCAGCAACCCCGTCACGTCGATCACCGCCGACGGCAACGGCTTCATCCCGTCGTTCTCCGGGCCCGACTCGATCACCGGGATGTGGGCGGACGCCGGCGGCACGAGCCGGGCATGGATGGCCGCCCGCAACGCCGACGGCGGCGGGGGCGGCGGCGGTGGGGGCGGCGGGTACACCTCCGTGCAGCGGGTCGTCGCCTCCGCCACCGCACCGGCCGACGTGCGGGCCGCGGCCACGTACGTGTGCGACGGCATCGCCGACCAGGAGGAGATCCAGGCCGCGCTCAATGACGCCCGTGACCACGGCGGTGGCGAGATCCTCCTGACGGTCGGGGACTACAACCTGACCGCGCCGCTCAGCATCGAGGGCACGGACGACGTCGACGTGGAGATCGGGATCATCCTGCGCGGGCAGGGTGCCCGGGCCACGATGCTGAACGCGGCGTCGGGCATGACGTCCGCGATCCACCTGACCAAGGTGGTCCGCGTCTACATGTCCGACCTGGGCATCACCGTCGAGGGCGCGACCCACGGCATCACCTCGGCCACCACGAACGGCGCCTCGTCCGGGCACCGGTCGTTCTGGAACTCGTCCTTCAGGAACATCCAGGTGTCGGGTCCGTGGGACGGCAGCCACACGGGCTGGGCCCTGAACCTGGGCAGCCCGTTCCGGTCGGTGTTCGAAAACGTGGAGATCGGCGGCGTCGGCAACGGCGTCCGCATGTACTCCGAGCACAACGACTTCAACCCCGGCGACCTCACTTTCGAGAGGTGCTTCGTCGAGCTGGTCGGCAACAACGGCGTCGCCTACAAGATCGAGTCGACCACCGCCAACGGCAACATGAACCAGATCGAACTCGAGATGTGCGAGGCGATCGCCGACGGCACCGGCTGCACCGGCATCCTCCTCAGCGGCGTCGGCCCCGTGAACTACACACACTGGCGCGGCATCAACCTCGAGCAGTTCGACAAGCTGATCGACGTCCAGCAGGGCAACGGGAACACCTTCCGCCTCAACTACATCGAGCTGCGCGCCGGCGTCACCGGGCTGACCGCGTTCACGTTCGCCGCGCCCACCTACAACAACAGCATCCTCAGCTGCGGGCTGTTCTACGCCAGCGCCAGCGCGGTGCTGTACGCCGACGGCAACACCGCGCTGCCCTCCCAGCCCAACCACGTGGAGAACGTCCGCATCTACGCGGACAACACCGCCGCCATCACCGGCACCGCCAACCCCTCGGGCACCACCATCCGGCGGGGCATCGTCGGCTCGGGCACCGGCACGATCAGCGTGCTGCACACCCCGGGCATCACCGCCCCCTCGCAGGTGATCACCCTCACCGACGCGGCGACCATCGCCACCGACGCCTCCCGCGGCAGCCACTTCAAGGTCACGCTGGCGGGGAACCGGACGCTCGGCGTGCCGACGAATCCGGTCGACGGGCAGCGGGTGGTGTGGGAGGTCGTCGCCTCCGGCGCCGCCCGCACCCTCAGCCTGACGACCGGCGTCGCCGGCGGGTTCGCGTTCGGCACGGACATCACCGCCCTGTCCGCCACCACCTCCGGTGCCACCGACTACATCGGCGCCATCTACAGCGCGTCCGCCCAGCGGTGGCGGGTCGTCGCCTACGCCAAGGGGTACTGACGATGCCTGCTCTCGCCACCCTGGTCGACGACTTCGACGACAACACGGTCAACGGCGCCTTGTGGCCCGGCAACTACGGCACCTACTCGGAGACGGGCGGCCGGGCCCGGGTGCAGTGCGACCCGGACTATGGGGCGTACGCGTCGGCTGCCGCGTACACGCTGGCCGGGTCGTCAGCGTTCGTGCGGATCTACCCGCCCGCCGCGGGCGGCGCCACCGTCGAGGCGTACGCGCAGATGTCGCTGCTGTCCTCCGTCGCGGGCACCGAGCTCGGCGTCCAGATCAACCGCGTCCCCAACACCATCAGATTCCAGTCGAACGTCGACTACTTCGACGGCACCGCCGTGTCCATCACCTATGACCCGGTCGCGCACGCCTACGTCCGCATCAGCGAGGCCGGCGGCACCGTCACCTGGGCGACCAGCCCCGACGGCACCACCTGGACCAGCCGCCGCACCCTCGCCACCCCAGCCTGGGCCGCAGCCAGCACCACCGTGGAGCTACGCCTCGAGACCCGGCGGAACAACGGCACGAACGACTTCGCCGAGTTCGACAACCTCAACACCCTCCCCGTGACGCCGCCCGCCGGCAGCGCCAAGAAGGCCGCGTTCCTGGCATTCCTCTGACCCAGCCCACCGCACCACCCGCAGCCCCGTGCCACTCCCGGCCGGGGCCTTCCCCATTTCCGGGAGGTACCTGTGCAACCCGCAGACATCGAGAACCGGTTCGCGTTCCACGCGGCCGCCACGCAGGACAAGCGCGACGCCCACACCAGCGTCCGTCAGCAGTGCCGGCTCCTGGCCGACGAGCTCAACGAGCTGCTCCCCGACAGCCGCGAGAAGAGCGTCGCGATCACCAAGCTGGAAGAGGTCATGTTCTGGGCGAACGCGGCGATCGCGCGCGCCGGATCGGAGGCGAACTGATGGCGCCGCCCATGTCCGCGAACAGCTTCCTCGCCGCGCTCCTGCAGGAGGGCCTCGAGGTCGTGCAGGTCGGCGACTGGCGCGACCACAACCGCAACAGCAAGGGGCCGTGGGGGCCGGTGCACGGGGTGATGATCCATCACACCGTGACCAAGGGCAGCAAGGCGACGGTCGACATCTGCCGCAAGGGCTACGCCGGCCTGCCCGGACCGCTGTGCCACGGCGTCATCACCAAGGACGGCAAGGTGCACCTCGTCGGCTACGGCCGCGCGAACCACGCCGGCCTGGGCGACGACGACGTGCTGCGCGCCGTCATCGCCGAGAAGACGTTCCCCGCCGACGACGAGGCGAACACCGACGGCAACCGGCACTTCTACGGCTTCGAGTGCGAGAACCTCGGCGACGGCAAGGACCCGTGGCCGGCCGCCCAGCTCGAGGCGATCGAGAAGGCCGCGGCCGCCGTGTGCCGCTACCACGGCTGGAACGAGCAGTCGGTGCTCGGGCACCTGGAGTGGCAGCCCGGGAAGGTGGACCCGCGCGGGTTCACCATGGCGTCGATGCGGGACCGGGTCCGGGTCCGCCTGGGCGGAGCACGGCCGGCGCCCGGCAGCACTCAGCCGCTGCCGCCGCCGAAGCGCCCGGTCATCGACCTGTCCAAGTTGCAGCACGCCGCGCGCACGAACCCTGGGATGAAGGGCACGCCCGTCACCTACGCCGGAGTGCGCACCTGGGAGGCGGCCCTCGTCGACGAAGGGCTGCTCGCGAAGCGGCGTCTCGACGGGCACTTCGGCACGGACACGGTGGACGCCACCTCCGCGTGGCAGGAGCGCTGCGGCTACCGCGGGCGCAAGCCGGGCCAGCCGGCCGACGGGATCCCCGGTCTCGACTCGGCCAAGCGGCTCGGTAAGAAGCACGGCTTCGACGTGAAGTGAAGGAGTAGGTCATGTTCACCAAGGCATTCTGGAAGGCCACCGGCGAGCGCAGCGTGCGGACGTTCGCGCAGGTCCTCGTCGGCTCCCTCGGGCTGGACACGCTCGGGATCATCCACGCGAACTGGGGTGAGGGCCTGGCCCTCGGCGCCGGGGCGTCCGTGCTCACGGTGCTCACCGCGGTGGCCACGTCGGGCGGCACGGAGGGCCCGGGCGTCACCGAGACGGTGAGCCGCAGGTGACGACACCGGACCCGGGCGTGTACATCAGCAGCGCCCAGATGTATCAGGAGGTGAGGGACCTGGCTCAGACGGTCGGACGCATCGAGTCGAAGATCGACGGCATCCTCGACGAGACCAAGGACATCCGCGCTGACATCTCCGACCACGAGCTCAGGATCCGCACCCTCGAGCGGGCCCGCTGGCCGCTCCCCACCATCGGCGTCCTCGCCGGTGTAGCGGGCGCAGCCACCGGGGCTATCTCCTTGTTCGCCCGCTGACCGCACTACGGCCCCCATCGCCCTCGCGGGCGGTGGGGGCCGTTCCGTCATGGCGCCCGGTCAGTCGTCCAGTTCGATCCGGAAATCCACGATCGTGCTGTCGCCGCGGCGCACGATCGGGTGAGCCACCTCGACGACCCGGCCGGTGTCGGCGATGTGCCGGCGGGTGTACCGCAGCACCGGCACGCCCGCGCCTATGCGCAGGGTGGCGGCCTCGTGCTCTGTGGGCATCGCCGCGGTGAACGACTCGGTGATGGTGGTGACGCGGATGCCGAGCGTCGCCAGCTGGGCGCGCGTGCCGCCGGGCCAGGGTTCGTTGATGGGGTCGGCGACCGGGGTGCCCGCGACGTCCGCCCAGCGCACGTACGACGTCGACATCTGGGTGGGCTCGTCGTTGTCGTAGAACACGAAGTGCCGGGCCAGGAGCTCCTCGCCCACCTCGCACTCGAACAGCGCGGCCAGCTCCTCGTCGGCCTCGACCCGCTCGAACTTCTTGTCCAGCCGGTACTCGGACCAGCCGATGCCCTGGTCCCTGGTGTACGGGGTGGACGGCGTCGAGTTGGGCTTGGTGCGGTAGCGGTCGGCGGCCAGGCGGTGGACCGGCGGCCGCGGCCGCACGCGGGTACCCGCCCGCGCCTTGCTCTCGATCAGTCCCTCGTTCGCGAGGATGCGCAGCGCTGCGCGCACCGGTGCCTCGGACACGCCGTACTCGGTGTGCAGTTCGGGCAGCGTGGGGATCTGGTCGCCCGGCCCCCACTCGCCCTCAGTGATGCGGCGCCGCAGGTCGTCGGCGATCCGCAGGTACTCAGGCTGCGCCACCGAGGCACCCCCACTCTCGCGATCACGTCAATCCGGATACACATACTGTCCCCTTCCGCTTGACCAGCGCCAATCGTCGCGACAATCTAGATACGGATAAGCACTAGCCGTATCCATAAACCGTGAGCGGTTGGGGGACAGGCATGCCCGAGTCGGGACAGACGTGGCGCAAAGCCTTCAAGGGGGAAGCCATTGAGGCCGCGCACGTCCGACTGTGGACCGCCGGCCGCGTGACCCACCCCGACGCACCGGCCGTCGCGAACGAGCTGTACATCGCCATCCTCGGGAGCGGCGCCCCGGCCATCGAGATGGAACTCTCCACTGCCGGTACCCGCATCCGTATCACCGCTGAAGGGCCGGACCAGCTGACCGTGCTGCACAGCCACGGACCGGGCTGGCGCATCGTCGACGGGCTCTCCACGAAGTCGGGGCTCACGACCGACGGGCGCGGCGTGTGGGCACTGGTCGAGGCCAGCAGATGACCGGCCGTCCGATCCCGTCACTGGACGACCTGACGCGCCCACAGATGCAGGGCTGGGCGTGCGTCTGGTGCGGCGCCTCGCTGCACACGGCGCTCGGCGGGATGAGCGTCGGCCGCGCTGTGGACTCCACCGGCTACAGCGTCGAGGTCTACGCCTGCCCCATCCCCTACGGCTGCGGGCCCTTCCGTTGCTGCCCCGCCGTCCCTTTGAACGCCCGCGCCGGAGCAGCTGCTCCGGGCGGCGGGTTGCATCACCCCCGCCCCGGGGGCGAATCCCTGGACAGGTCGAGCCCCGGGGCGGGTCAGCAGTAACTGCCACTACGACAGTAAAGGAGGAGGGGCATGACGTTGAAGGATGCCCTCCGGACCACGAGCACCCTGGCCGTCGGCGGCGACGAGGACGACGGCGGCGAGCCCAACCCGCCGACCGGCGACTCCGACGACGGCCGCGACTACAGCGGCTGATCCGACCGACCGGTGCGGGCTCCGTCCGTAGAGTGTGGACGGAGCCCGCACCACCCGAAGGAAGGCACACGCACGATGGCGCAGAACCTCAAGGGCCAGGGCAGGGTCACCATCTTCCCGGTGCTGCACGACTGGGAGACCGGCTCGCAGTGCGTCCTGGCGTACACCACCACGGACGGCGGGCTCACCGCGGTGCTCGGCGTGATCCCCGTCGAGGGCAACGTCCACGAGCCCGGCGACCTTGTCTCTCTCGGTGCGCGGCACGGGTTTATCGGCGAGTGGAAGGGGACCCACGAGCAGCGCTCGGGCTGCTGGCTGGCGTGCACGGGCGCCGGGTCCCGGACCGTGCGCAAGCCGGGGACCATAGACGTACCCACCACCGCCTGGTCGCTGGACGTGGTCCGGGCCGTCGACCTCGAGGGCACCTACTACGGGCACCGGCGGGTGCTGGCCGGGCGGATGACGCTCGAGGACGGGCAACTCGCCGACCAGGCCCGCGCGCTGGTGACCCGCACTCTGGTGGCGGCCGCGTAACTGCCGCCCCCTCAGCCGGCCCCGCTCGTCCGCTCCCCCCGTGGCGGATGGGCGGGGCCTTCCACGTGAGGGCGCACGAGCTCGGCGAGGTCGACACCGATGGCGTCGGCGATGCGGATCAGGGTGTCGAGCAGGGGCGAGGCGTGGCCCTGCTCGATGCGGCTGTAGCTGGCGACGTCGATGCCCGACCGACCGCACACCTCGAGCTGGGTGAGGTTGTGGTGCTCGCGTACCCGGCGGATCTGTTCCCCTACCTGACGGCGGCGGGCGAGGACCCGGTCGTCGGGTGAGGTGGGGCGTGGCACGGGTCCACGCTCCCGACGGCAAGATCAGAATGGATTAGGGCGGACCCTAATTTGTTTGATCTTGCTGGGCTCGGGCATGAACCGGAGGCTCACCCTCCCCGAGGGATGGGAACACATGTTTGAATACGGGGGCCCGACCGAACGCACGTCGGGCGGGGTGGCACCGGTACGGGGTATCTCGTCGGGACTTCTACAGCCGGTGTCGACGCCCCCCAAGTGGGGGCCGATCATGGGTCCAGGCTCACGACGCCTGGGCACCCCCGACGACCCGTCGCCGGGCTCGCTTCCCAGGCTGCCGGCGACGGGTCTCGCGGCGCTTCCGCTACGGCGGGGGCGCCGCTCCCATTCCATACGCGGTAAGGGCGCTCTGCACTCAGGTGCCTGCATGCTGGGACGGCCCGGCCCCCCCCTGTTCCCGTGGGAACAGGGACCCTCATCCGACAGCATCCAGCGTCATTGAGCGTCATCGAACGGGGATGTTATGCCCGTTTCTCCGGCATCCTTGCAGGTCAATTCGGTAACAAAATTTGGTTCAAGTCCCGTCACTCACCCTCACCGCAGAAGCCGGTGACCTCGACGAGGTCACCGGCTTCCGTCATGTCGG
>NZ_JBHRWL010000004.1:290949-548719 GCF_042647945.1 Streptomyces lusitanus
CACGCGCCCTCCTCCCCGGACGCGGACGGCGCCGCCCGCGTCCGGCGGCACGGGCTCAGGACGAGGCGCGCTCCACCAGTTCCGTCGCCAGCACCATCTGACGCCGCTGCAGCTCGCGGGTCGCGGAGGGGCGGCGGTCGGCGACCTCGGCGAGCAGCAGGTCGGTCATCGCCCGGCCCATCTCCTCGATCGGCTGGCGCACGCTGGTCAGCGGCGGCTCCATGTGGCGGGCGATCGCGGAGTCGTCGTACCCGACCAGCGCCACGTCGTCGGGGATGCGGCGGCCCGCCTCGCGCAGCACCTGACGGGCGCCGGCCGCCGTGACGTCGGAGGCGGCGAAGACCGCGTCCAGGTCGGGGCGGCGCTCCAGCAGGGCCTGCATCGCGCGGCGGCCGCCGCCCTCGGAGAAGTCGCCCGGCTCGATCAGCAGCTCGTCCACCGCGTGGCCGGCCTCGCGCAGGGCGTCCCGGTAGCCGTCGACGCGGCGCTGGGCGCCGTAGACGTCCAGCCGGCCGGTGATGTGGGCGACGGTGCGGCGGCCCCGGGCGAGGAGGTGCTCGACGGCCTGCCGGGCGCCGCCGTAGTTGTCGGAGTCCACCGAGGTGAGCGTCTCGTCGGCGGAGCGGGGGCCGCTGATCACGGCGGGGATCTCCAGCTGGGACAGCATGTCGGGCAGCGGGTCGTCGGCGTGCACCGAGACCAGCAGCACGCCGTCCACCCGGTGCGCGGCCAGGTACTGGGCGAGCCGCTGCCGCTCCCGGTCGCTGCCCGCGAAGATCAGCAGCAGCTGCATCTCGGTGTCGGACAGCGCGGCGCCGACGCCGCGGAGCATGTCGGAGAAGTAGGGCTCGGTGAAGAACCGGGTCTCCGGCTCGGGCACCACGAGCGCTATCGCGTCGGTGCGGTTGGCCGCGAGGGCGCGGGCGGCCGTGTTGGGGACGTAGCCCAGCTCGGCGACGGCCGCCTCGACGGCGGCGCGGGTGGCCTCGCTCACCCGCGGGGAGCCGTTGATCACGCGTGACACGGTGCCGCGGCCCACTCCGGCGCGCGCCGCCACCTCTTCGAGGGTGGGGCGGCCACCGCTCCGGCCCCGCACTCCGTGGCTTGCCATCCGCCCCCGCCTTCCTTTGTGTGTCACCCTGGCCTGGAATGTAACAGCCCCGGCAGTGACGGTGACCACCCGCGAGGGCGTCCGCGCGGACCCCGGCGTTCCGGAGGGGCGGCGCCCCGGGCCAAGTTAACGGGCAGATAACTGAACGCACTTTGCCGCGTCTGTTCCCTTGACACCCCCGCCCGGACCCGCGACTCTTCAACACATCACTTGTGGGAGCGCTCCCACAGTACCTGACACATACACAACCCGCACGTTCCCCGCCCGAGCCGCAACGCGCAGAATACGGGTCAACAACGCCGTTGGCCGGGGGGTCGGCACGTCAGGGCAACAGGAGGACGCAATGCGAGCACGTACCCTGCCCCTCACCAGGCAGCGGTCGGGCGGGGGGAAGCCCTTCGCCCGCAAGGCGCTGGCCGTCGCGGCCGTCGTGTCGCTGGGCACCGGGCTGCTGGCCGGCTGCGCCGACGACGGCGGAGACGACAGCTCCGGTGGTTCCTCGTCCGGCGAGGGCAAGACCACGATCACCCTGGGTCTGTTCGGCACCATGGGCTTCAAGGAGGCGGGTCTCTACGCCGAGTACGAGAAGCTCAACCCGGACATCAAGATCGAA
Source organism: Streptomyces lusitanus (assembly GCF_042647945.1). Lineage (NCBI taxonomy): Bacteria > Bacillati > Actinomycetota > Actinomycetes > Kitasatosporales > Streptomycetaceae > Streptomyces > Streptomyces lusitanus. Next base: position 292,674 of record NZ_JBHRWL010000004.1, read on the forward strand.
GAGAACGTGGTCGAGCGGAACGAGAACTACTACCCCGCTCTCGTCAACCACCTGACCACCAACAGCGGGCTGATGGACGTGCAGGCCATCGAGGTCGCCAACATCGCCGAGGTCGTCGGCACCCAGGCGGACAAGTTCACGGACATGTCCAAGGTCGAGGGTGTGAAGAAGGACGGCTGGCTGCCCTGGAAGTGGGAGCAGGCCACCACCAAGGACGGCCAGACCATCGGTCTCGGCACGGACGTCGGCCCGATGGCCATCTGCTACCGCAAGGACCTCTTCGAGAAGGCGGGCCTGCCCAGCGACCGCGCGGAGGTCGGCAAGCTGTGGGCCGGCGACTGGAACAAGTTCATCGCCACCGGTGAGAAGTACAAGAAGGCGGCCGGCAAGAACACCTTCTTCATGGACTCCCCCGGCGGCCTGCTGAACGCCGTGCTCAGCAGTGAGAAGGAGAAGTTCTACGACGCCTCCGGCAAGGTCATCTACAAGACCAACCCGGCCGTGCGGGACGCCTTCGACCTGACCGCCGAGGCCGCCGAGAAGGGCCTGGTCCAGTCGCAGACGCAGTTCCAGCCGGCCTGGGACACCACGATCGCCAACAGCAAGTTCGCCACCGTCGCCTGCCCGCCGTGGATGCTCGGCTACATCAAGGGCAAGTCGAAGCCCGACGCGGCCGGCAAGTGGGACGTCGCCGTGGCCCCCAAGTCCGGCAACTGGGGCGGCTCCTTCCTGGGCGTGCCGAAGAGCGGCAAGAACGTCGAGGAGGCGCAGAAGCTGGTCGCCTGGCTGACCGCGCCCGCGCAGCAGGCCAAGCTGTTCAAGGTCCAGGGCAGCTTCCCGAGCGCCCCGGCCGCGTACACCAGCCCCGAGGTGACCGGCGCCACCAACGAGATGACCGGTGACGCGCCGATCGGCGAGATCTTCTCCGAGGCCGCCAAGCAGATCCCGGTCCAGGTGATCGGCCCGAAGGACCAGATCATCCAGCAGGGTCTGACCGACAACGGCGTCATCCTCGTCACCAAGGGCAAGTCGGCCGACGAGGCGTGGGAGACGGCCACCAAGACCATCGACAACAACCTGGACCAGTGACCCGCATGGCCACCCGCTCCGACATCGCCGCGTCCCCCGTCAAGGGGGGCGCGGCCCCGGGCCGTACGCCCGGCAGCCGCCCCGCGGACAAGGAGGACCGGCGCCGGGCCAAGCTGTCGCGCCGCTGGCAGCGCGACGCCCGCTTCAGCCCGTACGCGTTCGTCTCGCCGTTCTTCCTGCTGTTCGCGGCCTTCGGGCTGTTCCCGCTGATCTACACCGGCTGGGCCTCGCTGCACCAGGTCGAGCTGACCGCGCCGACCGACATGGACTGGGTGGGTCTGCGGAACTACACCCGGATCTTCGACGACGACTTCTTCTGGAACGCGGCGCAGAACACGCTGACCATCGGGATCATCTCCACCGTCCCGCAGCTGATGATCGCCATGGGCATCGCCCACATCCTCAACTACAAGCTGAGGGCGTCCACGTTCTGGCGGGTCGCGATGCTCGCGCCGTACGCCACCTCGATCGCCGCCGCGACCCTGGTGTTCGTGCTGCTCTTCGGCCGTGACTACGGCATGATCAACTGGGCGCTCGGCGCCGTGGGGATCGACCCGATCGGCTGGCAGGACGACAAGTGGCCCGGCCAGATCGCCGTCTCCACGATCATCATCTGGCGCTGGACCGGCTACAACGCGCTGATCTACCTGGCCGCGATGCAGGCGATCCCGCAGGACCTGTACGAGTCGGCGGCGCTGGACGGCGCCAGCCGCTGGCGGCAGTTCCTGCACGTGACGCTGCCCTCGCTGCGTCCGACGATCCTGTTCACCGTGGTCGTCTCGACGATCGGCGCCAGCCAGGTGTTCGGCGAGCCGCTGCTGTTCGACCCCAACAAGGGCGCGTCGGGCGGCGCGGAGCACCAGTTCCAGACGCTCGGCCTGTACCTGTACGAGCAGGGCTGGGTCAACCAGCACCTGGGCCGTGCCTCGGCGATCGCCTGGACCATGTTCGCGATCCTGATCGTCATCGGCATCATCAACCAGCTCATCTCGCGCCGGCTGCGCGCCAGCAGTTAAGGAGTGTGGCCGTGACGACGACTGCGACGCCCCCCGAGACACCGATCGCCAAGGAACAGAAGCGCTCGCGCCTGCCGAAGTCGGCGCGGGCCGGCGGCACCCTGCACGGCGGACCGCTCGCGTACGTGATCCTCACCGTGTTCACGCTCGTGTCGCTGTTCCCGCTGGTGTGGACCGCGATCGCCGCGTCCCGTGACAACCAGCGCCTGGCGGAGAACCCGCCGCCGTTGTGGTTCGGGTCCAACCTGTTCAAGAACCTGGAGATCGCCTGGCAGGACGCCAACCTGGGCGAGGCGTTCCTCAACACCACCATCGTGGCGGGCATCTCCGCCGCCACCATCGTCGTGCTGTCGACGATCGCCGGGTTCGCCTTCGCCAAGCTGCGCTTCAAGGGCCGCAACGCCCTGATGCTGCTGGTGATCGGCACGATGATGGTGCCGCCGCAGCTCAGCATCATCCCGCTGTACATGCTGGTCGCCAAGCTGGACTGGACCGACCAGCTCCAGGCGGTCATCTTCCCGTCGCTGGTGAGCGCGTTCGGCGTGTTCTTCATGCGGCAGTACCTGCTCCAGGCGCTGCCCGACGAGGTCATCGAGGCCGCGCGGGTGGACGGCGCGAGCAGCTGGCGCGTGGTGTGGCACGTGGTGTTCCCCGCCGCGCGGCCGGCCATGGCCGTGCTCGGCATGCTGATGTTCGTGCAGGCGTGGAACGACTTCCTGTGGCCGTTCCTGGTGCTGACGCAGACCGGCAACCCGACCGTGCAGGTCGCCGTCGCGGGTCTCGGCCGCGGGTACACCCCCGACCAGTCCCTGATCATGGCGGGTGCGCTGCTCGGCACGCTGCCCCTGCTGCTGGTCTTCGCGATCTTCGGCAAGCAGATCGTGGGCGGCATCATGCAGGGCGCGGTCAAGGGCTGACGCCCGCACCCGCATTCCGGTGGGGCCGGGTCGCCGCCGTCTCGGCCCCCTTCCTTCCTCTCACGTATCCGTCGGTCGTCCACGACCCCTATGCGACCTCTATGGGAGCGCTTCCATGTCTGACTCCGCCACGCCGGCGAACCCGGTGACCTTTCCTCCGGCCTTCCTCTGGGGCGCCGCGACCTCCGCGTACCAGATCGAGGGGGCGGTGCGGGAGGACGGACGTACCCCTTCCATCTGGGACACCTTCAGCCACACGCCGGGAAAGACGGCGGGCGGCGACACCGGTGACGTCGCCGTCGACCACTACCACCGCTACCGCGACGACGTGGCGATGATGGCCGGCCTCAACCTCCAGGCCTACCGCTTCTCCGTGTCCTGGTCCCGGGTGCAGCCCACCGGCCGCGGCCCGGCCGTGCAGCGCGGTCTGGACTTCTACCGCAAGCTGGTCGACGAGCTGCTGGAGAAGGGCATCAAGCCGGCCGTCACCCTCTACCACTGGGACCTGCCGCAGGAGCTGGAGGACGCGGGCGGCTGGCCGGAGCGCGACACCGCCTACCGCTTCGCGGAGTACGCGCAGATCGTGGGCGAGGCGCTCGGCGACCGCGTCGAGTCGTGGATGACGCTCAACGAGCCCTGGTGCAGCGCCTTCCTGGGCTACGCCTCCGGGGTGCACGCCCCCGGCCGCACCGACCCGGCCGCCGCGCTGAAGGCCGCCCACCACCTGAACCTGGCGCACGGCCTGGCCACCAGGGCGCTGCGCTCGGTGATGCCGGTGCGCAACCAGATCTCCCTCAGCCTCAACACCTCCGTGGTGCGCCCGCTGAACCCGGACGACCCGGCGGACCTGGCGGCGGCCCGCAAGATCGACGACCTGTCGGGCGGCATCTTCCACGGCCCGATCCTGCACGGCGCCTACCCGGAGACGCTGCTGGAGGCCACCTCCTCGGTGACCGACTGGTCGTGCATCCAGGACGGCGACCTGGACACCATCCACCAGCCGATCGACGCGCTGGGCCTCAACTACTACACGCCGACCCTGGTGTCGGCCGCCGACCCGGACGACAAGGGCCCGCGCGCCGACGGTCACGGGGCGAGCGAGCACTCGCCGTGGCCCGCCGCCGACGACGTGGCCTTCCACCAGTCGCCGGGCGAGCAGACGGAGATGGGCTGGTCGGTCGACCCGACCGGGCTGCACGAGCTGATCATGCGCTACCACCGCGACGCTCCCGGCCTGCCCCTCTACATCACGGAGAACGGCGCCGCCTACGACGACAAGCCGGACGCCGACGGCAAGGTCCACGACCCGGAGCGCGTCGCCTATCTGCACGGCCACCTCTCCGCGGTGCGCCGGGCCATCGCCGACGGCGCCGACGTGCGCGGCTACTTCCTGTGGTCGCTGATGGACAACTTCGAGTGGGCGTACGGCTACGAGAAGCGCTTCGGCGCGGTGTACGTCGACTACGTGAGCCAGAAGCGGACGCCGAAGTCGAGCGCGCTGTGGTACGCGCGGGCGGCGAAGGCGGGTGCGCTTCCGGACCCCGAGGGCATCTGACCCGCCCTCGGGTCCGGGAGGAACGGGGCGCGGGGTTCGGGGGGCGGGGCGCGGCGGTCCCTGGGGAGTGCCGCGCCCCGCTCGTGCGTCCGGGTCCTGCCACGCGGGCCTCGGCCTGCCGCCGGACGCACGGGTGCCCCGGCCGGGTGGGGGGTAGGTCCGGCCGGGGCACGCGTTCCCCGTTGCCCGCGGTGGCTCGTGGCCTGGGTGATCAGGCGCGGTCAGGCTCAGTTGTAGGCCGCGAACGCCTTCGAGAAGGCGAACTTCTCCTGGAGGATCGAGCTGCACGTGGCGTCGGCGGCCGGCTTCTCGCCCTCGGCGCACTGCTGGTCGCGGGTGCCGGACCACATCGACAGCCGGCCCAGCCCCTTGGCCTTGGCGAACTCCACCAGCTGGGTGGCGTCCTCGATCTTGAAGATCTCGGTGACGACGTCGTTGACGCCGATCATCGGGGTGACCGCGACCGTCTTCCACGCCTCGGCGTCGTCGAGCCCGAGGACGTCCTTGATCTGCGCCTGGGTGGCGGTGGCGGCCTGCTCGGCGTAGGTGCCCATGTCGTCGCTGAAGGCGGGGCCGTAGTCCATCGCCATGATGTTGACGGCGTCGACGCGCACGCCGTTCGCCTTGGCGTCGGCGAGCAGGTTCACGCCGTCCTGGGTGAGGCCCTGCGGCATCACCGGGAGGGTGAAGGAGACGTCCAGGTCGGGGTGGGACTTCTGGAGGGCGGCGATCGCCTGGGCGCGGCGGGTGTTGGCCTGCGTGTCGGGCAGGGCGCCGCCCTCGACGTCGAAGTCGACCTTGGTGAGCTGGTAGGTGTCGACGACCTGGGTGTAGGCGGCGGTGAGCGCCTCCATCGAGCCGCAGGTGGTGCCGAGTTCGGAGCCGGCCGCGCCGCCGAAGGAGACGCGGACGTCGCCGCCCGCCTCGCGCAGCGCGCCGATCTGCGCGGCCACCGGGTTGTCGCCGAGGCCGCCGGTGCCGCCCCACTTGGGGGTGCAGCCGCCGCCGTCGGTGACGAACGCGAGGGTGTACTCCTTCACGCCGGTCGCCTCGGCGCTCGCCAGCAGGTCGTAGGCCGGGCTGAGGGAGGTGTCGACGTACGGGGCGAAGCCCGCGCCGTCCGCCGCCTTGGTGGCGGGGTCGTCGGTGGCCAGTGCGGTGCTGGTGAACAGGAACGCCCCGCCGGCGGCGACGGCCGCGGCCGCCACCGCGCCGATCGCCTTGTTCCTGCCGCTGATCCTGCGCCGGTGCGTGCTCATCGCATGCCTGCCTTCGTTGCCGTTCGTGGGGGGAGGTTGCGGCAGCACGCTAGTGACCGGGAAACGGACAACTCGCGTGATCCGGACGGCGGCAGGGAACCTTAGGGTCCGCTTAAGGAAGGGATCGGGAACGGTTAAAGGACAGGGCGCCGCGGCCCGTGCGGCGCCGGCGGACGCTTCCCCGGTGCCCGCGCCGCCGGGGCGAGCGGTCGCGGCCGTCGAGCTGGATCCAGATGCGCACCTCGGTGCCGCCGAGTACCGAGCGGCCGATGCGCACGTCGCCGCCCGTGGACTCGGCGAGACGGCGCACGATGTCCAGGCCGAGCCCGGTGGAGCCGTCCGTGCCGGAGCCCCGGCCGCGGGCCATCGCCGTCTCGGGGTCGGCTATGCCGGGGCCCGCGTCGGAGACCAGCACGATCACCGCGTCCTCGCCGTTGTGCACGTCGACGGCGAAGGCGGTGCCCTCGGCGGTGTGCCGGAAGACGTTGCCGAGCAGGGCGTCGAGGGCGGCGGCCAGGTCGGCGCGGGCCACGGGGATGCGCACCGGACGGTCCGCCCCGGCCACCCGCCACTTGCGGCCCTCGTCCTCGGCGAGCGCCGACCAGAACGCCATCCGCTCGCGCACCACCTCGGCCGCGTCGCAGCCCGCGCCCGGTCCGGCGGCGGCCGTCTGCGGCTTGGCGTCGCGGGCGGTGCGGATGATGGTGTCGACCTCGCGCTCCAGCTGCTCGACGGCGGCCCGGGTCTGCTCGGCGGCCGGACCGTCGCCCAGGGAGGCGGCGTTGAGCCGCAGCACGGTGAGCGGGGTGCGCAGCCGGTGGGACAGGTCGGCGGCCAGCTCCCGCTCGTTGGCGAGGAGCTGGACGACCTGGTCGGCCATGGAGTTGAACGCCACGGCGGCCAGCCGCAGTTCGGTCGGCCCCTCCTCGGGCACGCGGGCGCCCAGCTTGCCCTCGCCCAGTTCGTGCGCCCCCTCGACCAGCCGCTGGGCGGGGCGCACCATGCGCACGCCCAGCCGGTCGGCGACCGCGACCGAGCCGACGATCAGGGCGGCGCCGACGGCCGCGAGGACCGCCCAGGCCGTGCCGACGCCGTTGGTGACCTCGGACTCCGGGACGAACACCTCGACGACGGCGATCTCCCCGGTGCTGAGCGCGACCGGCTGGAGCAGGGCGGAGCCGCCGGGCACGGCGGACGTGGAGGCGCGGCCCAGCTGCCGCACGGCGGCGATGTCCTTGTCGGAGGCCCTGCGCCGCCCTATGTCCAGGGGCTGTTCGCCGGCGACGGCCGGGAGGTGCACGGCCATGGCGGCGTCGGAGCCGGCCGAGGCGACGACCCGCTCCAGCTGGGCGCGGTCGGTGGTGATGGACAGCGCGGGGGCGACGGCCGCGGCCTCCCGCTCGGCGCCGGCGAAGGCGCGGTCCCGGGCCATCTCGCGGATGACCAGGCCGAGCGGGACGGCGAAGGCCACCACGACCATCGCGGTCACCGCCAGCGACACCTTCACCAAAGCCCATCTCATCGCGGCGGCTCCGCTCCCGACGCGTGCGCGGCTCCGGGGGCGTCGGCCGGCGGCTCCAGCTTCACGCCGACGCCCCGCAGGGTGTGCAGGTAGCGGGGGCGGGCGGCGGTCTCCCCCAGCTTCCGGCGCAGCCAGGACAGATGGACGTCGATGGTCTGGTCGTCGCCGTAGGACTGCTGCCACACCTCGGCGAGCAACTCCCGCCGGGGCACGACCACGCCGGGCCGTCCGGCGAGGAAGGCGAGCAGGTCGAACTCACGCCGGGTCAGGTCGAGCCGGACGCCGTCCAGTTCGGCCTGGCGGCGCAGCGGGTCGACGGTGAGGCCGCCGACCCGGATCACCGGGGAGGGCGCGGCCTCGCCGCCGCCGGAGCGGGCGCGGCGCAGCACGGCGGCCATCCGGGCGGAGAGGTGCTCCACCGAGAACGGCTTGGTCAGATAGTCGTCCGCGCCGGCGTTGAGCAGCCGCACGATCTCCGTCTCGTCGTCGCGGGCGGTGGCGACGATGACCGGGACGTCGGTGATGCCGCGCAGCATCTTCAGGGCCTCGGAGCCGTCGAGATCCGGCAGTCCGAGGTCCAGGACGACCACGTCGAAACGGAAATGGGCGACCTCGCGCAGCGCCTCCAGCGCGGTCCCGACGCTGCGCACGGTGTGCGAGGCGTCGGTCAGCTGCCGGATGAGCGCCGAACGTACGAACTGGTCGTCCTCGACCACGAGAACACTTGCCATGGGCCGCACCGTACGCCATGCCGGACGGGGGCGGCCGGGGCCTGTGGACAACTCCGGACGAGCCGCCCGAAGGCCCGGGGACGGGCGATCCAGACCTTCCGGGGGCAGGACACGGATGGGGCGCGTGGGGCAGTATGGGCCGACGATGCGCAGAGGACTTCTACACGTACTGGCCTGGCTGCTCGCCACGGGCGCGGCAGTCACGCTGTCGTGGTGGGGCGTCAGCACGGTGATGGAGGGCACGGCCTACGACCCGCCGCGCGCCCTGCCGATCCCGGCGGGCGACGAGCAGGCACAGGCGGTGTCGTCCACGCACCGCCCGTCCGCCGGCCGTTCGGAGGACGAGGACCGGAAGCCGTCGGAGACGCCCCGCGAGCCGTCGCGGACGCCGTCCACCGAGCCGCCCCCGCCCGCTCCGGCTCCCTCGCGCACCCCCTCCCCCACACCGACGCCCACCTCGCCCGGACCGACCGCCGCGGGCGAGATCAAGCCCTACGACACCCGGGGCGGCCGGGCGGTGTTCGACATCGGGGCGACGTCCGCGTCGCTGGTGTCGGCGACGCCGGGGGCCGGCTGGTCGATGCAGGTGTGGAAGACGGAGACGTGGATCCGGGTGGAGTTCGCCGCGGGCGCGGACCGGGTGACGGTGTTCTGCACCTGGCACGACGGCCCGCCGCGGGTGGAGATCGCGACGTACTGACGCCGTGGCAGGGCCTGTTGGCGCGTGTTCAGCGGAACGCGTCGGCGGGCGGGGCCGGTGAGGCGACCGCCCTGAGGTCGGTCACGGGGACCGCGCCGCCGGTGAAGTCGGTGAGCTCCCGGCCGTGCTGGACCCGGCCGGAGTGCGGGTCGGAGGCGGCCCGGCGGGTCAGCTCGGCGATCGGCAGGGGCGCGTCGGAGGCGACCAGGACCGCGTTGCCGAACCGCTTGCCGCGCAGTACGGCCGGGTCGGCGATCAGCGCGAGTTCCGCGAACCGGGCGGCGGCGGTGGCGATCTGGCCGCGCAGGTGGGTGAGCGGGGGCCCGTCGGCGAGGTTGGCGGTGTGGACGCCGCCGGGGGCGAGGGCCCTGCGCACCTCGTCGAGGAACTCGGTGGAGGTCAGGTGGGCGGGGGTGCGGGCGCCGCTGAAGACGTCGGCGACGACGAGGTCCGCCCAGCCGTCGGGCACCTTGGCGAGCCCCTCGCGGGCGTCCGCCGTGCGCACCCGGATCCGCGCCTCGGGGTCGAGGGGCAGTTCCCGACGGACCAGCTGGACCAGCGCCCCGTCGCGCTCGACGACCTGCTGGGTGGAGCGGGGGCGGGTGGCGGCGACGTACCGGGCGAGGGTGAGGGCGCCGCCGCCGAGGTGCACGACCTTCAGCGGTCTGCCGGGCGGGGCGGCGAGGTCGACGACGTGCCCGAAGCGGCGCTGGTACTCGAAGGAGAGGTGGGCGGGGTCGTCCAGGTCGACGTGCGACTGGGGCGCCTCGTCGATCAGCAGCGTCCAGGCGCGTGACCGGTCGCGGTCCGGGACGAGCCGGGCGGTTCCTCCGTCGACCTGCTCGGTGACCGCCTGTCCCCGTGCGCTGCTCCTGCCCCGTGCCATGCAGTCATTGTCCCAGGCGGCGCGTCCGCACCCCGCCGGGGCCCGGCGGCCGGCCGCTCACCGGCCGCGCGGGCGCTCAACTGCAGCCGTCCGCCGCCTCGATCATCCGCTGGGCCTCCCCGAGGGCCTCGCGCAGCACGGCGGGATCGGTCGCCAGGTCCGCCTCGCCGGGGGGCACCAGCCAGTCGGAGCCCTCCTCCGGCCGGTCGGGCGTGAGACGGATGCCGCGGCCGTCGGTCTCCGTGCAGACGCTGCCGGGGACGTCCCACGCGGCCGCGGTGCCGGGCGGCACCAGGAAGCCGAGGGTGCCGCAGCCGCCGTCGTGCAGCACCGGACCCACCGCGTCTCCTGCTCCGCGCCGCAGGATGTCCACCGCCTCCAGGCCCTGCCGGGCCGGGACGGTGACCACGTCACAGTCCGGACCAGCGGGTTCCAGGGGGTCGTTCTTCCGCCTTCTCGTCATCATCCCGGCCTCCACCACACGGATCACGCTCGGACGAGGGGCCGGGAGTCGGGGGGCTCCCGGTCCACAGCGTTCAACGACCCGCGCCGTCAAGGGCTACGCCGGAAGTCCGCCGCAAAGGATGGCACTTCATGGCAGATCACGGATGACATATCCGGTATGTAGTCAAACTCAGCGTACTCAACTCGTCACAGCAGGTACGTTCATGCCCGCCGGAAACAGGGTGGCTCTCGGACAAGCCGCCCCGTTCCCGGCATGGTTCGACGGTTCGCAGAGAGGACCCGGCCATGGCGTCGTCATCGGTGCCCTCGTCCCAGCCAGCTCGGCCGTCGCGGCCGAATCTCGTCTTCCGGCGCCTGCGCGGTTCGCGCTCGCCGGCCGAGTTCGCCGCGGCGGTACGGCGGGCCGCCCGCGAGATCGGCGAGCGGGTCAGCTGTGACGCGCGGTACGTGCACCGGGTGGAGGCGGGCGAGATCCGCTGCCCCAACTACGCCTACGAACGGGTCTTTCTGCACATGTTCCCCGGCCGCACGCTGACCGACCTGGGCTTCGCGCCCCGCTCGTCGGTCCGCGGGCGCCGGGCCCGGGCTGCCGGGGACCAGCCCGCGGCCCCTCCCGAGAACCCGGCGAACGCCACGAGTGAGACCAGCGGGGCGTGCGAGCCGTATGAGACGCACAACAGGTACGACCCGTACGACGAGTACGACCCGCACGACCACGAGGAGAGCGACGTGCTGCGTCGCGCATTCATGACCGGCGGTGGCGCCACGGTGGCCGCCGCCACCCTGAGCCCGTACGGGCTCGCCCCGGAGGCTTCGGCGGCACAGCGCCCCGTGCGCCGTGCGGGGACGTCGGACGCGTGCGCCCTGGAGGAGGCCGTGCGCCGGATCCGGGTGCTCGACGACCGCCACGGGGCGGACGGGCTCTACCGCAGGGCGGCCGCCCCGCTGCGGGCCGCGTACGCGCTGCTGGACGCGGGGGCGACCCGGCAGCGCACGGCGGACCGGCTGTACTCGGGCGCGGGGGAACTGGCCATCTCGGTGGGCTGGCTGGCGCATGACTCGGGCCGCTTCGACGACGCGCGCTCACACTACGCGGAGGCGCTGGCGACCGCCCGGGTGACGGGCGACGCCGCGCTGGAGGCGCACGCGTTCTGCAACACGGCGTTCCTCGCCCGGGACGCGGGCCGCCCCCGGGAGGCGGTGCGGGCGGCGCAGGCGGCCCAGCGGGCGGCGCGGCCACTCGGCTCGCCCCGGCTGATGTCGCTGCTGGCGCTGCGCGAGGCGGGCGGCTGGGCCGGGCTCGCCGACCGCGCGGGCTGCGAGCAGGCGCTGGTGCGGGCCCAGGCGTACTTCGACCGCGGGCCCGGGGAGGCGGACCCCGAGTGGATGACCTTCTACGGGGAGGCCGAGCTGGAGGGCCTGGAGGCGCAGTGCTGGTCCACGCTGGGCGACTGGACGCGCGCGGCGCGCCACGCCCGGCGGGCGGCGGAGCTCCAGGATCCGCACTTCACCCGCAACATCGCGCTGTACACGGCGGAGCTGGCCGACGACCTGGCCCGTGACGGGCGGCCCGAGGAGGCCGCGCAGGCCGGGATGCGCGCCCTGGACCTGCTGGGCGAGGTCCAGTCGTCCCGCGTGCGCTCCATGCTGTCCGGCACCTCCCGCGTGCTGCTGCCGCACCGCCGTACGTCCGGCGTCTCGGAGTTCCTGGACCGCCACGCCTCCCTGCCGCGCATGGTGTGACCCCAGGGGACGTATGACACGGGGGACGGGCCGCGGGGCCCCGCCGGCGCAGGGGGAACGCCGGCGGGGCCCCGCGGTGTCCGGGCCGGGTCACGCGCTCTTCGCGGCGCGGCCCAGGCGGAGGGCGGAGACGAGGAAGAACACACCGCCCAGGAAGGCGTAGCCGGCCAGCGACTTCAGGGAGGCGTCGGCGCCGCCCGCCTGCGCGGCGAACGAGGCGCCGGCGAGGGTCGAGATGCCGCCGCTCGCGATCATCGCCCACTGCCCGCCCATCCGGCGCCGTGCGACGCCCACGACGAGCTGCACCAGGCCGGCCGTGACGGCCCAGGCACCCCAGACCCGCAGCACCGCCGGGATGCCGGAGGTGGCGGCGAGGGCGAGGCCGACCGTGGTGAGGGAGCTGAGCGCGATGTTCAGGTACAGGTTCCGCACAGGACCGCCGTCCGCGGCGGCGGACCGCACGTCGACGACGGCACAGGCGACGTCGAACAGCGGATAGATCACCAGGAGCGTCGCGCTGAGCGGACCGAGCGTGTCGGCGGTGGCGAACAGCAGCGCGGCCCAGACGGCGGCGAAGGCGAAGCGCACGAAGTACAGCCGGCGCAGCGCGGCGGAAGCGGCGGTGGGGGCGGGGGCGTGGGTGGTGGTGACGAGGGTGTCCACGGGTGAGGCCTCTCGGTGGCGAAGGGGGCGAAGGTGGCGGGCGAAGGCGGCGGAGCTCGACGGAGCCGAGCGAGGGAGAACGTTCGGTCTCCCTCGATTCAAGACCCATGACCGCCCGCTCGTCAAGACCGAACGTTCTCCCTCATACATTTGGTACGCTCGCACCCATGAGTCGGGTCACACGAAGCGGCAAGCCGTCCGAGGCGCGGACCAGGCTGCTCGGAACGGCGACGAAGATCTTCTACGCCGAGGGGATCCACTCCGTGGGCGTCGACCGGATCATCGAGGAGGCCGAGGTCACCCGGGCGACGCTGTACCGGCACTTCAAGGGCAAGGAAGAGCTCGTCCTCGCCTATCTCGACCTGGCGGACCAGGGCATACGGGCGCAGATCACCGGCGCGCAGGCCGCGGACGCCGCCCCGGCGGACAACGTCCGGGCGGTCGCGCGGGCCATCACCGAGGGCATCCGCTCCCCCGGCTTCCGGGGCTGCGCGTTCCTCAACGCGGTGGCGGAGTACCCCGACCCGGACCATCCGGTGCACCGGGCCGTGCTGGCGCACCGGCAGTGGTTCCTCGAGACCGTCACGGAGCTGCTCGGCCGCGTGGGCATGGAGCCCGCCGACGCGGCGGGACGGCACTTCGTGATGCTCCGCGACGGCGCCATGGCGGCCGGCTGCCTCTTCGACCCCGAACTGGTCGGCGAGACCTTCCTGCACGGTGTCGAGTCGTTGCTCACGGCGGGCGGCGCGGCGTCACGCGCGTGACGCGCGCGTGACGACGCCCTACGCGCGCGTGGAGAAGCGCGTCAGGCGCACTCGAGAGACGCGTCACACGGGCTCGAGAGCCGCGTCAGGCGACGAGGTGCCCCACGTCGTTCCAGCTCTCCACGGCCGGTTCGCCGTACGCCCAGCCCAGAACCGACAGGGACGTCGGGTTGAGGCGTATGCGGGCCGCGAAGTCGAGCGGCAGGCCCAGCCAGCGGGCGCCGATCGAGCGCAGGATGTGGCCGTGGGCGAAGACCAGCACGTCACGGTCGGCGGAGCGAGCCCAGGCGACCACCTCGTCCGCGCGGGCCGTCACCTCCGCGAGCGTCTCGCCCTCCGGCACCCCGTCCCGCCAGATGAGCCAGCCCGGTCGCACCGCCTGGATCTCCGCCGGGGTCATGCCCTCGTAGGCGCCGTAGTCCCACTCCAGAAGCGTGTCCCAGTGCTCGGCGCGGTCGCCGAAGCCGGCCAGTTCGCAGGTCTCCCGCGCGCGGGAGAGCGGGCTGGTGCGCACCTCGGCGTCCGGCAGCCCGTCGTACGGCGGCCGGTGCAGGCGCTCCCCGAGCAGCTTCGCCCCGCTGCGGCCCTCCTCCAGCAGCGGCACGTCGGTCCTGCCGGTGTGCTTGCCGGACAGCGACCACGCGGTCTGTCCGTGCCGGGCCAGCAGGATGCGCGGAGCCATGGGGAACCTTCCGGGAAATTCACAGGCGGGACCCGTCCATCATCGCTCACGCTGGTCACGGGCAACCCGGGGGGCGATCTCCGCGTCTATCCGGTTCCGAAGGCGTGTACGCGGGAAGGCGCGCACACACCGTAGAGTGGCTGGCCGCCGACCAGGACAGCACGAGGACGAAGGGGGAGCGATCGGATGCCGCACACCGAGACACCGGGCACCGAGGCGGTCCCGGCGACCCGGATGCGCTGGTGGACGGAGCTGCCGCTCATCCTCCTCGTGTACGCCTGCTACTCCGCCGGACGGCTCGTCGTCCGCGGCGACGTCTCCGACGCCGTCGACCACGGCCTGGCGCTGCTGCGAATAGAGAAGGCGTTGTTCCTCAACGCCGAGCACCCGCTGAACCGCCTGTTCACCAGCGAACCGTGGATCGGCATACCCGCCGACTTCTGGTACGCCTCCCTGCACTACCTGGTGACCCCGGCGCTCCTCGTGTGGCTGTTCCGCTCCCGGGCGGTGCACTACCGGGCGGCCCGGACCTGGCTGATGACGTCGACGTTCATCGGCCTGATCGGCTTCACCCTGCTGCCCACCTGCCCGCCCCGGCTCCTCGACCCGAGCCACGGCTTCGTGGACACGATGGCGTACTACAGCTCCTGGGGCTGGTGGGGCGGCGAGGCGAGCGCCCCGCGAGGCCTCGGCGGCATGACCAACCAGTACGCGGCGATGCCCAGCCTGCACGTGGGATGGGCGCTGTGGTGCGGGGTGATCCTCTGGAAGTACGGGCGGGGGCGCTGGACCAGGACGGCCGCGGTCGTCTACCCGCTGGTCACCACGATCGTGGTGATGGGCACCGCCAACCACTACTTCCTCGACGCCGCCGCGGGCGCCGCCGTGATGGGCGCGGGCTTCCTGCTCGCCCCGTACGTGCTGCGGTACGCGGACGCCGTGAAGGCCCGCTTCCGGTCCGGCGCGCCGGACGTCCCGGCGGCCGTCCCAGCGGCCTCCGCGGCCACGGATGCCACGATTGTCAGTGCCGGATGCCAGACTTCCGCGGGTGAGCGAATTCCACGGCAGCGGCAGCCCGAGTCGCGGTACGGACCAGGAGCCGGACCGGGTGCCTCCCCCTCGGACGCGGGGGAAGGGGCTCCGGCACCGGCTCGCTGAGCTGCGCGGTCCCGAGACGCAGGCCAAGGCGCTGGACGCGCGCGCCCTGGCCGCCCTCGCCGCGAACCCGGGGTGCAGACGGCGCGCGATCCTCGACGGCGCCGGGGTGAACAAGGCGGCGCTGGCGAGCGCGCTCGGCTCGCCCTCGGTCTTCGGCCAGTCGCAGTTCGCGTTCGTCCGGGGCAACGCCTTCGAGGCGAAGGTCAAGGCCGACGGCGGCACGGAGCTGCTGCGCCTCGCCCACGAGAAGCTGGACCGGGGAGCCGAGCCGCCCGCCGAGGCGCGCGTGCCCGACCTCACCGCGCAGGGCCCCGAGGGCCGCACCGCGCGCACCGAGCTGGCGCTGCGCGAGGCCGCCGGGGAGCCCGGCGTCTGGACGCTGCTCGACCATCCGATGCTCGCCCTGGACGTGGCGGGCTCCCTCGCGTTTCTGGAGCCGGACGCGGTGGTGGTGCATCCGGACGGCAGCTGGACGGTCGTCGAGATCAAGTCCTTCCCCATGCTGGACGGGGCCGCCGACCCGGCGAAGGTCGGCGCCGCCGCCCGCCAGGCCGCGGTGTACGTGCTGGCGCTGGAGCGGGTCGCCGAGCGGCTCGACCCGCCGCCCCGGGTGCGTCACCGCGTGCTGCTGGTGTGCCCCAAAAACTTCTCCAACCTGCCCACCGCCTCCGCCGTGGACGTGCGCAAGCAGCGCGCGGTCACCCAGCGGCAGCTGGCCCGGCTCACCCGCATCGAGGAGATCGCCGACACCCTCCCCGAGGGCACCTGCTTCTCCCCCGAGCTGCCCGCCGAGCAGCTCGAACAGGCCGTGGAGTCGGTCCCCGCGACGTACGCGCCGGAGTGCCTGTCCGCGTGCGAGCTGGCCTTCCACTGCCGTGACCGCTCCCGCGCGGCCGGCGCCGTGACCTCCCTGGGCCGTCCGGTCCGGGCGGAGCTGGGCGGGCTGACGACGGTCGGCGACGTGCTGGCGGCGGCCCGCGGCGAGGCGGGCGACCCCGACGACCCGGCGGTGGCCGCGCTGCGCCGGGCCGCCGCTCTGCGCGCGGAGGCGCTGGAATCCGCCGCCGGGACGGCGCGCGAGACCGCCGGGGCCGACGGGACGCGGGAGGTGGCCGCGTGTCGCTGATCTCCACCCTCGCCCGGCTCGAGGCGGTCGACACCGGCCGCGCCCAGCCGGCCGCGACCGTCCGGCACCGGCATCTCTCGGAGCGGCCGCTGGTGTTCGTGCCGCTCATCACCGCAGGTGAGGCCGGTGCCCCGCTGGGCGCGCTGGTGGGCACCGACCGGGACGCGCCGCGGCTGCTGGTGGTGCCGCAGCCGCGCGACCGCGAGCTGCGGTTCGCGTTCCTCGCCGAGCTGGCGGACGTCGTCCTGCCGTACGTGGACGACTTCGCGGACGCCGTGGAGGCCGCCGAGCGCGCGGAGACCGACCCGGAGACCGGCAAGCGGGTCAAGGTCGAGGTCGAGCTGTGCGCGGACGCGCCCCAGCTGATCGTGCCGAGCCGGGCCGGTGTCGACCTGGTGCGGCTGCTGGGCCGGTCCATGCGGTTCCGGCGCACCGCGGAGCAGGACCCGGAGGCCCCGTTCCCGGCGCCGCCCCGGGTGCCGCTGCTCGGCCGCTGGCTCACGCACTTCGGGGAGCGGGCACGGGTGCCCGGCTCCTGCCTGCTGCTCGCCATGACGGACGTGCTGGGCCGGCACTGGGCGACCGGCCAGTCCACCCTGGAGGACCAGCATCTGGGGGCGCTGCTCGCCTGGATCGACCCGCCCGAGGGCCGCTCCGGCGCGGAGGCCGCCGAGGAGGCGGAGCTGGCGCGGGACGCCGACGGGCAGCTGGTGTGCCCGCCCGCGGGCCCGGCGACCGACCCGGCGTTCGACAACAAGCTGCTCGCCCCGGCCATCGAGCGCTACGACCGCGCGCGTACGGCGCTCGACGCCGCCGAGGACGGCGTGGAGGCCGACGACCGGCTGGGCGCGCTGACCGCCGCCGAGCGGGAGATCCGCGCGCTGGTGGAGAGCCGGACCCGGCCCACCTGGGACGCGGTGTGGCGGGGTCTCGACCTGCTGCGGGGGCTGCCGGAGGGCGCCCGCGTGGAGGAGCGCTGGACGCGCGACCGCTGGTCGTTCACCAGCCACCGGGACCGGGTGGCGGCCGGTGAGCCGCCGCAGCCGCGCCGCGACGACGCGGTGACGGCGGCGAACAAGCTGGCCGCCCGCGAGCGGGAGCAGGCGCGTCTGGAGGCCCAGGAGGCGCTGGACGACCCGCTGGTGATGGCGGCGCGGCGGCTGTCCGGGGAGGCGTTCGCCGGTGAGGTCGTCGACGTGGTGATGGCGTACAGCGAGAGCAAGCGTCCGAGCCCCCGCCCGCTGGTCACGGTCCGCACGGACGACCGGCCGCATCTCGGCGAGCGCGTGAAGGTGTACCGCTCGCTGGGCGGGAAGCCGCAGACGGCGGAGTTCGCGGGGTACGAGGCGGGCCCCGAGGACGGTCTGCTAATTCTGCGGATCATGGACAAGATGGGCCGGGGCAAGGAGCCGGAGCCCGGTTCGGTGCCGGAGAAGGGCGACCGGCTGTGCTTCACGCTCTTCGAGCACGAGCCGCGCGGCGGCGCGAAGCTGCCCGACCCGGAGGAGACGCCGTGGACGCACGGCGGCCCGCCCGGTGAGGAGCCCGCCCCCGAGCCCGCCGACCCGGTGACCGAGGAGGACCTGCTGTGACCGCCCCCGTCGAGGAGACGGCGTTCGACCCCGGTTCCTCGGCCGCCCGCGCCACGGACGCGATCCTCCACGACACGCTCCACGGCCCCGCGCGCGGTGTCGTCGTCGACTCCCCGCCCGGCGCCGGCAAGTCCACGCTGGTGGTGCGCGCGGCGCTGGAGCTGGCGGAGGCGGGCCGCCCGCTGATGGTGGTCGCGCAGACCAACGCGCAGGTCGACGACCTGGTGCTGCGCCTCGCCGAGAAGAACCCGGACCTGCCGGTGGGCCGCCTGCACAGCAGCGACACCGACCCGTACGACAAGGCGCTGGACGCGCTGGACCAGGTGCGCACGTCGGCGAAGGCGGCGGACCTGGCGGGGCTGCCGGTGGTGCTGTCGACGGCGGCGAAGTGGGCGCACGTGAAGAACGTGGAGCCGTGGCAGCACGCGATCGTGGACGAGGCGTACCAGATGCGCTCGGACGCGCTGCTCGCGGTGGCCGGGCTGTTCGAGCGGGCGCTGTTCGTGGGCGACCCGGGGCAGCTGGACCCGTTCTCCATCGTGGGCGCGGAGCAGTGGGCGGGCCTGTCGTACGACCCGTCGGGGTCGGCGGTGACCACCCTCCTGGCGCACAACCCGGACCTCCCCCAGCACCGTCTGCCGGTGTCCTGGCGGCTGCCCGCCTCGGCGGCGCCGCTGGTGTCGGACGCGTTCTACCCGTTCACGCCGTTCCGCAGCGGCACGGACCACGGCGACCGCGCCCTGACCTTCGCCGTGCCTTCGGACGGCTCGGGCCCGGACCGGGTGATCGACGAGGCGGCGGAGACCGGCTGGGGCCTGCTGGAGCTGCCCGCCCGCCACACCCCGCGCACCGACCCGGAGGCGGTGGGGGCGGTCGCCCAGGTGGTCCGCCGCCTGCTGGACCGGGGCGGCGCGGCGGTCTCCGAACGCTCCCCCGACCCAACCCCGCTCACCGCGGACCGTGTCGCCGTCGGCACGGCCCACCGCGACCAGGCGGCGGCGGTGCGCGCGGCGCTGGCGGACCTGGGCGTCAGCGACGTGACCGTCGACACGGCGAACCGCCTCCAGGGCCGCGAGTACGACGTCACGGTCGTCCTCCACCCCCTCTCCGGCCGCCCCGACGCCACCGCCTTCCACCTGGAGACGGGCCGCCTCTGCGTCCTCGCCTCCCGGCACCGGCACGCGTGCATCGTCGTCTGCCGCGAGGGCGTGACGGACCTCCTGGACGACTACCCGTCCACGGAACCGGTCCAGCTCGGAACGCTGGTCAAGTTCCCGGACGGCTGGGAGGCGAACCACGCGGTGCTGTCGCATCTGGCGGAGCACCGGGTGGCCTGGCGGCGGGCGCACCATTGAGTGGCACGGTTGTTCGAGGCCTCGCTCGCAACGGCGAACCCTCATGTTCGCGCGTGAAAGCGCCCGTATGCTGGCCGTGTACCACCCGTCGAGGTCACACCGGGACCGCCGGTCGGATGAGGAGGTGAAGGCAATGAGCGTTGCCATCGACCACACCGGGCCCTGGACCGTCGCCGATGTCCTGGCCCTGCCCGAAGACCGCGCCGTCCGCTACGAATTGCTGGGGGAGTCCCTCGTCATGTCCCCCGCCCCCGGCGTCCGCCACCAGAGGGCCTCGTTCCGCCTCCACGTCGCTCTGGACGCGGCCGCCCGAGCCGTCGGCGCACCGGTGGAGATCCTGGAAGGCGTCAACGTCGTCCTGCCGTCCGGACTGGTCGTGCCCGACCTGGTCGTAGCCGACGCCGGCGCGACCGCCGACGACCCTGTCACCATCGACATCGACGCGGTCCAGCTTGTCGTCGAACTCGTCTCCCCCGGCAACAGCACCATGGACCGCAAAGTAAAGCCCATGCTGTACGCCGAGGCCGCCATCCCGCACTTCTGGCGCCTGGAGTTCGACCCCGCCCCCATGCTCGTCATCTACGACCTGCAGGCCGGTCGCTACGTAGAGCGGACCACCGCACTCGCGGGCACGACCACCCACCTGGACGTCCCGTTCCCGATCGCGATCGATCCGGCCGGACTCTCCCGGCAGTAGATGTCTTGTGACGCCGAGGGTGAAAGGACGGGATGACAGGGGTACCGAAGACGCCACTCGCTGACCCTCCCGACGGTTACGCGATGGCCAACCACCACCGCGCCGCCCTTGCCCTCGACGTACTTGCGGACGGCTCACAGTCGCGGCGGCCTGGAGCCTGATGCATCGCCCACACGCACCGGTCCACCCGTATACGCGGTTCGCATCAGTCGCCGGCACTGCCGATGAACAATCCCCGAAAACACCACAATGGCGATCACCATCCGCACCAACTGAGAAAGTGCCAGGTATTTAATAATTCCGTCACCTAACTAAAGGTTGTCCCGTAAGCCCACGAGGCTGAGGGTCATGCTGCGTCAGGGTCGGTGCCAATGGCGCCGGCCGAGCGAAGGGAACGCCCGAGGTCTCCGGTGAGGATGTGCGGGTGTCGCCGCCACCACCACAGGTCGGGGCCGGGCAGCCTGTGGAACTGGTCGAGTGCTTGGCCGTCGTCATCGTCGGTCGCGGCCCTGTACCGGTCGTCCAGAGCTTTGATCCGCGGGGTCCAGAGCTGGACGATGTGTTCGTCCAGCAGGACCCATGCCTCGTGCAGCCAGTTCCGGCAGTAGAGGTCGTTGGTGTACTCGTAGATGTCGTCGCTGTAGCCGCGCTCGATGACGTTGACCAGGGCGGCCCACGCGTTCACCCTTTCAGTGACCGTGAACGCCGTTCGCCAGCCGCGCTGGTGCAACAGCTCCCCCGCCTCGGTCTCCGTAGCCACGGGCGGAGGATCTCACGCGGAAGCCGTCCGGGCGATCGAGATACCGTCCCGCCAGAGGCGGCGGGCCCTGAAGCATGATTAAGACCGTGTCCTACGTGGTGAGGCGTCGTTGAACTCGGTATGGGGCGGGGTACGTCGAGTTGGATTGTTCCGGACGGGTTGTGGGAGATCGCGAAGCCGCTGATCCCGCAGTCGAAGGTGCGCGGCCGCAGGGCGGCGGAACACAGGACACTCCAGATGAGACGCTGTTCGCCGCGATCATCTACGTCCTGGTGTCCGGCTGCGCCTGGCGTGCGTTGCCACCCTGCTTCGGGATATCGAAGTCGACCGCCCATCGGCGGTTCCTCATCTGGTCGAGAGCCGGCGTCTGGGGCCGGCTGCACGAGGCCGTGCTGCATCGGCTCGACGACGCTGGCCTCCTCGACGTCACCCGCGTCGTCCTCGACACCGCCCACGTGAGGGCGAAAAAAGGGGCGAACACACGGGTCCAAGCCCCGTGGACCGGGGCAAGCCGGGTTCCAAGATGCACATCCTGTCGGACACGAACGGACTGCCCCTCCTCGTTGGCGTCTCGGCTGGCAACACCCACGACAGCGAAGGGCTGAAGCCGATGGTGGAGGGTCACCAAACGAGACACGACCCCCACCGCGGCCGGTACTTCAAGCCCCAGCGCCTGCACGCCGACAAAAGCCTACGACCGGGCCGACCTGCGCAGATGGCTGCGAGGGAAGCGGATCGGCGTGCGCATCGCCCGCAGGGGCATCGAGTCCAGCGAGCGATTAGGGCGCCGCCGCTGGGTGATCGAACGCACCATGTCGTGGCTGTCCGGCTACCGCCGCTTGAGTCCTCGCTACGAGCGAGATCCCCGCAACTACCTGGCCTTTCTCGGCCTCGCCGCCGCCCTGTGCTGCTACAAGCGACTCATCCGCCTCACCACGTAGGACACGGTCTAAGCACTGCCCGCGCGCCCTCTGTCTCTGCACCAGCAGCTGGTGCAGAGACAGAGGGCGCGTTACTTATAGTCGGATACGCACAACTTCAGCTTAGAGACGTCTCCCACAAGGGCGCCCCCAGCATCAAGGGTATGGACAAGCTCGTTGCGTGGTGGAGCAGACCTTCGCCCTGCTCCACTCGCAGGAACGTCTCGCGGTCCGCTGGGACGACGCACCAAACTCCAGTACGCCTTTGCCTCTCCGACCTGCAGCCTGATCTCTTGGAGACGTCTCAAGAAGACTTGATCATGATCATGATACGACCTCTATACGAAGCGGAAGCGAGCAGGAAGCGCAAACCCCACGAGCTCGGCACCGACCCTCATTGAGCGAAAGGGGTATACGCCAAAGCTACGTCGACAACCTCTTCTGCCGTCAAATCGCCCCCAACCCCTTCGACATCAGGATGGTAGATGAGATTCAACACGCGAGGATGAGGAACGCTCGCTTCGAGGATCTCCACAAGCCCATCCACTTCATCCTCTGTTCCGTCCCCTGCCATAATTTTGCGAACAATTTCGATAAGTTGATCACGAGTGACGTCTCGCACGCCTTCACACCCTCACTGATGATAATCAGGGTCTAGTACCTCAGCATGATACCGAGGAGTCACAACTATGAGGTTGTCCAGGTCGTAGACACCGCCGCCACGCTGGATGGGGGTCACGTGATGCAGGACATACTTGTTATTCTTCCCTACAGCCTGCTGCTTCACTACAAACGGTGCCCTACCTGCAGCCATGCGCGTCCTGTTTGCCTTACTAAAACCGCCCGCCAAGCCCGGATCGGCAGAGACCGCCATCCAAAATGCTTCTCGAAAATCACGAAAGTTCTTAAAATGCTTACCTTGCAGCTGCCTGGCAATCTGCCCTGGAATCTTCCCTGCACTTCCATGAGTCCCCTTGAGCCATCCCCCTGAGACGCGAGATAGGCGCCCTCCCCCTGTTACTGCTCCTGGAGAATTCCTAAGCTCAGTAGCCGTCCTCGTCCCCGTTATGGCCAAGCGATTTTTTGCCGTACCGAAGAAGCCGAAGGCAATACTTGCCGCCCAAGTTCCACCCCCTGAGGAGAAAGCAGCTCCAGCGGTATCGCAAGCACCCTGATCGTGATGAATAGTTCAATTGAAATAGTCATCTATGACCGTCATCTCTGCATACGCGTGTCTCACCCTCTGCCGGAAATCGTCATCACAGCCGTCGCTGACCGATACTCCGCACATGTTCACGGGAAGGGTAGGCGCTTGAGGTGTACCTTCACCTAGAATCCAGGCAGCGCATTCGTCAGTGCACAGGTCTTCCCAATCATCGTTATTGACTGTGACAGGCCCGCAAGGAGCGACACAAACGTCTGCTGGGTTGGCGGCTTCGTTGGGGCGTCCGTTCCCCTCGGTTCCGTCGTTGCGTTTCGGGCAACCTGTGCTGTCACCATTTCCGCCGCAGGCCAGGCCGAGTCCCGTGGGGTCGGTGAAGGTGAGCGGGTTCTGAGCCCCGTAGGTGTAGCCATTTAGGGTTTGCGGTTTGTCGAGTTCCAGGAGTGGGTCGACGCTGATGAAGCGGCCGGTTGACGGGTCGTACTCGCGGGCGCCGAGGTGGGTCAGGCCGGTGGTCTTGGTGTCGTCGGTGCCGCCGACGAAGCCCTTCGTGCCTGGCCAGTTGGTCGGTGCTGTGCCGCGGAGGCCGCCGAAGGGAAGGGTGCGGCGCTGGGTGAGCTGCTGGGTGGTTGTGCCGATGGCGAGCTGGGCTGTGCCGTGGTGGTCAGCGAGGGTGATGGAGACGCTGCCGTCGTCCTGCTGGACGGCCTGATGGCCTCCACCGAGGTCGAAGTAGCGCGTGGCTTTCGGGGTGGTGGATCCCTTGGCCAGAGTGAGCTCGGTGGCGCCCAGGTAGAGGGTGGTCTCGGTCGGTGTCCGGGCGATGAGACGGTTGCCCTCGGTGTCGTAGAGGTATTCGGTGACCTTGTCGGCGCTTCCCTCCACCGGCTCGGTGACCTTGGCGAGGTGCCCTTCGGCGTCCCAGGTGAGCCTCTGGGTGTCGCCGCCGAGTGTGCGGGTCGCGGTATTGCCGGCCGCGTCGTAGGTGTAGGTGTCCTTTGACTCCCCCGTCGGGCCGGCTGTGGTGACCGAGGTCAGGGTGTGCGGCTGGGCGTTGGGCGCGCCGGGGTAGGTGTAGGTGCGCTCGGTGTCCTTGGCCGTGTTTCCAGTGACATCGTGGATGACTTCGGTCTGGCGGTTGCCCGCCTTGTCATACGTGTACGAGTGCCAGTAGGGGGCGGGGCCGCCCAAGGAGGTGCCGCTGGGGGCGGTGGAGCAGGTCGGAACGGCCTGGGTCCAAGCTTCGGTCAGGCGGCGCAGTCCGTCGTAGGTGAAGCACTGGGTGTCGGTGCCGGAGCGTGAGACGTCCGATACGGACAGGACGTTGCCGGCTTCGTCGTAATGGTAGGTGTTGTGCTGGTCGACGCCGCTTACGTCCTGACGGTCGACGCGCGAGGTGGCCAGGCGCTGGGTCCCCCATTCATAGGTGTTCTTGGCTTCGACCGTCTTATTGCTGCCGTGCGTCAGTTTGTACGTGTGGGGCTTGCCTGTGAGGCTGTAACTGACGGTGGATCCGATGCTCTCTCTGCTGCTCGTGCCGATGAGCCGCAGAGTCTGGTCCTCGTAGGTGTAGGTGACCGAAGTAGCGGGCAGGCCGCCGGCCTTGGGGTAGCCACTGCCTTGGACCAAGCCGGCAACGTTATAGGTCGCGGTGCTCAGATAGGTGCCTTGCAGAGCGCCCTCAGCAGCGGGAATGGTGATGGAGGTGCGCTGCGGACGGTAGAGGCGGTCATAAGCGACGACCTCGCTGGTGTAGGCGTTTCCGTCGTCGTATCTGGTGGACTCGGCGAGGTGGCCCTTGGCCCCGCTGATGGTGTCGTAGACCCACGCGGCGCGGAGGGGTCCGGTCGTTGAGTTCTCGCGGAGCTCCGTCTTCCGGCCGAGGCCGTCGTAGGAGTACCACAGGGACGGCGCATCGGCGTCGGGACGGGAATCGTCGGTGTGGATGAGTTGGCCACGGTCGTCGTACTCACTGACGGTCGTACCCTTGTCCGGGTCGACGGACTTGGTTTGCCGGCCGAGCAGGTCGTAGGTGTAGGTCCATGAATTGCCGGCCGGATCCGTGATTCGGTCCAGCTCGCCGCGCGGTGTGTACCGGTAGTGGGTCGTGTCGTAGGCGGCGGTGGCGCTGCGGGCGTGGTGCTGACGCAGTTCGGTGGTCTGTCCGCGGGCGTCGGTGAGGACGGTGGTGGCGGTGCCGCCGACAGGCGGGATGGTGGTGACGCGGTCGCCGCCGTACAGAGTCTTGGTGACTCCAAGGACGGTACCGCCGTCGCCGTTGCCGGCGATCTGCCTGCTCTCCACGGCCCTGCCGAGACCGTCGTAGGTGGTGCGTTTCTGTGTCTCGACGCTCAGGGCGTCGTCCGGCAGGAACAGTCTGCCCGAGGGCTCGTCGACGATGTAGTACGTGGCCAACTCATAAGTGACGAGACCTCGTTCGTCATAGAACGTGTCGGTGAGCAGGGCCCCGCCGTCCGGGCCCGGATCCTGGGTCTGCCGTGGCCGCAGGAAGCCGTCGTAGAGGACGTAGGAAGTGCTCTGTGCGCCCCCGTTCCCGATTGTCTTGGTGCCGACGGCGACGGGCTTGTCCTCGGTGATCGTGTAGGTGAACTCGTAAGTGGGGGTCTGGTCGGTTCGGCGGTCGGCCAGCCAGACCTTGGTGGAGCGGCCCAGCGCGTCGTAGGCGAAATTGGTGACTTTGCCGTTGGTGTCGGTCTGGGCCAGGGGCAGTCCCCGCAGGACCTCGTGAGTGGTGGTCGAGGTCTGCGCCGTGGACGCGTCGCCAGGCGTGGCGGGGGGCGTGGTGGTACTGACGGTGGTGGGGAAGCCGGTGGTCGGGGTGCGTACCGTGGTGGTGGTGCGGCCGTCGTCGCGCGGGGAGCGGGTGAGGGTTCCGGCCGCTGTCACCGTCACGTTCGCGGTGAGGTCGGTGCTGGTGAGAGTGCGGCCGTATCCATCATGAGTGGCGCCGGATTCGAGGTAGACGGCGGTGGTGCCGTCGTACTTCTTCAACACCGCGGTGGCCGAAACGTCGCCCTTGACGGGTTCCGCGTCGTAGGAGCCGCCGTCGTAGGCGGAGCGCACGTCGGAGATCACGTCACCGGGGCGGCTGGGTGTGGTGCCGCATCCGGTGGAAACGGTCTCGACCCGGGACGGCAGTCCGAGGATGTTCTTAGTGAGGTTCGTTGCGTAGGTGGTGCGGGTGCAGGTGTCGTCCTCAGTAACACTGTTGTCGCCGTGGTCGTCGACCTGTACGACACGGCCGGCCACGGTGTCGTACGTGGTGGCGGAGGAGGTCGTGCGCCACTTGGCGCCCGAGCCGTCGTCGAGCGAGGTCCAGGTGCGGCTGTGCGCGGTGCCGGTGAAGTTGGCGGTCACCGTGCCCCAGGAGCGTTCCTTCTTCGCCGTCTGGTGATGCCACGGCCGGTTGACTGTCTTGCCCAGCACCTTGCCGCCAGGGCCGGAGTACGTGACGGTCTTGTAGGCGAAGCCCGCCGCCGACTCGTGATCGGTGATCGGGTCTCCTTCGCCGGCGTCTAGGGAGACGGTGACATCCTTGGTGCCGCCCGAAGCCTCCTCGCGGTCGCCGTCCATGCCGCGCAGGAAGTAGCTGTCCTGCTGAGACTTCATGGCCGGGGCGCCACCAAGGCCGCCGGTCTGAACCCGCACATGCCCATAGCCGCGCCACTGGGACCAGGTCTTGAACTTCTCCTTCGTCAGGCCGTCGTCATCGTCGTAGTGCCAGGCGGCACCACCTAGGTAGCTGTAGTTGGTGACCTGGTCGGGGGCTCCGCCCGTGCGGTCGGTGGCGGTCACCGAGGTGACCACGTACTTGTTGAACCACTGGAGTTCGGGGTCGTCGCTGGCGCTGCCGCCGATGTACTGCGGGAAGCAACGGGTGGTGTTGGTCTGCGGAGTGGGCAGGGCCCCCGCATCGCAGACCGGCGCCGAGTAACCGACGTCGATCTGGCCGCCCGCCTCGTCGGCGACGCTGTTCAAACGGTCCTTGATGAACGGGGCAAAGCCGTCACCGGTCTCGTCGAGCCGGTTTGCGCGCTGGACGTACCCGAACGTGGTTTTCGGGAGGGTGATCGCCGGTGTGGCGCTGTGCCCGGTGCGCTGCACGGAGTCCAGTAGCAGTTGGTAATCGGTATCGGCCATACCCCAGCGGTGCGTCAGCGCCCAGGAGTCGACATCCTTGTAGGTGCTGCCGTCCAGGACCTGGGTGGTGACATTGGTCAGACGCTCGGTGGTGAAGAAGGCTGGCGACAGGCGCCCCTGGTCACAGTCTTCGCCGCTGTCACAGTTCAGGTCCCAGGGGGTGTCATACCAGTAGGCCGAGTCGGCGTCGATGTCGGAGCAGGTGGTGTTCGAGTCCTTCAGGCAGCGGTCGTCGTTGGTGAAGATGACCTTGGCCAGCGGCTTCGTCTCATAGAGCGAGGACGACTTCAGGCCGTACTCGATGCGGTCGAGGGTGCCGCCACGAACGTAGGGGGTGCCGTCTTCGGCCTTCAGATTCCGGCCGTAGTAGTTGACCTCGTTGTCGTAGAAGTAGGTGACGGCGTTGCCATGGGTGTCCACGACGTAGTCGAGGTTCCAGCGCCAGCCCTGCTGGCACCAGGAATCCGCGAATGTCCCGGCGTGGCAGGGCTCACCCGTGTCGTCGCCGTAGACCGGCACGGTCCAGGTGGAGTCGGTGGTCTCCTTGCCGTCCGACCAGCCGGGAAGTCGGTGGTAGCCGAAGTAGTAGAGGGTGCCGTCCGGAGTGGTGACTCTCCAGTACTCACCGTCGTGGGTGCCGTTCTCCCGGCCGGAACCGCGGAGCCGGTCGATCTTCGTGCCGTCGTCGCGCTTCAGCTTCCACTTGTCCGTGCCGTTGGGCACCAACTCGCCGGCTTTGCCGTTCAGCGACAGGTAGGCGTTGTCATAGGCCCAGCACAGGTCACCCGGCTTGTTGACGCCGTCGTCCGCCGTCTGTCCGTCATCGGCACAGGGCTTGTAACGGCGTTCGATGAAACCGGGCCACAGGTCGAACCCGTCGCCCGCCCAGGAGGCCTGGTTGTTCGTGTTGCCAGTTCGTCCGTCGATGGAGCCGGAGGAATAGGACAACCCGACATTCGGGGTCAGGCCGCCCGGCACATCAGGCACCGGCATGTTGTAGGACCAACCGAAGTTACCCGTGTTGAGGTCGGTGTTCCAGGTCGCTGACGCTGAGAGGGAGGTGGCCTTGTAGTCCCCCTTTGCGCTCTCCGTCGCGGCCACGGCCGCCAGAACGGTGGGAGCGGTCGGCCGCAGGGACACGCTGGACGCGGTGAGGGTTTGCTTCTCGAGATCGTTGACCGTCTCGACGGGCTTGGCCACACGACAGGCCTGTTTGTCGGGGGTCGTGAGCACGCATTCGGGAAGTTCCACCAGGGTCAGCCGGGAGGCATAGCCGCCACCATACGCTCCGGCGAAGGAGGAGTAGTCCACTGTGCTGCGGATCTGTCCTGCGCGAGCCGGTGTGTCCTTGCCTTGCAGGGTGAAGAGGACACCGTCGATCCCGGCCCGCTCGGACGTCTTGCGGCTGAGGACGTGCGTCTCGACACTGCCGCGAGCCCTCCTTGTACCAGCTGCTGCCCCGACATCCAGGGTCAGTGGTGTACCCGGGACATGGACGGCCTGCCTGCCGCGTGTCTTCCCGTGGGGCTCGGGAAGTTCCGTCGACACCACAGTCGCCTTCGGCCAAGCATCCTCAGGCGCTTTAGCGGGGGTTCGGGGGCCCGTGGTCAGGGCGCGCGGTTTGGTCTTGCCCGTGCTCCCGGGGATGGGCTTCTCGAAGGCTGCGGGATCGACCGGCACGTCGTCGCCCACAGCGGCGGCGGGTTGCGTCACGGCTTGAAGGAGGGTACCGACCATAAGGGCGGCTGAGGCCAGTGCTATTCGTCGCCGCAGTATCCGAAGCGGTTTGGCGAATCTGCCGTTCATGCTGTCTTAATTCCTTCGTTTCGCTTCGGGCCGTTCTGCCCGGCGGCACAGGGAATGGGCTGTGGGTCTGTGTGGTGCACGAAGAAGGGGCGGCCGCGCCGGGTCCAATCCCGGCACCGTTCTCCTCAGAAGTCCCCGTCGGGTACCTCTGTGGGCGCGCCGGGCAGACCCTCGGCAAGGTGCTGAACTTGGGTTTCCGTCAGTGCGCCCTGGAAAGCCCACACATCGGACACGGCCCCCGGCCAGTAGTCGCCCCAGGTGTTGCTTCCGCTCTGGGCGCGACCGAGCTGCATCGGTTGCGCCGACTTGAACGAGAGCACGTCGTCCGCCCAGGACAGCCGGTCCTCGCAGGCCGTGTCGTCGGACTCGCCGTCACCGTCATCATCCGTACAGGCGACCTCTTCGAGCTGACCGTTGACGTAGAGCGAGAGGTGTTTGGCAAAGCCGTCATAGACGAGGGCCACATGTGTCCACTCAGTGGGGCTGAAGAACTGACCGTTGTCGATATGGTCGACGGTGGCGTCTGCGGAGTCCGCCGAAGCCATCGCGATCCGCCAGTGTCCGGGGCCGCCATCCGAGGCCCTTGGTTCGTATCGGACAGTGAAGGCGCTCTGGGTCGTACCAGGCACGCTGAGCAGGGCAGCGCTACGGTTGGGGAGGGCGGCTGCCTGGGCCCATGCGGAGATCGTGAAGCTTGCACTGGTATCGACCGGAACAACCGAGGTCGCGCCGTAGTCGTCGACACCGTCGAGGTCGACGCCGCCGTCGACCCATCCGGAGCCGAGAGTCGCACCGCCGTTCAGCGTCATGTCGTTGCCCGATGCGGAGGCATCTGGGGTCGTCAGCGGGGTGCCGGATGCTGTTTCGAAGGTCCACCGGCTCGTGAGGAGAGGCCGCTGCTTGAACATCTGCTGCACCTCCTCGGCGGAGACCGGCCGGTCCATCACACGTACGTCGTCAACGGTGCCGGGGAAGTGGTACTGCGTCGCTCCGCTGTATTCGCCGACGCCGATGTACATCGATCTGTCGGCGAAGAAGGGGCTGTTCTGGGTGACGGAGCCGGCCTTCGTGCCGTTCACGTACAGGGTGAGCGTGTTGTCGTCCGTGTCGTGCACGCCGACCAGGTGCGCCCATTCCCCGGCATAGGCCTGCGCGCCAACGGGTTGCGTGACGCGGGTGATGCCCGCGTCCGCCGAGTCCGCGGTGTACTGGGCGAAGGCCCACTGCTGGGCGGCGGCGGAGTAGTACAGCTCCATCCCGGGCCGCTCCTTGCCGGCCTGCAGCACCACCACGCCGCTTTCGGCCGCCAGGGAGTCCAGTTTGGCCCAGGCCGAGACGGTGAAGCTGCGGAAGGTATTGACGTGCGGGGCGCTCGTTTCGCCGACCTTCGCATAGCCGGTGGTGCCGTCGAAGTGGGCGGCCTTGCCCGCGACTCCCGGCACGCCCGTGCTGACCGTTCCGTGATAGGTCGCCGGGATCACTCCGCCGTGTCCGACGATCTCCGTCGCGCCGACTGCCTCGTCCATGGGGAACACCGCGAGCGCGGGTTGGCCCGGGTCGCCGACGGTCTGCATCGCGTGCAGCTGAGTGACCTCGCTGTCCTCCAGCTGCCGGTTGAAGATCTGCACGTCGTCGATGGCGCCGGAGAAGAAGTTGCCGGGCGTCCCGGTGTAGGAGCCGGCCCCGATCCTCAGACCTCGGCGGGCGTTCCAGGGGGTGGACCAGGACTTCTCGCCGACCAGTTGACCGTCGACGTACAGGCGCAGTCGGTCCACGGTCGCGTCGTAGGACCCGGCGACGTGCGTCCACTTGCCCACCGTGACCGGGGCGGGGGTGGCAGCCTTCGCCATGACCGATGCGGCACCGGCGGTGTCCGATGCATGCTGGTTGAACACCCAGCCGTGCACCGGGGAGTAATAGAGCTCGAAGCCGGCCATGACGTTGCCCGGCTGGGTCGCCACCACCATCGAGTGTGTGGGCTGCTGGTCGAAGTTGACCCACGCGGAGACGGCGAAGCCCTGCGTGGTGTTGACCGGAGACAGGTCGGTGTCGGCATATCCGTCCGTGCCGTTGAACCGCACCGCTGTGCCGACCGCGCCTTCGGCTTCGGCAGTCGTGCCACCGAGCAGCTTCAGGGTCCGCGGAGGTGTCGATCCCTTCGCCTGGCTCGAGCCCGCGCCTTCGTCCAGCTGCCATGTCGCCCTGTCGGGCTGCCCGGCCTTCACCCGGTACTGGTAGGTGCGGATCTCACTGCCGTTACCGGCGGAGTCGAAGGCCTGCGCCGTGAAGAAGTTCACGCCGGGTCTGGCCGGCAGCACCTTCGCGATCCGCGCGGCACCGCCCGAGGTGGTGATCTTGTTTCTTGAGGTCGGGTCCCCGTTGATGCCGTACCAGTACGTCGTCACGTCCGAGTCGACCCCGTCGACGGTGAACGACCCGTACTGGCCCACCCCGTCGTACCAGGGGTCCTCGGGGTTGGCCGGATCAGACTCCGGATACTCTCCCGAGCTCACCATCGGCGCCTGGGGCACGCTGGTGTCGTAGACGAAGTAGCATGCCGACGCGGCTCCGGCATGTGACCACGGTGAGTACTGTGCCCCGTCGAAGACCCTGGCGTACCAGCGGACGGTCTTGTTCTTCGGTATCGACGACGGCAGGGAGATCGCGAACGACGATCCGGACGCCTTGCCTGCCGCGCGGGTCGGACTCCACGAGCCTCCGTCCCACTTCGCCTGGAACTGTACGCCGACATTGTCCCCGTCAGGATCGGTGACGTTGTTCGCGCGGATCGTGCCCAGGGTGCGAACGCGGGCGAGAGGGTACGGGGTCTTGCAGGTACCGCCGTACGTCATCGTGAGCTGCGACATCTTCAGCTGGGCCGGGGGACGGTTGTACTCGACCCGGAGATAGGCGTTGTCCGAGAACCGCTTCCATCCGTAGCCGTCGCTTTCACTCGATGCCTGCAGACCGAAGGTCATCGTCGACCACTTGCCGTTCGCGGCCTGCTGGACAGCCGACTTCACATCGAACTCGGCGTCCTTGGCAGCGCACCCCTCGTACCCGTACGCGAACTCCTCGGTCTTGAGGTGGTCGATCCAGAAGCCCGAGACGTTCTGGGAGTTCCACGTGGTGGACGAGCTGATGTCCTTGGTACGCCACAGTTGCACGCCACGGTCGGAGCACGACGCCGACCAGGTGTTGCGTACGACGAATTCCGCCGACAGGATGCTGCGTCCCGCGAACTTGGATACAGGGATGCGGTAGAAGAGACGCTTGGTGTCGTGGGGCTTGCAGTAGTTCCAGTTGCAGTAGCCCAGGCCCGAGTCGGAGTCACCGTTGAACTTCCACTGTGGTGCATCCGCCCAGTACTTGGACACCATCGTCCACGCGGAGGCCTTGGGGGTGTACCACTGCGGGTCGATGAAGACCGGGTATTCGGTGTCCTCTCCCTTCAGCACATCCGCGTCCGGCGTCAGAACCAGTTCGTCCTGCCCTTCCGCCACGTCGACCCCGACAGGGGCGAGCTTGCCCGACTCCCCCGCGCCCGGCTGATCACCCGCGGTCGCTGCCGCGTCGGCGGACGCACTGCTGCCCTCCGCCTTCTCAACTGGTGCTGCCTTGCTCGATTCCGCGCCTGCCGGGCTTTCTCCCGGGCTTGAATCCCACATCATCGGCCGCGGAGCCTCGAAGACCGGCGACTCGGCTCCCTTGTCGAGTGCCTGCAGTCCCCCCTCTTCGGTCTCCTCCACCGACAGACCGCGTGTATCCAGCTCCAGACGCAACTGGGCAAGCTCCGGACTCGCGGCAGCTTCCGCCGACTTGACCACCAGCAACTGGGTGAACCCGTCCTGCTGCGCCGTCATCCGCAGATCGACATCCGGCAGCACCGACGGGTACGTGGCGACCGGACCCTCGACCTCGGGCTTCGGCAGCGACGTCGGCCAGGTCAGGCTCAACTCACGCCCGGCGCGCTTCATACGCACCAGCGGGCCCTCTCCTCCGCCGGAGAACTCCAGATCCACCGTCGACGCCTCGGGGGCGACGGTACCCTCGCTGGTGGCCGCCAGTTCGGTGTCGATCCGCTTCCAGCCGCCGTCGATACGGGTCCAGACCGGACGTAGATACTCACGCGCTTGCAACCGACCGTCCGGAGTCGCGAAGACCTCGCTCGCCTCCCCGCGCAGCGACACGACCTCCACGGGTACGCCGGTTGTCTTGGCTTCGGCCATCGCTTCAGCCTCCGTGAAGCCACCGGCGCCATGGCTGTCAGTCTTCGCCCCGATTGACGGTGATACCGGTGCGTTCGGTGCACCGGCGAACGCCTCACCGGTCAGCGCCGGAGTCGACCCGACGGCCAACGCCGTGCCCATCACGACACCAATGACCATGGTCCTGCCGCGACTTCGGTCCCACATCCCCGCCACACCCCACCCACAAAGCCCACACAGTTACCTGCAGTGCCTCACCCTGTTACCGAACGTCAGGTCAACGGGTAGTAAATGGACATTGGCGTCGCGAATTCGTGTAGCGCGCGTGATGATCGTTACGTTTGAGAATGAGTAAGTGAGCCTTGTTCACATTTTGGCTCAGTATGAGGTGCATCACAGTTCGAGTGGGAAGCGCAGCGCATCACCACGCAGATGCCAGACATACGGACCCCTCGTCGGCCGACGTGGCGTCTCTCCGCCGCGAGTGCGCAGTCGAGCACGCCTACACCCCTCGGGTTCCGGCCCGGGAATAACCGGCGCCCGCCCCCGGTTGCCCCCACCGCACATGCACCTAGTGCGAGGACGTCCGACAGGAGGCACCCACGTGACCGCAGGCGACGAGATCAGGGGCACGACGCACGGCACCGCCCCCGTTCCCCTCTCCGTTCTCGACCTGGTCACGGTGGGAGCCGGGCGGACCGCGTCCGACGCGCTGGCGACCAGCGTGGAGCTGGCGAAGCTCGCCGAGGGGCGCGGGTTCCACCGGTACTGGGTGGCCGAGCACCACTCCATGCCGGGCGTGGCCTCCTCCTCGCCGGCGGTGATCCTCGCGCACCTCGCCGCGTACACGGACCGCATCCGGCTCGGGTCGGGCGGGGTGATGCTGCCCAACCACGCGCCCCTCGTCATCGCCGAGCAGTTCGGCACGCTGGAGGCCATGGCGCCGGGGCGGATCGACCTCGGGCTCGGGCGGGCGCCCGGCACCGACGGGGCGACCGCCGCCGCCCTGCGCCGCACCGACCATCTGAACGAGGGCGCCGACGACTTCCCCCAGCAGCTCGCCGAGCTGACCCGCTTCCTGGACGACGACTTCCCCGACGGGCACCCCTACCGCCGTATCCACGCCGTGCCCGGCCCGGTGCAGGCGACCTCGCCCGGCGGGGTGCAGTCCCCGCACCGGCCGCCGGTCTGGCTGCTCGGATCCTCCGGGTTCAGCGCCCGGCTGGCCGGCATGCTCGGCCTGCCGTTCGCCTTCGCCCACCACTTCTCCGCGCAGAACACCGTCCCGGCGCTCGACCTGTACCGGGAGAGCTTCCGGCCGAGCGAGGTGCTGGACGCGCCGTACGCGCTGATCGGCGTCTCGGCGCTCGCCACCGACGACGAGAAGGAGGCGCGCCGCCAGGTGCTGGCCGCCGCGCTGAACATGGTGCGGCTGCGCACCGGACGCCCGGGGCTCGTGCCGACGCCCGAGGAGGCGGAGGCGTACGACTTCAGCCCCATGGAGCGGGAGTTCGTGGAGTCCTGGAACGCCAACGTCGTCCACGGCACGGCGGACGAGGTCCGGGCCGGCCTCGACGACCTCCAGAAGCGCACCGGCGCCGACGAGTTGATGCTCACCGCCAACGCGCACGGCGGTGACGTCCGGGTGCGGTCGTACGAACTGATCGCCGACGCCTACGGGTTGCCGACGCCCGCCTGAACCCCGGGTGTGCCGAGCAGTTCGGAGATGCGGTCGGGCGGGACGGGCCGTGAGTACAGCCAGCCCTGCCCGGTGTCGCAGCCGATGCGGCGCAGCCGGGTGGCCTGCGCGGAGGTCTCCACGCACTCCGCGGTGACGGTCAGCCCCAGCCGGTGGGCGAGTTGCACCATCGCCTCGACGATCACCTCGTCGGCGGCGCCGGGCTGCGCCGTGCGGTCCTCGATCTGGAAGCCCCGTACGAAGGAGCCGTCGAGCTTCAGCACGGACACCGGCAGCCTGCTGAGGTAGGCGAGGTTGGAGTAGCCGGTGCCGAAGTCGTCGATGGCGATGCGGACACCCATGTCGCTGAGCGCCTTGAGGGCCTGGAGCGGCCGGCCCGAGGAGCCCATCACCGCGGACTCGGTCAGCTCCAGCTGGAGCAGGCGCGGGGGCAGGCCGGTCTCCTCCAGGGTGTCGGCGACGTCCGCGACCAGGTCGGAGTCCCAGACCTGACGGACCGCCACGTTCACGCTGACGAAGATCGGCGGCTCGTCCGGGTACCGCGTCTGCCAGTCGCGTGCCTGCCGGCAGGCGGTGCGCAGCACCCAGCGGCCGAGCGGCACGATCGAACCGTCCTCCTCCGCCAGGGAGATGAACCGATTCGGCGTGAGCGTGCCGAAGCGGGGGTGGTGCCAGCGGATCAGGGCCTCCACGCCGTGCACGCGGTCGTCGTCCATGCCCACCAGCGGCTGGTACTCCAGGGCGAACTCGCCCCGGTCGATGGCCGGGCGGAGGGAGGAGGCGAGCGCCTGGCGGGTGACGCGGGAGGCGTTGCGCTCCGGGTCGAACAGCGTCCAGCGGGCCTTGCCGTCGGCCTTCGCCCAGTACAGCGTGGTGTCGGCGGCCTGCATCAGCGCGGTGGGGGTGGTCCCGGCGGCGTGCCGCTCGACCACGCCGATGGACGCGGACACCGAAAGACGGCGGCCGGACAGGTCGAACGGCTCCTGGATCGCGTCGAGCAGCGACTCGGCGAGGTCGGCGAGCTGTTCGGTGCCGGTGGAGTCCTCCACGAGCAGGGCGAACTCGTCGCCGCCGAGCCGGGCGACCAGCGGGATCCCGGCCCGGGTCCGCCCCGCGTCCTGCGCGCACCGGGTGAGCCGGTCGGCGACGGCGGCCAGCAGCTGGTCGCCGACGCGGTGGCCGAGGGTGTCGTTGACGGCCTTGAAGCCGTCCAGGTCGAGGTAGCAGAGCCCGATCCGGCCGGTGCCGCTCTCCGCGTACGACTCCGCCTCCAGGGCGGTGGTCAGGCGCTCGAAGAACAGGGTGCGGTTGGGCAGCCGGGTCACCGGGTCGTGCATGCGCAGGTGGCGCAGCCGGGCCTGGAGGGCGCGGTGGTCGCTGACGTCGGCGACGGACACGAGGACGCCGCCGTCGCCGGCGGGCAGCGGGGCGACCGTGACCCGCACCCACAGCGCGTGCCCCTCGGGGTGTTTCAGCCGCCGGGTGCAGCGCAGCCGGGCGCGGCGGCCGCGCAAAAGTTCGCGGTAGGCGTGCCAGGTGCGGGCGTCGGAGGCGAGGTCGACCAGGTCGGCGGCGACGGCGCCGGTCAGGGTGTCCTGGTCCCGGCCCAGCAGGTCGGCGAGGGCGGCGTTGGCGCCGGTGACCGTGCCCTCGCGGTCGACGACGGCCATGGCGAGCGGGGCGGCGGTGAAGACGGAGCGGTAGGACGGGGGTGACGGCGTGCGCGGGGCGGGGGACTCCGCGAGCCCGTCCGGCGCGCCGGGCTCGACGGCCTCGTCAGGCACAGGCCCGGCGGCCTCGACGGCCTCGACGGCCCCCGCGAACTCCGCACCCGACGGCGCCAGAATCTCACTCTCCGTGACGACCGCTCGGCCGAGCTCAGTCGCGGGCGTCGGCCCTTCGGACGTTCCGCTCACCACTCGCTCCCGCAGTGCATTCGCTCGCTGTCGTGCAGGAAAACTCTCTCCGCACCCGGAAAGTGTGCCGATCATAGAGGCCCGCGGAGGGCCCTTCCAGCCACTGTCCGGCCTCGGAGCCGGTTCCGCATCTCTGCCAGATCGTTTCTGCGCGGGCGAGGACGCCTTCCGCCACCGCTCCGACCAGTTGTGACGTTCCGTGAGTGCGGGCGGTGCGAACCGCGCGCGGTCCCGCCCGTTTTCCCGCTGTTCTCACCCGACCGGTGCAGCTGAACAGGGCGTAGTACGACAAATCATCCCACTCTGGGTGCGGTGTCCCGCGAACCGTCTCCCGGAGGTCCCTGTGCCGCGTCAGCTCACCCCGAGAGGACTCGGTCGTGAGGCACTGCGGCAGCGGTTCGGCCGTTCGGGTGTGCGGCCCCGGCTGCGGACCACGGCGGCGATGTGCACGACGATGTCGGCGCTCGCGGCGACGTCCCTGGTGAGCGTTCCGTCCGGTCCCGAGCCGTTCTCGGCGGAGCCCTGCGCGCTGACCCGGACCGACGCCCACCACTCCGAGGGCCTGGACACCTGGAACGCGGCCTATCCGCGTCCGACGCGACGGCTGGACGCGGTGATGGTGTTCCTGTCGTTCCCCGACTCGCACCCGCTGACCTCGCCGGACGAGCTGGCCGCCGACCACTTCCCGATGACCAGCCGCTTCTTCGCCCGGGCCTCCTACGGCAAGTTCAGCCTGCGGGCGCACCCGGTGAAGCGGTGGATCCGCATGCCGCGCCCCTCGACGGCGTACGCCATACAGCGCGACTGGACGGTGGCGCACCGGGCGGCGTATCTGCGGGACGCGCTCGCCGCGTCCGATCCGCACGTCGACTACGCGCGCTACGACGTCGTGTACTTCGTGGCGGACCCGGACGCGCCGGGGGTGGACTCGGACGCCACGAAGGTGGTCAACCTGGACCGTCCGATGCGCGCGGACGGGACCGACATCCGGCGGGTCGTCACCGTGTTCGAGAACCATCCGCCGGACCGGCTGGTGCTGGCACACGAGACGGGGCACGTCTTCGACCTGCCCGATCTGTACCACCGGCCGGTGGACGGCAAGGGCGACTGGGACACCCATGTCGGGGACTGGGACCTGATGGGCAGTCAGTTCGCGCTCGCGCCGGACCTGTTCGGCTGGCACAAGTGGAAGCTGGGCTGGCTGGAGCCGCGCCAGGTGCGGTGCGTGCAGGAGGGCGGTCCGGTGCGGCTGACGCTGGAGCCGCTGGGGGCGGGGCCCGGCGCGCCGGTGACGGGCTCGGCGGGGGCGCCGTCGTTCGGTCTGGGGCGGGGCACCAAGCTCGCGGTGGTGCGTACGGGCGCGGACTCGGCCCTGGCCTTCGAGGTGCGCGGACCGTTCGGCAACGACCGGGCGGCCTGCCGGCCGGGGGTGCTGGTCTACCGCGTGCACAGCGGCACCCGCTCGGGGCGCGGGCCCATCGAGGTGATCGACGCCCATCCGCACACCGAGGCGTGCTGGGAGGACTCGGTCTATCCGCCGCTGGCGGACGCCCCGGTCGCCCTGGGCGAGAGCTTCACGGTCCCCGGCGAGTCGGTACGCGTCGAGGTGGAGGGCCGTACGCCCTCGGGCGCCTGGACGGTGAAGATCACCACCGGCGAGCGGGCCGCACGGGCGTACTGAGCATGGGCGTACCGAGCCCGGGCGTACCGACCGGAAGCGTGACGGGCACGCGAAGAAGGCCCCCGCCTGAGGGGGGGCCTTCTTCGTGTCGTGCGCCGCCAGGGACTCGAACCCCGGACCCGCTGATTAAGAGTCAGCTGCTCTAACCAACTGAGCTAGCGGCGCCTGCTGACGTCGTAGACATTAGCATCACGATCGGCGGGAGGAAAAATCGATATCCGCACGGCCGCCCGGGCCGCCCGCACCGCCGCCCAGAGCAGCACCTCCGGGCCCGGCAGCCAGGGGCTGCGGCTGTCGGGGGCGACCAGCCAGCGGGCGGGGGACGCCGGGTCGGGACGTCCGGGTCCGGCCGGGGCGGGGACGGTCACCGCGTCGCCGGCGCCGTGGCACAGCAGCGGCGGGACGCCGTCCGTGCGGCTGCCGTGCGCGCCCCACTCCTCCCACCTCAGCAGGGCGGGCAGCCGCTGGGCCGTGCCCACGGCGCCGAACAGCAGCGTGCGGCCGCGGTACTCGGCCACGGGACCCGAACCCGGCCCCTCCGCCCACAGGCGGTCCAGCATCCGGCGTCCGAAGATCGCGGGCACGCTCACCACGTCGAAGACCACGCCGCAGAGCAGGACCACGGGGGTGTCCGGCCGCTCGCCGCGCAGGAGGCGGGCGCCGTGCGGGCCCGCGCCGGCCGAGGCGAGCCAGGCGGCTCCGTCCGGGGTGACACCGCTGACGTCGGAGACATTCGGTGTGCTGCTCATACAGATATTTCTACGCGCCGTGAGAGAACGGTTCCGCAGAGTTGCCGCATTTCCTGACGAAGGGCCCGCCGAGCGCGTACCCTGTCACCCGGCATATGCCACACGCGTTCGAGGGGGGCCAGGGCTCCGCAGGGGGCCTCGGGTCACACGGGATCGGCGTGCTCCGCGCCCTCGCCGCCGCGCAGCAGGTCGCGGCCGAACTCGACCATCCGCTTCGCGTAGTCCTCGGTCCACTCGGCGCGCTCGGCGATGTCCGCCGTCGACAGCCGGTCGAAGCGCCGGGGATCGGCGAGCTGGGCCGCCGCCATCGCCTGGAACTCCGTCGCCCGGTCCGCGGCGGCCCGGAACGCGAGCGTCAGCTCCGTGGCCCGCTCCAGCAGCGCGCGCGGATCCTCGATCGACTCCAGGTCGAAGAAGTGCTCGGGATCCGAGGCCGCCTGCGCGGGCTCGAACAGCAGGGGCGCGGGGCGTAGCCGCGGCTGGTCCGGGCGCGGCGTGTGCTCCGCCATGACTTCTCCTTCGTACGTCGCGGTGGCCCCCGGGTGCCGGAGGGCCACCGTCCATTGTCCCGCGCCCCCGCAAGAGGGCGTCCGGCCCGCCGGAAGCCGGCCGGTGCGGGCGCGCCGAACGGTGACTACCCAGCTCGCGGGGCGCACAAAGACAGCGACCGGAACGCGCTCCGGGCGCGCGGGCGGACGTACGTACGCGGGTGTCACACCTGGACGACCGGCTCCCGGGTGAAGAGCGCGCCGAGTTGGGGCGCGTTCACGCGGCGGTCGGTCAGGCGCAGGGCCTCCCAGGCGGTGACCTGGTTGGCGGTGAGGACCGGCTTGCCCAGCTCCTTCTCCAGGGCGGGGACGTGGGCGACGGTGTGCAGGGCGGTGTCCGGCAGGAGCAGCGCCTCCGCGTCGGGGGTGTCGGCGGCGCGGGCCAGCGCGAACACCTCGGGTTCGCCCCAGGTGCCCACCTCGGCGGCCGTGACGATCCCGGCGCCGCGCACCCCGGTGACCTCCGCTCCCCCGGCGCGCAGGAACCCGGCGAACAGCTCGGCGACGTCGTCGGGGTAGGTGGCGCCGACGGCGACCCGCCGGACCTCGATCTCCCGCAGGGCGTGCACGAAGCCGAAGGAGGTGGAGGAGGCGGGCATGCCCGCGGCCCGGGCGAGACCGCGCACCTGCTCGTGGGCACCCTCCCAGCCGTGCACGAAGCTGCCGCTGGTGCAGGCCCACACCACGGCCTCGGCGCCGGACAGCCGCAGCTGCTCCAGGCCGGCCGCCAGCCGCTCGGGCGAGCCCATCTCGCGCAGCGCGTCCACCCGGTGCGCGTCCTCGCCGATGTCGGTGTGCACCAGGTCCAGGCGGATGTCGCTGCTCAGCAACTGCTCGATGCGCGGATAGTCGTCCTCCGCGGAGTGGCCGGGGTAGAGGAATCCCAGTGCGGTCATGTCCAGCCTTCCTGCTGCTTCTCTCCTGGCGCGTCCGCTGGCACCGGTCCGGGCGCCGCCCGGCCGGGCGGCACGGCCGGCGCTTGGCCCGGCGTGACGGTCCCGGAGCGTGCGGACGCGTCGATCAGCGCCTGATACGGTCCCACCGCCCGGGTACCCAATCGGCGCAGCACAGCCCACATGGTCACCTGGTTGGCCGAGATGACCGGGATGCGCAGTTCCGCCTCCAGTTGGGGGATCACGTCGTACGTCGGCAGGTTGGTGCAGGAGAGGAACAGCGCGTCGGCCGCGCCGGGCCGGCCTCTCACCGCCCGCCGGGCCATGTCCACCACCTCGCGGTAGGTGACCTTCCAGATGTGCCGGGTCAGCCCCATGTACGCGCAGCCGGTGACGGTGACGCCGGCCCGCGCCACGTACGCCTCCAGCGCCCGGGTGACGGACACCGTGTACGGGGTGACCAGGGCGACCCGGCGTACGTCCAGCTCCACCAGGGCCTCCAGGAGCGCGCCCGAGGTGGTGATCGCGGGGACCGCGCCGGCCCGGCTCATCGCCTCGCACATGGCCCGCTCGCCCATGATCCCGCCGACGAAGCTGCCGGAGGTACAGGCGTAGGCGACGGCCTCGGGGGCGACGGCGCTCAGCGCGCGCACGGCGTCGCCCAGCGTCTCGTGCTCGCTGACCAGCCGCGCCAGATCGAGACCGACCTCGACCGGCACGTACGGGGTACGCGTGACGTGCAGGGAGACGCCGTCCGGGATCCAGCGCCACAGCTCCCGGTCCAGCGCGAAGTCGAAAGGGGCCACCACCCCGACCCCGCGCTGCGGGCTCGGGCCGCCGAGAAGGGAGACGTCCATGCCAGGCACCGGCCTCACGCTGGGAGACGAGCACACGAGGGAACGCGGAAAGACCCGTGCCGACGACGGTAGGTTCGGGCGGGGGCGCGGTCAATCCGCGCGGGGCGCCCGCCGGCCGGCACCCGGCCGACTCGCCGTCACCGGCCCGTGCCCCGGCCGCCGTACCGCACCGCGCCGCGAGGAGACGAGGCCATGACCACCCCCACGCTGCTCGTCCTCGACGCCGAACCGCCGCCCCGCCTCGGCCGGCTCACCGGCCGGGTCCGGGTCGAGCACGCCGACGCGTCGACCCTCGCCGAGCGGCTGCCGCACGCGGACGTGCTGCTGGTGTGGGACTTCACCTCGCACGCGGTGCGCGAGGCGTGGCCGGGCGAGGGTCCCCGGCCGCGCTGGGTGCACACGGCGAGCGCCGGGGTGGACCATCTGCTCTGCCCGGAACTCGCCGCGTCCGACACGGTGGTCACCAACGCGCGCGGTGTCTTCGACGGGCCGATCGCCGAGTACGTCGCCGGTCTCGTCCTCGCCTTCGCCAAGGACCTGCCGCGCACGCTGCGGCTCCAGCGGGAGCGGACCTGGCTCCACCGGGAGACGCGCCGGGTGGCGGGGACGCGGGCGTGCGTGGTGGGGTCCGGGCCGATCGGCCGGGCGGTGGCCGGCGCGCTGGAGGCGCTCGGCGTCCGCACCGCGCTGGTGGGCCGCGCCGCGCGGGACGGGGTGCACGGCCGGGAGGAGCTGGACCGGCTGCTGGCGCGCGCGGACTGGGTGGTGGCCGCGGCGCCGCTGACCGAGGAGACGCGGGGGATGTTCGACGCCCGCCGGTTCGGGGTGATGCAGCCGTCCGCGCACTTCGTGAACGTCGGCCGGGGCGAGCTGGTGGTGGAGGAGGCGCTGGTGCGGGCGGTGCGCGAGAGGTGGATCGCGGGGGCCGCGCTGGACGTGTTCGCGGCCGAGCCGCTGGCCGCCGGCTCCCCGCTGTGGGAGCTGGAGGGCGTGGTCGTCTCCCCGCACATGAGCGGGGACACCGTCGGCTGGCGGGACGAACTGGCCGCCCAGTTCGTGGAGTTGTTCGAGCTGTGGGCGGCGGGGCGGCCGCTGGTGAACGTGGTGGACAAGCGGCGCGGGTATGTACCGGGTCACTGACGTCGTACCCAGGGAGTGTGGATGTCCGAGCTCACCGAACTGACCGCGGCCCGGCTCCTCGACGGCTACCGCAAGGGCGAGTTCGGCCCCGTGGAGGTGACCCGCGCCGCCCTGCGCCGGGCCGAGGAGATCCAGCCCGAGGTGAACGCGTTCGTGCGGCTGCTCGCCGACGACGCCCTTCGGCGGGCGGCCGCGTCCGAGGAGCGGTGGCGGCGGGGCGAGCCGCTGGGGCCGCTGGACGGGGTGCCGGTCACGGTGAAGGACATCCTGCTGCTGCGCGGCGCCCCCACCCTGAAGGGTTCACGGACGATCGACCCGGCCGGCCGCTGGGACGAGGACGCGCCGTCGGTGGCGCGGCTGCGGGAGCGGGGTGCGGTGTTCCTGGGCAAGACGACGACGCCCGAGTTCGGCTGGAAGGGCGTGACGGACTCCCCGCTCAGCGGCATCACCCGCAACCCGCGCGATCCGTCCCGTACGGCGGGCGGGTCCAGCGGGGGCGCGGCGGCGGCCGTGGCGCTGGGCGCGGGGCCGCTGGCGCTGGGCACGGACGGCGGGGGCAGTGTCCGTATCCCGGCGGCGTTCTGCGGGATCTTCGCGCTGAAGCCGACGTACGGGAGGGTGCCGCTGTATCCGGCGAGCGCGTTCGGGACGCTGGCGCACGTCGGTCCGATGACCCGGGACGCGGCGGACGCGGCGCTGCTGATGGACGCGATCGCCGCGCCGGACTCGCGCGACTGGTCGGCGCTGCCCCCGGCGCCGGGGTCGTTCGCCAAGGCGCTGGGCGGCGGGGTGCGCGGGCTGCGGGTGGCGTTCTCGCCGTCGCTGGGCGGACAGGTGCGGGTGGACCCGGGCGTCGCGGGCGTGGTGCGGGAGGCGGTGGAGCGGCTGGCGGGGCTCGGCGCGTACGTGGAGGAGACCGACCCGGACCTGGCCGACCCGGTGGAGGCCTTCCACGCCTTGTGGTTCGCGGGCGCGGCGCGGGTGACGGGGCACCTGGGCCGGGAGCAGCGGGAGCGGCTCGATCCGGGGCTGCGGGAGATCTGCCGGGAGGGCGGACGGCTGTCGGCGCAGACCTACCTGGCCGCGACGGACGTACGGATGGATCTGGGCCGCCGGATGGGCCGCTTCCATGAGACGTACGACCTGCTGGTCACCCCGACGCTCCCCATCACGGCGTTCGAGGCGGGCGCGGAGGTGCCGCGGGGGTCGGGGCTCCGGCGCTGGACGGGGTGGACGCCGTTCACCTACCCGTTCAACATGACGCAGCAGCCCGCCGCGAGCGTGCCGGTGGGCCTGGTGGACGGGCTGCCCGTGGGGTTGCAGCTGGTGGGCGCGCGGCACCGGGACGACCTGGTGCTGCGGGCGGCGCACGCGCTGTACGAGGCGGGGTTCACGCTCTCCGGAAGCTGAGCGTCTCGCCGGCGGCGCCGGTGCGCCACAGGTCGTTGCAGGCGTCGGCCAGGGCGTCCAGGCCCTCCACCACCTGCCCCCAGACGATGCCGGGCACCCAGCCGACGTCGCCGTTGAGCAGCAGGTTGTTGCGTTCGTAGAAGAGGGCGAGGTCCACCACGGTGCCGCCGGGGCGGACCTCGCGGTCGTAGCCGTAGGACGTGGTGCCCAACTCGGCGCCGGAAAAGGTGAAATAGCACAGGTCGCCCGGAATGGGGGTGACTGTGGGGTTCTCCAGGGGTGGCTCCCGGTCCGCGAAGGGCGGGAAGAGGGCGTAGACCTCGTTGCGCGCGTACTTGGCGTGGTAGACGTCGCCGGACAGCGGGAGAGATTTCCAGACGGCTTCGCAGGTGATCGGGGCACGCTCGTCGAGCAGCCGCGCGATGCCGGTCACCTCACGCTTGACCAGGGAGATCTCGAGGAATCGGTCGGCCATGCACTCCATGGTCCCGTGCCGGTCAAG
Source organism: Streptomyces lusitanus (assembly GCF_042647945.1). Lineage (NCBI taxonomy): Bacteria > Bacillati > Actinomycetota > Actinomycetes > Kitasatosporales > Streptomycetaceae > Streptomyces > Streptomyces lusitanus. Next base: position 337,006 of record NZ_JBHRWL010000004.1, read on the forward strand.
ACCGCCCCACCGCCGGACGGGGCCGAAATTGGCCGGAATAACTCGCATCGCTTCGGGTAGCCGCGCCGCCATGGCTCCACCACTTCACCCACTGAGACGAATCACAGGGACCTCCGGGCCCTCGCGTCGGTCGCTGCTCGCGGGGGTCGCGGCGCTCGGCGCGCTGGGCGCGGCGGGGTGTTCCCGCGTGCCGACCGCCTCCACGACGGACGGCGGCGACCTGCTCGAGCGGCTGAGGGCGGCGGGCGTGGTCCGGCTGGGCATCGCCGGCGAGATCCCGTTCGGCTACATCGACAAGGACGGTGAGCTGACCGGCGAGGCGCCCGAGCTGGCCAAGGTCATCTTCAAGCGGCTGGGGGTGGACCGGGTGCAGCCCGTGCCCACCGAGTTCGGCTCGCTCATACCCGGGCTGAACTCCCAGCAGTTCGACGTCGTGGCCGCCGGGATGTACGTCAACCCCGAGCGCTGTGAGCAGGTCATCTTCTCCGACCCCGACTACCAGATGCTCGACTCGTTCATCGTCCGCAAGGGCAACCCGCTGGGGCTGCGCGACTACGCGGACGTCGTCGGGAAGAAGGCGAAGTTCGCCACCGGCACCGGCTACGCGGAGATCGCGTACGCCGTGGAGGCCGGCTACAAGGAGAGCGACATCCTGATCGTCCCCGATCAGGTGGCCGGCCTGAACGCCGTCGAGGCCGGACGTGTCGACGTCTTCGCCGGGACCGCCCTCACCACCCGCGAGGTGGTCAAGAAGTCGTCCAAGGCCGAGGCCACCGAGCCGTTCAAGCCCCTCGTCGGAGGCAAGCCGCACGTCGACGGCGGCGCGTTCGCGTTCCGGCCGACCGAGACGAAGCTGCGGGACGCCTTCAACGTGGAGCTGGCGAAGCTCAAGAAGAGCGGCGAGCTGCTGCGCATCCTCAAGCCCTTCGGGTTCACCGAGGACGAGATGACGGATCTGACCGCGAAGGAGCTCTGCGGCGGATGACCTCCGGACTCTGGGAACGCGTACTCGACGGCGTCTGGGTCACGATCCAGCTGCTCGTGCTCAGCGCCCTGCTCGCCACCGCGGTGTCGTTCGTGGTCGGCGTCGCCCGCACCCACCGGCTGTGGATCGTCCGCTTCCTCGCGGGCTTCTACACCGAGGTGTTCCGCGGCACCTCCGCGCTGGTGATGATCTTCTGGGTGTTCTTCGTGCTGCCGCCGGCCTTCGGCTGGCAGCTCGTGCCGCTGTGGGCGGGCACCCTGGCGCTCGGCCTGACCTACGGGGCGTACGGCTCGGAGATCGTGCGCGGCGCGCTCGCCGCGGTGGACCCGGCGCAGCGTGAGGGCGGCATCGCCCTCAGCTTCACGCCCTGGCAGCGGATGAAGCTCATCCTGCTGCCGCAGGCGGTGCCGGAGATGATCCCGCCGTTCTCCAACCTGCTGATCGAGCTGCTCAAGGGCACCGCCCTGGTGTCGGTCATGGGCATGGGCGACCTGGCGTTCAGCGCCAACCTGGTGCGCCTGGCGCTCCAGGAGAGCGCGGAGATCTACACGTACATCCTGATCATCTACTTCGTCATCGCCTTCCTGCTCACCCGCTCGATGCGCGGGCTCGAGAGGAAGCTGAAGGCGGGCGTCGGCAAGACGCCGAAGAAGAAGGCCGACGCCGCCGCGCGCGTGCCCGAGGGAAGTGGTGTCTCATGACCTGGGACTGGGGCGCGGTCGCCGACTTCATGCCGTACTTCTGGGACGGTCTGCTGGTCACCCTGCAGATCCTGGTGTTCGGCTCGCTGATCTCCTTCGCGCTGGGCCTGGTGTGGGCGCTGCTGATGCGGACGCCGACCCGCTGGGTGACCTGGCCGGTCGGCGCGGTCACCGAGTTCGTCCGCAACACCCCGCTGCTGGTGCAGCTGTTCTTCCTCTTCTACGTGCTGCCCGAGTGGGGGATCACCTTCTCGGCGCTGACCACCGGCGTCTTCGCCATCGGGCTGCACTACTCGACGTACACGATGCAGGTCTACCGCGCCGGTATCGAGGCCGTGCCGGTGGGCCAGTGGGAGGCGGCGACGGCGCTGAACCTGCCGCTGCGCCGGACGTGGACCGTGGTGATCCTGCCGCAGGCCGTGCGCCGGGTGGTGCCCGCGCTCGGCAACTACGTCATCTCGATGCTGAAGGACACCCCGCTGCTGATGGCCATCACCGTGCTGGAGATGCTCGGCCAGGCACGGCTGTTCGCCCAGCAGAACTTCCAGTTCACCGAGCCCCTGACGGTGATCGGCGTGGCCTTCATCGTCATCTCCTACCTGGCCTCCCTTGCCCTGCGAGCCCTGGAGCGACGCCTTGTCCACTGACACCCACGCCCCGTTCGACGAGAAGCCCGAGACCCCGCGCGCGACGGGTGAGCTGATCCGGCTGGAGCGGGTCACCAAGCGGTTCGGGGACCACACGGTCCTGGACAACCTGGACTTCTCGGTCGACGCCGGCAAGCACGTGACGCTGATCGGCCCGTCCGGGTCCGGCAAGACCACGATCCTGCGGCTGCTGATGACCCTGCTGAAGCCCGACGAGGGCGTCATCACCGTCGACGGGCAGCAGCTGTTCCCGGCGCCGGAGAAGCAGGTCCGCGAGGTCCGCAAGAAGATCGGCATGGTCTTCCAGCAGTTCAACCTGTTCCCGAACATGACCGTGCTGCGGAACATCACCGAGGCCCCGGTCACCGTGCTCGGCATGTCCAAGGACGCGGCCGAGGAGCGGGCGCGGGAGCTGCTGGAGATGGTCGGGCTGACCGACCATCTCGACAAGCACCCCGCCCAGCTCTCCGGCGGCCAGCAGCAGCGGGTGGCGATCGCCCGGGCGCTGGCGATGCGCCCGCAGGTGCTGCTGCTGGACGAGGTGACCTCGGCCCTGGACCCGGAGCTGGTGGCCGGCGTGCTGGACGTGCTGCGGGACATCGCCCGCTCCACCGACATCACGATGCTCTGCGTGACCCACGAGATGAACTTCGCGCGGGACATCTCGGACCAGGTGCTGATGTTCGACTCGGGCCGGGTCATCGAGGCGGGCTCGCCGGAGAAGATCTTCAACGAGCCGGAGCACGACCGGACGCGGGAATTCCTCAGCGCGGTCCTGTAGTCACGGGCGGTGCTCGGGGCATTGCCCGAGGTCCGCGATGTGGGTCATTCCGCCGGCATGTGCCAGCGGGTCGCCGTCGCAGTTCAGAGGGCCGCAATCTTGTCAACCCCCGCCTTCCACGAGGCCTTTGACGGCTATCGTGGAGGGGATTCGTTGACCGGATTGCGGCCCCAGGCCCCAGGGCACCGCCCCCGTCCGCCCGGCGGCCGGGACGGGCCCCTCGGGTCTACGAGCGAGCGCAGGGGGGAAACCGTGGCGCTGAGGCACGAGCCGACCGCGTCGTACCACTCGGTCCAGGACGCGCTGCGCGTCCTGGAGACGGTGGCGCGGCACAGCACAGGAATCAACGAGACCGAACTCGCCCGCGAGACCGGCATCGCCACGGAGCGGCTGACCACCCTCCTGCGGATGCTGCGCCGCGAGGCCTACGTCGAGCAGATCGCCGACGGCGGATACGTCACCGGGGCGGCCTTCGCCCGGCTGGGCGCGGCCGACGGACACCAGCAGGCCCTGCGGGACACCCTTCAGCACACCCTGGACCGGCTGCGCGACTCCGTGGGCGCCGCCGTCTACCTCAGCCGGTACGTCGACGGCGAGGTCCGGGTCACCCAGTACGCCGACTCCCCGGCCGCCCCGAAGGTGAACGAGTGGGTGGACTTCCGCTACTCCGCGCACGCCACGGCGGTCGGCAAGAGCCTGCTCACCCAGCTGGACCACGAGGGCCGGCGCGACCACCTGTCCCGGCACCGCCCGGCCCGTCTCACCTCGCGCACCATCACCAGCGACCGGCTGCTGCTGTCGAAGCTCGCCGCGCAGCCGCCGACGGTGCCGGTCCTGGACCTCCAGGAGTACGCGGTGGGCACGGTCTGCGCGGCCGTCCCGCTCACGGCGGGGTCCACGGCGGGATGCCTGGCGCTGTCCCTGCCGCTGGAGCACGCCCACCGCCTGCGCCGGGCCGCCGACACCCTCAACCGCAACGCAGCACCGGTGCTGCTGTCGCTGGCGATCTGAGCGACGGCCCGGCCGTCACCGCCACGCGGTCGCCTCGGTTCCGTGGATGCAGTAGCGCTCGTACGTGCTCGCGCCGCCGGCCTTGGGGACCGCGCAGACGGTGACCTCGAACTCGCCGTCACCCACGCGCACCATGGGGGTGTACGTGTCGTCGTCGTACTTGATCTCGGCGGCGCGCTCGGTGCCTCCGGTGGCCTCGACCGTGACCAGGTCCCCCTTGGCGCCGTGCTCGATCTTCCCCCAGACCGCCTGGCAGTCCTCGCTGTAGCGGATCGAGAGCTCGGCGGGGTTGCCGGCGGGCGGCTTGAAGGTGGTGGCGCCGTCGTCGCAGCCCTGGCGGCCGGGGTTCTTCCCCTCGCAGGCCTCACCCGGGCAGGTGGGCTCGTCGAGGAGCGCGTTCACGACGTGCTCGCCGAGCGGGGAGAGAACGGCGGCCGCCACGGCGCCGACGACCGCCACGGCGAGGGCCACGGAGGTCGCGCTGTTCCACCTGCGCCTGCCCTCGGGCGGCTGCGCGGCGGGGTCGGAAGGGGTCGTGGAGCTGTTGTCGGGACTGCTCGTCGTCATGGGTCTCGCCCTTGGTGCTCGTCATACGCGCACGTGCCCTCGGCCATGCGCCTCTCACCCCGCCAAACGATCTCCCGCACGGCCGGGCAACAGGCGCACGGTCGCTCCACGGGCGTGAAAGGGACGTGAAAGGGAGCAGAACGGCCCCGTCTCCTGAGCCGCGGGCGGTGGTCCGGAGCACCCTCGGGGACCAGGTAGTATTTTCTTCGTCGCCGGCCGCGGAAGCGGACGGCGGGAGTCATGCGCCGCTAGCTCAGTTGGTTAGAGCAGCTGACTCTTAATCAGCGGGTCCGGGGTTCGAGTCCCTGGCGGCGCACCGAGAAGGGCCTCTCGTGGGAGCGAGAGGCCCTTTGACGTGCCCGGAACCCGGCCGGCCGCTAGAAGGTCACGTCCGAGCAGGCGTAGAACGCGTTGCCCGTGTCGTGGACCGTCCACACCGCGAGGATCACGTGGTGACCGCTGAGCCCGGTGGGCAGCCGGCCGCTGTGCGACAGGGTCTGCGGCGGGCGCTGGCCGTTGTAGGGGACGGTCAGGAACGGCGTGAGGTTGAGGTCGGACCGGGACAGGTTGTGGTTCTGGTTCCAGCCCGGCTTGGTGACGTAGTACTTGAAGTCGGTGGTGGCGTGCATCGCCGTGAACTGCCACCGGAACGTGTAGTCCTGGCCGCCGGTCACCCGGGTGGTGGGCCAGGCGCCGCCCGACGGGGTGCGCGGGGCGTCGAGGGGCGCGAAGGACGCGTTGCCCGCCGAACAGAGCTTGCCGTCGGCGGGGCCGGCCGAGGGGAAGCCCTTCGGGCCCTCGACGCTCTGCGGCTCCCACTGGATGGCGCCGCAGTTGGAGACCCCGCCGTTCTGGCAGAGCTTCTGCCGGCTGACCGGCAGGTCGGTGTAGCCGTGGCCGCTGGCGCCGCCGGAGGAGAGCATGAGCGCTCCGGTCGTGGCCAGTCCCACCGCGGCCGCGTACAGCTTGGTCCGTTTACGCATGCTGCCGCTCCTGGAGTGTGGGGGAGTCGTTCAGGGTGCAGGTCTAGACCAAGTCTCAGCGTAAGGACGGTAGTTGAACATGTCCATACCAATCGCAGGGCTTGTTTTTCCCGTCCTTCCCACCCCGGCCCCCCGCCGTTCACGGCCCGGTCTCACCAGGCCCCCGGCCGTTCACGGCCCGGTCTCGCCCCGCCCCGCGCAGAACGCCACCGTCAGGTCCTTCACCAGCACCTGGCGCTCGTCGTCGTCCAGATCCAGCAGACCGCGCATGGTCAGCCGGGTCACGGTGTCCTCCACCGAGTCCACGACGGAGCCGACCACGCTCGCCCGGTGCCGGGCGTCCAGCGCCGCGATCCGGCGCCGGTGCATCGCGGCGGCCACCTCGGGCGCGTACTCCACCCGCAGCGGCCGCACCGCGCACACCTCCACGCCCACCGGCCCGGCGTCCGCCGCCACCAGCCGGGTCAGCGCGTCCTGCGTCGCCTGCACCGCGCCCCGCCCGGCGCCCGGCGCGGCCACCGGCACCCGCAGCAGCGCCGCCTCCACGCACGCCCGCAGATACCCCTCGTGGTCCTCGACGCCCAGCGCCGCCCGCGCGGTGTCCCGCACCCGCCACACCACCAGCACCGCCACCCGCAGCGCGACCCCGCCCCGGTCGGCGGCCGGCAGCGGCTCACCGCGCCAGTGCCGCAGCCGCACGTCGATCCGGCGGCGCAGCACCAGCGGGTTCACCCACAGCAGTCCGGTGCCCCGCACGGTCCCCCGGTAGCGGCCGAACAGCTCCAGCACCCAGGCCCGCCCGGTCCGTCCGCGGGCCAGCCCGCCGAAGCCGAACAGTCCGAGCGCCCCGGCCCCGGCGAACGCCGCCCACTGCGCGGGCCCGAGGCCGCCGGCCCGCACGGACAGGCCGAGCGCCTCCACCGCGAGCGGCGGCAGCACCCCCGCCCACCACGCGGTGACCGCGCAGCCCGCCGCGCCGCACACCCCCGCGAGCACCCCGGCGATGCCCGGCAGCACCCGCGCGGGCCGCTCCGCGATCTCCGGGTCGACGCCGGACGCGGCAGCGCGCGCCCGTACGCCGATGTCCCGCGTGTCCCGGTCCTCCTTGTCGGGTGCGGGGTCGGGCGCGGGGCGGTGCGCGACGGCCGCGGGCCGTGGCAGCGCCTCCGCCGGGCGCTCCGCGGGCTCCTCCCGGAACAGCAGGTGGACGGGGATCTCGGTGGTGGACTCGGTGTGGATCAGCCGGGCCGGGCGGGCGGCCGCGACGCCGTCGGCGGGCTCCTCGGACTCGGGGACGTGCTCGGGGATGTGGGATGTCGTGGTGGTCATGCGTGCCTCCAGCCTCCGCGCCAGATGCGTCACATCGAGGGACTCGGACGGGGCGGACGCCCGGCGCCCCGGTCGGGTCAGGCGAAGAGCCGCCGCCAGGTCTCCGGACCCGGCGCCCCGTGCGAGGAGGGCGCGGCGAGGCGCGCGGCGGCAGAAGCGGAACCTCCGTTTAGGGCATCCGGGGCCCCTGCGGACCTCCCGGCCGGCGGTCCGTCAGCACCGCCCGCATCTTCCGCACCGTCCGCTCCGACCCCTCGCCGCGCCGGGGCCACACCCGCCGCCCCCTCCCCGGCCTCCGATCCGCGCGGACCGTCCGGAAGGGCGGGCACCAACGCCCCGCCGAGCGCCTCCCCGGCGTCCGCGCCCCCGGTGACAGGTGCGGAATCCGCCACCGGCGGCCCGGCCGGATCCGCGGGCCGGGCGGGCGCGGCGGTCTCCGGGGCCGCCCCCGCCGTTCCGTCGGTCACGCCCTTGTAGCGGTAGGGCACATAGCGCGCCGAGTTGTTCCAGTAGGCGTACGGAGTGGTCGTCCGGCGGGTGTGCGGCGGGGCCTGCTCGTAGGCCACGTACCGGGTGCGGGAGGAGTTCGCCCACCCGCCGAAAAGGACGACGTGCGAACCGTTGTACGGGTCGGCCGCATTGTGGAACAGGAGGATGTCACCCGGCCGGAGTTGCGCCTTGGTGATTCTCTCGGCGTATTGCGCGAGGCTGCCCGTCCATTCGTTGCCGGGCAGTTTCCAGGCCATCGAGACATAGCCCGAGCAGTCCTGCCGGTATCCGTCGGACCAGTAGGAGGAGACGCCGTAAGGGACCTTCTGGCCGACCCAGGAGGCGGCCCGCCTGACGATGTCGGTCCGGCTGATCGCGGGAAGCGTCACCGGGCCGCCGGGCGGCAGCGCGGGACCCGTGCGCCCGTCGGCGCCGAACAGCGGCCCCGGCGCACCCTGCCCGCCGCCGCTCCCCTGATCTGCGGGAACGCCTTGGCCCGCGGAGACCCGGGAGTCGTGGGCGGCGACCGCAGGGACCGGGTGGGCGCCGAGCGCGGCGGACGTGACCGCGGCCACGAGGAGGGCGGTGCGGTGCGCCGGCGAGCGCCGCGGGCGACCCCCGCGGCTGCGCGGCCGCTCCCCCGCGCAGCCGGGGCACGCGCAGTCCCCGGCCGCACCGAATTCCTCGCACACCGGAGACCCCATGCGATTTCCCTCACATTCCCGGAACGTTTCTCCGTAGCCGCGCACGAGCGTCAGTGTCGCAACGGTCGTCCGGGCGCGCACTTTGACGGTCCGAATGATGTAAAGCGCCCTCCCCCGGACGCCCCGGGAGGCGGGTGCCGGGCCGGGGGCCGTCACGAGCACCCTCCGGAGTCCTGTAGAGTTCTGCCGTCAGCAGGCGCCGCTAGCTCAGTTGGTTAGAGCAGCTGACTCTTAATCAGCGGGTCCGGGGTTCGAGTCCCTGGCGGCGCACCGACACGACGGGCTCCTCGTTCACCGAGGGGCCCGTCGTTTTTTGGCCGGAAACTCTCTCGCCCTCGTTGAGCGTGACGCTCTCGCGCCCCGTACGGAACTGTGACACCACAGGACACCCTCGGGCGTCCCATTGGCCCCTTTTGCCTGGTCCGCACCGTGTTTCGCACCTTGCGATCATGAGGAGCGAACCGGGAACCTGGTCCTTTCAACGCACCGCGCCATCGCGGCCGTTGGAGGGACCGGGGGCGTGCCGGCCGCCTGGCCGGGACGGGGTGAGGGACCCCGTTCCCCCGCGCCGGCACCGAGGGGGGATCATGCAACCGGAAGGCACGGGATCGTGTCTATAAGGTGTGCGTGACGTGGTGACCGCGGTCCGCCACTGACACGTCCGGAGGTCGAGGGGGACCGGCCCGGACGTAAGCAAGCGACGAAACACGCGGTTCGCCGCGTGTGGGGGGAATGACTCATGACGTCGACGCCGACCGGCGCCCACCGGGACGACGACCCGTCCCAGACCACCCAGCTGAGGGTGCCCGGCCATCGGAACTGGAACACGGGGACGTTCCGCCGGATCAAGAAAGCGCTGCCCAGATACGACTACGAGCACTACAGCCGCCTCGCGGGTCCCCTCACCCAGCCCGATCCGAACAAGCCGTACACGGTCCAGTACCGCTCGCTGATCTCGCAGGAGCCGCACCGCATCCGCATCGCGCTGATGCTGCTGGCGGCCCCCGTGCTGTCGCTGGTGCTGCTGGTGTGGCTGCTCCAGCCGTCGCACTGGACGGAGCGCGACTATCCGGCGTTCGAGTGGCTGCCCGCCCTCGACGTCGTGATGCTCGTCTCGATCGGTCTGATCGAGTTCTTCCGCTGCATGAACGTGCTGTCGAACGCGCACGCCACACTCGTCGCCCGCGACCCGGTCCCGGTGGTGCCCGAGACCGGCACCCGGGTGGCCTTCCTCACCTCCTTCGTGCCCGGCAAGGAGCCGCTGGAGATGGTGACGAAGACCCTGGAGGCGGCCGTGAAGATCCGCCACCGGGGCCTGATGCACGTCTGGCTGCTCGACGAGGGCGACGACCCCGAGGTGAAGGCCGTCTGCGAGCGCCTCGGCGTGCACCACTTCTCCCGCAAGGGCGTGGCGAAGTGGAACCAGAAGAAGGGCCCGCACCGCGCCAAGACCAAGCACGGCAACTACAACGCCTGGCTGGACGCGCACGGCGACCACTACGACTACTTCGCCTCGGTGGACACCGACCACGTGCCGCTGCCGAACTACCTGGAGCGGATGCTCGGCTTCTTCCGCGACCCGGACGTCGGCTTCGTCATCGGCCCCCAGGTCTACGGCAACTACGACAACTTCGTCACCAAGGCCGCCGAGTCCCAGCAGTTCCTCTTCCACGCGCTGATCCAGCGGGCCGGCAACCGCTACGGCTCCCCGATGTTCGTCGGCACCTCCAACGCCGTGCGCATCAAGGCGCTGAAGCAGATCGGCGGCCTGTACGACTCGATCACCGAGGACATGGCGACCGGGTTCGAGATGCACCGCGCCCGGAACCCGGAGACCGGCCGGAAGTGGCGCTCGGTCTACACCCCGGACGTGCTCGCGGTCGGTGAGGGCCCCAACGCCTGGACCGACTTCTTCACCCAGCAGATGCGCTGGTCCCGCGGCACGTACGAGACGATCCTCAAGCAGTACTGGAAGGGCTGGTACTCGCTCCCGCCGAGCAAGCTCTTCAACTACACGATGATGATCATCTTCTACCCGATGTCCGCCCTCAACTGGATCCTCGCGGCGCTCAGCTGCGCGCTGTTCCTGGGCCTGGGCGCCTCGGGTGTGAACATCGACCCCGCCGTGTGGCTGATGCTCTACGGCAACGCCTCCGCGCTCCAGATCGGCCTGTACGTCTGGAACCGCCGGCACAACGTCTCCCCGCACGAGCCGGAGGGCTCCGGCGGTGTGGCCGGCATGGTGATGTCGGCGCTGTCGGCCCCGCTGTACGCGAAGGCGCTGATCGACTCGGTGCTCCGCCGCAAGAGCAAGTTCGTGGTGACCCCGAAGGGCGACTCGGCCAGCCCGGACACCTGGTTCGGCACCTTCCGGTACCACTGGTACTTCATCGCGATCTTCGCCGGCTCCATCGCCGCGGGCTTCGTCTACGGGCACTCGCACCCGGCGATGGTCATCTGGGCCACCTTCGCCCTGCTCATCACCGCCGCGCCGATGTTCGCCTGGCGGCACGGCATGCGGCAGGCCCGGAAGAAGCCCGGCGCACACGCGGCGGGAGCGCACCGCGCGGACGCGACCCCGGCCGACGGCGTGCGGATGCCGCAGCAGCAGCACGCCCCGCACCAGCCGCAGCCCCGGCCCCAGTGGGCCGGTTCCCACGGCGCACCGGGCGGACCAGGGGGCCCCGGGGGCCCGGGAGGGCCCGGGGGCGGCCACCCCGGTGACGACCAGACCATGCAGATCGCCCTTGGTGGACTTGGGGGACGTAAGGAATGAAGGACCGTGCAGGCCGCCGTCGCGCCCGTCGGATCGCGATAGGCACGGCGGTGGTGCTGGCGCTGGCCGGGATGAACGGCCCATGGCTGTACCGCTTCAGCACCGAGAAATATCACCAGTACAAGATCAACCAGCCGGAGTACAAGGCCGCGAACGGCAAGTGGGAGATCATCGAGTTTCCCGAGAAGTACCGGCAGAACACCATTCACGCGGCGCTGCTGCGCACCGGCAAGGTGCTGCTCGTCGCGGGGTCGGGCAACAACCAGGACAACTTCGACGCGAAGAAGTACGACACCCGGATCTGGGACCCCGTCAAGGGGACCATCAAGAAGGTGCCGACGCCGACCGACCTGTTCTGCACCGGCCACACGCAGCTCGCCAACGGCAACCTGCTGATCGCGGGCGGCACCAAGCGGTACGAGAAGCTCAAGGGTGACGTGAAGAAGGCCGGCGGCCTGATGCTCGTCCACAACGAGAACCCGGACAAGCCGATCACCCTTCCGGCGGGCACCGAGTTCACCGGCAAGGAGAACGGCAAGACCTTCGTCTCGAAGGACCCGGTGCTCGTCCCGCGCGCCGAGAAGAAGTTCGACCCGGCCACCGGCGAGTTCCTCGGCACCACCCCGGGCGTGGGCCGCATCTACGTCGAGGCGCAGAAGGAAGGCGCGAAGTACGAGACCGGCACCCAGGACAACTACCGGGTGCAGGGCCTCACCGGCGCCGACGCGCGCAACACGTACGGCATCGCCGAGAAGCTCGCCCTGGACAAGAAGGACTTCCAGGGGATCAGGGACGCCTACGAGTTCGACCCGGTCGCCGAGAAGTACATCAAGGTCGACCCGATGAAGGAGGCCCGCTGGTACCCGACGCTCACCACCCTGAGCGACGGGAAGATCCTCAGCGTCTCCGGCCTCGACGACATCGGCCAGCTGGTCCCGGGCAAGAACGAGATCTACGACCCGGAGACCAAGGAGTGGGAGTACACCGACAAGGTCCGGCAGTTCCCGACCTACCCGGCGCTGTTCCTGATGCAGAACGGCAAGATCTTCTACTCGGGGTCGAACGCGGGCTACGGGCCGGACGACGTCGGCCGCGACCCGGGCGTCTGGGACGTGAAGACCAACAAGTTCAAGAAGGTCCCGGGGCTGAGCGACCCCGACCTGATGGAGACGTCCAACACGGTGCTGCTGCCGCCCGCCCAGGACGAGAGATACATGGTCATCGGCGGCGGCGGGGTGGGCGAGTCCCAGAAGTCCAGTGAGAAGACCCGGATCGTCGACCTGAAGGCCGACGACCCGGCGTTCGTGGACGGGCCGTCGCTGGACAAGGGCACCCGCTACCCGCAGGCGTCGATCCTGCCGAACGACGAGGTGCTGATCTCCGGCGGCTCGCAGGACTACCGCGGCCGCAGCGACTCCAACATCCTCGAGGCCCGGATCTACGACACGGAGAAGAACGAGCTGCGGCGGGTCGCCGACCCGCTGGTGGGCCGCAACTACCACTCGGGCTCGATCCTGCTGCCCGACGGCCGCGTGATGTTCTTCGGCTCCGACTCGCTCTACGCGGACAAGGCCAACACCAAGCCGGGCGAGTTCGAGCAGCGCATCGAGATCTACACCCCGCCGTACCTGTACGGGGACGACGAGCAGCCCGACCTGTCCGGCGGGCCGCAGACGATCAAGCGCGGCGGGTCCGGCACGTTCACCTCGCGGGACGCGGCGTCGGTCAAGAAGGTGCGGCTGATCCGGCCGAGCGCCACCACCCACGTCACCGACGTGGACCAGCGCTCGATCGCCCTGGACTTCACCACCGACGGCGACAAGGTCACGGTGACCGTGCCGAAGAACCGGAACCTGGTGCAGTCCGGCTGGTACATGCTGTTCGTCACCGACGCCAACGGCACGCCCAGCAAGGCCCAGTGGGTGCAGGTGCCGTAGCGCGCCCGCCGGTACACGAGAGAGGGGCGCCGTGCGGACCGCACGGCGCCCCTCTCGTACGTCGGTTCGTCCGCCGCTCCCGGGCCGCTACGACGTGGAGGCGCGCGCCAGGTCCAGCGCGTAGTCCTCCCACCACTCGCCGGCCTTCGGGCCGCCCTTGCACTCGCCGTCCGACTCCCCCGGGCGCTTGATCCACAGGTAGGCGTCGACGAGCGGGTCGGCCGTGCGGGTCGTCGGGGTCTCGCCGAGCGCCCGGCCGGGCGGGTTGCACCAGCGTTCGTCCGGATCCCCGCCGGTGTAGGGGCCGTTGCCGTTGCGGCTGGTGTCGATGACGAAGTGCTTTCCGCCGACCTTGGCGGACAGCTCCTTGCCGTAGGCGATGGAGTCCTCGGTGGTGTAGAAGTTCGAGACGTTCACCGCGAAGCCGTCGGCCTGCTCGATCCCGGCCCACTTCAGCGGCTCGTGGATCTGGTCGGGGTTGCCCCAGCCCGCGTTGCCCGCGTCCAGGTACACCTTGGTGTTCTTCAGGCCCTTGAGCGTGGCGACAGCGCCCTTGAGGAGGTCGTAACGCTCCTCGTGGAACTCCTGCGGGGTGCAGCCGTCGACCAGGTGCAGCACCGCGTCCGGTTCCAGCACCACCGTCGCCGGGCGGTCCCCGATGCCCTCGGCCACCGCGTCGACGAACTCCCGGTAGGTGTCGCCGTCGGCGGCCCCGCCCTGCGAGTACTGGCCGCAGTCGCGGTGCGGGATGTTGTAGAGGACCAGCACCGCCCGGCGGCCGGCCTTGTCGGCGCCCTCGGTGAACCCCCGCGCCTGCTCCTCGGGGTTCTCCGGGCTGATCCACTCCGCGACCGGCTGCTCGGCTATCTTGCGGAGCTGCTCGGCCTCGGCCTTCTTGCCGTCCTCCCGCAGCTCGGCGATCTTGCGCACGGCGAGACCGTCCGGGTTGACCCAGAAGGGAGCCGCCTCCTTCGGCTGCTGCGTCACGGCCGAACCGGCCGAGCCCTCCCCGTCGTCACCCCCGGAGGAACATCCCGCGAGCAGCAGCGCCGCCCCCAGCACCGCTGCGGACGCCCGCCCCCCGGCGAACGCCCCGACCCCCCTGCTGCCGTACATCCAACCCCCCTTGGGTGCACTTGTTCCAAGTGTTCCGAGCCCCAATCCTGGCATATCTCACGGCCCGCCAGGACGGCCGACCGCCGCTTGTCCACGGCCTGTTACAGGGACCGGGGCCCTGCGCGCGGGGTGGCCGGATCAGCGCCCACCTGCGCCGATCACGCAAGGCGACCGGTCCGGTACTTGACGTCGGACGGCCCCTGGGCCGGGCCCGGCTTTCCCTCTAGAGTCGGTGCACCGGGCCGGCCGCCGACGCGGCCGGTGCTCCCGTGTGCCTTCCCGGTACCTCCCGCGCGTCCCGCCGGGTCACCTCCCGCGGCCCGTGCGCCGCGCGGTCGAGGACCGGCCCGGCCGGCGGCCTCCGGGGAGCAGGCCGTCGGCCGGGACCGGGCGCGCTCTCCCGCACGCTCACGCGGTCGCATGCTCACGCGGTCGCATGCTCACGCGGCGGTGCGGGGCTCCGACGCGTCGGTCAGGTACGCGGAGACCACCACGTTGGCCTCGTAGGCGCCGGCGGCGGGGTCGTAGGCGCCGCCGCAGGTGATCAGCCGGAGTTCGGCGCGCCCCTCGTGGCGCGGGCCGTACGCCTCGTGGGCGTCGAAGCCGTCCCGGTCGAGCACGCGGACGTCCTCGACGGTGAACTCGGCGACCGTGCCGTCGGCGCGGGCGACCCGGATCTGCTGACCGGGCTCCAGCGTGTCCAGCCGGTGGAAGACGGCGGGCCGCGTCTCGGTGTCGACGTGCCCCACCATCAGCGCGGCGCCCTCCGCCCCGGGGGCGGTCCCGGCCGCGTACCAGCCGACCTCGCCCGCCCGGTCCAGCGGCGGCGGGTCGGGGGCGCCGCGCTCGTCCAGGCCGCGGGCGACGACCGGGGCGCGCAGGTTCAGGCCGGGGATGTCGAGGGTGAGCGGCTCGGCGGACGCCAGCGGGCGGTGCACGGTGGGCAGGTCGGTCAGGGGCGGGCGTCCGGCCGCCGCCATGTCGCCGGTGGCGGGTCCGGCCGTCCCTGCGGGCACCTCGGTGAGCCCGTTCCCCCACAGCCACAGCCCGAGCAGCAGCGCCACCCACACCACGCCGGCGGGCAGCCGTTTCGTCAGGTCGCGCATGACGCCGGTCAACCCGTCCCCCGGCCGGACCGCGCCTGGCGGCGGGCCGCGCGGTGCACGGTGAGGGCGGCGGTCCCCGCCAGGGCGAGCGCGACCACCGTCTGCGCCGTGCCGGGCCCGTGTTCCTCACGGCTGTCGGCGAGGACCCGCGCGGCGCCGCCGCCCCCGGCGTTCACGGGGGCGACGGGCGACGGGTGCGCGGAAGGCTGCGCGCCCGCCGCGGGGTTGTGCTTCCGGACGACCTCGAGGGTCCCCTTGTGCTCCGTGCCGTCGCAGGCGACGGTCACCTCGTACGTCCCGGCGGTGAGCGTGGACCGTACCCGCGCGTCGCCCGCCAGGCCGTCGCCGGCGGGGGTGAGGCGGGCGTCGGACACCAGCGCCGGGGACTGCGCGACCGCCTCGCGCGCGTCGCACCCGGTCACCCCGAGGGCGATGTCGGCGCCGGGCGCGGGGGCCGCGGGCACCACCAGGACGCCTCCGCCGTCCGCCGCGTACGCCGCACAGGCCGCGGGACCGAACGCGGTGACGGCCAGGACACCCGCGCACAGAGCGAGTCGCCGCTTACCACCCATCGTGAACCTCCAGACACTCTGGAGGTTCCCCCGCCCGCTCCGCTCCCGCACCTCGTACGCGCGGCACTGGGCCGGGCGGGTGAACGAGGTGTGCTGGAACGGCGGTACGGCGATCGACGGCGATCGACGGCGCTCAGACGAGGTCGACGATGTCCGCGATGGAGTCGACGACCTCGGACGGCCGGTACGGGAAGCTCTCCACCTGCTCGGGCCGGGTCAGCCCGGTGAGCACGAGATACGTCTTCATGCCGGCCTCGATGCCCGCGAGCACGTCGGTGTCCATCCGGTCGCCGATCATCGCGCTGCTCTCCGAGTGCGCCCCGATGGTGTTCAGCCCGGTGCGCATCATCAGCGGGTTCGGCTTGCCCGCGAAGTACGGCTGCTTGCCGGTCGCCTTGGTGATGAGCGCGGCCACCGCGCCGGTCGCGGGGAGCGGGCCCTCGGTGGAGGGGCCGGTCTCGTCGGGGTTGGTGCAGATGAACCGGGCCCCGGCGTTGATCAGCCGCACCGCCTTGGTCATCGCCTCGAACGAGTACGTGCGGGTCTCGCCGAGGACCACGTAGTCGGGGTCGTGGTCGGTGAGGATGTAGCCGATGTCGTGCAGCGCGGTGGTCAGACCGGCCTCGCCGATGACGTACGCCGACCCGCCGGGCCGCTGGTCGTCGAGGAACTTGGCGGTGGCCAGGGCGGACGTCCAGATGTTCTCGATCGGCACCTCGAGCCCCATCCGGCGCAGCCGGGCGTGCAGGTCGCGCGGGGTGTAGATCGAGTTGTTGGTGAGCACCAGGAAGGGCCGCCCGGACTCGCGCAGCTTCTTGACGAAGGCATCGGCCCCGGGAATCGGCACCCCTTCGTGGATCAACACCCCGTCCATGTCGGTGAGCCAGGACTCGATGGGCCTGCGATCAGACATAAGCGCGAATCTCCCGCCGTCAACGACCTAGTGGGCCCCAGCCTAAACGGGCGCAGTCGCGGGCAGTCGTGCCGCTGGGGCGGCACGGGTGGGCGGACGGCACCCCGCCGGCGCCGGGCTGCGCACCACCCCCCGCCCAGCACCCGCGCCGCGCACTGTTCAAACCCCGCCTGCGCAGCTAACCGTCCTGCCCGAACACCGGCGCCAGCACCAACTGCGCCGCCCCCTCCGCTACCCGCCCCTCCCCGGCAACCACCCGCACCCCCACACCCTCCTCCCCCGTCCGACGGGCCCGAGCCTCCAACACCCCCCGCACCCCCCGCACGAACACCCCCGGCGCCCCCTCCACCGTCCGCCCGCCCACCAGCACCCGGTCGATGTCCAGCAGCCCCACCAGATTCGCCGCCCCGGTCCCCAGCACCCGCGCGGCCTCCGCCAACTCCCCCCGCGCCACGGCCGCCAGACACAGCGCCTCCACGCACCCCCGGTCCCCGCACCCGCACGGCGGCCCGTCCAGCTGCACCACCTGGTGCCCGAACTCCCCCGCCCCGGTCCGCGGCCCCCGGTGCACGCTCCCGCCGATCACCAGCCCGGCGCCCAGCCCCGTACCGAGGTGCAGATAGGCGAAGGACCCGCCCTCGCCCGCGACCGCGAGCCCGAGCGCGACGGCGTTGGTGTCCTTGTCGACCACGACCGGCACGGATTCCAGCCGCTCGGCCAGCGCGTCCCGCAGCGGAAACCCGTCCCACTCCGGAAACCCGGTCACCCGGTGCAGCACCCCCCGCCGATGGTCGAGCGGCCCGGGCAGCGCGACCCCCACCCCCAACAGCGGCCGCGCACCCGACACCGCGCCCGGAAGCACCGCGCCCGACACCACCGCCGCCCCCAACTCCTCCACCACCGACGCGACCCGCCCCAGCACCGCCTCCGCCCCGGCCCCCAGATCCAGCGGCGCGTGCCGCCGCGCCACCACCGTGCCGTCGAGATCGGCCAGCACGGCCCGCAGTTCGTCCCGGTCCAGATGCACGCCCACCGCGTGCCCGGCCTCCGGGACGAGCCGCAGCACCGTGCGCGGTTTGCCGCCCGTGGACGCCCGGCGCCCGGCCTCCGCCGCGAGGCCCTCCTCGCGCAGCCGGGCGGTTATCTTGCTGACCGCCTGCGGGGTGAGCCCGGTGCGCTCGGCGAGCTCCAGCCGGCTGATGCCCTCCGCCCCGGCCGTGCGCAGCAGGTCCAGCACCAGCGTGGTGTTGTGGCTGCGCAGGGCGAGGAGGTTGGCCCCGCCGCCCGGGCCGCGCATGCCACCGCCGTACGTCCTGTTCACCTGCCCATTGTGTCCCGGTCTTGCACTTTGGCAACACTGTTGCGAAAGTAGGACCATGACTGGCACTCCCCTTCGCGTCGGCCTCGTCGGCTACGGCCTCGCGGGTTCCGTGTTCCACGCCCCGCTGATCGCCGCGACCCAGGGCCTCACGCTCGACACGGTCGTCACCTCGAACCCCGAGCGACAGGCGCAGGCCCGCGCCGAGCACCCGGACGTCACGGTCGCCGCCTCGGCGGACGAGCTGTGGGCGCGGGCGGGCGAACTGGACCTGATCGTCGTCGCGTCCCCGAACCGGACGCACGTCCCGCTCGCCACCGCCGCGCTCGAGGCCGGTCTGCCGGTCGTCGTGGACAAGCCGGTCGCGGGCACGGCGGCGGAGGCCCGCGCGCTGGCGGAGCTGGCCGAGAAGCGCGGCCTGCTGCTGTCGGTCTTCCAGAACCGCCGCTGGGACAACGACTTCCTCACCCTGCGCCGCCTGATCGCCGACGGCGAGCTGGGCGAGGTGTACCGGTTCGAGTCGCGTTTCGAGCGCTGGCGTCCGCAGCTCAAGGGCGGCTGGCGGGAGTCCGGCGACCCGGCGGAGATCGGCGGCCTGCTGTACGACCTGGGCAGCCATGTCGTCGACCAGGCGCTGGTCCTGTTCGGCCCGGTGACGTCGGTGTACGCGGAGGCGGACGTCCGCCGCGAGGGCGCGCGGACCGACGACGACACGTTCGTCGCGCTCACCCACGCGAGCGGCGTCCGCTCGCACCTGTACGTCTCCGCGACCACGGCCCAGCTCGGCCCGCGCTTCCGCGTCCTCGGCTCGAAGGCCGGCTACGTCAAGCACGGCCTGGACCCGCAGGAGGCCGCCCTGCGCGACGGTCTGCGCCCCGGCGCGTCCGGAGCCGAGTGGGGCGCGGAGCCGGAGGAGCTGTGGGGCCGTCTCGGCGCCGGGGAGTCCCCGGTGACCGGCGGCGGCAGCCCCGTCCGCACCCTGCCGGGCGACTACCCGGCCTACTACGCCGCCGTGGCGCGTGCCCTGCTCTCCGACGGCGCCAACCCGGTGACCGCGCTGGAGGCCGCCGCGACGCTCGACATCCTGGAGGCGGCGCGCCGTTCGGCCGCCGAGAAGGTGACGGTGACCCTGTGACCACCCCGAAGCAGTCCCCGGAGCTGGCCCCGACCGTGGAGGAGCTGGAGGCGCAGGAACGCCGCCTGGTCTTCCCCCGGTTCACGTACGACGACGCGTGGGCGCTCGGCTCGCTGCTGGTGGAGCTGGCGCGGGAGCGGCAGGCGCCGGTCGCGATCGACATCCACCGTGCGGGCCAGCAGCTGTTCCACGCGGCGCTGCCGGGCTCCTCACCCGACAACGACGCGTGGATCGCCCGCAAGCGCCGGGTGGTGGAGCGGTACGGCGCCGCGTCCTACCTGGTGGGCGCGCGGTTCCGGGCCAAGGGCACGACGTTCGAGGAGTCGTCCCGCCTCGACCCGGACGTCTACGCGGCCCACGGCGGCTCGTTCCCGGTCACGGTCGAGGGCGTGGGCGTCGTCGGCGCGGTGACGGTCTCGGGCCTGCCGCAGCTCCAGGACCACCGGCTGGTGGTGGAGGCGCTGGAGCACTTCCTGTCACGGGCGTAGCCCGGGTCACTTGACGAGGAGGAGGACGAGGACGAGCAGGACGACGGCCGCCACTGCGGCCGCCACGGCCTTCCCTCTGCCCTCGTCCGAGATCCGCGCCAGGACCTCCAGCTCTCCGGAGCAGCCGCGGAAGAGGTAGTAGTCGCGGTTCCCGCTGCCCCGTGGGGTCGCCCTGACGACGGTGAGCCGCTTGATGACGACCGTGCGGTCCTGCTCGGCCTTCGGCTTCCGCAGGAGATGGGCGAGGACCGCGCGGTGGTCGTCGGAGAGGTCCTCGGGGAGCGGGTCCCCCGCGCCGAGCCGGTCGGTGCGCCAGTCCCCCGCTCCCAGGTCGTTCACCACGCGCCGGGGCCACGGGTCGGGGTGGGTCACCTTTTCGGTCCGCCGCTCCCAGACGATCCGCCCGGCCGTCCAGGACGTCGTCCGCCCGTGGCCCTTGCACGTCCCGCACGTGACGGTGCCGGTGGCCTTGCAGGGCCCGCACGGGATGCGCCCCCGTGCCTGGCACCTCTCGCACTTGACCCTCCCCCAGCCCCGGCACCCCGGGCAGGCGCTGTCGGGGGTGTGGCAGGCGTCGCAGGTCACGGGCTCCTCGGGGTTCGCCGCCTTGCGCGCCTTGGGCGGCCGGGGCGGTGTGCCCGGCAGGCCGCCGTGCTTGAGGTACTGGCTGCACGGGGAGACGCCCTCGCACACGGGACACGGCTGGGCCGGCTCGCAGGTGCGGTACGTCATGCCCTTGCAGTCGGGGCACTGCTGTCGGCCGTTGCCGCACCCGCAGGACCCCATGTGCACCGTGCCCCGCCGGACGAGCTCCAGCGGCTTGTCGAGAGGCTTCTCGTCCGGGCCGAGTTCGTGGTCCCGCAGCACGTCGTAGACCGGCCGGTCGGTGAGGTCGACGGCACCGGGCTCATGCCGTGTCGCCTCGGTGCGCTGCTCGACGTACCGGGTGATCGAGGCGTCGAGCAGGTGCAGCCGGGTGAGGCTGAAGTCCTCGGCGGTGCGGCCGCTTCCCTTGCCGTTGCGGCGAGCCAACTGCGCGTCCAACGCCGCCCGCACCTCGTCCTCGGACGGATCCGCACCCATCGCCACGCCGCTCACTCCCCCCGGTTCGCGCCGCGCCCCGCCCCGATGCGGGCGTGGACCGGCGTGGAGCGCATCCAGTGTGGCGGGGCGGGGCCCGGCGGAAAAGGGCGCGTGCGGGGGCGCGGGCGGGCCGGTGGGGCAATCAGGTGACACTCGGGGCGCGGACGCGCCGGTGGCCGGTGACGCTGACGGCATGACGTGCTCTCTGGGGCGGCGGCTGGCCGTCGCGCTGCTCGTGTGGGTGACCGCGCTCCCCGGAACGGCCGCCGCGGTCCCGGCCGGCGGGGACACCGGGGCGTCGGACGCGCCCGACGGCGAGGTCGTACGGGACCTGGAGCGGATCGCGCGCCCGCTCCGCACGACCGGCCCCTCCGGCCCGACCGACGACCTGCGCCCGTTCGGGGAGGCGGTCGGGGACGCCGTGGTGGTCGGGGTCGGCGAAGCGGCGCACGGCTCGCGGGAGTTCGTGACCGTCCGGCACCGGATGCTGCGGTACCTGGTGGAGGAGAAGGGGTTCCGCTCCTTCGTCCTGGAGGCCAACTGGAGCGCGGGCGCCCGCCTGGACGCGTATCTGCGCACCGGCTGCGGCGATCCCGTACGGATCATGGCGGAGGAGTTCCAGGACGCGCATCTGCTGCTGCACAGCCGGGAGTACCTGGACATGCTGCGGTGGATGCGCGCGTACAACGTCGAACACCCCGGTGATCCGCTCCGGTTCGCGGGGGACGACATCGGTTACGCCGGGCCGGAGCTGTATGACCGGGTCGTCGACCATGTCCGCCGCGCCCACCCGGACCTGCTGGCGACCGTGACGGAGCTGTACCGGGGGCTGCGTCCGGACGTGCCCATGGGCGCGTGGATGCGCACGGCCGTGACCACGCCGCTGGAGGAGCGCCGCGAGCGGGCCGAGCGCACCGGCCGGGTCCTCGCCCTGCTGCGCGCCCGCGGGCCCGCCGGGGCGGACGGCGACCACGCGCTCGCGGTCCGGCACGCCACCGCCGTCGATCAGGTGGCGCGGCTGTACGCGTTCGACCTGGCGGACCCCGGGGTGGTGCCGGACGTCATGGTGTACCGGGACACCGTGATGGCGGAGAACACCCTGTGGTGGCACCGCCACACCGGTCACCGTGTCGTCCTCGGCGGCCACGACAGTCACGTCTACACGCTCACCTCCACCCCGAGTCTGCCTCTCGCGCAGGGCACGGTGCTGCGGGAGCGGCTGGGCGACGGCTATCGGGCGGTGGCGGTCTCCTTCGACCGGGGCGCGGTGCACGCCACCGAGGAGGGGCTCCAGAATCCGGCCGACGCCGACGTGCGGCGCTTCGAGGTGGAGCCGGCGAAGCCCGGGTTCGTCGAGCACACCCTGGACCAGGTGAGCCACCGCGCCTGGTACGCCGATCTGCGGGACGCCCCGCCGGCCGCCCGCGCCTGGCTGGACGTGGCCCGGCCGAAGCGGGAGATCGGCACGGACTACCCGCCCGGGGAGGACCGGGTGAGCCTGGCGAGGTCGGCGGACCTGCTGGTGCACCTGCACGCGATCACCCCGAGCACCCGTCTCGACCGCACCGCGCCCGGCGGGACCGCGCGGTCGCCGGAGGACTGCGCCTGCGCCGACCCGGTGACCGCGATCCGGCGGGCCGCCCGCCCCCTGCGCACCGTCGAGCCGGACGGCCCGCTCGGTGACCTGCGGCCGCTGAAGGCGATCGTGGGCGACGCCCGGCTGGTCGGCATCGGTCAGGCGGCGCACGGGAGCCGGGACTTCCTCGCGTTGCAGCACCGGATGTTCCGGTACCTGGTGGAGGAGGAGGGCTTCCGGCTGTTCGTGCTGGAGGCGCCCTGGAGCGCCGGGCTCCGCCTCGACGACCACGTACGCACCGGCCGGGGCGACCCGGCGCGGATCATGGCGGAGGAGTTCCACAACGCGTACCTGTTCATGCGGACGCCCGAGGTGCTGGAGCTGGTGCGGTGGATGCGCGCGTACAACGTCCGGCACCCGGACGATCCGGTGCGGTTCGCGGGGAACGACAGCAGCTGGGCCGGCCCCGGCCTGTACGACCGCGTGACGGGGTACGTCCGCCGCGCCCACCCGGACCTGCTGCCGGCCGTCACCGAGCTGTACCGGGGGCTGCGGCCCACCCGGCCCGCCGGTGAGCACATGCTGGCCGCCATCGCCGAACCCCTGGCCGTCCGGCGGGAGAAGGCCGAACGGACCGGCCGGGTCGTGGAGTTGCTGCGCGCCCGGTCCTTCGCCGGGCGCACCGTGGCGGCCGGGACCGCGCAGGCCGAGGCCGTGCGGGACGCGGAGATCGTCCATCAGGTCGCCCGGCAGAACGCCTTCGACTACGACGACCCGGCCGACGCGAGCGCGGCCCTCGGCTACCGCGACGAGGTGATGACGGACAACACCCTGTGGTGGCTGCGGCACACCGGTGAGCGGGCCGTGCTGGCCGCCCACAACGGCCACGTCTATCTGGAGGGCTTCGACCCGGACTACCCGGTGATCCAGGGCGGCCTGCTCCGCCGGGCGCTCGGCGACGGCTACCGGGTGGTGGGGCTGTCGTTCGGCCGCGGTGCGTTCCTGGCCGCCGCGCCCGGTGTCTCGGACCCGGAGGACGCGGACGTGAGGGTGTTCCACTCGGGGCCGGTGGCGGCGGGGTCGGCCGAGGAGACGCTGGAGGCGGTGGACGGCCGGGACTTCTTCCTGGACCTGCGCACCGCGCCGCCCGCCGCCCGCGCCTTCTTCGCCACGCCCCGCCCGAAGCGGGAGATCGGCACGCACTGGCCCCGCGACCTCGACGAGGTGTCCCTGCTGCGGGCGGCGGACGCGCTGGTGCATCTGCACGAGATCGGGCCGAGCCGCCTGCTGCCGGGGGCGTGACGTCGCGCCGGGCGGGTCTCGAACCCGCCCGGCGCGGGCCGCTACGCCTGCGCGAGCACCTGCCGTTGCCGCCCCAGCCCCGTGACCTCCAGCTCGACCACGTCGCCGGCCCTCAGGTACGGCTTGGGCTCGGGGCGGCCCATCGCCACGCCGGCCGGGGTGCCGGTGTTGAGGACGTCGCCCGGGTACAGGGTCATGAACCGGCTGACGTAGCGCACGACCTCCCCGACCGGGAAGATCTGCTCGGCCGTCGTGCCGTCCTGCTTCAGCTCGCCGTTGACCCACAGCCGCAGTGACAGGTCCTGCGGGTCGGGCACCTCGTCGGCGGTGACCAGCCAGGGGCCGAGCGGGTTGAAGGTCTCGCAGTTCTTGCCCTTGTCCCAGGTGCCGCCGCGCTCGATCTGGAACTCCCGCTCGGAGACGTCGTGGGCGACGGCGTACCCGGCGACGTGCGCGAGTGCTTCCTCCGCCGACTCCAGGTACCGCGCGGTCCGCCCGATCACGACGGCCAGTTCGACCTCCCAGTCGGTCTTCACCGACCCGCGCGGGATCAGCACGGTGTCGTCGGGGCCGACGACGGTGTCCGGGGCCTTGAAGAAGATCACCGGCTCGGCGGGCGGCTCGGCCCCGGTCTCGCGGGCGTGGTCGTGGTAGTTCAGCCCGATGCACACGATCTTGCCGATCCGCGCGAGCGGGGGCCCGGTGCGCAGTCCCGCCGCGTCCAGCGCGGGCAGCTCGCCGGCTTCGGCGGCGCTCCTGATCCGGCCGAGGGCGTCCTCGTCCGCCAGGAGCGTCCCGTCGATGTCGGCGACGAGTCCGGACAGGTCCCGCAGGGTTCCGTCGGGGTCGAGCAGCGCGGGCCGTTCCCGTCCCGCCGTACCGACGCGCAGCAGCTTCATGGTCGTGTCTCCCTCGCTCGCGGGCGCCCGCCCGACGGGGACGACCGGTGCGGCGGGCGCGGCCGTCGGAGGACCGGCCGATCTTCCAGGCCGGACGCTCCACTCCGCAAGACCCGGTTCACGTACTGGACCGCGCCCGCCGCACGCTCACCGGTACAGCACGGACCGCTCGATCACGCTCCACGTCGTGGAGGTGACGACGTACAGCGCGGCGGCGAGGGGGACGACGGCGACGGTGACCAGGGTGAAGAAGGACATGAACGGCATCACCCGCATCACCCCGCCCATCGCGGCGGCGCCCGGCATCTGCGGGTCCGCGCCCGCTCCGCCCGCGCCCCCCGCGCCCGCCAACGCCGCGGAGGCGGCCGTCATGCGCCGGGAGAGCCGGTAGCTGAAGTACGCGACGACCGTGACGACGGCGAACAGGCCGAGGTACACCAGGCCGGCCCCGCCGAACGCGCCGCCGTCGCCGAGGGCGTCCGCCCACCGGCCGCCGAGGGGCGCGTCGAGCAGCTGGTGGCTGAGCAGGGCGTTGGGCTCGCCGCCGATCGAGCCGCTGGAGAAGAGGTGGTAGAGCAGGAAGAACGCGGGGAGCTGGAGCAGGCTGGGCAGGCAGCCGGACAGCGGGGACACCTTCTCCTGGGCGTGCAGTTCCAGGACGGCCTTCTGGAGCTTCTCGGGGTTCTTGCCGTGCTTGCGGCGCAGTTCGGCGATGCGCGGCTGGAGCGCGGCCCGCGCCTTCTGGCCGCGCGCGGCGGCCCGGGACAGCGGGTGGACGGCGAGGCGTACGAGGGCCGTGAACGCGACGATCGCGGCGGCCGCGGCGGACAGGCCGAACAGGGGGCGGAGCAGGTCGGCGAGCTGCTCGACCAGGGTGGCGAAGACAGACAAGGGTGAGCCCTCCGGGGGTCTCGTCGTGCCGGAGGTCCCGGCGCGGCGAACGGCCGGGACGGGACGGGGAAGGTCGGCATGACGACCCGCGCGCAGGGCGTGGGGAAGGGGGGAACCGTTGAACGGGAGTCCTGTGGACGTGGGTCCTGGGGACGTGCGTCCGGTGAACGGGAGTCCCGCGAGGTGCTGCTGCCCTACGCGGCGGTCGCCGGGAGGGCGTGTCCGGGCGCTCGGGGCCGGGTGCGGCCCTTGGCGTCGGGATCTCGCTGAGGGAGGAAGGCGGTGCGCCGGTCGCGGTCGCGCAGGGCTGTGCGCACCCGGGTGGGCGGCACGGCGGGCGCGCTGCGAGCGGCGACCACGGAGCACAGGCTGAGGGCGGCCCCGGCCGCGGCGGTCGCGGCGAGGGTGACGTGGACCAGGGAGAGGCCGCCGTCGGGGGCCGGGGTCAGCAGCAAAGCGAGCTGGAGCAGCGGGAAGAGCACGGCGAGGAGGGTGCGCACGGGGCGCGGGGCGGGCCGCCCGGCGGTCGAGTGCCGTGCCGTCGTCAGCCGTGCCGTCGTCGGTCGTGCTGTCACCGGCCGTGCTGTCGTCGGCCGTGTCGTGAACCGCGTCATGGGCCGTGTCCCCCCTCTCTCCGTCTTCCCGTCTCGTACCGCGTCTCGTACCGCGTCGTGCACCGCATTGTGCCAGGCGTTCGTGTCAGCGCGGCGTGAGCCGAGCCTCAGGCGGCGTCGGCCTCCACGGGCTGAAGCAGCCGCTTGGGCTTGAGCAGCGCCCGGCTGACCGGGTCGGCCGGGTCCCGGTTGAGGTCCGGGCCCGGCACCACTTCGACGTCCGGGACGGGCACGACGGTTCCGCAGGCGGGGCATTCGCTGAACGGGCCGAGCTCGGTGCCGCAGTCGGCGTGCCGGAAGATCCGCAGCTGCCGCTTGGTGAGCTGCTCGCGTCCCCACACCCCGAGGGCGCGGAGGGTGGGCCACAGGGCGATGCCGCGGTCGGTGAGGACGTACTCGTCGCGGGGCGGGGACTCCTGGTAGCGGCGCTTCTCCAGGATGCCCTGGGCGGTGAGCGCCTGGAGGCGGGAGGCGAGCACCGCGCGCGGGATGCCGAGGTGGACGAGGAAGTCGTTGTAGCGGCGCACGCCGTAGAACGCGTCGCGGATGACGAGCAGCGTCCAGCGTTCGCCGATGACCTCCAGGGCGCTCGCGATGGAGCACTCCTGCGTCGCGTAGTCCTTGCCCAGTGCCATGCCGTCCACTGTAACCACTTTTCCCGCGGTTGGTTCAGTGACCGAACCGACAGTGTTACGGTGATCCGGTCCCGGTAGGTTCAATGAACGAACCTGCCCTCACGTCATCCCTCACCCAAGGCCCCGCCCCGATCCGCAGAGGACCGCCGACGACATGACCGCCACTCCGGCCACTCCGGCCACACCGCCGGCCACATCGGCCACTCCGGCCACTCCGGCCACATCGGCCACACCGGCCACCGCAGCCCAGGCGCGGGAGGCGACCGCGCGTACCGCCTCCGCCCCCGGTTCACCGCCGCGCCCCGGCGCCACCCTGGCCCTGACCAGCGCCGCCACAGCCGTGGCGCTGATGACGTACACCGCCCCGATCGTCACGCTGCCCGCGACCGCGGCGGCCCTGCACACCCCGCTGTCCGCGCAGGCGTGGCTGCTGAACGGCACCCCGCTGGGGCTCGCCGCGCTGCTGCTGGTGGCCGGCAGCCTCGCCGACGACTACGGCCGCCGCCGCATCTTCGTCTGGGGCACCCTGGCGCTGGGCATCACCACGGCGCTCGGCGCCCTCGCCACCGACACCTGGCTGTTCACCCTGGCCCGGATCGCGCAGGGCGCGGCCAGCGCGGCCCTGCTGGCCAGCAGCCTCGGCCTGATCGTGCACGCCTTCCCGACGCCCGCCGGACGGCTGCGGGCGACGGGCGTGTGGGGCGCGTTCGTCACCGGAGGCATCGCGGTGGGCCCGCTGCTCGCCGCCGGCATACCGAACTGGCGCGCGGTCTACGGCGTCCTCGGCGCCGCCGCGCTGGTGATCGCCCTCCTCGGCACCCGCGCGCTCACCGAGTCGCGGTCCGCGCGCGGCGGCCGGCCCGACTACGCCGGGGCCGCGACCTTCGGACCGGCGCTGGTCTCCCTGGTGGCGGCGCTCACGCTGGGCCGGGACGGCTGGCTGCGGACGCCGGTGTGGCTGCTGCTCGGCGCGACCGTCGTCCTGCTCGCCGCCTTCGTCCTGGTGGAGCGGCGCACGGCGACCCCGATGATCGACCTGTCCCTGCTCCGCCACCGCGGCTTCCTCGCCTCGTCCGTCGGCGGCCTGTTCACGGGCCTGTCGGTGATCGGCCTGTTCAGCTTCCTGCCGGCGGTGCTCCAGCGGGTGCTCGGGATGTCCGCGATGGACACGGCGCTGCTGACCCTGCTGTGGGCGGGCCTCGCCTTCGTCGTCGCGCTCCAGGCCCGCCGCCTGGCCGGCCGTGTCCCGACCCGCGTCCAGCTCGCCCTCGCCTTCGCCCTGCACGCCGTCGGCGTGATCACCATGCTCGGCGCGATCGACGCGGGCTCCACGACCCGTTTCGTCCCCGGCATGATGATCGCCGGTGTCGGCAGCGGCCTGCTCAACGCGGCGCTGCCCCTGCTCGCGGTCGAGTCGGTGCCGGCCGCCCGGGCCGCGATGGGCTCCGGCGCGCAGCAGACCCTGCGGTACATCGGCTCGTGCGCCGGCGTCTCCCTGACCATCGCGGTGGCGACGTCGTCGAGCGGCGGCCCGGCCCACGGCACGGACATCGCGATGGTGGTGTCCGCGGTGCTGGCGCTGGTCGCGGCGGTGGCGGTGCTGGGGCTGCGGGAGCGGGGGTAAGGCGGGCCGGGCCCGGTCTTCGGCCGGCCGAGAGGCGCCCGGGCCTCCTCCGGCCGTCCGCGGAGGCGAGGCCCATGGGCCCCTCACTTCTGTCACCTGTCGGCAGTACGGTGTCCCCCATGCGCCCCGACACGCCTGCCGAAAACGTCGACCACATCAACGAGGCCGCCCGTCTGGAGCGGACCGCCGACCGCTACCCCGAGGACGCCGAGGCCCTGCTCCTGCGGGCCGCCGCGCACCGGGAGCTGGCCGGCGACCGCCCGGCGGCGACGGCGCTCTACGACCGCCTGCTGGCCTCGGGCCCGGACCTGGACGACCCGTACCTGGTCCGCGCCCTGAAGGCCGCCAACCTGTGGGAGTACGGCCACGAGGCGGAGGCCCGCGCGATCATCGACGGCATCCGCATGGCGTCCCCGCGCGACCCGGCCCCCTGGGTGATCGTCGCGGAGGCGCTGGAGGCGCACGACGAGCTGGAGCAGGCGCACGAGACGTTCACCGAGGCGGTACGCCTGCTGCTGTCCGGCGTGGACGAGCCGCCGCGCGCCACGTATCCGCTGCTCTTCGGCCGCCACCGGGTGCGCAGGATGCTGGGCGCGTCGCACGACGAGTGGGACGCGCTCGCGGACTCCGTGCACAAGCTCCCCGTCGGCCTGGACGAGCTGCACGACCCCAAGCGCGTGTGGTCGCTGGGCTCGGAGAACCCTGAGGAGCTGGAGGCGGAGATCCTGCGGCTGCGCGCGGAGCTGGGCGCGTACCGGGAGGCGCTGTCCCGCCCGTTCCCGGTGGCGGTGCTGCACTGGCCGGCCGACGAGCTGACGGAGCTGACGGAGGCGTACCCGGACCTCACCGAGGAGTACCCGTCGTACGCGGCCCACCTGGAGGCGACGGAGGCGGCCCTGCGCGAACTGGCCGCCTCCGGCACGCCGAACCTGGGCATCGTGCGGGGCACGGTCCCGTCGTACGAGGCGTTCGCGGCCTCGGAGCTGGCCTCGCCGTCCGACTCCTCCCTCCTCCCTCAGTACGCGACGACGCTGGCGGCGCGGGGCCGTGCGGTGGCGTGGCCGCCGGAGCGGGCGGAGGCGTGCTGGTGCGGGTCGGGGCGGGCGTACGGGGAGTGCCACGGGGTGTAGCCCGGTTCGCGGACGCGCGCGTACGGGTGCGCCCGGCCACCGGTGGATCCGGCGGCCGGGCGCACTCGCTGTTTGCGGTGTTGCTACTGACTCACTTGGCGAGGAAGGCGAGGAGGGCGTCGGTGACCTCCTGGGCGTGGGTCCACAGCAGGCCGTGCGGGGCGCCGTCGATGACGACGTACTCGGCCTGGGGCAGGGCCCGGTGGAAGGGCTCGCCGGTGGACTCGATGGGCAGGATCCGGTCGGCGGTGCCGTGCAGGATCAGCGCCGGGACGTCGATCTTGGCCAGGTCGGCCCGGAAGTCGGTGGTCCAGGTTGCGACGGCGGCGAGGGACGCGTACGGGGAGGACCCGGCGGCCACGTTCCAGCTGTTGCGCAGGGCCTCTTCGCTGATGCGGGTGCCGAGGTTCTCGTCCAGGTTGTAGAAGTCCTGGTAGAACGCGGTGAAGTAGGCGTACCGGTCCTCGGCGACGGCCTTCTCGATGCCCGCGAAGACGGAGGCGTCGACGCCCGTGGGGTTGTCGTCCGTCTTGAGCAGGTACGGCTCGAGCGAGGCGAGGAACGCGGCCTTCGCGACGCGCTCCGACCCGTAGGTGCCGAGGTAGCGGCCGACTTCGCCGGTGCCCATGGAGAACCCGACGAGGACCGCGTCCCGCAGGTCGAGCGTCTCCATCACGGTGTTCAGGTCGGCGGCGAAGGTGTCGTAGTCGTAGCCCGTGGTGGGCTGGCTGGACTGCCCGAAGCCGCGCCGGTCGTAGGTGATGACCCGGTAGCCGGCGGCGAGCAGGGCGGCGGTCTGCTTCTCCCAGGAATGACCGTCGAGCGGGTACCCGTGGATCAGCACGACCGGCTGCCCGGCGCCGTGGTCCTCGTAGTACAGGTCGATGTTGGTGCTGTTCTCCTGACCGACGGTGATGAACGGCATGGTGTGTGCCCTTCTTCTCTGAGGTCTGTGTGCGGTGAGCACGATGAAGAAGATAGCGCGCCATTCGGTTGTGCGCAACTGGATTGCACACAACCAATTCGGCCGCGGTGCGCCGGAGACGCGTCGGACGTGTGCGGCCGGCGGCGGGGCCGTCAACAGACCTGGCAGGGTCCGCCTGGCACGCACGGATCCGACTTCGCCGGCCGCCCCCTCACGCACACCTACGACGGCCTCGACCGCCGCGCGGCCCACACGGCCGGCATGACCCCCACCGACGCGACCACTGCGCGGATCCACCGCGGCACCTGCGGGAGCGCCTGTCACTCAGGGAACCGTTCTGCCATTCTGGGTCCGACCGTTCAGGGATAGCGCAACATTACGGGGCCGAACTGATGCAGTTCATTGGATTCTTTCGAGAGCTGACGAACGGAAATGCCGACGTCTACAAGGACGGTATCCCGTCGCCAGGTTCAGGAGTGAACTACCCGAGTGCCGAGGTCAGCCGGTACCTCAGGTCCGGCTACCCGGTTCTCGACGTAATGGAACTGACGACGGACATGATCGGTGGTTCTTTCCGAGTCCCGGGAGGATCGTCCGTGCTGACCGACGGGTCCCACGCTTGGCGACTGGACCTCGCTTCATACGTGCAGTATCACCGCATCCAACTCCCTCAGGATTTCGTGAACTTCATACGCGATCACAGGTATCGCATCCCCGCTGTGAAGCAGGAGACCCTGGTGGAGATTTCGGTAACGGTTGCTCGCGAACTGAACTTCCGCACCGACCCGGCGGCCGGCCCCAGGTCGAGCGCGACGGTACGGCCGTGACACGGCCCGTCGCATCCGCGAACCCCAGGCCGCCCATAGCGCAGAACAGGTATAGACATGTCGAAGCGAAGCGCCCTCGCGGCACGCACCTTGAGTAGGTTCGGTGAGCTGGAATGGTACGGGCTGTCAGCGGAGTCGAACCCTGTTCACGGCTACCTTCAGGTGCCACTCATGAAATGGCGTTTCAAGGCACGCAGTGAGCGAACAGCGCAACTGATACGCGAATCGGTGCGAGCATCCTCCACTCAAGTGGAATGGACCCTCGACACGTCAAGGAGGAACTGGGTGTTGCTACCCAGTAGGGTTTCGAACGAAGCACGGGGACTTGCGAACCCTGCCTTCTCGAAGGCGCTCGAGCTCATCATCACCCAGGACCAAGAGTTCTGCAGGCGGGCGCTGGCAGATTTCGAGCGCATCATTTCCGACCTGCGGGAGGTCTCAATCCCGGAGATCTGAACGGGTGCTTTGCGCCTGAGACGCGAGGGGTGGCAGGGCGCGGGGGCGGCGGCATTGCTAACAGATCTGGCCGGGGGCCGCCGCGGTGGCCCGCAACAGGTCGCGGACCAGATCGAGGTCGACGCGCTCGGGCTTACGGAAGCGGAGGCAGCCCTTGCCCATGTCCTGGCCGGCCAGCCGCTCGGCGAAGGCGTCCCGGACGTCGGCGCGCATCAGATAGACGGAGATGTACTGCTTCTGACTCGCGAAGGCGATCTCGGCGACTCCGTCCCGCTCGTACGCGGGCATCCCGTAGGCCATGACCTCGGTGAACCCCTTGAGCTCGGCCCGGCACAGCTCACGCAGCCGCGTCAGGACGGCCTTGCGGTCGTCGGAGACCTCGGCGAGGTAGGCGTCGACGTCGGTCGCGTTGCTTTGCACCATGAGGTGAAGCTTAGGCCGACATGACCGCCCCGGCTCCGCCTCACTTCATGCGGTGAAAGCGCAGGACGGAGCACCTCACGGTGGCAAATTCGGGACTAATCACCCCACTTCATGGCTCGGCAGCTTCAATGTCCGACCTTTGCAGTACCGTCACACGAACCAACCGAAGCGGAGGGCCGTCATGCGCTGACAAGGCCCAGACCTGTGTATTTGAGGAAGCCCATGCCCTACGAGCCCGGCACTGTCTGGCAGTACGAGGTCCCCACCACCGGCAGCACGCATCTGCCGCCAGACGCCGGCTACGGCAAGGCCCTGACGAATCAGGGCTACGGCTTCGAGGTCGCCATCGCCGACCTGGTCGACAACTCGATCGACGCCGGGGCCGACAAGATAGTCGTGCACTTCCTGCGCGATGCCGAGCGCATCCTCACCCTCCTGGTCATCGACAACGGCAAGGGCATGGACGACGTGGGCCTGGACGCGGCCATGACGGTAGGGCGCCGCCGTGACTACGGGGACGACGCCCTCGGCATGTACGGAACGGGGCTGAAAGCGGCCTCGCTCTCCCACGCGGCTTCCCTCACCGTCGTCAGCCGCACCAAGCGCAGCCGCGCCGCCGGGCGACGCCTCACGGCTGAGGGCATCGAGGACAGCTTCCGATGCGACACGGTTGATCCACGCTACGCGCAGGAACTCGTGGACCGGTACGACGGCGTCATCGAGTGGCAGGGCACGATCGTGCGCTGGGACCAGGTGCGCGTCTTCGAGACCGTGACGACTGGCCAGAGCGACCACTTCCTGTCGAAGGCCATCGCGCGCCTCGAAACTCACCTGGGTCTTTACCTGCACCGCTTCCTGCAGAACGGCCTCAACCTCGACATCGCCGTGTGGGACATCAGCAGTTCCGAGGGGGAACTCGGCGAGGAAGTGGACCACATCGCCGTCCAGGCGCTGGATCCCTTTGGGTACAAGGTGCCCGGAAAGGCGCGCTACCCGCGTACGTTCACCGCTCCCGTCGAGGGTCTGGGCGACATCCAGCTGACCGCGCACATCTGGCCCGCGAAGTCGAAGCAGGCGGGGTTCCGGCAGATCGGCTCGCTCACTGACCGGCAGGGGTTCTACTTCTACCGCAACAACCGCCTCGTCCAAGCGGGCGGCTGGAACGGCCTGCGCAATCCCGAGGGCCATCTCGCGCTCGCCCGCGTGGAAGTCGACCTGCCCGCCCACAGCAACAGCGTTCTGAGCCTGGACGTCAAGAAGGAGAGCGTCACCGTTACGCCTGCCTTCACGCTCGGCGTGGAGAAGGCGGTGGATGCAGACGGCCACACCTTCCACCAGTACCTCAGCGACGCTGAAGCCACCTACCGGGAAGGGGCCAAGCGCAACGAGATCGTGCGCAAGGCCGTGACGCCTCCGGGCAAGGGCATGGACCCGAAGATCAAGCGCGTCATCAAAGAGGAACTCCCTGAGAAGCCGGGTGAAGAGCCGATCGCCTTCACCTGGGCCGCACTGCCGGCGGACAAGTTCTTCGACCTCGACCGCGAGAACAACGTCGTCCTGCTCAACAGGTCCTTCCGCAACGACTTCAACGACGGGAGGCGCGGCGGAAGTAACGACGCACCTGTGACAAAGACACTTCTGTACCTGCTGCTTGAGGACTGTTTCGGGCTCGGCCGCTGGGAGCGAGGCCGGCAGGACCGGATGGACTACTGGAACACCATTCTGCTGGCCGCTGCAGGCGCGCACCGAGAGCGCCGTACGCAGACAGATGACTGATCCAGTACCACTCTTACGACAGTCCTGACTGGGGGGATTATGACCACCACTTCTTCCGCCGTGCTGCTCGACATTCACACCTCTGCGCTGGCCGGAATGGGCAGCCTGCCGCGCACTTTCGCCTCTTGGGCCAAGCTCGCCGCTGAGGTGTACCCGGACGCGGATCTGAGCGAGGAACTGTTCCGCTCGTGTCTCCTCAACGGGGACGAAGCGCTGACCGCCCTGTGGAGCCGACACCTGACTGCCTGGGACTTCGCCGAGAACCCGCCCTGGGGGAGCAGCACTCCTGCCCGCACGGACGAGCGGCGTGCCGTGATCTACGAGCACCTGGGATTCGGCAGCGACGTCTGCAAGGCGCTGGACCAGGCCGTGCCCGTGGCGAAGGTGCCGGGAGCAACGGTGATCACCCGGGAGTTCACTCCCTGGTACACCGCTGAACGCGCAGCCGCCAGGAGCTTCTACTGGACAGCTCACGAACGCAAGCTTCGTGAGAAGGGCTGGTCCGAAGCGGCCATCGCCAGCCTGGACCAGGCGAGCCGGGCGGTCGTCGAGCGCCTCGCCGATCCAGAACAGTCGGCGGCCCGACAGGCGAAGGGCCTGGTGGTGGGCTACGTCCAGTCCGGCAAGACAGCAAACTTCACCGGGGTGGCCGCCAAGGCGATCGACGCCGGGTACCGCCTGGTCATCGTGCTGGGCGGCACTCTCAACCTGCTGCGTGCCCAGACACAGCGGCGCCTGGACATGGAGCTGATCGGCCAGGAGAACATCCTGCGTGGCGCCGACGTCTCGGACAGGGACTCCCTCGTGGGCGTGGACTACGTAGGCGATGACGAGGGCTGGCCGGACTTCGTCCGCCACGGTGCCCGCCCCTCCACGCTCGGCGCCTTCGACATCGAGCGCCTGACGACTCGTGACAACGACTACAAGAGCCTGGCGCAAGGCATCCGCGCGCTGGAGTTCGAGAAGCGCGTCCCGACTCAGCCGCTGCATGATCCGGCGAACCTGCACCATGCCGCGGCGCGGATTCTTGTGGTGAAGAAGAACAAGAGCGTCCTTACCAAACTGGTCAAGGACCTCAAGCAGATCCACGGCATCCTGGGTGAACTGCCGGCCCTCATCATCGACGACGAGTCCGACCAGGCGTCCGTCAACACCTCCGACCCCAAGAAGTGGGAGCGGGGATCCACCGAACGCACTGCGATCAACGGCTTGATCTCCAAGTTGCTCGGGCTGCTGCCGCGTGCCCAGTACGTCGGCTACACCGCGACACCGTTCGCCAACGTCTTCATCGACCCCGGTGACGACATGGACATCTTCCCCAGCGACTTCCTGATTTCATTGCCCCGGCCGGCCGGGTACATGGGAGTCCAGGACTTCCACGACCTGAACTCCCCCGTGCCCGCCGACCAGCGCACGTACGCCAACTCTCAGGAGAAGGCGCACGTGCGAGGGGTCTACGACTCGACTGGTGACAGACTCCAGGAAGCGATGGACGCCTTCGTGCTGTCCGGCGCTCTTAAGCTCTACCGGGCGGATCACGGTGTGCCTGACGCGGCCTTCCGGCACCACACCATGCTCGCCCACCAGTCAGTGCGGCAGGACGACCACGCTGATCTGGCGCTGCGCATCAACACCATGTGGCACCAGGCGGGTTACAGCTCCACCGCGGGACATGAACGTCTCGCAGCGCTCTGGGAGAGCGACTTCGGCCCGGTCAGTGCAGCCCAGGCGAGCGACCTGCCTTCGCCGGCCTCCTACGAGGAGTTGCGGCCCTATGTCCATGCCGCACGGCAGCGCATCGGCAGCGGAGGCCAGCCGGTCATCGTGGTGAACGGAGACACCGACCGGTACTTCGCCCAGCTTGACCTTGATTTCGACCGGACTCCGAACGTCTGGAAGATCCTTGTGGGCGGCACCAAGCTGTCCCGCGGCTTCACGGTCGAGGGCCTGACCGTCACCTACTACCGCCGCACCACCCAGCAGGCCGACACACTCATGCAGATGGGACGCTGGTTCGGCTTCCGCCCCGGGTACCGAGACCTCGTCCGGCTCTACATCGGCCGTGAGGAGCCGTTCGGCCGTGACAAGTACGTCGATCTCTATGAGGCGTACGAGGCCGTCTGCCGGGATGAGGAGACGTTCCGCGAGCAGCTGGCGCAGTACGCCGTGCTCGTCGACGGCAAGCCTCAGGTCACCCCTGTCCAGATCCCGCCGCTCGTGGCGCAGCACCTGCCCTGGCTCAAGCCCTCGGCACGCAACAAGATGTTCAACGCCGAGCTGGTGGAGATCCGCTCTCCCGGCCGCCCGATCGAGCCTGCCTCGTACCCCCTGTCAGGCTCGGTGACCAAGCGCAATACCGAGCACTGGCTGCCGCTGCTGCGCGCACTGGCCCCAGAGCCCGTGCCGTTCAACAACCCGCCGGACAACTCAAGCCCCCTCTCGCGCACCTTCACAGCGCTCACTGGCACCGTTACCCACGGCGACCTGCTGAGTGTGCTGTGCAAGCTCGAGTGGGAGCGGCCCAAGTACTTCGACCCGCACCTGACCTACCTGCAGCAGCTCGACGGCACCCTCGCACGGGTGGATGACTGGCTGCTTATCTCGCCCCGGCTGGCCTCTGAGAACCGCATTGAGGCGAGCGTCCTCGGCTCAGCCCCGCTGTCTCTCGTCCGACGGAGCATCCAGGCCGGCAAGAGCAGCTTCGGCCGCATTGCCAGCGTTGAGCACCGGACCGCAGCTCAGCGGCTCATCGATGAAGCCGCTGCCGGGGGCAGCTCTCTCGTCAGGCCGAGGACGGGCGTGGCTCTGCTCTACCCCGTCGTGGAGGGCAGCAGCCAGGAACACGTCCAGGCCGCGGTCCACAACGGCGTCGCCGATCCGTCGAGGATCGTGATGGCTTTCACCCTGATTCCGCCGCGGTCGGCCGCCAGTGGCGACCGGCGCCTAGTCCGCTTCCGAGCCAAGAACTCCCGCCTGGAGGGGGAGCCCACGGTTCCTTCGGGGCCCTCCTCGTAGGCGGCACGCACCCAAACAATCAAACAAGACCAGAGAAGACGAACAGGACGGACCTTGCTGCCCTTCGACGAAGACGTCACCGCCCAAGCAGCGGCCCGCATTGCGAGGCAGGATGCGCTGGAGCAGGACCTCGACGTGCAAAAGGTGGCTGATCACATCCTCTCCCTTGATCCGGACGGGAAGAGGTTCGGCGCAGTTCTCCGGGACACCATCGACCAACTACTGAACGGTGAGGTGACCGGCAGATACGCCTGGGATCAGCTGTTCAAAACGGAGAAGACCCACGCAGGCACTCTCGTTGAGATCAACCTGCAACGCGAGTTCAAATTCTGCGACGGTGGCGACGTGGGTAACGGCGGCGACAAGCACCCCATGGACTATCGCATCTGCGACGTTGACGTGGACTGCAAGTTCTCGCAGAGCTTCGGCGGGTGGATGATCCCTCCGGAAGCCATGCATTATCTCTGCCTGCTGGTCTGGGCGGATGACAGCAAGAGCAAGTGGAGCGCAGGGGTGTTCCGAGTGCGCAAGGAGTATCTCAACAGTGGCAGCAACCGCGACAAGAAGCTGACACTGAAAGCCGAGCACCGGGAAGACGCGGTGCACTGGATCTGGCGCGACGCGGAGCTTCCTGAGAACGTCCTGCTGCATTTGCCAGAGGCCACACGCACCGCCATTCTCAGCGAGAAGTCCGGCCAGAAGCGTGTCATTGAGCTGTTCCGCAGAGTCCAGAACCGTCGCATCGGACGGGGAACAGTCCGGACGGCGGCCCAGCAGCTCGATTACATGGCACGACTGCGGGAAGGTGAGGGCCGAGCGCGGACGGTTCTCCGCCAGGAGGGCATCGTCATAGCCGGCCCGTACACCAAGCACCGTGACATCGCCAGGCAGGTCGGAGCCGTGGTTCCCCAGCGTGGTGAGTTCGTCAGCTTCCGGGTAGCCGAGGCCATGCCGCATCATGGCGACCGTCCACGTGTCGAGCTGGAGGGCCGCGAATGGGTCCTCGCGGATCCCAGCGACCCCGTGGTCACAGCACCTCGTCTACCCAAGGTCGTCGGTGAAGAAGAAGCGTGATCAGCAAGACACTGACCGGGACACCACTGCTGCCGTCACGGTCAGCAAGGAGGTCTGGGTGCCGCCCGCCGGTTCCTGGGCCTCCTCCGCGGCCCGGCGGCGCAACATGCAGGCCATCCGCAGCCGGGACACCACACCCGAAAAGCTGATCAGGCGGCTGGTTCATGCGCAGGGACTGCGCTACCGCGTGGCAGCGAGGCCGCTGCCCGACCTTCGCCGGACGGCTGACATGGTCTTCCGTCCGGCGAAGTTGGCCGTCTTTATCGACGGCTGCTACTGGCACGGATGCCCTGAGCACTACGTCCCGCCGAAGACCAACGA
Source organism: Streptomyces lusitanus (assembly GCF_042647945.1). NCBI lineage: Bacteria > Bacillati > Actinomycetota > Actinomycetes > Kitasatosporales > Streptomycetaceae > Streptomyces > Streptomyces lusitanus. The sequence continues at coordinate 375,135 of NZ_JBHRWL010000004.1, forward strand.
GGGCTATTGGTCGGACAAGGTCGCTCGGAACGTGGCCCGCGACCGGGACACCGACCAGCGCCTGGCAGAGGCAGGCTGGACGGTGCTCCGGTTCTGGGAGCACGAGGCGTCAGAGGAGTGCGCCGCACGCATCGCTGCGGAGGTCGGAAAGCGTCGCAGCCAGGGCAAGCAGGCGAGGCCTAAGCAGACTTAGCCTCGGCGCGGTCACGCTCCTGTGCTGCCCTGAGCACATCGGCGATCGACTGCCCCACGGCCCTGGCCACGGGCGGCGGGAACGCATTACCGACCTGCCGGTACTGCGCCGTCTTCCCGCCGAAGAAGTCCCACTCCCTCGGGAAGCCCTGGACGATGGCTGCCTGCCGCACCGTAAGCATCGGCCCGTCGGGGCGGAAGAGATCACGGTCTTCGGTGTGCTTCTTCTCGCAGGTCTCGATGTCGTTGGCGACGCCCAGGCCGGAGATGCCGAGCTGACGCCAGGCCTCCTTCGCGCGGCTCGGCCCCAGGTCTGCGCCGCCATGCTTCTTGGATCCTCCTACGAGAGTCGGGGCGATTCCGCCGCCCTTTCCCTTCAGCTCGGCGTCTCGTTTTTGCGCCTTGTGAAGCCACTTTTCGTATGCTTCACGGGCTCGCTGTGCATGAATTCCTTCGAAATACCGCGAGTACCGCTCCAGCATCGAAGGCTGAAGCGCTGCAGCCACACTCACCGGCTCCTCGAGCGTCGGTGTCGGCCACTCGTACTTCAAATCCTTGATGATGTCCTCACGGAAGGCCACGAGGATGGCGCGCGGTCTGAGCTGCGGCACTCCGAAGTCGCTGGCCTCGAGGACCCCCCACTTCGCGACCGTGTAGCCGAGACCGGGGTCCTTGGCCATCTGGCCGTCGTCGCCTCGGTACTCGCCACCCTGCAGCCGGGCCGTGATCCAGTCCCGGTAGTCCGAGAACTTGGGGTCCATGATCCCGCGCACGTTTTCAATCATGACGGCGCGGGGATTGAGGATTTCGACCAATTCGAGCATGCGCGGGAAAAGATCCCGCTCGTCATCCTTGCCGAGTTGCTTGCCGGCGTGAGAGAAGGGCGGGCAGGGCACGCCACCCGCCAGCAGATCGAGGCCTCGCATCCGCAGCAGCTCGGCACTCTTCTTGACGTCCCGGTAAGGGTCGAACTCTTTGACGTCACCGGCCAGAACGTCGCAGTGTTCCCGCTCCCAGGCCCACACCTCATGATCTTCGATGTTCAGCTTGAGCGTCTCGACCGCATGGGCGTCGATCTCGACCAAGGCCAAGTGTCCGAAGCCCGCCTGATGGAGACCGATGGCCTGACCTCCAGCCCCAGCGCAGATCTCGATCGAAGTGAGCTGAGGCTCCATCGGCGTCGCCTGGACGCCGTGAGCTTCCTTCGTGTGGGTCATGCCCCCTCCTTACAGCCGTGCAGCGGCAGACACATCTTGCAATCCACCATCACTGAGGGTGACAGACCCCACTGACAACGAGACCTGACCAAGTGTGCAGCACGCCTCGCCGTTCCCGGAACGCACCCTCCGCCACGCCGAACACTCATACGATATTGCCCATGCGGATACCTGCCTGGACCGAGGACGAACTTGTGCTTGCGGGCGCCCTGGTCGTGAAGAACGGCTGGCGCGAGCTGAGGACCGGGGAGCCCGAGGTCCAGGAACTGTCTGACCTGCTCCGCTCGCTGCCCCTCCACGCCCCGGAGGCCCGCAGCGTTCCCAGCTTCCGGTCGCCGGACAGTGTGAGCCGTAAGACGACGGACTTCATGACCAACCACCCGTCCTACACCGGTAAGGCCACACGGTGCGGGAAACCCACCCTGCTGATGATCCAAGCCTTCACCGAGCGGGAGACGGAGATGTGTCTCGCCGCGGAGGCCCTCAGGGATGCCATTGGCTCTGGCGAGCTGTACCGCATTCCGCCCCAGCCCGAGGAGGTGGACGAGACGGGCGCGTCGGCGATCGAAGGCCGCCTTCTCGTCCGGCGGGCGCTCGCACGTGAGCGTGACCCCAAGCTGCGCGCCCGCAAGATCGGACAAGCGCGAGGGCAAGGACTCCCCCTGCGATGTGAGGTTTGCGCCTTCGACTTCGCCCAAGCGTACGGAGACCTCGGGGACGGTTACATCGAGGTGCATCACATCACTCCTCTTCATGTCTCCGGAGTCAGGGAGACGAAGCTGGACGACCTCGCGTGCCTGTGCGCTAACTGCCACCGCATGTGTCACAGAATCCGCCCAGGAGAATCCTGGCGTACGCCGGATGCGCTCCGTGAGCTGATGCGCAAGCCCACCGGGGATGCCGTCCACTAGGCGGCCTCCGCTTCAGCCTCATAGTGCATCTGCGCCCGGTCCAGAACGTCGTCCGGGTCCAGGCCGCGCGCGCTGGTCCAGTGCAGCAGGTCAGCGATCAGCTCGACGGCTGACTCCGCAAGGACGGCGTCGCACTGGCCCTGCGGAAGCGTCCCGCTGCGCGCCCGGTAGCTCTCCAGTGCGTCGGCGGCGCGCTCCATGCGAAGGCAGCCGACGTCCTGACCAAGTTCGATCTCGCACCACACCGCTTTGCCGATGGCCGTGGCCACCGCTCCCCAGTCCACGGCCATCGCAGCCAGCATGTGCAGGCCACGGCCGCATTCGGCGTCGCAGTCGGCAGCACGCAGCGAAGGCAGCGATCTGGCCTTGTCATGCATCTCGACTCGCAGCCGCTCACGCTTCCGCTCGAGGATTAGCGTCGCCGCAGAGCCCTCACCGACGTGCTTGATGACGTTCGTCGCCAGCTCCGTCACGACGAGCTGCGCCGCATCTCCGGCGGCCGGCACGCCCCACTGGCTCAGCTGGGCGGCCGCCGCCCTCCGCAGCAGACGGACTTCGCTGGGCAGCGCTTCGAAGGGCAGCACACATCGGCGCTGCACGCTCTCCATGTAAGTCCCGGACACAGCAAGTCTCCCTCCCGCGCCACTTGCCGAGTACGCATCGTGCCGATCCAGATGCGTTGCGTGGCGGTGCGTTACCGAGAATGGCACAGAGAACTCTCACCGTGTAACTTCTCACGAGCCTCGATCGGGTGAATCTGTGCGTGGTGCGGGCCTGGCCTCCCTAGCCTGTTCTCGCCCCGAACGGCCGCCTGGCCTATGCCTCAGAGGAGTTCCATGTCCGGAAGGACCACAACCCGCCGCCGCCAACTGGGCTCAACGCTGCGCAAGTTGCGCGCCCGCAGCGGCATGACGCTTGAGGAGGCCGGACGGCTGGTCGGTGTATCAAAGGCCACGGTCAGCCGTTACGAGACGCAGGCCGGACCGGTGAAGTGGATCGTCGTCGACGCCCTGTGCCGTGAGTACGGAGCGACGGACGCCGAGCGGGAGGCCGTCGTCAGACTGGCCAAGGACGCCAAGCAGCAGGGCTGGTGGAGTTCCTTCTCCGACTCCATCCCGGAGAGCATGAACCTGCTGCTCACGCTGGAGGATGAGGCCGTACGGGAGGATCACTTCTCCTGCGTGTACGTCCCCGGTCTTCTGCAGACCCGCGCGTACAGCACCGCTCTGCAGAAGGCTAACGAGATCCCGCTGGCGCCGGCGGAGATCGAGCGGCTCGTCGACATCCGCATGAAGCGGCAGGAGATCCTCACCCGTCCCGACCCGCCGCGGCTGTGGGCGATCCTCGACGAGTCCGTCATCCGCCGTGTCGTCGGATCGCCGGAGACCATGAAGGAACAGCTGGAGCGGCTGCTCGAGGCGAACGAGTCCCTGCACATCACGCTTCAGGTGCTGCCGTTCTCCAAGGGCGCCCACTCCGCCGCGCTCGGCAGTTTCGTCATCCTCGGCGGCCCCGAGTCGGCTCTCGACGTCGTGTACGTCGACTTCCACACCGGCTCGCTCTTCCTGGAGAAGGAAGAGGAACTGCACCGATACAGGGTTGCGTTCGAGTACCTCCGCGCACAAGCGTTGGACATGGAGGCGTCGTCTTCCCTGATCCAGCGCGTTTACGAGGAGCTGTGAATGTCAGTCGGCCAGCCGCCCGCTCATCGGCCCAAGTGGTTCAAGTCGTCCTACAGCGGCGGCAACGCGACTGAGTGCCTGGAGGCGGCCTACACGCCCGACGGTGTCCTCATAAGAGATTCAAAGCGGTCGTCGGGGCCGCGCCTTGAACTGTCCCGGCGTGCCTGGGCGCACTTTGTGGCGGGCGTGCCTGCGCGGTGACCGCGCCACGCGTACCGGCTCAGAGGGATGTGCAGTCCCGTCCGTGTCAATGCTGACGGAGTCGCAGTACCGGCAGGTGTTAGCCCACCCCCACCCCCTCCCACTCCCCCGCCACCAGCCCCAACACCACCTCGTCCATGAACTCCCCCAACACCCACGCCGACGAGCGCAGCACCCCCTCGCGGACGAAGCCGTTGCGTTCGGCGGCGCGGATCATGCCCTCGTTGTCCGCGAGGGTCTCGATCTGGAGGCGCTGGAGGCCACGTACGACGAAGCCGTAGTGGCAGAGCGTCGCCACGACGTCCGTGCCGTAGCCCTTGCCGCGGGCGGCGGGGAGCAGGCCGATGCCGATGTGGGCGTTACGGTTGTGGGTGTCGATGCCCCACAGGTTCGCCGTGCCGATGAGGGTGCCGCCGTCGAGCTCCACCACGGAGAAGGGCGCGAGGTTGTCCGGGGGGTTGTCGACGGCGAGCCGCGGGTCCTTCGCCGTGACCGGCCGCCACGGGCCGCCCTCGGCGCGCGCCGCGTTGACCACGTCGTTGTAAAGCTCGGCCCGCAGCACCGGTATGTCGTCCTCGTGCCGGTCCCGGAGGCCGACCCTGGTTCCCCTCAGCATGCCGCCCTTCCTATCCGCGCGTGCCGCCCGGCGGCAATCGATTAAGAGATCCCGCGCGGACAGGCGGGAGTTCTGCCCCCCCAGACCCGACGGAACCGACGGGACAAACGGAACTGACGGGACCGACGGACCCCGCCGGCGCCGGCTCGGCCGGGCGTGACGAGGGCGGGGCAGGGGCCGGGTGTGATGCGGGGGGGGTGGCGGGCGCCCGGTACGTCCGCGGCGCAGTGACGCCGAAGGATCACCTACCGCCTGCTCCGGTAGCATCGGCGGCATGTCTGCTGCCTCGTGCGCGGCCTGTGCCGCGGTGACGAGGACGCTCCGCTAGCGGCGGGGCGTTCCTCTCACTTCCGATGAACGTTCCGTCGCTCCGTGGTTGAACCGGAGCGGCACGTTCGTGCTGCTCGGAACCTCTTCTGGGCAACGGAGCACTCGGTGTTTCAAGGCATTCTCTCTTCGCGCGGGGACGGATCGTCCCCGGTGCGCGCGTGGCTGGTGCTGTGCTGCATGGCCATGCTGCAGTTCTTCATCGCGGTCGACGTGACCGTGGTCAACGTCGCCCTGCCCTCGATCGGCGCCGACTTCGGGGTCGACGGGCACGCCCTGACCTGGGTCGTGGTCGGGTACACGATCACCGGCGGCGGGCTGCTGATGCTCGGCGGGCGACTGGGCGACGTGCTCGGCAGGCGCCGCATCCTCCTGCTCGGCACCGCGCTCTTCGGTGCCGCGTCCCTGCTGGCCGGGCTCGCGCCGTCCTTCGCCGTGCTGGTGGCGGCCCGGCTGTTGCAGGGGGCCGGAGAAGCGATCGCGCTTCCGGCGGCGATGGCCGTGATCGTGCTGATGTTCCCCGAGGGGCCGCGCAGGTCGCGGGCGCTGAGCGTGTGGGCGGCCGTCGCGAGCTGTGGCCTCGTCCTCGGATTCGTGGTCTCCGGGATCGTCACCGAGCTGCTCGGCTGGCGGTGGGTCTTCCTGGTGGCCGTGCCGTTCATCCTGGTCGTGCTCGCCGCGGCGGTCCTCCTCGTGCCGGGCGAACGGCCCGCCGAGCCCGCACCGCTGGACCTTCCCGGTTCGCTCCTGCTGGTCGCGGCCCCGCTGCTGTTCACCCTCGGCGTCATCGAGGCGGGACAGGAGGACGGAACCCTGTCCTGGCTGCCGCCGGTGGCGCTGGCCGGCGCGGTGGCGGCCGGAGCCTTGTTCGTCAGGGTCGAGCGCCGTTCACGGAACCCGCTCGTGCCGCTGCGGTTCTTCCGCAACCGGCCGCGCGTCCTGGCGAACCTCGCCACCGCTCTGCCGAGCGCGGCACTGTCCACCTCGTTCCTGCTGTTCACGTACTACCTGCAGGACCGGTTGGGCGCAGGCCCGCTCCAGGCCGGTCTGACGATGCTGCCCCTGGCGGTGTGCCTGATCGTGGCCTCGGTGCTGGTTCCCCGGCTGCTCGGACGGTGGGGTGCCCGGGCCTGTGTCCTGGCCGGGATCGGCTTCACCGCGCTGGCGATGGCGGCCATCGCCCTGGTCTCCTCCCTGGGGGCCACCGGTTGGGCGATGATCCCGGCCATGACGCTCGTCGCGGCCGGGATGGGGTTCGGGATCGTCGGGCTGCAGTACGTCGCGGTGACCGGCGTGACCGAGGACGACGCCGGCATCGCCTCCGGCGTCCAGCGAGCCGCCGACCAGCTGGGCGGTTCCACCGGCATCACGCTCTACGTCGGCATCGGGTTCGCTCCCGCCCTGGTCGGCGCCGACCCGTTCCTCGCCAGCAGCTTCCTGGCCGTCGCCGGGCTCGCGGCGGCCGGGTGCGTCGCCTGGCGGATCTCCGTGCCCGCCGCGGTGACGGAGGAAACGCTCGGGTGATCCTGGGGCAGGGTGCGCCCGCCCGGCCGGCCGGCGGCCGAGCGGGCGCGTAACCCTGGCGACAGCAGGTCCACGATCATCACCGGTCGAGCAGAAGGTCACGTACCCGTCCTGCCGTCGTCTCCGAGGGGTACCTTGGAGCCCATGGAGTGCTTCGCCGCCTTTCGTACGCGTCACTGAGGGCCCCGCTCACCGGCGCCGGTTCACGGCCGGGAGCGGGCCGACCGATGCCCTTTTCCCGTACGGGCGTCCAGCCCTCAGCCCGAAAGGCACACTCCCATGCGCATCCGCGCGTTCACTCCACAGGACCTCACGGCCGTCACCGACCTGACCGTCGAGACGTTCCGGCCCTTCTACGAGGACTCCTTCCGCCCGCTGGTCGGTGAGGCCGTCTTCACCAACCAGCACGGCGACTGGCGCGACGACTACCGCCGCCAGGTCCCCGAACTTCACGCCCCCGAGCGACACCTGTACGTCGCCGTCGCCGAGGACGAGACCGACGACGGCGGCATCGCTGGATACGTGGCGTGGAGCGTCGACCCGGACCGCCGCAACGGCACCGTCAGCCACCTCGCCGTCGCGGCCGGGCACCGCCGCCACCACGTGGGCACGGCCCTGTGCGAGCACGCCTTCGCCCAGATGCGGGGCCTCGGCGCCGAGGTGGTCGAGATCGGCACCGGCGGCGACCCCTTCCACGCACCGGCCCGCGCCCTCTACGAGCGCCTCGGCTGCACCGCCCTGCCGACGGTCGTGTACTACCGGCGGCTCTGACCGGGACGGCCCGGGGCGGACACGCGTTCCGTGTCCGCCCCGGGCCTCTCCGTCACTCGGCGCGGCCCGTGAACGCCACCGACGCGCCGAGGCCGATCATGGCCAGGCCGCCGGTGCCGCCGATCGCCGCCGTCCTGCGCGGTGACCGGCCCAGCCAGTCCCGTGCGGTGGCGGCGGTCAGCCCCCAGATACCGTCGGAGAGCAGCTGCAACAGGGCGCCCGCCAGACCGAGCACCAGCATCTGCGCCGTCGCGTGACCGGCCTCGCGGTCGACGAACTGGGGCAGGACGGCGGTGAGGAACACGACGCTCTTCGGGTTCGTCACCCCGACCCAGAACCCCGCCCGGACCGAACCGGCCGTGCCGTCACCGCCCTTGACGTCCGCCGTCCGCCCGGCTACGTCCCGGCCCCGCCAACTCGCGTGCACCGCCTTCGCGCCCAGCACGATGAGATACGCGGCGCCGAGCAGCTTGATCGTGTGGAAGAGCACCGCCGACCGCTCGACGAGGCTCCCCACGCCCAGCGCGACGGCCACGACCAGGACGTATCCCCCGAGCGCATTGCCCAGCACGGACGCCAGCGCCGTCGCCCGCCCGTGGGCCAGTGCCCGTCCGACCACGAACAGCACACTCGGCCCGGGGACGGCGGACAGCAGCAGGGACATCGTGCAGAAGGCGAGCAGGTGATGGACGTCGACCATGCGCCGATCCTGGCGGGCGGCGGGCACCGCACGCCAGACGGACTTTCGACCTAGGTCGCCGGCCGTCAACCCTCATGTGTGCAGCACTAGTTCAGGTCTGGTTCTGGTCCGAAGAGCTGCCCTACGATGCGCTCATCCCATCAGGCGCAGCGGAGACTTCGGGGGAACGCATGCTGGCCGAGGAGTACGGATACCAGGTGTCACCACGGCCGGCCGCCGAGACACCCGGCGTCCGGGAGCAGGTGGAACAGCAGAGGAAGACCGCGAGCCGCCTGCAGTGGTCGGGGACCGCGTTCGCCCTCGTCGTCGTCGCGGTCATGGGCGCGATGCTGAAGACGCCCTCCATCGTGCTCGCCGTGGCAGGTGCGGTTCTCCTGGGCACGGCGTCCGGCTATGTCTGGAACGTACGGATGAAACCCACCCAGCTGCTGCGCCTTCTGGAGACCAGCCGTTGGCAGGTGTGGCCGTGCCGGCTCGAAGAGGTCGAGGGCAAGGTGCTCGAGCGCCGTCTGGTGCTGCTGGCACCGGACAGGAGCGTTGCCGCGGTCTTCCGGGGACAGGTCCCGCACCGAGTGTGGATGGAGATGACCGACGGACGGGGGGTGCTGTGGATCGCCGGTGATCTGCGGTTCCCGGCAGTCGCCGCCGTCCCCGGTGGTGAGCCGCTGTGGAACATCACCCCGGAGAAGGCCTCGCAGCGGCCGCAGGGACCCACGGGCAGCGACATCGCCTTCGACGCGCTCGTCTCCGAAGCCCGTTCCGCCGTCGTCTGGAACATGTGGAGCTGACACCGCTCCCCTCGTTCCTCCCCCGTGACCCTCCCCGCCCTCACGGCCACCGCACGTGCGTTCCATAACGGTGCGATATCCAACAACTGGCTTGCGTGGGAACGGACTTGCTACGGGGCAACCTGATGCTGCGTGCGTGATGCACATACCGACGTGATCTCGTGGAGGCCTCCTTGTCGGGTGCAGCAGGTGGAACAGGTGGATTACCCGCGCCGCGTCCCGATCCGCCGCAGCCGGACCCGCAGCCGGGTCCGCAACCCGATCCGCCGGTTCCGGACCCGGCGCCGGGACCGCCGGCGGACCCGCACCCCGGGCCTCCGGACCCCGCCCCGCCGTCAGGCCCGGGGCCCGTACGGCGCCGACTCAGGCACGTGGTCACGTTCTTCACCGGCACCGAGCACCGGACGGCCGCCTGGAGCTTCCTCGTCGGCGTGCTCTCCGCCCTGGTGGCCGTGGTCACCCTGGTCGTGGACGTCTGGGGCCCGGACGACGGCGGTTCCGCGGCACAGCCGGCCGCGGGCTCCTCGTCGGCGTCCCCCTCGCCGAGCGAGCCGGACCTGTACGTGACGGCCGTTTCCGCTCCCGACGACTCGGCCTGCATGGCGCTCGCGGACCCTCCGACATCCCTGGCCGACCGCGCGGAACTGGCGGCGGCCGACAGCGGCCCCTTCGAACTCGCCGAGCGACACGGCGGCGCCATGGTCGGGCAGTCGGTCATCGACATCACGCTCCAGGGCGGTCGGCGGGGGCTGACGGTCAATTCGATCGACGTCATGCCCCGCACGCCTGAGGTGGCGCCTCCCTACGACGGGGTGCTGCTGTGCTCGGGCGGTCAGGGCGAGGCGGCCAAGATCGAGCTTGCGGCGGACATGGACGCTCCGGCTCCCTATCTGTACAAGGAGGGTTCTCCGTCCGTTCGGCACTTCGCCGGGCACACGATCACGCTGGCGCCCCAGGAACAGGTCGCCGTCAAGGCCACGTTCCTGGCGAACGAGGGGTACCGGGAGTTCGATCTCGTCGTCCGGTACACCGTCGACGGCAAGCGCAGGTCACTGGCCGTTCAGCCGCCGAGCGGCGACGCGTACGCGGTGACGGCTCCCAGCAGCACCTACGACCTCGGCTATCTCTACATGGTGACCGGCAGCAGCCGGATGAGCGCCCGGGAGATGTGCGACGCCTCAGGAGCGAAGGAGGAGTGCTGATGCGGCGTCGTGCCCCGCTGTTCCTGCTCGCGTTCTGCGTCCTCGTGGGCGCAGGCCTGTCCGGGGACGACGGCGGCACCACCGGCACGCCCCCTCCGCCCGTCACCGACGATGCGCTCGTCTGGGAGCCCGAGTGGACCGTCTTCCGTAAAGCAGAGGGGTATTACACCGGCTGGGGGCCCCAGTATCCGCCCGTGGAGCTGGGCCCCGACCGGACACTGACGGTGCGCCGGACGGACGCCGTGGACATGTTCGACACCGCCACCGGTCGCCTCATCACCACGATGAACACCCCCCAGGGCGCCTATCCTCCCGAGGCGTTCCGAGTGGGCGACCTGCTCTTCGAGTACCGGGCCGCCGACGTCTACGGATGGCCGGACGACGGCATGGCTCAGGGGGGTGCCCTGAGCGCGTACGACGGGTCCTCCGGCCGGCTGCTCTGGCAGCAGCGGGGGCCGGTGGACCGCTTCCTGCTCGCGGGCGGAAGAAGCATGGCCGATGTCGAGTACTCCCCGCCCTCCGGCCTCGCCCTCACCGAGAAAGGTGTCGTAGCGATCCAGGGGGCGTGGTCGGCCGGCCAGGACGCGTGGACCGGACGGAACACATGGACGCGGGAGGAACAGGAGACACGGTGCCGCGAGGGCCGGCCACGGCTCGCCTACGCGGTCACCCGGCGTCACGTGCTCATGCTGCGGGAGTGCGCGGGCGAGCAGACCGTGCTCGAGGCCATCGACCCGGAAACGGGCCGTGCCGCCTGGCAGCGAAAATTCGGGGAGCTGGAGGATGCGGCCCTCTCGGTCGGCGCGGAACTCATCGGTGTCAACGGAACCAGCGAGGGAGTCCGTGGCCGGCGCACGATCAGTGTCCTGGACGAGACGGGCAGGCGACTGGCCACGACGAAGGTCGGCCTTCCGGCATCGCGGCCGCACGACCTGACGATGATCGGGAGATCGGGGAACACCCTGCTTCTCCATCTCGGGGACGCCGTCCACACCGTGCCTGTCGGCGGCGGCACAGCCTCGCGGAGGGACACCCTCGACGATTTGGGAATCCCGCAGGTACTGGCGGACGGGACGCTCGTCTCCGTTCAGACCTGGGCGGACAGTCCCTACTCCGTCGTCGGGCTCGGCCGCCCGGTCGAGAGCGTGATTCACGATGTCACCGGCAGGCGACGGGTGCTGCCCGTCCCCGGCGGAGGGGAGGTCGTGGGTCTCTCAGGGGACGTGTTGATCACTCAGAGGGAGATGCGTGACGGGAATCTGTTCAGTGGTCTACGGCTGAAGCACCGGCGCTCGGCGAACCCGTCCCTGGGAGGCGTGCCGCCCTCGGACTGGCCCGATGCCTGCACCCTCCTGTCGAACCGCGCGCTCGCCGCGGTCGGACCCGGCTACGTGCGCTTGCCCGTACGCGACAGTCGCGAAGTGTTCGGCGTGCAGCTCCCCCGCCCGTCCGCGTGCCGGTTCGCCACGCCGTCGGCTAACCAGCAGGAGATCTTCGACGTCCGTGTGCAGTGGGTGGCCGGTGACCCGCTGACCGCCGGCCGGCTCGTCGAGGTCGACCTGCCGTGGGCCGACCCGACCGGCTCGCTACGCGTCCTCGAGCCCCGCACGTATCTGTACCGGCCGGGAGTCGCAGGCGAGAAGGACGTCGACTCCGCGGTGATCAAGGTCATGGGCAGACACATCCTGATGGTCACCGGACGCGACGCTGACCTGCTCGTACGCGTCGCCGCCCGTCTCCGGTAGGTCGGTGACACCGCCCGGGCCTGAGAGCGGCACCGGAGATCACCCTCCCCCGGTCACCGCGTCACGACTGCTGGGGACCACGGGCGACGCCCACCGCCGCTGCCTGCGGGATCAGGGCGCCGCGGTGACCCGTTCGACCGCCTCCCGCGTCACCGACCGTTCCGGCGGATCGTCGTCCAGGGCTCGGTGGAGGGTGAGGCCCTCGATCAGGGCGTCCAGGTGGCGGGCCGTGTCCGGCGGGAAGTGCGCTTCCAGCAGGGCGCGGCTGCGGCGCATCCAGCGGGCGCACAGGGCGCGGTACGGCTCCCGGCGGGCCGCCAGCGTGTACAGCTCCTGGACGAGGATCAGGTCGCGGCGCGGGCCGCCGGAGAGGGTGTGGACGAGGTCGGTGACCGCCTCGCGCGCCTCCTCCGGGGTGGTGGCGCCCGCGAGGTGCTGTTCGAAGACGCCGACCACGTGGTCGGCGTACCCGGTGAACGCCTCGAGGAGCAGCTCGTCGATGCCGGTGAAGTGGTACGTCATCGAGCCGAGCGGGACCCCGGCGCGGGCGGCGATCTTGCGGTGGGATACGCCGGCGACGCCCTCCTCGGCGATCAGGTCGAGCGCCGCCGCGAGGATCCGTTCGCGGCGGCGGGGGTCGGCGTGTCCGGTGGCCATGCGCTCAGAGGGAGCGGACCGGGCGGGCCGGGTTGCCGACCGCCACGACGTTCGCGGGGATGTCCTTGGTGACGACCGCGCCGGCGCCGATCACCGAGTTGTCGCCGATCGTCACGCCGGGGCAGACGATCGCGCCGCCGCCGAGCCAGACGTTGTCGCCGATGGTGATGGGCCGCGCCGCCTCCAGCTTGTCGCGGCGGGGCCCCGGCTCCACCGGGTGGGTGGGCGTGAGGAGCTGGACGTTCGGGCCGATCTGGCAGTCCTCGCCGATGGTGATGGCGGCGACGTCCAGCGCGGTGAGGTGGTAGTTGACGAAGGTTCGGGCGCCGATGCTGATGTTGCTGCCGTAGTCGACGTAGAGCGGGGGGCGGATCTCCACGTCCTCGCCGACCGAGCCGAGGAGTTCGGCCAGGACCGCCTGGGCCTGGACCCGCTCGTCCAGGTACGTGGCCTGGTAGCGGGCGGCGAGCCGCATGGCGCGCTCCTGCCGGCGGCCGATCTCCGGGTCGTCGGCGATGTAGAGGTCGCCGGCGAGCATCCGCTCCAGGTTCGTCCGCGGATCGCCCGCGAAGTGGTCCGTCGTCATGCGTACGATCGTACGCTCTCGTCGCCCGGAGGGTACGGGCGTACGTTCCCGGCGCACGACGGCGCCCCCGCGCCGGGTGCGGTGCGGGGGGCGCCTGTCGGTGAGGAGGGGGAGCCGCGGCGGGTCGTCACGCCGCCGGTGGCAGCTCCACGCGGCCGAACAGCAGGGCGTAGCCGGGCGGGAGCTGGTCCAGGATGCGCGTCACCAGCTCGTCGCCCACCAGCGGCGGCAGCACGCTGAGCACGGAGCTGACGTCCCAGCGGGCCGTGGCCGGTGTCGCGCCCTCGATGCGGGCCGCCACCGAGTCGACGAACTCGGCCGCCGTCAGCCGGCGGGTCGCCGGTATCTGCGAGGCGACCACCCGCGCGGCCTCCTCGGGCAGGGCGCGGGCCAGGTCGACGCGCTCGTCCCCGACGACGTGGCCGCCCAGGGCTGACAGGACGACGCGGGTGACGCTCTCCGCCTCCGCCCGCGTCCTGTACTGCCCGGCCTCCCGTACGGCGTCGACGAGGTCACGCCAGGCGGGGTCCTGCGCCGGGCGCGGCTCGGGCGCCGCCGGGGCGACGGCGCCTGCCGGGCGCGGGGGCACGGGCTTGTGCGGCGTCATCGTGGTCATCCGAAGCTCCTCTCCTGCTGCGGTATGCGGTTCTGGAAGGGGTTCCGATCGTCCGGTGTCGCATCGCCCGCCGGGGGCGTACGACGGCGCGTGGACGCGTCCCGCGGGAAGGGGAGCCGCGGGACGCGTGGAAGGGGCGGGCCGGTCAGCCGGTGAGCTGCTTGCGGTCGCCGCCCGTGATCTGGATGCGGCGCGGCTTGGCCGCTTCGGCCACCGGGATGCGCAGGGTCAGGACGCCGGCGTCGTACGTGGCGTCGATGCGCTCGGTGTCCAGGGTGTCGCCGAGGAACAGCTGCCGCGTGAACTCGCCGGTCGGACGTTCGGCGATCACCATGTCCGCGTCCTCGGGGGCCGGCGAACGGCGCTCGGCGCGGACGCGCAGGACGTTGCGCTCGACGTCCAGCTCGATGGTCTCCGGGTCGATGCCGGGGATGTCGACGTGGACGATGACGTCGTCCCCCGCCCGGTAGGCGTCCATCGGCATCGCCGAGGTGCGGGCGGCCGGGTCGAGGATCTGCCGCGTCAGCCGGTCGAACTCGGCGAACGGGTCGGTACGCATGAGCATCACAGTCCACTCCTTTCGTGGTGAGGTCGTCTGTGCGATGCCCTACGGATCACTTCCTTATATAACTCACCCGCTGGAAAGTTGACAACCCTCGACTCAGCTTCGGGCGGGCGGCTGCTCCGGGGCTGGTGGGAGAGGGCTCCGCCGGGCGGGTTAGCCTCGGAGATCCGTGATTTCCCGCGCCCCGCGCGGGGCGCAGTGGCAGGAGGCAGCAGGCATGGCGAAGGTTCCCAGTTCGGTCGTGGCCGCGAGCGGGCTCGTCGGCGGGTACGGCGTGGCCCGCTGGACCCGTAAGCGGCAGCTCGGCGGGGTCGTGCTGGCCGCCGCCGGGGTCGCCGCCGCCCAGCAGTGGCGCGCGCGTGCGGGCGGCACGGCGGCCGGTGTGCTGTCGGCCGCGTACGTGGCCGCCTTCGCCGGGTCGCACCCGCTGGCGAAGAAGGTCGGCGCCTGGCCGGCCGTGTTCTCGGTGGCCGGCGCGGTCGCCCTCGCCTCGTGGGCGGTGGCCGACCGGCGGGGCTGAGAGCGTCAGGGGCCCGGCCCGTCGCGGACGTCCGGCGATCTCCGGGGGCGTTCAGGGACGGGCCGCCGCCCCCTGCGGTCCGGTCGCCGCCGACAGCGGTGCGGCGATGTCCTCCAGGGACCGCCGCTCCGCCTTCACCGCGAGCAGCGCCGCGACGATCCCCGCCGCGACCATCAGGCCCGCGCCGATCTGGAACGCGAGCACCGTGTCGCCGACCTTGCCCGTGCCGGTCAGCTCGGCGAACAGCAGCGGGCCGCTGATGCCTCCGGCGGCGGTGCCGAGGGCGTAGAAGAAGGCGATGGACATCGCCCTGGTCTCCATCGGGAAGATCTCCGAGACCGTGAGGTAGGCGCTGGAGGCGCCGGCCGAGGCGAAGAACAGCACCACGCACCAGCACGCCGTCATCGTCGCCGCGGTCAGCGACCCGCGGTCGAACAGCCACGCCGTGCCGAACAGCAGCGCGCCCGACAGCACGTACGTACCGGAGATCATGATCCGCCGGCCGACCGTGTCGAACAGCTTGCCCAGCAGCAGCGGGCCGAGGAAGTTGCCGGCCGCGATCACCGCGAAGTAGTAGCCGGTGTTCCCGGACGGCACGTCGAAGAACTGGGTGAGGATCGCGCCGAAGCCGAAGGTGATCGCGTTGTAGAGGAACGCCTGGCCGATGAACAGGGCGAAGCCGAGGGTGGAGCGCCTGCGGTAGCGGCCGAAGACGGTCCGGGCGATCTCGGTGAACGTGGTGCCGGAGCGCTGGTGGATCGTCATCTCGTGCTCGGCGGGCGGCAGTTCCTTGCCGCCGTCGGCCGTGACGCGTTCCTCGACACCGCCGACGATCCGCTCCGCCTCCTCGTCCCGGCCGTGGATCAGCAGCCAGCGCGGGCTCTCCGGGACGTGCCGCCGTACGAGCAGGATCACCAGGGCGAGGACCGCGCCCAGCGCGAAGGTGAGACGCCAGCCGACGTTCGCCGGGAAGATCGAGGTGTCCAGGGCGACGATGGACAGCAGCGCGCCGGCGACCGCGCCCAGCCAGTAGCTGCCGTTGATCAGCAAATCCACGCGTCCCCGGTACCGGGCGGGGATCAGCTCGTCGATCGCGGAGTTGATGGCCGCGTACTCGCCGCCGATGCCGAAGCCGGTGAGGAAGCGGAAGAGGAAGAACCACCAGGTGTCGAAGGACAGCGCGGTCAGGGCCGTCGCGGCCAGGTACACGGCCAGCGTGATCAGGAACAGCTTCTTGCGGCCGTAGACGTCGGTGAGCCGGCCCCAGAAGAGGGCGCCCAGGCAGGCGCCCGTGACGTAGAGGGCGGCGCCGATGCCGGTGACCTCGCCGGAGGTGATGGGCAGTCCGCTGCCGGGCTCCGACAGCCGGGCCGCGATGTTCCCGACGATGGTGACTTCCATCCCGTCGAGGATCCACACGGTGCCCAGGCCGATGACGACGGACCAGTGCCAGCGGGACCACGGAAGGCGGTCGAGTCGGGCGGGAATTCTGGTGGTGATGGTGCGTCCGGTGCCGGACTGCGCGGTGGCCATGGGCTCCCTCCTCGGCGAAGTGAACCTCGTGTGCCCCGTGCCCGCCGGTTTCACGCCCCGGCCCGCGCGCCCGTACGCGCTACGCGCCCAGCGCCCGCGAGATCGTGTAGATCAGCAGGCCCGCGAGCGAGCCGACCACCGTGCCGTTGATGCGGATGAACTGGAGGTCGCGGCCGATGTTGGCCTCGATCTTCTTCGTCGTGTGCTCCGCGTCCCAGCTCGCCACCGTGTCCGTGATCAGGGACGTGATCTCCTTGCGGTAGGTCGTCACCACGTACACCGCGGCGCTCTCCAGCCAGCCGTCGACCTTGCCCTGGAGTTTCGGGTCCAGCGACATGCGGGCGCCCAGCGACAGCAGCGACGCCCGCAGGCGCAGCCGCAGCTCGCTGCGCTCGTCCTCCGCCGCCGAGACGATCATGCCCCGTACGGCCGTCCAGGCGGACGCGATCAGGTCCTGCACCTCGCTGCGGCCCAGGATGTCGCCCTTGAGGCGCTCCACGCGGGCGCGGGTGTCCGTGTCGGACTGGAGGTCGGTCGCGAAGTCCGTGAGGAAGCGGTCCAGGGCGCCGCGCGCGGGGTGGCCCGGCATGTCCCGCATCTCCGTGACGAACCGCAGCAGCTCCTTGTAGACGCGCTCACCGACCTTGCGGTCCACGAACTTGGGCGTCCAGCCGGGGGCGCCGCCGTGCACAGCGTCCATCACGGTGTCGTTGTGCAGCACCAGCCAGTCGTGGGCGCGGGCGACGACCACGTCCACCGCACGTTTGTGGCCGCCGTCGGCGACGATCCGCTCCAGCATCTTGCCCATGCCGGGCGCGATCTCCTGGGTGTTGGCGCGGCGGGTGATGGCCTCCCCGACGACCGCCTGCACGTCGGAGTCGCGCAGCACCGTCAGCGCGCCGCGCAGGGCCGCGGACACCTCGGCGGTGACCCGGTCGGCGTGCTCGGGGACGGCGAGCCAGGCGCCGAGGCGGCTGCCGATGCCGACGGCGCGGAGCCGTCCGCGGACGACGTCCTCGGAGAGGAAGTTCTCCCCGACGAAGTCGCCGAGGGCCGTGCCGAGCTGGTCCTTCTTGGTCGGGATGATCGCGGTGTGCGGGATGGGCAGGCCCAGCGGGTGCCGGAACAGCGCGGTGACGGCGAACCAGTCGGCCAGCGCGCCCACCATGCCCGCCTCCGCCGCCGCGGCGACGTAGCCCGCCCAGGCGCCGGCGCCCTGGTGGGACGCCCATTTGGCGAGGACGTAGACGAGGGCGACGAACAGCAGCAGGGCGGTGGCGGTGAGCTTCATGCGGCGCACGCCGCGCTGCTTCTCCTCGTCCGCGGGGCTGAACGTGGTCATCGCGCGGTTCGTGGCGGGCGCCGCGCGGGCATGCTGCTCGGCGGCGTCCCGGTCCTCGGTGTCTGCCGTCTCAGTCCGTTCCATCCGCTCCACCCGTTCGGTGATCCCTCACACATTGTCCCTTCCTGACCGACTCCTGGAACGGAACAGGAGTTCCCGGCGTCTGTCGGTGGGGGGATTGTCCAGGGACGTCACCTAGGGGTACCCCGGGCGCCGCCCGGCCACCCCGGCCCGCCGGGAAGCACCACCCGAAGGCGGGGTCGGGGGCGCGTGCGGGGTCGGCTCCGGGCCGGGTCCGGGGTCAAGTCCGGGTCCGAATCCGGGTCCGGTCCGAATCCGGTCCGGGTCCGGTCCGGGTCCGGTCCGGGTCCGGGTCCGGGTCCGGTCCGGGTCCGGGTCCGGGTCCGGGTCCGGGTCCGGGTCCGCCCGGATGATCTTCGGCCGTGTCCCGCACCCGGCCTCCCCCGCCCTGACCCACGATGGTGCGACGCACGGAGCCGCCCGCGGCTCCCGCTTCCCGAGGAGAACAGCACAGCATGACCCGTGACGGGGACACGGCGGCGCCGCCCCGCGCACCGGAGCCCCCCTCCCCGCAAGGCCGGCCCGGACGGTACTCCGCGCTGCTGGCCGCGATGCTCGCCGCCGTGCTCGCCGTGAGCGCCGTGATCTTCGTCGGGGTGTCCGCCGACGGTCTGTACGGGCGGGACACCCCCGTCCGGGACGGCGGTGGGGCCGGCAATCCCGTCGCTCCCGCCTCCGCCGGGGCCTGGGTCACCGCCTGGGCGGCCGCGCCGGGTGGTGGTGAGCCCGGGACGGAGGGCGGCGGGCTCACGGGGCTGTCCGTGCGGAACGTCGTGCACACCAGTGCCGGCGGCACCCGCGCCCGCGTCACGCTGTCCAACCTCTACGGCCGCGCCCCGCTCACCCTCACGCACGCCTCGCTCGCCGTCTCCGCCGACCCGGACACGGCCGCCGCGCTCGCGGAGACCATGCGCCCCCTCACCTTCGCCGGGCACCCCACGGTCGTCGTCCCGGCCGGCGGGCAGGTGGTCAGCGACGCCGTGCGCGTCCGCATCCCGCGCGACGCGCACGTGCTGATCAGCACGTACTCCCCCGTCCCGTCCGGGCCGGTCACGTACCACAAGCACGCCCGGCAGATCTCCTGGGTCGCCGACGGCGAGCACACGGCCGACACCACCGGGGCGCCCTACGACGGGCAGAGCACCGTCTGGCGGTACGTGACCGCGCTGGACGTGCTGAGCGACGACTCCGAGGGCACGGTCGTCGTCCTCGGCGACTCCCTCACCGACGGCATCTCCGCCACCGTCGGCGCCGACGCCCGCTGGCCCGACGTGCTGTCCGACCGGCTGCGCACCGCGCTTACGTCCGGACGGGACCTCCCCCACTACAGCGTCGTCAACGCCGGACTCAGCGGGAACCGCGTGCTCGCCGACGGGCCCGGCCGCCCGCCCCGCAACCCCAGCGCCCTGCGCCGCTTCGGCCGGGACGTGCTGGGCCGGGCGAACGTCCGGGTCGTGGTCGTCGTGCTGGGCGTCAACGACATCCTCCGCGCGCCGGACACCGCCGACCCGGACCGGATCGTCGGCGGGCTGACGGCCCTCACGGAGCGCGCGCACGCGCGCGGGCTGAAGGTCGTCGGGGCGACGCTCATGCCGTACCGGGGGCACCACGGGTACACCGCGTACGGCGAGGACGTACGACAGCGGGTCAACGCGCAGATCCGCGACGGCGGCGTGTTCGACGAGGTCGTGGACTTCGACGAGGCGGTGCGGGACGCGTACGACCCGCGCCGCTTCCGGGCCGGGTACGACTCCGGGGACGGGCTGCACCCCAGCGACGCGGGCTACGCGCGCATGGCGGAGGCGTTCGAGCTGGAGGCGCTCAAGGGCGGGGCGCCCGCCCGGCTCTGACAACCAGCGGGCCGGCGGACGGGGGGCGATCCCCTCAGTCGTCCTCGGGCCGCCGCTCGTGCTGCTTGCGCGGACCGTGCAGGTCCAGCGGGTCGTGCAGGTTCAGCGGGTCGTGCAGGTTCAGCGGGTCGTGCGGACGGCGGGACGCCTCCAGCTCCCGCCGGTGCCGCTCGGCGCTGTCCAGGTGCTCCCGCCGCTGCTCCTCCGCCCGCTCCAGGTGCTCCCGCCGCCGCTCCTCCTTGAGCGCCTGCTTCTCCCGGCGGCGCTCCTCCCGCAGCCGCTGCCGCTCCGCGCGGGGCAGCTTGCGCTGCACGCCGACCCCGCCCCAGAAGGCGAACCCGGTGACGATCACGCGCGGGGCGCCCGGCTCGGGCGGCACGCCCTCCTCGCGGTGGTCGAAGCCGCCCATGACGCCGATGCCGCGCACCACGACCTCCACGCCCGGCGGCACGATCACGTCGATGCCGCCCATGATCGCGACGGCGTTCACGACGACCTCCCGGTCCGCGAAGTTCGCCTCGCGCAGGTCGATCTCGCCGCCGCCCCAGAAGGCGAACGCGTTGAAGCGCCGGGGCGCCGTCCACCGGCCCTTGCGCTGGAAGCCGCTCATCACGGCGACCGCCCAGGTCGACGTCCCCGAGTCGTCGCCGCCGACGATGCGGCCCGCCCAACCGCCGCCCGCCACCGGGTCCTTCGTCAGCGACACGGCGGGCGCGACCGTCGCACCCGACGCGGGCAGGTCGCGGGTGAGGGGCGCCAGCTCCCCGTAGGTGCGCGCCCGGTACACGGCGTCCAGCCGCTCCTGGAACTCCTCCATGTCCAGGCGGCCCTCGGCGAGGGCCTCCCGGAGGACTTCGGCGACCTGCTCGCGGTCGGCGTCGGAGGCGCGAAGGTCCGGTGCGGGTGCGTCGTCGGTCATACCCAGCAGCCTACGAGTTGTCCCCGTCACAGGGCTACGAGGACTGCGTGGGCGTCCGCCCGGCCCGCTCCGCGTACATCTTCGCGATGACCGCCTCGATGTCGGGCTCCCGCACCGACAGGTCGACCAGCGGACAGCGCTCGGCGATCCGCGCGACCAGCCCGGCCGCCGACTCCGACGCGGGGAACGCCACCCACTGCCGGGGCCCGTCCACCCGCACCACCCGGGCGGGCGCGGGCACCTCCACCGGCGGGCACTCCCGCTCCAGGTCCACCACCAGCGTCCGCTCGCTCTCCCCCACCTCGTGCAGCCCGGCGAGCCCCCCGTCGTACACCAGGCGGCCGTGGTCGATGACCATCACGCGGGAGCAGACCTGCTCGATGTCCTGAAGGTCGTGCGTGGTCAGCAGCACCGTCGTGGAACGCTCGGCGTTCACCTGCCGCAGGAACTCCCGCACCCGCGTCTTGGAGACGACGTCCAGGCCGATCGTCGGCTCGTCCAGGTACAGCACCTCCGGGTCGTGCAGCAGCGCCGCCGCGATGTCCCCGCGCATCCGCTGCCCCAGCGACAGCTGCCGCACCGGCACCTCCAACAACTCGCCCAGGTCGAGCAGTTCGACCAGGCGGCCGAGGTTCTCCCGGTACCGGCCGTCGGGGATGCGGTACATGCGGTGCATCAGCTTGTACGAGTCGATCAGCGGCAGGTCCCACCACAGCGTGGTGCGCTGCCCGAACACCACCCCGATGCGGTGCGCCAGCCGGGTCCGCTCCCGCGACGGGTCGATCCCGGCGACCCGCAGCCGGCCGCCGCTCGGGGTGAGGATGCCCGTCAGCATCTTGATCGTCGTCGACTTCCCCGCGCCGTTCGGCCCGATGTAGCCGACCATCTCGCCGCGCGCCACCGTGAAGGACAGCGAGTCCACGGCCCGCACCTGGTGCCGCTCCCGCCGCAGCAGCCCCTTGCGCCTGCGCACGTCGAAGACCTTCTCGACCCGGTCCAGCGCGATGAACGCCTCCGGTTTCCCGCCGGTCCCCGGTTCTCCGCCGGCCTCCGGTTCTCCGCCGGTCCCCGGTTCGGCTGTCGTGTCCATCCGCCCTCTCAACTCCCCACACTCCTGTACGACCTGAGGCCCGTCCGCCAGGCCAGCCCCGCCAGCGCGCAGCACCCCGCCGCCACCAGCGGCGACGCGAACGCCGTCCACCCCGGCAGCGCCAGCGGGTACGGGCGCCCCAGCACGTGCGCGGCGGGCACCCAGTTGACGAAGGCGAGCGGCAGCACGAACGTCACCCCGCGCACCAGGTCCTTCCCGAACACCGACGGCGGATACTGGAGCATCGTCGTCCCGCCGTACGTGAACGCGTTCTGCACCTCGGCCGCGTCCTGCGCGTAGATCTGGAACGCGGCGCCCGCCACGAACACCGCCACGAAGATCGCCGCACCGGACACCACCATCAGCGGCACCAGCAGCGCCTTCGCCACCGTCCAGTCGATGTCCGCCGCCACCAGCGACCAGCCCAGCACCGCCCCGCCCTGCACGAACCGGCCCAGCCGGCGCAGCGAGAACCGGTCCCCGCCGACCTGCGCGAGCACCGGCACCGGACGCACCAGCAGCACGTCGAAGGAGCCGTCCCGGATCCGCTGACCGAGATGCGGCATCGACCCGGCCGCCAGATGCGCGAGCCCGAACGACGTCACCGACGCCCCGTACAGGAACGCCACCTCCGGCAGCGACCAGCCGGCCAGCGAGTCGACCTGCGAGAACATCAGCAGGATTCCGGCGAAGTCCATTCCGGTCATCACCAGGTTGCCGAACAGCGTGACCACGAACGACACCCGGTAGGTCATCCCGGACCGCACCCACATCCCGGCGATCATCCGGTAGGCCCGCAGGCCCTCCACCACCCCGGCGCGCTCAGCCATCCCGGCACGCCCGGCCATTCCGGCACGCTCAGCCACTCCGGCACGCTCAGCCACCCTGCACCACCACCCGTCGCGTGGCCGCCGACTGCACCAGCCGGCCCGCCGCGAGCAGCACCACCGCCCACATCGCCTGGAAGGCGCACGCCCCCGCCACGCCCGTCTCCCCCATCAGCACGTCCGCCGGGACCTGGAGCTGCGCCGCCCACGGCAGCGCCCGCACCACGTCGCCGAACCCGCCCGGGAAGGCGTTCAGCGGCAGCACCATGCCGGAGAAGAACACCCCGCAGATCATCATCACCTGGTTGACACCCGTACCGTCCAGCAGCCAGAACACGCTCAGCGCCACCAGGTAGCGGATGCCGAAGCTCACCAGGGCCGCCAGCGCCAGCGCCACCGCGAACCACGCCCAGGAGTCGAACCGCGAGGGCAGCGCCGTCGGGAAGAACAGCCCGCCCACCAGGAACGGCACCACCCCGCGCCCCAGCAGCTGGAACGCCGCCCGGCCCAGGTCGCTCGCCAGCCACCACAGCTGGAGATCCGCCGGCCGGTACAGGTCCACCGCGATCTCACCGGTGCGGATGCGCTCCATCAGCTCGGACTCGACGCCGCCGCCCTGCAGCGCCAGCGCCGCGAACAGGCACTGGCCCAGCCACACGTACGTCACCGCCTGCGCCTGGTCGTACCCGCCGAGGTCCGGACGCTCGTCCCACAGCGCCAGATACGTGTAGACGAGGATCAGCCCGAACACCGTGTTGGTGAACACCCCGGCCGCGGTCGCCGCCCGGTACGACGCGTACCGCCGGAAGCCCCGGGCCGCCACGGCCAGGTACAACCGTGCCGAACCCACCCTTTCCTCCCCTTCCCGCCATGGACACCGAAGCGCAGGAGCCTAGTACGCGCGACGAAGAGGCCGCCACGGGTTTTCCGGGCCGCCCGCCGGTCCCCGCACGGCGCACCCCGCACGGCGCACGGCGCGCGTCGCCGCCCGGCGAAGGCGGCGACGGATGCGACAGTCTTCAATAAGAGGCACGCATGAGGCGTACGCGCACACACGACGCGTACGCCCACGCATGAGGCGTACGGGAACGAACCAAGGCGAATCAGGAGTCCGTGCACGACATGAGCGACGAGCCGCAGCCGAAGAAGCCCCGCCCGGGCTGGGCATCGCACAAGCCGCAGGCGGCCGACACGCCCGACGACGCCAGGGACGACACCCGGACGGACGAAGCCGCCCTCCCACGATCGGATGAATCCGACGCGGAATCCGGCGGGAAGGACGGGACTGGTCCCGCCACGGCGACTGCCGGCGGTTCCGGAACGGCCGGCGCCTCCGCGAGGAAGGCCGCCCGCGACGAACGCCGGGCCGCCCTCAGGGCCCGCCGCACCGGCTGGCGCCGCCTCGTCCCCACCTGGCGCATGGTCTGCGGCACGTTCCTCGTCACCGCCCTGCTCGTCGTCGGCGGCTTCCTCCTCGGCTACGCCCTCGTCCAGATCCCCGCCGCCAACGCCCTCGCCACCCAGCAGGCCAACGTCTACCTCTACGCCGACGGCTCCGTCATCGCCCGCGACGGCGAGGTCAACCGCGAGAACGTCACGCTCTCCCAGATCTCGAAGGACGCCCAGCACGCGATCCTCGCCGCCGAGGACCGCGACTTCTACACCGAGTCCGCCGTCGACCCCCAGGCCATGATCCGCGGCGCCTGGAACACCGTCACCGGCAAGGGCAAGCAGTCCGGCTCCACCATCACCCAGCAGTACGTGAAGAACTACTACCTGCGCCAGGAACAGACCGTCACCCGCAAGGTGAAGGAGTTCTTCATCGCCATCAAGCTGGACCGCAACCAGTCCAAGGACGAGATCCTCGAGGGCTACCTCAACACCAGCTTCTTCGGCCGCGGCGCCTACGGCATCCAGGCCGCCGCCCACGCCTACTACGACATGGACGCCTCCGAACTCGACGCCGGCCGCGCCGCCTACCTCGCCGCCCTCGTCAACGCCCCCAGCCAGTACGACGTCGTCGCCCACCCCGAGAACCGCGCCTTCGTCGAGAACCGCTGGAACTACGTCCTCGACGGCATGGTCGACGAAGGCTGGCTCGACCCCGCCGAACGCGCCCGCCTCACCTTCCCCGTGCCCAAGCGGACCACCCACTCCACCGGCATGTCCGGGCAGCGCGGCTACATCGTCAACATCGTCAAGCAGCACCTGACCGCAAACAAGATCGTCGACGAAGCCGCCCTCGACGCCGGCGGCTACCGCATCACCACCACCCTGGAGAAGGACAAGCAGGACGCCTTCGTCGAGTCCGTCAACGACAACCTCATGGACCGCCTCGACAAGGAGAACCGCAAGGTCGACACCTACGTCCGCGCCGGCGGCGCCTCCATCGAACCCAAGACCGGCAAGGTCGTGGCGATGTACAACGGCATCGACTACGTCAAGCAGTACACCCCCAACGCCACCCGCCGGGACTTCCAGGTCGGCTCCTCCTTCAAGCCGTTCGTCTTCGCCGCCGCCGTCGAGAACGGCTCCCGCACCCAGGACGGCCGCCGCATCACCCCGAACACCCGCTACAACGGCGACAGCGAGCGCCCCGTCCAGGGCTGGGCCGGCCCCCGCTACGCACCCGAGAACGAGGACCACGAGGACTACGGCGACATCACCGTCAGCGAGGCCACCGACAAGTCCGTCAACGCCGTCTACGCCCAGATGGCCGTCGACGTCGGCCCCGACAAGGTCCGCAAGACCGCCGTCGACCTCGGCCTCTCCCCCGACACCCCCGACCTCGACGGCGCCGGACCCTCCATCGCCCTCGGCGTCGCCAACGCCAGCGTCCTCGACATGGCCCAGGCGTACGCCAGCCTCGCCAACCACGGCAAGCACACCCCGTACACCCTCGTCGAGAAGATCACCCAGAACGGCCGCGACATCGCCCTGCCCGAACGGCGCACCCGGCAGGCCGTCAGCCGCGAGGCCGCCGACACCACCACCTCCGTCCTCAAGGGCGTCGTCGAGAAGGGCACCGCCACCGCCGCCCAGACCTCCGGACGCCCCGCCGCCGGCAAGACCGGCACCGCCGAGGAGGACACCGCCGCCTGGTTCGCCGGCTACACCCCCGACCTCGCCACCGTCGTCGCCGTCATGGGCCAGGACCCCGTCACCGCCGGCCACAAGTCCCTCTACGGCGCCATGGGCCTGCCCCGCGTCAACGGCGGCGGCGCGCCCGCCGAGATCTGGGGCCAGTACACCCGCGACGCCCTCGCCGGCGAACCCGTGAGCTCCTTCAGCCTGCGCCTCCAGCCCGGCGCCCACGAGAGCCAGCCCCCCGCCCCCGACTCCAGCGGCGGACCGTCCTCCTCCGACGACCCCTCCGCCCCCGCCACCGGTGACCCCGACGACGAGGACACCGGCAGCAGCACCCCCGACGACGACAGCAGCGGCAGCGACACCGGCAGCGGCGACGACGGCGCGGAGAGCGAAGGGCAGGACAGCAGCGGCGGTACCAGCACCGGGTCCCCCAGCGGCGGCCAGAGCGGCGACACGGGCGACGGCGGCACCGGCACCGGCACCGGCGGCGACGACACCGGCGGCGCCACCGACGACTCCAACCGCGACGAACTCCCCGGCCCCGGCGGACTCAGCGGCGCCCTCGACGGACGCCGCTGGGACTAGGGACTCCCGCGTTTCCCGCTCGGCTCAGTGACCGGAGGTCGCCTTCAGACCCACCACGGCCACCAGCAGCAGACAGATGAAGAAGATCCGGGCGGCGGTCACCGGCTCCCCCAGCACCACCATGCCCAGCACCGCCGCCCCCGCCGCGCCGATCCCCACCCACACGCCGTACGCCGTCCCGATCGGCAGCGTCCGCGCCGCGTACGACAGCAACAGCATGCTCGTCACGATGCCCGCGCCCGTCAGCACGCTCGGCCACAGACGCGTGAAGCCGTCCGTGTACTTCATGCCGACCGACCAGCCGACCTCCAGCAGACCGGCGACCACCAACAACACCCAGGCCATGACAGGCACCTCCGGGACGAGACAGCGAAACGGGGGTGCGTCGTCTTCGCCATCACCCCGGTACGGCGCGTCTCGTCGGGGCCCGCACGGCCGGGCCGCACAGGACGTCCCACGCTACCCCACCACACACGAAGGGCCGGTGACGGCAGTCACCGGCCCCTCGCCACGCACCTGCGCGTCCTACAAATACAGCCCGGTCGAATCCTCCGACCCCTCGAAACGGTCCGCGGCCACCGCGTGCAGATCACGCTCCCGCATCAGCACGTACGCCGTCCCGCGCACCTCGACCTCCGCACGGTCCTCCGGGTCGAACAGCACCCGGTCACCCGGCTCCACCGTCCGCACGTTCTGCCCCACCGCGACCACCTCGGCCCAGGCCAGCCGACGGCCCACCGCCGCCGTCGCGGGAATCAGAATGCCGCCCCCCGAACGCCGCTCGCCCTCACCTGTCTCCTGCCGCACGAGCACACGGTCGTGCAGCATCCGGATCGGCAGCTTGTCGTGCGGGGAACTGTCGTTTCTGTTGGCGCTCACAGCCTGAAACCTACCTGCCTCGACGACGGACGCACGCGGGAGGGGGCACCGTCGGACCGCATCTCAGCGCCGCCGCTTACGGGTCCCCAGGGCCAGCAGCCCCACGACCCCCACCACCAGCAGCCCCGCCGGAACCACCCGCTCCAGCCGCGGCGCGCCCTTCTCGTCCACGAACTGCGCCTTCACCTGGCTCACCGCGCGGTTGACGCCCACATAGGCGCGCCCCAGCGTGTGGTCCACGTGCGACACGACCTTCGCCTTCGCGTCCCCCACGATCGTCTTCGGGTGCACCCGCACCCCGATCTCGTCCAGGGTCTCCGCGAGCGCCGCCCGGCGACGCGTGATGTCCGCCTCGATCTGCGCCGGGGTCCTGGTGTCCGCCGTGTCCGCCACCGTGTCGCCTCCACGATCCGCTGTGTTGCCTGTGCCGGACAGTCTGTCAGCTTCAGGCCGCGCCGCACTGTCAGGACCCCCGGTTACCCTCGATCCCGGCACCCGATCCACGCAGTGCACGTACGAGGAGACGAGACCGATGAGCGCACGCCTCACGCCCGGGGACGAGGCCCCCGCCTTCACCCTGCCCGACGCCGACGGCAACGAGGTGTCCCTGGCCGACCACAAGGGCCGCAAGGTCATCGTCTACTTCTACCCGGCGGCGCTGACCCCGGGCTGCACCAAGCAGGCGTGCGACTTCACGGACAACCTCGACCTGCTGGCCGGCGCGGGCTACGACGTGATCGGCATCAGCCCCGACAAGCCGGAGAAGCTCGCCAAGTTCCGCGAGCAGGAGTCCCTGAGGGTCACCCTCCTCGCCGACCCGGACAAGAAGGTCCTGGACGCCTACGGCGCGTACGGCGAGAAGAAGAACTACGGCCGCACCTACATGGGCGTCATCCGCTCCACGATCGTCGTCGACGAACAGGGCAAGGTCGAACACGCCCTCTACAACGTCCGCGCGACGGGCCACGTAGCCAAGATCATCAAGGACCTGGGCATCTGAGTCCGCCGAGCCCGCGGAACGGCCTGTACGGCAGCCCTTCGCCGCCTGATCGTCAGCCGGGACGTTTGGCCATGACGATCAGCCCGGGGCCGCTGTAGGAGTCGCAGTTCGGCAACCGAGCTCAGGCCGGCCTGCTCGATCAGGTTGACGAGTTGTCCCGGCCTCCACTTGTGGCACTTGTGGGTTGTCCAGCGGACGGGTGCGCCTTCGTAGGCCTCGGTGCGCACCCCGTCCTCGCCGCTGACGTGTGTCCGGCGAAACACCGTGGCAGAGCCTGGTCGCCCGCCTGATGGAGGTGGTGCTGCAGGTGAGAGCCTGCGCCGATCCCGGAGAGGACCGACAGCCGGGCCGCCCGCCTGCACCAATGATCACGTGACGGACGGCCTTGCGGCTTCGACGCGGACCGCTACAGGAGGCTCGGGCCGTTGCCACCCGCTACGGCAAGCGCGGTTGCGTCCGCCTCGCCACCGTCGCCGCCACCGCGGCGTCCGTTGCGATCCGGCTCCGAACGTGAGCTCCTACCCGACCCAGCAGTACACGTCGTGGCCCTGGCGTCGGGCTCTGCTGGCGAAAGCCGCCAGATTGCTCAGGATCACTTCGGCGATCTCCGTGTCGATGACCTCCCCGTCCTCCGCCCGCTGCAGGGACCATGCGGCAGCGGCATCCCTCAACTCGGACCGCTCGGCCTCGGCGAGTGCGGCAAACAGGCGAGACGACATCGCGAAGACGATGCCCCCGTCATCGTCTTCGCCAACGATGAGACGAGGCTCGCCGGCTTCGACGAGTTCCTCGAAGCTGCCGCCGGAAAGCAGGCACTCCCACTCGACCACAGCTTCTTCTGGATCGAAGTTGCCGAAGGAGAGCGACTCGAAGGCGCGTCGTGGCCCGGTCTGAAGAGCCGAAGCCGCTGACGCGTCATCCGGAGCAGCGAAGAACTGGACGATGACGCTCACCCTGGCATCATGCCGGACCGCCCCCGACTGTGATCGGCCAGACAGCTCCTAGCTGGAGCGTTCTCCCAAGGTCGCCGAGGTCGCCAATGTTCGAGGAGAAGTTCTGCTGTCTCAACCAGCGTCCGCACGTCCAGCTACGCCAGGTCACCCTGGCCGAACCCAGCACCCGCCAGGCGTGCGGCGCCCGGGGAGCAGCCGCTCAAACTGCCCGCACCTGTCGTCGCGGACGCTCTCAGTTGACACGACGAGACCACCCATCTGTACCGCCACCCCGGTACGGGCCGTTCCGTTTTTCGTACGTGACCGTCCGATATCCGGTTCGTTACTCCGTGCGAGGCCACGAACGGGTGGCCGGGGAACGGAGGGGTCGATGGGGGCCAGTGCGTACACCAAGGAGCGGCTGGAAGAGGCGGCTCGGGGAGCACGGACGTTGACGGAGGCGCTGGAGCGGCTGGGGGTGGATCCTAAGAGCTGGAAGCGGCGGTACATCTTCGACCGGATGAGGAAGCTGGGGGTGGACGTCTCGCACTTCGAGCGCGAGGGAGCGAAGTGGACGAGGCAGATTCTTGAGCCCGTCGTCGCCGCATCGACGAGCGTCAACGAGGTGCTCCGTCGGCTCGGCCTCGACCCGGTCGGTGGGCACCACACGAACATCTCCCACCGGATCAAGACCTACGGCATCGACACCTCGCACTTCACACCAGCCGCTCGTACGGAGCGGCAGCGGTACAACCAGCGCCGCCGGACCGCTGCGGAGATCCTCGTAGAGGACACCTCCGGCCACGCCCGACGCATCCCGGGCCGCCGGCTGAAAAGGGCGATGCATGAACTCGGGGTGGAGGAGCGCTGCGCACTGTGCGGCATCGAGCCGGTATGGCTCGGGGAGCCACTCCCTCTCGAGGTGGACCACGTCGACGGCAACTGGCGGAACAACCGGATCGAGAACCTTCGCATGCTCTGCCCCAACTGCCACTCGACGACGGACAGTTACCGAGGCCGCCGCAAAGGGCGGGCCTCGTGATGGCCGGCACGCCGTACACCCGCGAGCGGCTCGTCGAAGCCGCTGCCAGTTGTTCCGACGTCGACGAGGTCATCGCCTTCTTCGGCACCCGGCCCTACGGCGGTCTACGTCGGTACCTGCGCAAGCGCTTCGAGCACTTCGGCATCGACATCTCCCATTTCCCGCGCCGACAACGGGGGCCGGGCTCTTCCCTCAGACCAACCTCTGAGGAGCTGCGGAGTGCCGTCGCTGAGAGCATCTCCATCGCCGGCGCACTGAACGTTCTGGGCAAACCCAACAATGGCCGGCTACGCGCGCTGTTTCATCAATGGGTGGCAGAAGACGGCATCGACACGTCGCACTTCCTCGGACAGGCGCACCAGCGCGGCAGATCGAGTTCGACAGCCAAAGCCGCCGAGGACATCTTGATCCGGCACGACGGCACACGCCGAACCAAAACCACTCTGCTGCGGCGCGCGCTTCGCGATGTCGGCGTTCCCGAGCTGTGCGCCAGGTGCGGCACCGCCCCCGAGTGGCTCGGCAGGCCGATGACCCTGGAGGTCGATCACATCAACGGGGACTGGCGTGACAACCGGCGCGAGAATCTCCGGTTGCTCTGCCCCAACTGTCACGCGGTCACCACTACGTGGTGCAGAGGAGGCCGACGGTCCCGTCTCAGTGCCCAGTAGAGTAGGCACCGCTGCGGGCCCGTACCCCAGCTGGCCCAGAGGGCGCCGGTTTAGGTCCGGTGTGTCGTGGGTTCGAGTCCCACCGGGCCCACAGGAAGAAGAGGCTCGGCGCCTTCACATCGAAGGTGCCGAGCCTCTGCCATGCCCTCAGCCCAGCAGCTCCCGCACCACCGGCACCAGCGCCCTGAACGCCTTGCCCCGATGGCTGATCGCGTTCTTCTCGGCCGGGGTCAGTTCCGCGCAGGTCCTCGTCTCGCCCTCCGGCTGGAGGATCGGGTCGTAGCCGAAGCCGTTCGTGCCGGTGGGGGTGTGGCGGAGGGTGCCCGGGAGGCGGCCCTCGACGACCCTTTCCGTGCCGTCCGGCAGGGCGAGCGCCGCCGCGCAGGCGAAGTACGCGCCTCGGTGGGCGTCGTCGATGTCGGCGAGCTGGGCGAGGAGGAGGTCGAGGTTGGCCTTGTCGTCGCCGTGGGTGCCGGACCAGCGGGCGGAGAAGATGCCGGGGGCGCCGCCGAGGACGTCGACGCAGAGGCCGGAGTCGTCGGCGACGGCGGGCAGGCCGGTGGCCTGGGCGAGGGCGTGGGCC
Organism: Streptomyces lusitanus; assembly: GCF_042647945.1. NCBI lineage: Bacteria > Bacillati > Actinomycetota > Actinomycetes > Kitasatosporales > Streptomycetaceae > Streptomyces > Streptomyces lusitanus. The sequence continues at coordinate 406,376 of NZ_JBHRWL010000004.1, forward strand.
TTGAGCAGGGCGTTCTCGGCGAAGGTGACGCCGGTTTCCTTGACGTCGGGGACGTCGGGGTAGGCGTCGGCGCCGACGAGTTCGTGGGGCAGGCCCGCGTCGGCGAGGATCGAGCGGAGCTCGGTGATCTTTCCGGCGTTGCGGGTGGCGAGGATCAGGCGGGTCATGGGCCCAGTATCCCTGGGCGCATGACCGGGCCTGTTGCTCAAGGGGTGCAGACCTTGGTGAGTTCGCCGGCGGCGTCGGTGACGGGGCCGATGTCGGGGGTGGCGTCGCCGTTCTCGACGGAGGTGCGGACGTTGTCGACGGCCTTGTCGAGGTCGTCGACGGCCTTGGAGACGTCGGCGTTGTCGGTCTTGTCGCCGATCTCGGTGAGGTTCTTGTCGATGGAGTCGAGGGATTCCTCGAGCTGGGTGACGTCGTTGCCCGCGCTTTCGACGGCCTGCTGCATGTCGGTGACGCTGTCGGCGATGGCGTCGGCGGTCTGGACGCAGTCCAGTGCCTTGTCGACGGCGTCGCAGCCGGTGGTGAGTCCGGCGGTCAGCGCGACGGCCGCCAGGGTGGCGGCGACGGCTGCGGTGCGGCGTCGGCGGCTCGCTGCCATGGAACGTTCCCTCCCTCGTCGGGCCGGTGGGGCCCGCTGTGTCGGCGGGGCGCGCGGGGGGTGCCCGTACGCCCGTATCCCGTCAGACGCGGCGGCGGTCGGCGCGGTTGCTCGCGCCGACCGGTGTCCTTGGGGTGCCTTTTACCTTTCGAGAAGGGTATCGAGTGCGGCGCGCTGGGCGGCGGCGAGTTCGGTGCATCCGGTGACGGCGAGGTCGAGGAGGGCGTTGAGTTCGTCGCGGGCGAAGGGTTCGGCCTCGGCGGTGCCCTGGACCTCGACGAAGCGGCCGTCGCCGGTGCAGACGACGTTCATGTCGGTGTCGGCGCGGACGTCTTCCTCGTAGCAGAGGTCGAGGAGGGGGACGCCGGCGACGATGCCGACGGAGACGGCGGCGACGGTGCCGGTGAGGGGCTTGCGGCCGGGCTTGACGAGTTTCTTGCCCTGGGCCCAGCCGATGGCGTCGGCGAGGGCGACGTAGGCGCCGGTGATGGCGGCGGTGCGGGTGCCGCCGTCGGCCTGGAGGACGTCGCAGTCGAGGACGACGGTGTTCTCGCCGAGGGCCTTGTAGTCGATGACGGCGCGCAGGGAGCGGCCGATGAGGCGGCTGATCTCGTGGGTGCGGCCGCCGATGCGGCCGCGGACGGACTCGCGGTCGCCGCGGGTGTTGGTGGCGCGGGGGAGCATGGCGTATTCGGCGGTGACCCAGCCCTCGCCGCTGCCCTTGCGCCAGCGGGGGACGCCTTCGGTGACGGAGGCGGTGCAGAGGACCTTGGTGTCGCCGAAGGAGACGAGGACGGAGCCTTCGGCGTGTTTGCTCCAGCCGCGTTCGATGGTGACGGGGCGGAGCTGGTCGGGGGTGCGGCCGTCGATGCGAGACATGGCGTCGAGCCTAGCCGTACAAGGGGCGGGGCCCCTTCCACAGGTGTGGGAGGGGCCCCGAAGGTGTGGCCGTGGGTCACATCATGTCTTCGATTTCCGCGGCGATGGGGTCGGCGTCGGTGCCGATGACGACCTGGATGGCGCTGCCCATCTTGACGACGCCGTGGGCGCCGGCGGCCTTGAGGGCGGCGTCGTCGACCTTGGAGGGGTCCACGACTTCGGTGCGGAGGCGGGTGATGCAGCCCTCGACCTCTTCGATGTTGTCGATGCCGCCGAGCCCGGCAACGATCTTCTCAGCCTTGGTGGCCATGTTCGTACTCCCTGATCCGAACCGCTTTGTCGCAGTAACCCACAGTTGGCCCATCTTTGCGAGCGGTCATGTCGTGGGCGCTCGATGATGGGCGTCACGACAGCGGAACCGTCCTGCCTCACTGGTCTACACCACCGGGTGGACTGCCGCCAAACCCTCAGGGTCGTCCAGCGAAGGGGACTTGATGAGTACCGAGAGCCCCGCGGGTGCCGGTGCGGGGGTGAGCCCGCTGCGGGAGCGCTGGCACCGGTTGTTCCAGGGCCTGCAGAAGATGGGCCGCAGTCTTCAGCTGCCGATCGCGGTGCTGCCGGCGGCGGGCATCCTCAACCGGCTGGGGCAGCCGGACGTGTTCGGGGACGACGGTCTGGGGTGGACGAACGTCTCGAAGGTGATGGCGGGCGCGGGCGGGGCGCTGCTGGACGGTTCGCTGGGGCTGCCGCTGCTGTTCTGCGTGGGTGTGGCCATCGGGATGGCGAAGAAGGCGGACGGGTCGACGGCGCTGGCGGCGGTGACGGGGTTTCTCGTCTACTTCAATGTGCTGCGGCAGTTCCCGAAGGACTGTCCGGAGGGGTCTCAGGCGGTGCCGAATGTCGGCTGTCAGCTGGCGGACGGGACGGTGACGGCGTTCGACTACCAGAATCCGGGGGTGTTCGGCGGCATCGTCATCGGTCTGACGGCGGCGTACATGTGGCAGCGGTTCCACCGGACGAAGCTGGTGGACTGGCTGGGGTTCTTCAACGGGCGGCGTCTGGTGCCGATCATCATGGCGTTCGCGGCGATCGTGTTCGCGGCGCTGTGTCTGTGGGTGTGGCCGCCGATCGGTGACGCGCTGGAGAGTTTCAGCGACTGGATGACGGGGCTGGGCGCGTGGGGTGCGGGCGTCTTCGGTGTGGCGAACCGGGCGTTGCTGGTGATCGGCCTGCACCAGTTCCTGAACGTGCCCATCTGGTTCCAGTTCGGTTCGTACACGAGGCCGGACGGGACGGTGGTGCACGGTGACATCAACATGTTCCTGGCGGGTGACCCGGACGCGGGGCAGTTCCTGTCGGGGTTCTTCCCGATCATGATGTTCGCGTTGCCGGCGGCGGCGCTGGCGATCACGCACTGTGCGCGTCCTGACCGGCGCAAGGAGATCGGCGGTCTGATGCTGTCGGTGGCGCTGACGTCGTTCGTCACGGGTATCACGGAGCCGATCGAGTACTCGTTCCTGTTCGTCGCGCCGCTGCTGTACGCGTTGCACGCGGTGCTGACGGGGGTGTCGATGGCGGTGACGTGGGGTCTGGGCGCGCACGACGGGTTCAGTTTCTCGGCGGGTCTGATCGACTACGTCATCAACTGGAATCTGGCGACGCGGCCGTGGCTGATCATTCCGATCGGGCTGGTGTTCGCGGCTGTGTATTACGTGGTCTTCCGGTTCGCCATCACGCGGTTCGATCTGCGGACTCCGGGGCGGGAGCCGGAGGAGGAGGTGGAGGACGCGGCGCGGCGCTGATCCCGTAGCCTGGCGGCGGCTGTCCAAGCCCTCGGGACCTTAAGTTCCGGGGGCTTTTCGGTGTGCCCGTGAGGGGGTCTCTCCGACCCTTCGGTGGAGGCACGGTGTGTAGTCCCACGGTCGCGGATTCGCGGGTTCCTTACGTGGCCTTCATCGTGCTACAACAGGTCTACACCACTAGTGGTGTAGACCACCACCGATGGAGGAAGTATGAGCACCGCCACCGACTCGGCGGCCCCCGCGAAGAAGCGGGGATCCGGCCTTTTCCAGGGCCTGCAGAAGGTCGGCCGCAGCCTTCAGCTCCCGATCGCCGTGCTGCCGGCGGCGGGCATTCTGCTGCGCCTCGGCCAGCCGGACGTGTTCGGCGCGGACGGCCTCGGCTGGGACAAGGTCGCAGCCGTCTTCGCCACCGCCGGTGGCGCCATCTTCGACAACCTGCCGATGCTGTTCTGCATCGGTGTGGCCATCGGCTTCGCCAAGAAGGCCGACGGCTCGACCGCCCTCGCCGCGCTCGTCGGCTTCCTGGTCTACAGCAACGTCCTCAAGGCCTTCCCGGTCACCGAGGCCAAGGTGCAGGACGGCGCGGACATAGCCGCGACGTACAACAACCCCGGTGTTCTCGGCGGCATCCTGATGGGTCTGCTGGCCGCGACGCTGTGGCAGCGGTACCACCGCAAGAAGCTGGTGGACTGGCTCGGCTTCTTCAACGGCCGCCGGCTCGTCCCGATCATCATGGCGTTCGTCGGCACGCTCGTGGGTGTCTTCTTCGGCCTGGTCTGGGAGCCGATCGGCGAGCTCATCTCCGACGCGGGCGAGTGGATCACCGGTCTCGGCGCCGCCGGCGCGGGTCTGTTCGGTCTGATCAACCGCGCGCTGATCCCCATCGGCATGCACCAGTTCGTGAACACCGTCTCCTGGTTCCAGATCGGTGACTTCACCAACGCGGCGGGCGAGGTCGTCCACGGTGACCTGAACCGCTTCTTCGCCGGTGACCCGGACGCCGGCCAGTTCATGTCGGGCTTCTTCCCGATCATGATGTTCGGTCTGCCGGCCGCCGCGCTCGCCATCGCGCACGCCGCCCGTCCCGAGCGCCGCAAGGCCGTGCTGGGCATGATGCTCTCGCTCGCGCTGACCTCGTTCGTGACCGGTGTGACCGAGCCGATCGAGTTCGCGTTCATGTTCATCGCCCCGGCGCTGTACGTGATCCACGCGGTGCTGACCGCGCTGTCCATGGCGATCACCTGGGCGCTCGGTGTGCACGCCGGCTTCACCTTCTCGGCGGGCTTCATCGACTACGCCCTGAACTGGAACCTGGCGACCAAGCCCTGGCTGATCATCCCGATCGGCCTGGTCTTCGCGGCGATCTACTACGTGCTGTTCCGCTTCGCGATCAACAAGTTCAACCTCCCGACGCCGGGCCGCGAGCCCGAGGAGGAGGTCGAGGACCTCACCAAGGCGTGAGCGGTCCCCGTACGAAGGGGAGGGCCCCGGTACCGAGTCGGTTCCGGGGCCCTCCCCTTTGCGCGGGCGTGCTCAGATCTCGTACGTCGCCCCCGGCGCCGCCAGCCCCACCGGGCCGTCGTACACCGCGCGGGCGTCGGTGAGGTTGACCTGCGGGTCGGTCCACGGCGGGATGTGCGTGAGGATCAGCCGGCGGGCCCCGGCGCGGGCCGCGGACTCGCCCGCCTCGCGGCCGTTGAGGTGCAGGTCCGGGATGTTCTCCTTGCCGTGCGTGAAGGCGGCCTCGCACAGGAAGAGGTCGGTGTCCCGGGCGAGGTCGTCCAGCAGCGGGGTCGCTCCCGTGTCGCCGGAGTAGGTCAGCGTCCTGCCGCCGTGCTCGATGCGGATGCCGTACGCCTCGACCGGGTGCGCGACGCGCTCGGTGTGCACGAGGAACGGGCCGATCTCGAAGGTGGACGGCTTGACCGTGTGGAAGTCGAAGACCTCGCTCATGGAGGAGGCCGAGGGGGTGTCGGCGTAGGCGGTGGTCAGCCGGTGCTCGGTGCCCTCGGGGCCGTAGACCGGCAGCGGGGCGCAGCGGCCGCCGTCGTGCCGGTAGTAACGCGCCACGAAGTAGGCGCACATGTCGATGCAGTGGTCGGCGTGCAGGTGGCTGAGGAAGATCGCGTCGAGGTCGTAGAGACCGCAGTGGCGCTGCAGCTCGCCCAGGGCGCCGTTGCCCATGTCGAGAAGCAACCGGAAGCCGTCGGCCTCGACGAGGTAGCTCGAGCAGGCCGATTCCGCGGACGGGAACGACCCCGAGCAGCCGACGACGGTGAGCTTCATGAAGCAGAAACCTCCGCTGGCGGGTGTGGGAAGACGGGGGTCGTGCGGTTCGTCGAGCGTAAGGCGCAAAACCTGCGGTCGCTCCTCCGCCAGGCGCCGTTGTGGGCGAACTCACCTGCGCTGTCACCGGTTCGGCTGGAAGGGGCGCGTCCGGGGGCGGGAGGGGGCGCGCGCTCGCGGCCCGCGCCGGTACGGTCTGGTCATGAACACGGCCTGGTGGCTCGCGCTCGCCGCGGTGGTCCTGCTCGCCCTGGTCACCGCTCTCGTGGACGGCTGGGGGCGGGGGCACCGCCCTCGCAGAGACCGTCGCGCGCGGCGGGACGGTGAGGCGGAGTGACGTACGCCGAGAACGCGTGAGGGGCCGGGGTGCGTTCCCCGGCCCCTCACGTCACGCCTGACGCACTACGCCCAGAGCTGGCCCTGGAGGGTGTCGATGGCTTCCTCCGTGGTCGCCGCCGTGTAGACGCCGGTCGACAGGTACTTCCAGCCGCCGTCGGCGACGACGAAGACGACGTCGGCGCTCTCGCCGGCCTTGAGCGCCTTGTTCGCGACGCCGATCGCCGCGTGCAGGGCGGCGCCGGTGGAGACGCCGGCGAAGATGCCCTCCTGCTGGAGGAGTTCGCGGGTGCGGGTGACCGCGTCGGCGGAGCCGACGGAGAAGCGGGTGGTGAGGACGGAGGCGTCGTACAGCTCCGGCACGAAGCCCTCGTCGAGGTTGCGCAGGCCGTAGACGAGGTCGTCGTAGCGCGGCTCGGCGGCGACGATCTTCACGTCGGGCTTGTGCTCGCGCAGGAAGCGGCCGACGCCCATCAGGGTGCCCGTGGTGCCGAGTCCCGCGACGAAGTGGGTGACGGACGGGAGGTCGGCGAGGATCTCCGGGCCGGTGGTCGCGTAGTGGGCGCCCGCGTTGTCCGGGTTGCCGTACTGGTAGAGCATCACCCAGTCCGGGTGCTCGGCGGACAGCTCCTTGGCGACGCGGACGGCGGTGTTGGAGCCGCCGGCGGCCGGGGAGGAGATGATCTCCGCACCCCACATGCCGAGCAGGTCGCGCCGCTCCTGGGAGGTGTTCTCGGGCATCACGCAGACCATGCGGTAGCCCTTGAGCTTCGCGGCCATCGCGAGGGAGATGCCGGTGTTGCCGCTGGTGGGCTCGAGGATGGTGCAGCCGGGGGTGAGGCGGCCGTCCTTCTCCGCCTGTTCGATCATGAACAGGGCCGGGCGGTCCTTGATCGAGCCGGTGGGGTTGCGGTCCTCCAGCTTGGCCCAGATGCGGACCTCGGCGGACGGCGACAGCCGCGGCAGGCGCACCAGAGGGGTGTTGCCCACCGCGGCCAGCGGGGAGTCGTAACGCATGGGGATCAGGCCATACCGCCGGCCACCGCCGGCAGGATCGTCACGTTGTCGCCGTCGCTCAGCTTGGTGTTGATGCCGTCGAGGAAGCGGACGTCCTCGTCGTTGAGGTAGACGTTGACGAACCGGCGCAGCTGGCCGCCGTCCACGATGCGGGCCTGGATGCCCGCGTGCCGGGTCTCGAGGTCGGCGAAGAGCTCGGCGAGGGTGTCCCCGGTGCCCTCCACCGCCTTCTGACCGTCGGTGTACTGGCGGAGGATGGTGGGGATGCGGACCTCGATGGCCATGGCTGAGGGCTCCTGTCGGAAGGTGTCGTGGGTTCTGCGTAAGGGCACACGGCGGCGCCGCGGCTCGCGGCCGCGGGCGGCGGCGGAACGTCAACAGATGGCGCTGTTCAGCCTGCACAGGTCGACGTGGAGCCGCGCCACGAGCAGGGTGCCCGGCGCCTTGTCGTCCACGTCGAAGAGAACCATGCGGGCATCGTATCGATTCCCCGTCCGGGATCCGGAGTGTGATCCCACATCCTGGACGTCAACCATCCGCCATGCGGGATCAGTACGCCTCGACGACCTTGACCTCCTCCTCGGTGACCTCGCCCTCCACGATGCGGAAGGAGCGGAACTGGAACTCGCCGGCGCCGTCGGTGTCGGCGGTGGAGACCAGGACGTAGTGGGCGCCGGGCTCGTTGGCGTAGGAGATGTCGGTGCGGGAGGGGTAGGCCTCGGTGGCGGTGTGGGAGTGGTAGATGACCACCGGCTCCTCGTCGCGGTCGTCCATCTCCCGGTACAGCTTGAGCAGGTCCTGGGAGTCGAACTCGTAGAAGGTGGGCGAGCGGGCCGCGTTCAGCATGGGGATGAAGCGCTCGGGGCGGCCGGCGCCCACCGGGCCCGCCACCACGCCGCACGCCTCGTCGGGGTGGTCCTCGCGGGCATGGGCGACGATCCGGTCGTACAGGGCCTGGGTGATGGTCAGCATGGGGCTCAGGATAAGCAGACGGGCCGTCCCGTACCGAGGGGTGGTACGGAACGGCCCGGATGCCGGACACCTTGAGCGGGTGGCGCCGGGGAACCCCACGAGTGCTCCCCGGCGCCGGTGTCCTTCGGGGTGGTCAGCCGACCTTCTCGAACCGGCTCTCGTCGCGGTCCGCGAGCGCCGGGTTGTTCCGCTTCAGCACGGTCCAGCCGATGCCCAGGGCGACGGCCCAGCCGGCCGCGACGTAGAGGCAGACGCGCGCGTCCGCGTCCGCCGCGATCATGACGGTGACGCCGATCAGGAAGACCAGCGCGACCCAGCTGAACAGGGCGCCGCCGGGGGCGGGGAAGGAGGAGGCGGGCAGCCGGCCGGCGTCGACGGCGCGGCGGTAGCGGATGTGGCTGACGAGGATCATCATCCAGGTCCAGATGCCGGCCGCGGTGGCGACGGAGGTGACGTAGGCGAACGCCTTCTCCGGGACGACGTAGTTGAGGATCACGCCGATGCCCATGAGCGCCACGGAGACGGTGATGCCGACGGCGGGCGTCCTGCGGGCGTTGAGCTTGCCGAAGGCCTGCGGGGCCTCGTTGTTGGCGGCGAGGTCGCGCAGCATCCGGCCGGTGGAGTACATGCCGGAGTTGCAGGACGACAGGGCCGCGGTGAGCACGACGAAGTTGACGATGCCCGCGGCGAGCGGGATGCCGATCTTGCCGAAGGCGTGGACGAAGGGACTCTCGCCGGCGGAGAACTCGGTCCACTTGACGACGGAGAGGATCACCAGCAGGGCGCCGACGTAGAAGACGATGATGCGCCAGGGCAGGGTGTTGATGGCCTTGGGCAGGGTCTTCTCGGGGTTCTCGGACTCGCCCGCGGTGACGCCGACCAGCTCGACGGCGAGGTAGGCGAACATGACGCCCTGGAGGGTCATCAGGCTGGAGCCGATGCCGTTGGGGAAGAAGCCGTCGTGCGACCAGAGGTTGGAGACGGCGGCGGTGTCACCGGCGTCGGAGAAGCCGAGGGTGAGCACGCCGAGACCGATGACGATCATGCCGATGATGGCGGTGACCTTGATCATCGAGAACCAGAACTCGACCTCGCCGAAGATCTTGACGGAGATCAGGTTCACGCCGAACAGCACGACGAGGAAGACCAGGGCGCTGACCCACTGCGGGATCTCGGGGAACCAGAAGTGGATGTAGATGGCGGCGGCCGTCAGCTCGGCCATGCCGGTGACCACCCACATCAGCCAGTACGTCCAGCCGGTGACGAACCCGAAGAACGGGCCGAGGAACTCGCGGGCGTACTCGGCGAAGGAGCCGGAGACGGGCCGGTAGAGGAGGAGCTCTCCCAGGGCCCGCATGATGAAGAAAATGACGACGCCCGCGAGGGCGTACATGAGGATGATGCTGGGGCCGGCCTTGGCGATGTTCGCCCCGGCGCCCATGAAGAGGCCGACGCCGATGGCGCCGCCGATCGCGATCATCTGGACCTGGCGGCTGCCCAGTCCCCGCTCGTAGCCCTCTTCGGAGGCTTCGGTGACCTTCGCTGAGGTCATGTGTCGTGCGCCTTTCTCCATGCCGACCCGGGCCGCTGCTCGGCCGCGGATCGGGTCTCGATCCCCCCGGACTGATGGAGCTGAGCGGGCGCGCGGGCCCGCTCGTGCCAGGCCGGCGGTGACCGGCTCGGTGGCGCACCCGGCCGAACGTTCGGGTGGCGTTCGCCGGGCGGTCGTGAAGATGTATCACGGCCGCCATCCTGATCACAGAGGGGCGCTGTGACGCGCCCCACAGGAAGAAGCGAACAAAAGGCACCTGAAGAGCCCATAGAAGGCGGGCCATTTGACGCGATCGTTATCCGGATTTGAGTGTCCTCTGAGCGAACGCGTGAGCGGACTTGTCCGGACATTCCCCCCGGATGTCCGGCATGCCGCCCGGACTCACGTCATGCCGCTCGGACTTACGGCATGAGCGTCGAGACGAGCGTCTCCTGGAGGCCGCCCAGCCAGAGGTACGCCATCACCATCGGCTTGCGCGGGTCCTCGTCGGGGAGGTGGAACAGCAGGTCGCTGTCGTCCTCGTCGGTGATCTCCAGCCGGGCGCCGATCGCCAGGCGCAGGTCGTTCAGCGCGCCGAGCCAGCGCAGGGACTCCTCCGGCGACAGCTTCAGCACCGCGCCGCCCTCGCCGGCCGCCCTCAGTCCGTCCAGGGAGCGGATCACCGCCAGCGCGTTGTCCCGCTTGCCGGCCCGCAGGTCGTTCTCCGTGTAGCGGCGGAACTCGGCGGAGTGCGCCCGCTGCTCCTCGGCCTCCTCGGGCCGCTCGGCGCCCTCCGGGTCGACGTACGCGTCCGGGAAGAGGCGGCGCAGCACCGGGTCGGAGGGCGGCTCGCTGGGGCCGTCGGCGAAGAGCTCCGCGAGCGGGTCGCCGCCGGACTCCTCGGCGGGCCCGGGGCCGATGATCTCCATCAGCTGCACGGCCAGCGAGCGGATGATGGAGATCTCGACGTCGTCGAGGGCGACGGCCGCGCCGCCGCCGGGGAGCGGTTCGAAGGTTCCTGGCATGGAGACGATTCGCTACTTCCGGTCCTGCGGGCGGGGTCGGGCCACGTCCGGTGCGGTCATGTCCGGCGTCACTTCCGGTCGTGCTGGAGGGTGGCCCACAGGCCGTAGCCGTGCATGGCCTGGACGTCGCGCTCCATCTCCTCGCGGGTGCCGCTGGAGACGACGGCCCGGCCCTTGTGGTGGACGTCGAGCATGAGCTTGGTGGCCTTGTCCTTGGAGTAGCCGAAGTACGTCTGGAAGACGTACGTCACATAGCTCATGAGGTTGACCGGATCGTTGTGGACGATCGTGACCCACGGGACGTCGGGCTCGGGTACGGCGAAGACCTCCTCCGCCGACTCGGTGCGTTCGATCTCCAGGGGTGCGGGTGACGTCACACAGCCCATGCTGCCACCGGAGGGGGGTGGTCGCACAAACCGGCCCGCCACAGGCGCCGTCCGGAGCGGTGCGCGGGGCGGGCGGCGACCGTCCGGGAGACTTAAATCGTCAGAGTGACGAAATGGGGGTACCATCCTCGCCATGGACACAGCGGACCTTGGGTTGCCGGTGAATGTTCCGTCGACGGCGCTCTTCACCGACCAGTACGAACTGACGATGCTCCAGGCGGCGCTGAAGGCCGGCACGGCCGGGCGGCACAGCGTGTTCGAGGTCTTCACCCGGCGGCTGCCGGACGGCCGCCGCTACGGCGTCGTGGCGGGCACCGGACGGGTGCTCGACGCGGTGGAGAACTTCCGCTTCGACGAGGGCGTGCTGCGCTTCCTGCGCGACAAGGCCGTCGTCGACGAGGAGACCCTCGACTGGCTGGCCGGCTACCGCTTCTCCGGCGACATCTGGGGCTACCCGGAGGGCGAGGTGTACTTCCCGGGCTCGCCGATCATGCGGGTGGAGGGCAGCTTCGCGGAGTGCGTGCTGCTGGAGACGGTGATCCTGTCGATCCTCAACCACGACTCGGCCATCGCCGCCGCGGCCTCCCGGATGTCGTCCGCCGCCGGCGGCCGGCCGCTGATCGAGATGGGCGCCCGGCGCACCCACGAGCTGGCCGCCGTCGCCGCCTCCCGCGCCGCGTACATCGGCGGCTTCTCCTCCACCTCCGACCTGGCGGCCGGCTTCCGCTACAACATCCCCACCGTCGGCACCTCCGCCCACGCCTTCACGCTGCTGCACGACACCGAGCGGGACGCGTTCCGCGCCCAGGTGGACTCCCTCGGCGCGGGCACCACGCTGCTGGTGGACACCTACGACGTGACCGAGGCGGTCCGCGCGGCCGTCGAGGTCGCGGGACCGGAGCTGGGCGCGGTGCGCATCGACTCCGGCGACCTGCTGCTGGTGGCGCACCGGGTGCGGCAGCAGCTCGACGAGCTGGGCGCCCGCGACACCAAGATCGTCGTGACCTCGGACCTGGACGAGTACGCCATCGCCTCGCTGGCCGCGGCGCCGGTGGACGCGTACGGGGTGGGCACGCAGCTGGTGACCGGTTCCGGGCATCCGACCGCCTCCATGGTCTACAAGCTGGTCGCCCGTGCCGAGTCCGCCGAGCCGGGGGCCCCGCTGATGTCGGTGGCGAAGAAGTCCACCGGCGGCAAGACGTCGATCGGCGGCCGCAAGTGGGCCGCGCGCCGGCTGGACGCGGACGGCGTCGCCGAGGCCGAGGTGATCGGCACCGGCGAGGTGCCGCCGGAGCTGGCCGAACGGCAGCTGCTGGTACCGCTGGTCCGGGGCGGCGAGGTGATCGCCCGCGAGCCGCTGGACGTGGTCCGCGACCGGCACGCCGCCGCCCGCGCCGGGCTCCCGCTGTCCGCGACACAGCTGTCGCGCGGGGAACCCGTCCTCCCGACGGAGTACGCGCCCGTGCCGTCGGGTAGCTAAAGGCAAGCCGAAGGCGCGCGCCCCCCGTCCGCCCGCCGCCCGTCCCGGGGCCCGAGGCACGCTCGCCGGTCCCGCCGCATCCATCCGTCCGCCGAGAGCCGAAGGACACCGACCATGCGCCGCGCACTGATCGTCGTAGACGTGCAGAACGACTTCTGCGAGGGGGGCAGTCTCGCCGTCGCCGGCGGCGCCGACGTGGCCGCCGCCGTGACCGAGCTGATCGGCCAGGCGACGGCCGGGTACCGGCACGTGGTCGCCACCCGGGACCACCACGTCGACCCCGGCGACCACTTCTCCGCCCACCCCGACTTCAAGCGCTCCTGGCCGGCCCACTGCGTCGCCGGCACCGAGGGCGTCGGCTTCCACCCGAACTTCGCGCCCGCCGTCACCTCCGGGGCCGTCGACGCCGTCTTCGACAAGGGGGCGTACGCGGCGGCCTACAGCGGTTTCGAGGGCGCCGACGAGAACGGCACGCCGCTCGCGCGGTGGCTGCGGGAGCGGGAGGTCGACGAGGTGGACGTGGTGGGCATCGCCACGGACCACTGCGTACGGGCCACCGCGCTGGACGCGGCGCGGGAGGGCTTCCGCACCCATGTGCTGCTCGACCTCACCGCGGGGGTGTCCCGGGAGACCACCGAGCGGGCGCTGGAGGAGCTGCGGGAGGCCGGCGTGGAGCTGACCGGCAAGCCGGTCGTGCAGTGAGCCGGGGCAGGCGTGCGGTGAGCCGCGTCGGTCGTGCGGTGAGCCTGGTCAGGTGGAGGCGGCGGGGCGTTTGATCAGCGCCCGGATGGGGTGCCACAGCTCCACCGACAGCACTCCCCCGGCGGGCGCCGTGCGCCATATCAGGCCGTCGGGATGGTGCAGGACCGCCGTGATCTCGTCGGGCGTGGGCGGCGCGGTGTTCCCGCGCAGGTAGACCGCGCGCAGGCCCAGGTTGCGCAGCCTGGTCAGGGCGCGCGCCCGGTTCTGCGCGTGGACCAGCACCCGTACCCCGGCGGGGGCGTCGGCGGCGGGGCTGGGCAGGTTGAGTGCCACCACCACCGTGCCGTTCGGCAGCTTGCTGAAGCCTCCAGCGGCCATGCGGTCATACCCCCGTGTCAGCAGGTGTCAATAAGAGAGCCACAGGAGGCACCTAAACACGGATCGGCGGTGACCCGCCAGGGGGTCACCGCCGATCATGTTCTGACCTGCGAGAACGCTATTTACCGGCCCGCAGGGCCCACCTCGAGCTCGATCGTGGAGCCGTTCTTGGCTTCCTTGGTGATCTTGATCTTGGTGTTGGTGTCAGTGACCTGGACGCTGCCGGTCGGGTTCGCCGGGTCCCAGTAGGTGTTGGTGCGGTCGTTGAAGACCGACACACCCTTCGAGCCGGAGATGTACTTCGCGACGTCCGCCTTGTGCAGCGTGATCGCGTCGGTGCGGAAGGTGCTGAACGGCGAGTCGTAGGCCTGGACGCGGTTGCGCATCAGGGTGCCGTCGGACCACTTCAGCGCGGTCGGGTGGGAGTCGATCGGGAGGATCAGACCCGCGCCCGGGTGCTGGCTGGTGTTGTTGTCCAGCTGGGAGGTGTCCCACTTCCAGATGAGCAGACCGTTCTGGTACGCGTAGTGCTCGACCCAGTCCGGGCGGGCGGTGAAGCCGAAGTTGTACGGGCCGACCTTCAGGGTCTTGTCGTACGACACGTACTGCCGGTTCTCGGCGATGTAGTACTGCTCGTAGTCGTTGGTGAACGACGCGCCGATGCGGGAGAAGCCGGTGGCCTTCCAGGCGTCGTCGGCGGTCTCGGCGTTGTCGGTGAACACCGCCTCGCCGTCCGCGGTCAGCGCGATCGCGTCGGCCGTGAAGCCCTTCTGGGCCACGCCGCCGTCGGTCTGGTAGCGGAAGCGCAGGTCGATCTTCTGGCCGGCGTAGGCGTCGAGGCTGTACGCGAACTTCTGGTAGCCCTCGATCGTGCCGTTCAGGGCGGGCTTGTCGCTGCCGTCGCGCGGGATCGGCTGGCCGTTCATCGTGCCGTCGACCGGCGTCCAGTTGGCGCCGCCGTCGGTGGACACCTCGGTGTAGAGGTAGTCGTAGCCGGCCTCGATGTCGTACCAGCCGTCGAAGGTGAGCTCGGCGGAGGACTTGCCGGTCAGGTCGACCGTGCGGCTCAGGGTGTTCCTGAGGTCGTCACCGCTGCCGCTCCACCACTGGGACTGGCCCTCGGACGGCTCGATGACCTCGGTGGTGACGGCCTTCTTCGGCAGCGTCACGACCAGGGCCTGCTTGTGCTTGGTGTTGTACTCGGCGACTCCCAGCTTGTGCCAGGAGTTGACCCCGGCCTTGGCGGTGTCGTAGTTCAGCCAGCCCAGCTGGAGCTTGTCCCAGGCGGTCATGTCGCCGGGGAGGTTGCCGATCTCCTTCTGGCCCGTGCCGAGCCAGGAGCCGGACGACATCAGCGTCCAGAAGCCGGTGGAGTTCTCGCCGCCCGCGGTGTCGTAGAGGTCCGGCAGACCGAGGTCGTGGCCGTACTCGTGGGCGAAGACGCCGAGTCCGCCGTTCTCCGGCTGGATGGTGTAGTCGCCGACCCAGATGCCGGTGTCGCCGATCTTCGCGCCGCCGAGCTTGTTGAACTCGGGGCCGGTGGCGCCGGCGTCGGTGCCGAAGGCGTACCAGCGGTGGGCCCAGATCGCGTCCTCGCCCTGGACGCCGCCGCCGGCGGACTCGTCCTCACCGGCGTGCACGATCTGGAAGTGGTCGATGTAGCCGTCGGGCTCGTTGAAGTTGCCGTCGCCGTCGAAGTCGTAGCGGTCCCACTCGTCGTAGCGGGCCACGTCGGCCTTGATCTGGGCGTCGGTGCGGCCGGCCGCCTTCTGCTGCTCCACCCAGGCGTTGAGGCCGTCGCTGACGACGTTCCACACGCTGGAGCAGTTGGTGTCGCCGCAGTAGTTGGAGCCGTAACGGGCCTCGTTGTAGGGCACCTTGACCCAGTCGGAGACCTCGCCGTCGACCGAGTAGCGGCCCGAGGACTGCTTCTCGTAGTACGTCTTGACCGAGTCGACGCCCTTGCCGGAACCGAAGTACAGGTCCTGGAAGTGCTGCTGGTCGTAGTCCTCCTGCCAGGCCGTGGAGTTGTCGACCTTGCGGTCCGGCTTGGCGATCTGGTTGTGCAGGGGGCCGGGGGTGCCGCCGTAGCGGCTGTCGACCTGGTCGCCGAACTCGACCAGGATGGTGAAGATCTTGTCGGTCTTCTCCCGGCCCAGCTCGACGTACTTGGTGTCGCCCTTCTTGCTCTTCAGCCCGACGACCTTCGAACCGCCGCGGTTCTTGACCGACGTCTTGCCGGACAGCACCTGGTTCAGGGCTTCTTCACGCTGGGCCGCCTGCGTCTTGGAGAGCGGGCCCTCGAGGTCGTGCTCGACGTGGTTGTGCGACGCCGGGTCCTGCCGGTCCACGGCGCTCGGGCTTCCGGCCGCGCCGGCCGTGTCGGCCTGGGCCGTGGTGAACGCAGAGCAGGTGGCGGTGGCCGCCGCGAGGGCCACGCCTATCGCGGCCGCTCTGAACGTCCAGGGTCTACTGGTCACTTGAGATCCCCTCCCGCGTGCGTGCGCGCGGATGAAGGAGGTTCCGTCAGGGAAGGTCCCGCACGCACGTGATCAACGCGTGTAGTCAAGTGACGTCATTTGACTAGAGGTTCGTCAGAAAAAACAGACCTTGACTTGAACAGATCAATCGCGTTATGCGGAGTGGCGATCCGCATAACGGACAGTTCCGTGCGAAACCCCGGCGGGCGCGTCCGCCCGGCCCCGTGTGGGGCGCCATGAATCCGTGCGCCCCCTGTGCACCGGCCCTGTAGGTCAGGTCACGCTTACTGTCCGTTCCCCTCGGGCACGCTCGCGGTTAGAGTCGCTTGGCGGAACGCCCTTGAGCCGGTGGAAAGCCAGGCCGACAGCCCCCGACTTCCGAGGACACGATGGCCATGCCCCGTCCGACTGTCGCTCAGTTCGTCTACGGCTCGTGCGCCGTGATCCTGTCGACCTTCGCGTTGCTGCTGCTGTCCGGGACGCGTTCCGGCGCGGGCGTCGCGGTGGTCGCCGTCGTGGCGCTCGCCCTGGGACTCCTGGTGGCCGTGCGCGTACCGGGCCCCGCGGCCCGCCGCCCCGCCCCGGCCCGGCCCGCGACGCCGCTGCCGGTGCGGGCCACGGTGCCGTCGCCGTCCCGCGAGCAGGTCCGCGAGCCGGTCCACGAGCGCGCGGCGTCCTGACGCCCGGTCTCACCGCGCCGTGACCACCACGGTCCTGGCCGCCTTGTCGTGCAGGCCCTGCTTGTAGGGCCGGTCGAAGTAGCTCCAGCCGCCCGAGATCGCGGTCCACACGCAGGCGCAGCAGAAGGCGAACGGCAGCCACAGCACGGCCGCGCGGACCAGCGCGGTCTGCACGGAGGGGTTGGAGCCGTCGGCGAGGTTGGCCACCCGCATGCCCAGCCATTTCTTGCCGAGGGTGCGGCCGTAGCGGACGGCCATGAAGGTGTCGTACGCGATGTAGAGGGCGGCGGCGATGACCGACTGGGCGAAGCCGCTGCCGACGTTGACGTCGTCGCCGTCGAAGTTGTACTCGCTCACCCCGACCGGCCAGGTGAGCAGCCAGACGACGATGCCGACGAGGATCATGTCGATGATGCGGGCCAGCGTGCGCCGGCCGCTGTCGGCGAGCGGGGGCATTCCGGCCAGCGGGTCGCCGGGCCCGCCCCCGTAGGGACCCCCGCCGGGAGCGCCTCCGTACGGGCCGCCGGGGCCGCCGGGGCCGCCGGGGCCGCCTCCGTAGGGACCGCCCGCTCCCCCGCCGCCGTAGGGCCCCTGGGCCCCGCCGCCCTCGTACGGGCTGCTGCCGCCCTGCCCGGGCGGGGGCGTGCCGCCGCCGGGGGCGTCGTACGGGGACCCTGAGCCGGAGCCGGAGCCCGGGCCGGGGGCGCCCGGAGGGGGCTGTTTCCTGAACGGGTCGTCGTCCGGCGGCGGCTGCTTCCGGAACGGGTCCTCGTCCGGCGGCTGCTGACCGGAGCCGGGGGGCGGTTCGGTGGTCATGCCCCGATCCGATCCCGAACCCCGCATCCCCGCATCCGGCAGGCCGCCGTCCGGAGTACCGGCGCGGTCCCGAACACCGGGCCCCGTCCCGAGGACCGCCACCGCCTGGTGGAGCGGCCCGGCGTCGGACAAGGCGGCCCCGGGATGGGCGAGACGACCCCGCGTCAGGCGCGACAGCCCGACGCCCGGCGTCCGGCGTCCGACGTCCGACGTCCGACGTCCGACGTCCGACGTGACAGCCCAGCGTCGGGCGGAACGTCCCCGCGTCCGGCGGGCCGCCGTCCCGAGTACCGGGCCCCGTCCCGAGGACCGCCACCACCCGACGGAGCGGCCCGGCGTCGGACAAGGCGGGCCACGTCAGGCGAGGCAGCTCCGCGTCAGGCGGAAGGTCACCGCACCCGGCGGGCCGCCGTCCCGAGTACCAGGCGCAGGCCGGAGTACTGGGCGCAACCCCGACTACCGCCACCACCCGACGGAGCGGTCCGGCGTCGGACGAAGCAGCCCCGCGTCGGGCGGAACGTCCCCGCGTCAGGCGGCGGCGACGAAGGTGTGGGCGGCCTTGTCGTGCCAGCACTGGCGCCAGGGCATGTCGAACAGGCACCACAGCACGCCGACCACCCCGACGACGAGCAGCCCGGGCACGCTGTAGACCAGCCAGCGCCGTAGCGCCGCGCCGAACTCCGGGGCCTCGTGCGCCTCGATGTCCCGCACCTCGATGCCCATGGCCTTCTTGCCCAGCGTGCGGCCCCACTTGACGGTGGGCAGCACCTCGAGGAGCACCCCGCCGAGCAGCAGGACGGCGAGGACGATGCCGAGGTGGACGGAGGTGGTGCCGTCGATCAGCCACACCGTCACGGTCCGTCCGGACAGCTTGGCCGCCTCGATCTTCGCGTCGACGTGGTCCAGGGCCTTCATGCCGAGCGGCACCGCGGCCGCGGCGGTGACGGCGCCCAGGACGACCGTGTCGAGCAGCCGGGCGGCGAGCCGCCGGCCCAGGGCGGCGGGGCGGGCCGCGGCCTGGCGGCGGGCGGCGGCCTGGAACACGTCCTCGACCGGCGGCTTCCAGGGCGCGGCCGGCGCCTCCGGGGCGGCGCCCGCGAGCCGGTGCACCTGCTGCGGCCAGGAGGGCTGCCCGCCTCCGGGACCGGACGTCAGCGGCGCGGAGGCGGCCGGGGCCGCCGGGGCGGGCGCGGGTGCCGCGGCCTGCGGGGGCACGCCGGGCGCGGTGGCCTGCTGCGGTCCTGACGGCGGGGCGGCCGGCGCGGACGCCGCCGACGACGCCGCGGCGGCCCGCTCGGCCGCGGCCTTTCCGGCGGCGAAGCCGGGCCGTCCGGCCCCGGGCGTGCCGCCGGTGTTCGTCTCCCCGGCGCGCGGGGAGACGGCGCGGAAGGTCATCGTGCCCTCGTCGGGGGACGCCGCCGCGCCGCCGGAGGGGGCCGGCGCCTGCGCGGAGCCGGCCGTCGGCCTGCGGAACACGAACGTCCCGTCCGCCCGCGGGGCGTCCGGGGCGGCGGCCGCCGGTTCGGACGCGGCCGGGCCGCTCTGCGCGGCCGGCGGGGTGTGCGGCACCCGGGGGTCGGCGCCGGCGGCGCCCCAGGAGACCTTGCGGTCCTGGTCGCCGCCGAAGCCGGACTGACGGGAGCGGTCGGCGCCCCAGGCGGAGGCGGGCTCGGGCCGGCTGCCGTGCTGGGCGTCGGCCGGGGACGGGGCCGCCGGGGCGGGCGCGTCGTCCGGGTCCTCGTCGAAGAAGTGCGGGCCGGTCTCCTCCACGGACGGCGTGGCCGGGGCCGCGCCGTGCGGTGTCGCCGGTGCGGCGCCGGGCGGCGGGGCGAGCGGCTCGCCGTCGGCGGGGGCCGGACGGCTGGTGCCCGGCACCCAGGAGGCGCCGTTCCAGTACCGGACGTATCCGGGAATGGAGGGGTCCGGGTAGTACCCCTCGCGGGGTGTGTCGTCTCCGGGTGCCGGGGTTGGGGCGCTCATGTCCGTCGTCCCGTATCTGCTCGAGGGATGGGTCGGGGGCCACCACATCTATCAGACGGGCGGGGACCGGATGTCCCGTCCGACCGGACCCCACCCCTTTCGGGCACCTTCTCGTTCAGAAGAGCTTGCCCGGGTTCAGAATGTTCAGCGGGTCGAAGGCGTGCTTCACGGCCCGCTGCATCTCCATGCTGACGGGGCCGGCCTCCCGTGCCAGCCATTCCTTCTTCAGCACGCCGACACCGTGCTCGCCGGTGATGGTGCCGCCGAGTTCCAGGCCGAGCGCCATGATCTCGTCGAAGGACTCGCGGGCGCGCCGGGACTCGTCGGGGTCGGAGGCGTCGAAGCAGACCGTGGGGTGGGTGTTGCCGTCGCCGGCGTGGGCGACGACGCCGATGGTCAGCCCGTGCTTCTCGGAGATCCGCTCGACGCCCTCGATCAGCGCGCCGAGCCGGGAGCGGGGCACGCACACGTCGTCGATCATCGTGGTGCCCTTGACGGCCTCCAGCGCGACCAGGGACATCCGGCGGGCCTGGAGCAGCATCTCCGACTCGGCGGCGTCCTCGGCGGGGACGACCTGGGTGGCCCCGGCCTCCTCGCACAGCGCGCCGAGGGCGGCGAGGTCGGCGGCGGGGTCGGTGGTGTCGAACGCGGCCAGCAGCAGCGCCTCGGTGGTCTCCGGCAGGCCCATGCGGGCCATGTCGTTGACCGCCTTGACCGTGGTGCGGTCCATCAGTTCGAGGAGGGAGGGGACGTGGCCGCCGGCCATGATGCGGCACACGGCGTCGCTCGCGGCGGCCCCGGAGGCGAACTCGGCGGCCAGCACCAGCTGCTCCGGCGGCTTGGGCCGCAGCGCGAGGACGGCGCGGACGACGATGCCGAGGGACCCCTCGGAGCCGACGAACAGCCGGGTCAGGTCGTAGCCGGCGACGCCCTTGACGGTGCGGCGGCCGGTGGACAGCAGCCGCCCGTCGGCGAGGACGACGTCCAGGCCGAGGACGTACTCGGCGGTCACGCCGTACTTCACGCAGCACAGGCCGCCCGAGGCGGTGCCGATGTTGCCGCCGATGGTGCACATCTCCCAGCTGGAGGGGTCCGGCGGGTAGGCGAGGCCGTGCTCGGCGACGGCGCGGGAGAGGGCGGCGTTGATCACGCCCGGTTCGACGACCGCGATCCGGTCGACCGGGTCGATCTCCAGGATGCGGTCCATCTTGGTCAGCGAGAGCACGACGCAGCCGTCGGTGGCGTTGGCGGCGCCGGACAGGCCGGTGCGGGCGCCCTGCGGGACGACCGGCACCCGCAGCTCGGTGGCGGTGCGCATGACGTGCTGGACCTGTTCGACGGTCCGGGGCAGCACCACCACCGCGGGGCTGCCGGCCGGGCAGAAGCTCGCCATGTCGTGGGCGTAGGAGGCCGTGACGTCGGGGTCGGTGAGGACGGCCTCCGGGGGCAGGCCGCCGAGCAGCCGGTCGACGAGAGGTCCGGCCGCCACCGTGTCTTCATCGCGTCGCGCTTCGATACGGCTCATGATCACAGCGTCGCACCCGGGGCCATCGGTGTGAACCCCGTGGAGCCGGACGCGTCGCCCCGGAGTGTGATGATCATATGGACGCGGGGTGTGACGCACAGTGTGCGCCATGAACGACACGCCTCGTGCGCGCCGGCGGCGGCTCCGCCGCGCGCTGCTCGCCTCGGCCGCCGGGA
Source organism: Streptomyces lusitanus (assembly GCF_042647945.1). Classification (NCBI taxonomy): domain Bacteria; kingdom Bacillati; phylum Actinomycetota; class Actinomycetes; order Kitasatosporales; family Streptomycetaceae; genus Streptomyces; species Streptomyces lusitanus. The sequence goes on from NZ_JBHRWL010000004.1 coordinate 427,431, forward strand.
CCGCCGTGCTGGGCGGGGTGCTGGTGACACTGCCGTGGGGCGAGCAGGCGCCGCCCCCGGCGCCCACCCCGCCGGAGCGCGCCCTGGCCGCGGTGACCAGCGGCGTCCCGGCAGCGCTGCCCGACCTGGAGGCGCTGGCCGCCGAGCGCGAGCGGCATCTGCGCACGCACCCCGGGGACGCGCGGGCCTGGGCGGAGCTGGGCGCGGCCCGCACGGAGCAGGGGCTGCGGCTGGCCGACCCGCGCTACTGGCCGCGCGCCGAGAAGGCGCTGCGCACCGCGCTGAAGGTACGCGAGGACAGCGTGCCCGCGCTGCGGGGGATGGCCGTCCTCGCGAACGCCCGCCGTGACTACGAGGACGCCCGCGCCTGGGGCGAGGCGGCGCGGAAGCTGGAGCCGGAGCGGTGGACGACGTACCCGCCGCTGATCGAGGCGTCCGCCGGGCTCGGCGACGACGAGGAGACCGGCCGCCTGCTGGAGAGGCTCGCGAAGCTGCGCTCGGGTCCGGCGGTGATGGCGCGGGCGGCGGCCGTGTACCGGGACCGTGGCTGGCGGGAGGACGCGGCGGCGAAGCTCGCGGACGCCGCCTCGGCCGCCGGGGAGCCCGTCGAGCGGGCGGCCTATCTGGAGCGGGCCGGGCAGCTCGCCTGGGAGCGCGGCGACCGGGAGGACGCGCTGCGCCACTTCCAGGAGGCGGTGCGCACCGATCCCGACCAGCGGGCGGCGCAGGCGGGGCAGGGCAGGGCGCTGGCGGCGCTGGGCCGCACCACGGAGGCGCTGAGCGCGTACCGGACGGCGCTGGCGCGGCGCCCGCGGCCGGAGTACGCGCTGGAGCTGGGCGAGCTGTACGAGTCGCTGGGGATGCGGCCGGCCGCCCAGGTGCAGTACGGGCTGCTGCGGGAGCGGGTCCGGCTGGCCGCCGCGCACGGCGGGGACGAGGAGCTGGTGCTGGGCCGGTTCGAGGCCGACCACGGGGACGCCGGGGCGGCGGTGCGGCGGCTGCGGGCGGAGTGGAAGCGGCAGCCGTCGACGGAGGTGGCGGACGCGCTGGGCTGGGCGCTGCACCGGGCCGGGGAGCACGAGGAGGCGCTGCCGTTCGCGGTGCGGGCCACGGAGGGCACCGAGGGCGGGGGCGTGCGCAGCGCGCTGTTCGCCTACCACCGGGGGATGATCGAGCACGCCGTGGAGCGGTACGGGGCCGCGCGCCGCCATCTGACGGAGGCGCTCCAGATCAACCCCTGGTTCTCGCCGCTGCACGCGCCTCGGGCGAAGGAGGCGCTGGCCCGCCTGGGTGAGCCGTCCGTCCAGGCGGGCCCGCAGTCCTCCTGAGGGCGCGGGGCAGGGCGCGGTGCGGGGCGCGGGGTGCGGCGCCTACAGGTTGCCGCGCTTGGCCTGCTCGCGCTCGATCGCCTCGAACAGGGCCTTGAAGTTGCCCTTGCCGAAGCCCATGGAGCCGTGGCGCTCGATCATCTCGAAGAAGACGGTCGGGCGGTCCTGGACCGGCTTGGTGAAGATCTGGAGCAGGTAGCCGTCCTCGTCGCGGTCGACGAGGATCTTCAGTTCGCGCAGCGTCTCCACCGGCACGCGGGTCTCGCCCGCCCACTCGCCGAGGGTGTCGTAGTACGAGTCCGGGGTGTCCAGGAACTGCACGCCGGCGGCGCGCATCTGGCGGACGGTGTGCACGATGTCGTTGGTGTTCAGCGCGATGTGCTGGACGCCGGCGCCGCCGTAGAACTCCAGGTACTCGTCGATCTGGGACTTCTTCTTGGCGATGGCGGGCTCGTTGATCGGGAACTTGACCTTGAGCGTGCCGTCGGCCACCACCTTCGACATCAGCGCGCTGTACTCGGTCGCGATGTCGTCGCCCACGAACTCCTTCATGTTCGTGAAGCCCATGACCTTGTTGTAGAACTCGACCCACTCGTTCATCCGGCCGAGCTCGACGTTGCCGACGCAGTGGTCGACGGCCTGGAAGGAGCGCTTGGCCGGCGGCTCGACGATCGGGGCGGCGGTGACGTAGCCGGGCAGGTAGGGGCCGTCGTAGCCGGTGCGCTCGACCAGGGTGTGCCGGGTCTTGCCGTAGGTGGCGATCGCGGCCAGCACGACGGTGCCGTGCTCGTCCTTCAGCTCGTACGGCTCGGCGACGGACGTGGCGCCGTGCTCGACGGCGTACGCGTACGCGGCGCGGGCGTCCGGCACCTCGATGGCGAGGTCGATCACCCCGTCGCCGTGCGCGGCCACGTGCTCCTCGAGGAAGGCGCCCCACTCGGTGGACCGCTTGATCACCGAGGTGAACACGAAGCGGGCCGAGCCGCTCTCCAGCACGTAGGAGGCGGTCTCGCGGCTGCCGTTCTCCGGTCCGGAGTAGGCGACGAGCTGCATGCCGAAGGCGGTGGAGTAGTAGTGCGCCGCCTGCTTGGCGTTGCCCACGGCGAAGACGACCGCGTCCATTCCCTTGACCGGGAAGGGGTCTGCCTGCCGTGCGGTGTCGGGAGCGGTGTGTGTGGTCTGCGTCATAGGGGCAGGGTGGAACAGCCCTGCAAGGTGCGCAATAGTTCGCGCAATCGCTGGGCAACATGCACAGCCGGAGACCCGTATCGGCGGGCTTTCTGTACAGGATGACCACTGGGGAGAGCGGTATGGCGATCGATCATCTGGACGGGCGGATCATCCTGCTGCTGGCGCGCGAGCCGCGGATCGGGGTGCTGGAGATGTCCCGCCGGCTGGGGGTGGCGCGCGGGACGGTGCAGGCCCGCCTGGACCGGCTTCAGTCGAACGGAGTCATCCGCGGATTCGGCCCCCAGGTGGATCCCGCGGCCCTCGGCTACCCGGTCACCGCGTTCGCCACGTTGCAGATCAGACAGGGTCAAGGGGCCGACGTACGGGCCCACTTGGCGACCGTCCCCGAGGTGCTGGAGCTGCACACCACCACCGGCACGGGTGACATGCTGTGCCGGCTGGTGGCTCGCTCGAACGCCGATCTTCAGCGGGTGATCGACCGCGTCGTCGGTTTTGATGGCATCGTCCGAGCCTCCACGGCGATCGTCATGGAGAACCCCGTTCCGCTGCGGATCATCCCGCTGGTGGAGCAGGCCGCGCTCGGCGAGTGACCGGACCTGGCCGAGCTGGGGTGAGCGGATGTGAACTTCTGGGAGTACCTGGAGAGCCGGCATCAGCAACTGCTCACCGACGCCTACCAGCACGCCAGCGTCGTCTTCCAGTGCATGGTGGTGGCCACCGCCATCGGCGTGCTGATCGGCATCCTCACCTACCGCAGCGAGTGGGCGGGCAGCCTCGCCACCACCGTCACCGCGACCCTGCTGACCGTGCCGGCGCTGGCGATGATCGGCCTGCTCATCCCGATCGTGGGACTGGGCGTGCCGCCGACGGTGATCGCGCTGACCCTGTACGGGCTGCTGCCCGTCGTGCGCAACGCGATCGTGGGGCTGCGCGGGGTCGATCCGGCGCTGGTGGACGCGGCCACCGGCATCGGCATGTCCCGGCTGTCCCGGCTGGTGCGGGTCGAGCTGCCGCTGGCCTGGCCGCCGATCCTCACCGGCATCCGGGTCTCCACCCAGATGCTCATGGGCATCGCCGCCATCGCCGCCTTCGCCTCCGGACCGGGCCTGGGCAACCTGATCTTCCGCGGGATCGCCTCCCTGGGCAGCAAGAACGCGCTGAACCAGGTGCTCGCCGGCACCCTCGGGATCGTCGTCCTCGCCCTGCTGTTCGACGCCGCGTACGTCCTGATCGGGCGGCTGACCATCTCCAGGGGGATCCGTGCCTGAGCCCGAGACGACCGAGGCCGGCCCCACGTCGGTCGGGGCGCCCATCGAGCTGGAGGGCCTCACCAAGCGCTACCCGGGCAGCGACCGGCCCGCCGTCGACAACGTCAGCATGGAGATCGGGGCGGGCGAGACGGTGGTCTTCGTCGGCCCCTCCGGGTGCGGGAAGTCCACCACCCTGAAGATGATCAACCGGCTGATCGAGCCGACCGGCGGCCGTATCCGCATCGGCGGCGAGGACGTCACCGACATGGACCCGGTGAAGCTGCGCCGCACCATCGGCTACGCGATCCAGGCGAGCGGGCTGTTCCCGCACATGACCGTGGCGCAGAACGTCGCCCTGGTGCCGAAGATGCTGCGCTGGCCGTCCGCGCGGGTGCGGGACCGGGTGGAGGAGATGCTGGACCTGGTCGGCCTCGACCCCGGCGAGTTCCGCGACCGCTATCCGCGCCAGCTCTCCGGCGGCCAGCAGCAGCGCGTCGGCGTGGCGCGGGCGCTGGCGGCGGACCCGCCGGTGCTGCTGATGGACGAGCCGTTCGGCGCGGTCGACCCGATCACCCGCGACCACCTCCAGGACGAGCTGATCCGGCTCCAGCGGGAGCTGCACAAGACGATCGTCTTCGTCACCCACGACTTCGACGAGGCGATCAAGATCGGCGACCGGATCGCGGTGCTGCGCGAACAGTCCCACATCGCCCAGTTCGACACCCCGGAGGCGATCCTCACCAACCCCGCCGACGACTTCGTGTCCGGCTTCGTCGGCGCGGGGGCGGCGCTGAAGCGGCTCAACCTCACCCGGGTCGGGGACGTGACGATCACCGACTACCCGACGGTGGGCGTCGACGACCCGCTGGATCAGATCTCCGCCCGGCTGCGCTCCGCCGGCACGGACGAGGTGCTGGTGCTGGACAAACAGGGCCGCCCCTACAAGTGGCTGCGGCGCGGCGACATCGTGCGCGCCCAGGGCTCGCTGGCCCGCGCGGGCGTGCTGGTGCACGACACGGTGACCCGGGACGCGACCCTGCGGGACGCGCTGGAGGCGGTGCTCACCGACAACACGGGCCGGGTCGCGGTGACCGGGCGGCGCGGCGCGTACGAGGGTGTCGTGGACGTGGAGACGCTGATGAACTCCGTGCACGAACTGCTGGAGGCGGACCGGCTGGAGGCGCGGGAGTCGCAGGCAGGGCTCGAGGAGCAGCGGGCCGGGCAGACGCACGCCGAGCAGGAGGGCGCGCACCCCTCGGACGCGGGCGGGGAGGCGCAGGCGTGAGAACCTCCGAGGGGCGGCTCGGCGGGGACGGGCCCGGAGCGCCCGAGGACGCGGAGCCGGACGGCGAGGAGACCCCTCCCCTGTTCCGGCCGGCCGTGGCGCCCTCCCGGGTGAGCTGGCAGAAGCTGACGCTGCTGCCGGTGCTGCTCATCGCCGTGCTGCTGGCGACCTGGCTGTGGTTCGAGCAGGCCGACCTGGACGCCCTCACCCGCAACGCGCTCTCCGACGGGCGGGTGTCGAAGGCGCTGTGGCAGCACATCGAACTGACCGTGATCTCGACGTTCTTCGTGCTGATCATCGCCATCCCGCTGGGCATCCTGCTGACCCGGGGGCAGGCCGGCCGGGCCACGCCGGTGGTCATCGGGCTCGCCAACATCGGCCAGGCCACCCCGGCGATCGGTCTGCTGGCGCTGCTGGTGATCTGGCTGGGCATCGGCCGCCGGGCGGCCCTGATCGGCATCATCGCCTACGCCGTGCTGCCGGTGCTGTCCAACACCATCGCCGGTCTGAAGGCCAACGACCCGGCGCTGCTGGAGGCGGCGCGCGGCATCGGCATGTCCCCGCTCGGCGTGCTCACCCGGGTGGAACTGCCGCTCGCCGTGCCGCTGATCCTCGCGGGCGTACGCACCGCCCTGGTGCTGAACGTGGGCACGGCCACGCTCGCCACCTTCGGCGGGGGCGGCGGGCTCGGCGTGCTGATCACCACCGGGATCACCAGCCAGCGCATGCCGGTGCTCGTGGTGGGCTCGGTGCTCACCGTCGCGCTGGCGCTGCTGGTCGACTGGCTGGCGTCGCTGGCGGAGCTGCTGCTGCGGCCGCGGGGGCTGGAGGCCGGGCCGTGAGCGGGCGGCGGGGGGTGCGGGCGGTGCGGCCGGGGGTGCGGGCGGTGCGGCCGGGGGTGCGGCTGACGGTGGCGGTGGTGCTGCTGGCGGTGGTGTCGGGGTGCGGGCTGACCAGCGGGTCGCCCATGGTCGACGACGTGGAGCCGGGCACGGTCGGACAGGGCAAGCCGCTCGAGGGCGCCAGCCTGACCGTCACCTCCAAGGAGTTCACCGAGCAGCTGATCCTCGGCGCGATCATGGGCATCGCCTTCCAGGCGGCGGGCGCGGAGGTGGTGGACCGGACCGGCATCCAGGGCTCGGTCGGCTCGCGGGAGGCGGTCGTCAAGGGCGAGGCGGACGCCGGGTTCGAGTACACGGGCACGGCGTGGATCACGTACCAGGGCAACAGCAGGCCGATCCCGGACCCGCGTGAGCAGTGGCTGGCGGTGCGGGAGGCCGACGCGAAGAACGGCGTGACCTGGCTGGAGCCGTCGCGGCTGAACAACACGTACGCGCTGGCCATGAACCAGGCCAACTACGAGCGGTACCGCACCCGCACCCTCTCGGAGGTGGCGGAGCTGTCGAAGTCCGACCCGGGCGCGGTGACCCTGTGCGTGGAGGGCGAGTTCGCCAACCGCGCGGACGGGCTGCCCGGCATGGAGAAGGCGTACGGCATGGACATCCCGGCGGGCAACGTCACGCAGATGGACACCGGGATCATCTACACCCAGACCGCCAAGGGCGCCTGCACCTACGGCGAGGTGTTCACCACCGACGGGCGGATCAAGTCGATGAACCTGGTGGTGATGGAGGACGACAAGAAGTTCTTCCCCAACTACAACGCCGCCCCGACCGTGAACAGCGAGACGCTGAAGAAGTGGCCGGCGATCGCCGAGGTGCTGGCCCCGGTCACTCAGAAGCTGGACAACAACGTGGCGCAGACGCTGAACGCCCGGGTCGACGTCGACGGGGAGGACCCGCACCAGGTCGCGCTGGACTGGATGGTGGCCGAGGGGTTCGTGAAGGAGGGGTAGCGGGGCGCGGGGCGCCGGGTCAGCAGCTCGGGACCGTGCCGGTGCCCTTCTCCAGCGCGACGAGCGCGTCCACGGCGCCCTTGAGCGTGGTCACCGGGACCAGGCGCAGGCCCTTGGGCAGTTCCGCCTTCGCCTCGCCGCACTCGTCGCGCGGGACCAGGAAGACGGTGGCGCCGTCCCGCTCGGCGGCCTGCGTCTTCAGCGGCACGCCGCCGACCGCGCCGACCCTGCCCTGGGCGTCGATGGTGCCGGTGCCGGCCACGACCCGGCCGCCGGTGAGGTCGCCGCCGCTGCCGTCGCCGTCCAGCTTGTCGACGATGCCGAGGGAGAACAGCAGTCCGGCGCTGGGGCCGCCGACGTCGGCGAGCTTCAGGGTGACGTCGATGCCCTCGTTCTCCCGGCCCAGGTAGGTCAGCGCGGCCCGCGTGGCCTCGTCCTGGGACTCCTTCATCTGCTTCTGGTTGTACTGCTCGATCTCCCGCACGTCGTCCCCGCTGGGGTAGACGGCGTCGCGGGGCATGACCGCCTCGTCGGTGCGGAACCAGCTGTCGATCACCTGCGGCAGGTTCACGCGGGTGTCCGGCGAGGTCGCCTCGATGGTGGTCATGCGCAGCTGGCCGGTGGTCTCGCGTACGGGGGCGCCGGAGATGGTGATGACCTGCTGCCCCTTGTTCTCGCCGAGCACGTCGGCCGTCATCCCGGGCTGCGCCACGGAGAAGGGCAGCGGCGCGAGCACGGCGGTGGCCAGCAGCGCGGCGACGGGGGTCGCGCAGACGGCCAGGGCCTGGGGGCGTGTGAGGCGAGTGAGCACGCAGCCAATCTAACGTGACGGGCGTCAGGGCCGGCCGCGTGGTTCCCCGCCGCCTGCGGGCAGTCGTGCCGCTGGGGCGGCACGGGTGGGCGCAGGCGGCACCCCTCCAGCGGGCCCGCGCCCCCACCCCCGTACGGCCACCGGGGTGCCGGGAACTGTTGCACGCCGGGTGCGGCCACACCGTGGCTGATCGCGCAGTTCCCCGCGCCCCTGAAGGGCGCGCTGCCGCGCCCCCGGGCGGCCACCGGGGTGCCGGCAACTGTTGCACGCCGGGTGCAGGCCGTACGGGGCTGGGCGCGCAGTTCCCCGCGCCCCTGGAGGGGCGGTCAGCGCAGGGCCTCGGCGACCTCCCGGGCCGCCTCCACCACCCGCTTGCCGACCCGCTCCGGCACGACATCCGCGAGCATGACCACCCCCACGCTCCCCTCGACCCCCGTAACCCCCACCAGCGGCGCAGCCGCCCCGCACGCGCCGGTCTCCAGCTCACCGTGGGTCAGGGTGTAGCCGGGGTCGCCGGGGGTCTTCTGCCGGGCGGCGAGGATCGCCTTGCCCGCCGCCCCCCGGTCCAGGGGGTGCCGGAACCCCGCCCGGTACGCCACGTGGTAGTCGGTCCACGACGGCTCGACCACGGCCACCGCGAGGGCCTCCGCCCCGTCGACCAGGGTCAGATGGGCGGTCGCGCCGATGTCCTCCGCGAGGGACCGCAGCGCCGGCATCGCCGCCTCCCGTACCAGCGGGTGCACCTGCCGTCCCAGCCGCAGCACGCCGAGCCCGACGCGGGCCCGCCCGCCCAGGTCACGGCGGACGAGGGCGTGCTGTTCCAGCGTGGCGAGCAGCCGGTACACCACGGTCCGGTTGACGCCCAGTTTGTGGGAAAGCTCGGTGACGGTCAGCCCGTGGTCCGTGTCGGCGAGCAGTTTGAGGACCCGTAGGCCCCTGTCGAGCGTCTGAGAGGTCTCCGCGGTCACGACGCCCACTCCTTCAGTGGTGAGGTCGACGGCCCCTCGCTGCATGTGCGTCACCGGTCCCGGCGGTCACGCGCTTCAGAGGCCGCCGATCGGCCGGCGGCCCGGACCAGTCCCGGGCACAGTCGCTTCACGGCTGCGCTCCGCGGCGGCGCTGCCACGGGGCGTGTGCGTAGCGGGACAGTAGCGAGCCGGTCCGCTGAGCGGAAGGCTCCGTCCAGAATCCGGTCACCAGTTGAACAAACTGGTCACTTTTGTCCCGGTGCGCTTGCGCGGTGACCGCTCCGGCACCGGTCCGGCACGCCTCACCGTCCACGGACGGCGCCCGGGCGTCTCACCGCATGCGGGTGGCCCACTCCTGCACCTTGGCGATCCGCTGGCGCAGCTGCCCGGCGGTGGCCTCGGCGGACGGCGGGCCGCCGCACACCCGGCGCAGCTCGGTGTGGATCACGCCGTGCGGCTTGCCGCTCTGGTGGACGTAGGCGCCGACGAGGGTGTTGAGCTTCTTGCGCAGCTCCATCATCTCCTTGTGGGAGACCACGGGCCGCCGCTCGGCGGGCAGTTCGAGCAGGTCGGCCTCCTCGGCCGGCTTCTTCTTGCTGTGCGCGATCTGCCGGGCCTGCCGCTTCTGGAGCAGCAGCTGCACCTGGTCGGGTTCGAGGAGTCCGGGGATGCCGAGGTAGTCCTGCTCCTCCTCGCTGCCGGGGTGGGCCTGCATGCCGAACTCGGCGCCGTTGTACATGACGCGGTCGAAGACGGCGTCGGACTCCAGCGCCTCGAAGGGCAGCATGTCCTGCTCGCCGGTGTCCTCGTCCTGCTGCTTGTTCGCCTCGTCCATCTCCTTCTCGGACTCGGCGTACGGGTCCTCCTCGCCCTCCTTCTTGGGCTTGTCGAGGACGTGGTCGCGCTCGCGCTCCATCTCGTTGGCGAAGCCGAGCAGGTCCGGCACGGTCGGCAGGAACACGGACGCGGTCTCGCCGCGCCGCCGGGACCGTACGAAACGGCCGACGGCCTGGGCGAAGAACAGCGGCGTGGAGATGGTGGTGGCGTACACGCCGACCGCGAGGCGCGGGACGTCGACGCCCTCGGACACCATGCGGACGGCGACCATCCAGCGGTCGTCGCTCGCGCTGAAGTCGTCGATCCGCTTCGACGCGCCGGCGTCGTCGGAGAGGACCAGCGTGGCCTTGTGGCCGGTGATGTCGCGGATCAGCTTGGCGTAGGCGCGGGCGGACTCCTGGTCGGAGGCGATGACCAGGGCGCCGGCGTCCGGGATGGCCTTCCTGACCTCGGTGAGCCGCTGGTCGGCGGCGCGCAGCACGGACGGCATCCACTCGCCGCGCGGGTCGAGCGCGGTGCGCCAGGCCTGGCTGATCGCGTCCTTCGTCATGGGCTCGCCCAGCCGGGCGGCGATCTCGTCGCCCGCCTTGGTGCGCCAGCGCATGTTGCCGCTGTACGACATGAAGATCACCGGACGGACGACGCCGTCGGCGAGGGCGGAGCCGTACCCGTAGGTGTAGTCGGCGGACGACCGGCGGATCCCGTCGTCGCCCTCCTCGTACGTCACGAACGGGATGGGGTTGGTGTCCGACCGGAACGGCGTACCGGTCAGCGCGAGCCGCCGCGTCGCCGGCTCGAACGCCTCCAGGCACGCCTCGCCCCACGACTTGGAGTCGCCGGCGTGGTGGATCTCGTCGAGGATCACGAGCGTCTTGCGCTGCTCGACCCGGTTGCGGTGCAGCATGGGGCGCACGCCGACACCGGCGTACGTCACGGCGACGCCGTCGTACTCCCGGCCGAGCGGGCCCGCGCTGTACTCGGGGTCGAGCTTGATGCCTATCCGGGCGGCGGCCTCCGCCCACTGCTTCTTCAGATGCTCGGTGGGCGCGACGACCGTCACCTGCTGCACGACATGGTGGTGCAGCAGCCAGGACGCCAGCGTCAGCGCGAAGGTCGTCTTGCCGGCGCCGGGGGTGGCCACCGCCAGGAAGTCCCGGGGCTGCGCCTGGATGTACTTCTCCATCGCCCCCTGCTGCCAGGCGCGCAGCTTGCCGGCGGTGCCCCAGGGGGCGCGGCCGGGGAAGGCCGGGGACAGGTGGTGCGAGTGGGACGCGGAGCTGGCGGTGGTAGTCACGGTCTCCGTGGGGTGGTCGGGCGGCTCGGTACGGATGACAACCGGGCCACCCTACCGATGGCCCACCCCCCGACGTGCCGCCGAAGCCCCGCGTCGCCCGAGGGTGGGATTCACATCACAGTCACCGCGCGAAGCGCGGCAGCAGGGCTGCGACCTTGGGCACGTCCAGCTCACCCTGGCAGACGTCCAGCACGAACCGCTCGGCCTCGTCCACGTCGAACTCCGGGTCGAGCGGGTGCCCGTTCATGTGCAGAAAGACCCAGGTCCCGTACCAGGCGAGACGCTTGTTGCCGTCGACGAGCGCATGGTTGCGCGCGAGAGACTCCATCAGGGCCGCGGCCTTCTGCCACACGTCGGGATAGGCGTCCTGGCCGAACACGCTCGACTGCGGGCGTGCCAGCGCCGAGTCCAGCAGTCCGTAGTCGCGCACTGTCTCCTCCCCGAGTCGCTTTGCGAGGTTCAGCAGCTCGGGCAAGGTGAGGTAGTGCATCAGGCGAGCCTCCGGTTCAGCTCCGCACTCGCCTTCAGCACATGGTCGGCCGCCTCATTGAACAGCCTGGAATGTTCGTTTATCGCCGCCACCACCGCGTCGTGCGCAAAGGCCTGCATGCTGCGCCCCTCGGCAGAGGCGCGCTCGCGCAGCGCGTCGAGTTCTTCATCGGTGAAACGCACGTTCAGTCCAGCCATGACTCGACGGTACTACGTGGTACCACCCGGTGTCACACCTTGCCGTCCGGCACCGGATGGAGCCGCGTCGCTATCCAGGCGCCCGCCAGGGCCACCGCCGCCATCGGGAGGAACACCGCCGCGAACGCGGCCGGGTGCGAACCCGTGGCCTCCGTGGCCGTGTGGCTGACCGTGCCGCCGCCGAGGGCAGCGAACGCGGCGCCGCCGATCGCCAGGAGGAGGACGTTGGAGAGGCCGTCGGAGATCTGGAGGGCGGCGGAGTTGGTGCCCGCCTCCTCAGGGGCGGAGAGGTGGAGCAGCAGCACGCTGGTGGAGGAGATCACCAGCCCCATGCCGAAGCAGCCGAACGCCCAGGCGACCGCGAGCGTCCAGGCCGGCACGGAGTGGATCAGCACGCTCGGCGCCGCCGCGATGGCGGACGCGACCAGCAGCATCCCGACGGTCATCAGCCGCTCCCGGTACCGCTCCAGGCGGGGCCGGGACTGCACCCAGGAGCCCAGCGCCCAGGTGCCGCCGCCCGCCGCGAGGGAGAAGCCGGCCAGGGTGGGGCTGAGGCCGCGCTGGGTGACCAGCATCAGCGGGACGAAGGACTCCGCCGCGATGAACGAGCCCGCCGCGACCCCGCGCAGGAGGACGACCGAGGGCAGGCCGCGGGCCGCCCGGTACGTGCCGCGCGGGAGCAGGCCGAGGACCGCCGGGATCAGCAGGGCCACGCCCAGCGCACCCGGGAGCAGGGACAGCCAGCGCAGGTCTTGGGCGGCGTACTGGAGCAGGCCCGCGCCGAAGGAGATCGCGAGCGCCAGCCTGATGCGCCGGCGGTCGAAGGAGGCCGGGGCCTCGGCCGCGTCCCCGACCGGCCCGGAGGCGAGCCGCCGGATCTGGGGCAGCGCGAGGGCCAGCGGCAGCACCACGATCACCGGGATGCCGAGGAACACCCAGCGCCAGCCGAGGTGTTCGGTCACCGCGCCGGAGGCGAGCGGTCCGACGATGGAGGGCACGACCCACGCCGCCGCGAACGCCGCCATGATCGCCGGGCGCAGCCGCTCGGGGTAGGCGCGTCCGACGACCACGTACAGGGCGACGATCACCAGGCCGCCGCCGAGGCCCTGCACCGCACGCCCGAGGATGAACAGCCACATCGAGCCCGCGGTCCCGCCGATCAGCAGCCCCGCCGCGAAGGAGGCGATGCCCCAGGTCAGCGGGGCGAGCGGGCCGCGCCGGTCGGACCACTGGCCGGACAGCACCATGCCGAACAGGCTGGTGGTGAAGTACCCGGAGAACGCGAAGGCGTACAGCGGGACGCCGTTCAGCTCGCGGGCCGCGACGGGCATGGCCGTGCCCACCGCCGTCGCCTCGAAGGCGATCAGCAGCACGACGGAGACGACCCCGATGCTCAGCGCCCGGTACCGGCGGCTGAGGACGGTGTCGTCGGGGACGACGGCCGGGGCGGAGGCGCCGGCGGGTTCGGCGACACCCGTGTCGCGGGGGTTCGGGGCGGTCATGCCCGCCAGAGTAAGGGCCACAGCCCTGTTTGACCCCTGTCGGGGGTCGGGACCGGAACCGGGACCTTGGTCCTAGGACCGGGGGACTGTGAACGGGGGACTGTGAACGAGGCATGGCAGTCACGTTGCACACCCCGGTGTTCCCTTGAGCCCCGCGAGCGGACGGCCGTACGGTCGACACACCGGTCGGGGACGGCACCTTCCCTCACCGACACGGCCGTGTGCCCGAGTGGTTCAGGGGCTCGCCTGCAAAGCGAGTTACGTGGGTTCAATTCCCGCCACGGCCTCCACAGGGGGCGGGCGTTCTCCGGAACGCCCGCCCTTTCACGCGCGCGTCAAAGAACCCCGCCCGCCTCGTCCTGGAACAGGCACGTCCAGTAGTGCCAGTCCGTGTCCGACCCCGTGCCCGTGGGGTCGACCGAGGCGAGGACCTGGATCATCGTGAGGGCGAGCTGGTCGTAGGCGTCGCTCGTGAGCGCGTGGCCGGAGGCCTCGTCGAGGGAGCGCTCCCGGTGCAGGAGCCACAGCGTGAACGCCAGCGTGGAGATGTCCGTGTTCAGCGGGCGGAGCGCCGCGTCCCCCTCGCTCCAGCTGAGCACCGCTCCGGTGGCCCCGTCGACGACCAGGCTGTGGTCGTCGATCAGGTGGCCGACGCGTATCAGGCGGTCGGCGTGGGCCGGGAGGTGGCCCGGCGGGAAGCCGCCCCCGCAGTCGTCGGCCGCGTACTCCGTGAGCGTGCGCAGCGGCTGGTCGGTGTCCAGGGAGAACAGGAAGCCGTCCTCGGGCAGGCCCGTCTCGCGCAGGAAGCGGCGGGTCGGCTCGTGCGTGAGCGTCGCGGGGAAGTCGACGTCCTCGAAGCGGACCACGCCGCGCCGGCCGAACTCGTCGTCGAGCAGGCGGAGGGGGAGGTCCAGGGCGAGACCGGAGGCCGTGCCGGGGCCGGCGACCAGGGCGAGGGGGCGGATCAGTGCGGCCATCCGCCAGAACGGCGCCGGCTCGCCGTCCGCGCCCTCCTCGAACACCGCGAGCAGCTGCCGGGAGGCCTCCGCGACCGCCTTGGTGCCGTAGCGGCCGGCGTAGGCGGCGAACTGGCCGCGCAGCCCGGCCAGTTCGTCCGTGGCCGCGGCGAAGCGGACCAGGGTCGGCAGGGAGGGGGCCAGCGGACGGCAGTCCATGAGGTCGGGCCGGTCGTGCACGTACGTCGTGGAGACCTCGCCGGTCGCGCCGTCGAGCAGCACCGACTCCGGCTCCAGGCCCGCCGGGACGGCGAACGCGCCGATGACGAGCTGGTCGCGCAGCGCGGGCGGCAGCCGGTCGGCCGCGCCCGTCGCCTCGGCGACCGTGTGCGGGCCGCCCGGGCGGCCCGGCTCGGTGAAGCGGAACAGGCCGTTTCCGCACGGCAGTCCGGGTCCGGTCAGCCAGCGCCGCGTCGAGGCGTGCGTGATCCGGGGACCGAGGTCGTCCTCGGTGAAGGTGATCGCGCTCGCGACAACGGTGTCGGTCGTGCTCATGATTCCCCCGCGATACGTGTGCTCGGTCCCGGGCCCGCGAACGTCCCGCCCCGGGCAGGACGGCCCGCGCCCTGCCGGGCCCACGGCCGTCCCCCACTGCTCAGAAGAGTACGCGGCGCCACTGACAACGCCTCAGAACCGCGGGGCGCGGCCTGCGCCCTGTCCTACAAGACGCTCGAGAGGCCTCTCGCGTTGCCCAGGACCGCCCAGGAGACGGCGATCACGCCGTGAATGCGCTCAGGCGCCGGTCACCACGGCGGCCTGCGGGCGGATCGGCAGCCGGTTCACGGGCCTGCCGGTCGCGGCGCGCACGGCGGAGGCGATGGCGGCCGGCGAGGTCACCACCGGCACCGCGCTGACCGCCTTCGCGCCGAACGGCGCGACCACGTCCCGCTCCTCCACCAGCTTCACGATCCGGATGTCGGGCGCGTCCAGCGCCGTCGGCAGGGCGTACCCGGTGAGGTCGGGGTGGCGGATCAGGCCGCGCGGGGTGCGCAGGTTCTCGGTGAGCGCGGCGCCGAGGCCCTGGGTGACGCCCGCCTCGATCCGCGCGGCGAGCTGCGCCGGGTTGAGCACCCGGCCCACGTCCTGCGCGACTGCGAGCTCCACGACCCGCACCGAGCCGAGCTCGATGTCGACGTCGACGACCGCGCGGATCGCGCAGAAGGCCATGCCGACGAAGGCGTCGCCCTGCCCCGCGTCGTCCAGCGGCTCGGTGGGGTGCGGCCGGCACTGCGCGGTCGCCCACAGCTCCTTGCCGTCCATCGCCTCGGTGACGGTCGTGGACAGCACGCCGTCGTACGAGGTGATCTTGCCGTCGGTGATCTGGAGCAGCTCGGTGGACATGCCGAACTTGTGCGCGAGCGGCTGGAGGAGCTGGGTGCGGACCATCTTGGCCGCGCGCTCCACGGCCCCGCCCGACACCCAGGTGTGGCGGCCGCGGCAGCCCGCGCCCGCCGGGGGCTGGTCGGTGTCGACGGGCACCACGTGCACCTCGTCGATGCCGAGGGTCTCCTGCACGATCTGCCGGGCCAGCGTGGAGAAGCCCTGCCCGGTCTCGACGGCCGCGCACAGCACGGTCGCCACGCCGTTCTGCACGCGCACGGTGGCCGTGGACACCTCGTCGGCGCCCTCCGCGCCCAGCATGTGCACCATGCCCAGGCCGTAGCCCACGCCCCGCCGCACCGCGCCCGGCTCGCCCGCGCCCTCGGGGCCGCCGGGCAGCAGCCACTCCTCCGCCGGGGTGTCCTTGGGCAGCGGCGGCAGCGGGAAGTCCCGTACGGCTTCGAGCAGTTCGGCGACCGGGGCGGGGCAGGTGACGGTCTGGCCGGTGGGCAGCACGTCGCCGGTGGCCATCACGTTGCGCATGCGCACCTCGGCCGGGTCCAGGCCGAGCTTCTTGGCGAGCTTGTCCATCTGCGCCTCGTACGCGGCGCACACCTGCATCGCGCCCTCGCCGCGCACATGGCCGGAGGGCGGGTTGTTGGTGCGCACCGCCCAGCCCTCGATGAAGGCGTTGGGCACGACGTACGGGCCGCAGGCGAAGGCGACGGCGGCGGCCAGGGCGTCGGAGGAGGTGCCGGCGTAGGCGCCCGAGTCGAGCAGGATCTGCGCCTCGACCTTGACCAGCTTGCCCTCGGCGTCGGCGTGGTGGCGGTAGCGCAGCAGGGTGGGGTGGCGGTGGGTGTGGCCGAGGAAGGACTCCTCGCGCGTGGCGGCGAGCTTCACCGGGCAGCCGGTCTTCAGCGCGAGCAGCCCGAGGGGCAGCTGGAAGCTCTGGTCCTCGCGGTCGGCGGTGGCGCCGGGCACACCGGTGACGACGATCTTGACCTGGTCCTGCTGGAGGCCGAACGCGGCGGCGGCGGTGTCCCGGTCGCCGTGCGGGTCGGTGGACGCCAGGTACAGCTCGACTCCGCCGTCCGGGCGGGGCACGGCGAGCCCGGCCTCGGCCCCTATGGGGGCGGGGTCCTGGCGGCCGATGCGGTACAGCCCCTCGACGACGACCTCGCCGACCGCGTCCGCGTCGCCGTGGCGCAGCGGGATGTGCCGGATCAGGTTGCCGTCGGGGTGCAGCGCCTCGGCCTCGAACGCCTGCTCGGGGTCGGTCACCGGGTCGAGCAGCTCGTACTCGACGATGACCGCGGCGGCGGCCATGCGCGCGGTGTCCGGGTGGTCGGCGGCGACGGCGGCGAGCGGCTCGCCGTGGTGGCGTACGACCTCGGAGGCGAAGACCGGGCGGTCGGCCGTGCCGCGGCCGAGCACCGGGGTGCCGGGGACGTCCTCGTGGGTGACGACGGCGCGGACGCCGGGCATCTCGCGCGCGTGCGTGGTGTCGATCGACTTGATGCGCGCGTGCGGGTGCGGCGAGCGCAGCACGGCGGCCCACAGCAGGCCCTCGGCCCACAGGTCGGCGGCGTACGGGAAGGTGCCCTCGGTCTTGGCGCGCGCGTCGGCGGCCGGGAGGGAGGCGCCGAGCCCGCGCGGGAGGGCCTCCTCCTCGGTGGCCGCCTCGGCGGTCTGCACGGTGGCTGCCTCGTTGCTCACGCCTGGCCTCCGTCCTGGCCGTAGGACCGGTCCTGCGGTACGACGCCGAACGCCGAGGGGTTGACCCCTCCGGCGCCGGGGCCCGCCTGGTGCGGGATGCGCGCGGTGCCGTCGCCGTCGTCCGCCTCGGCCTCGGCCTGCGCCTCGCGTTCGGCGACGACTTCCTGCACGGCGTTCACCACGCCCCGGTAGCCGGAGCAGCGGCACAGGTTGCCGCACAGGGCCTGGCGGGTCTCCAGCTCGGTCGGCGCCGGGTTGCCCTCCAGCAGGTCGTGCACGGTCATCGCCATGCCGGGCACGCAGAAGCCGCACTGCACGGCGCCGCAGCGGGCGAGGGCGCGCTGCACGTCCGAGGGGCGGCCGTCCTGGGCCAGTCCCTCGACGGTGCGCACCTCGCTGCCGGCCGCCGTGACGGCGGGGACCAGGCAGGACGCGACGAGCCGGCCGTCCACCTGCACGTTGCACGCGCCGCACTCGCCCTGCGAGCAGCCGTCCTTGGCGCCGGCCAGGCCGAGCCGCTCGCGCAGCACGTAGAGCAGCGACTCGCCGATCCACGCGTCGGTGACGGGCCGGTCGGCGCCGTTGACGCGGAGCACGTAGGAGGCGAGGGGGTGGTCCTCGTGAGGGGCGACGAGGACGGCCGCGGGGGGAGCGTCCGGTGCGTCGGAGGCCTCCGGACCGTCCGGGCCTCCAGGACCGTCCGCGGCGGGCGCGTCGTCGTCGGCGGGGGGCTCCGAGGGCCCCTCGGAGGGCTCGGCGGGGGCCTGGGCGTCCTCCGGGCCGCCGTCGGCGTCGGACGCCCCGGAGGCGGGCTCCTCGGCGCCCTGCGGGGCGTGCGGGTGCTCGCGGCCCCCGGCGTTCTCGGCGTCCGCGTCGGCGGCACCGTCCGCGCCGACCGCGCCGTTCCCGCCGTCCGTACCGTCGCCGGACTGCCACGGCTGCTCGGCCCCGGACGGCCCGGGGTGCTCCGGGTGTTCCTCGGCGGGCAGCGGCTGGGACGCGTGCGGGGCGTCGTGCGCGGAGGCGTCCTCGGCGGGGCGGGCCTGCGGCTGCTCCGGGGCGGAGCCGGGCGCGCCCGCGTGCTGGTGCGCGGTGGGGTCCTGCGTCTCCGACGCGGGGCCGTGTTCGCCGGCCTCGTGGCCGTACGCGCCGCCCTGGCCCGGGTGGGCGCCGCCCTGCGGCCCGTACGCACCGCCCTGCTGCTCGTGGTCCTGCGGCACGCCCGGTACGCCGGGGCCCCACGGGGTGCCGATGGACTGGGACTCGGCCCAGGGGGCCGCGGCGCCGCCCGGGAGGGTCGCCGGAGGGGTGCCGCCCCACTGCTCGACCAGGGCGGACGTGGTGAACTCACCCGACTCGTCCGGCAGGTCGCCGCCCGCCACGGGGATCGACCACTGCCCGGTGACGTCCTGCCCCGGCGCCTGGCCGTGCCCCTGGTGCTGTCCGACGGGGTCCTGGCTCGGCGCGCGGTGCTGTCCCTGCGGGTGCTGCTGTCCCTGCGCGTGCTGCTGACCCTGCGCGTGCTGCTGTCCGGCCGCGTTCGGGTCGTAGGCCCACTGCCCGCTCGCGCCCGGGTCGTAGGCGAACCGGTCGCCCGCCGTCGCGTCGGGCTCCGCCGTTCCCCGGTCGTGCCAGCCGGCGCCGTCGACGGGGGCGCCGGGCGTGGCCCAGCTGCCGGTGGCCGCCGGGTCGGTGCCCGCGGTGGTGGCCGGCGTGACCGTGATCTGCGGCGGCACGTAGCCGTGGCCGGGCGCGGCCAGCGGGCTCTCCATGGCGTCCAGCAGGGCGTCGATGCCGCCCTCCGGGAGGTTCACGAAGGCCGTGGCGCCGTCGTCGTAGTCGCCCTGCGGCAGCGGGTCCCAGCGGCTGCCGCCCGGAGGCGTGCCGCCCTGTCCGTGCTGGTCGTCGGTCACGACAACGCCCTCCCCAGTGCTCGTCGGGCCAGCGCGGCGACGGTGCGCCGCAGGTGCAGTACCGCGGGCGGCAGCGGCGGGACGGTGCCGTCCTCGCCGGGCGCGGCGTCGGGGATGCAGGCCGCGGCGACGTACTCCCCGAACGCGCTGAGCGCCTCGGGCACGATCGCGCGGTTGTTGTCCCAGTCGATGAGCTGCGCGACCCACTGCTCGGCCTCCAGGGGCCGCAGCGGCATCGGCGCTATGGCGCCCACCGCGCAGCGCACCCCGCGCCGGGCGGGGTCGAGCACGAGGGCGACGGAGGCGACCGCACGGCCGGGTCCGGTGCGGCCGGTCGCCTTCAGGAAGACCTGGGGGGCGTGCAGCAGCGGCACGCGCACGTAGCCGATCAGTTCGCCGGGGCGCAGCACGTCCATGCCGGCCAGCAGGTGCGACACCGGGACCTCGCGGCGGGCGCCGCCCGGTCCCGCGACGATCAGGGTCGCCTCCAGGGCGGCCAGCACGGGCAGCGCGTCCCCGGTGGGGGCGGCGGAGGCGATGTTGCCGCCGAGGGTGCCGGCGTTGCGGATGTGCGGGGGTCCCGCTGCCCGCGCGGCGGCGGCGAGCGCGGGGATGAGCGCGGCGAAGTCGGGGCGCCCCATGCGCGCGTGGGTGAGTCCGGCGCCGAGCAGCGCGTGTCCGTCCAGGTACTGCCAGCCGCGGATCTCGCTGATCTTGCCGAGGCCGACCAGCGCGGCGGGCCTGAGCTGCCCGGAGTTGACGGCGGCCATCAGGTCGGTGCCGCCCGCGACGGGCACGGCGGCGGGCATGGCGGTGAGGGCCGCCACGGCCTCGTCCAGCGTCGTGGGCAGCGTCACGGCCTGCGCCGCCTGCGGTGCGTGCGTGCTCAAAACCGGCTGCCCCTTCCCGCTGCCCCACCTGGTCCCGCCCGTGCGCCGTACGGTACGTGCTGACAGGGCGGACGTGGCAACTCTGGCACATCTTGGCAGGTGCCGAAGACGGGGGTCCGCTAGGAGGCATTCGCCCGCCTGGGCCCGGACCTGGCCGATTCAGTCCCCGAATCACCGTGGCGCCGCGGAATCTCAGCCTTCGGAAGCTCTTGTTCCGTTATGGCCCGACCTGTTCGGCCCGCAGCGAACGCGTGTGGCACGGGTCGTCCCCCGGGGCAGAGGAGCACCGGGGGACGAGCGGGGTACGCGGCTGACGACGGGGGGGACGCGGTTACCCGGCCGGCGGCGGCCCGTCGATCGGGCGGCCCAGGACGCCCGGGCGGCGCTGCCACGGGCGGGGGCCGGTGGGCGGGCGGTAGGCGACGCCGAGGGCGTCCAGGCGCCGGTAGTGCTCGGTCATGCGCCGCTCGAAGCCGGGGAAGTCCCGGTCGGCGGGGGCCGGCAGCTCGCTCCAGGCGACCTCGGACAGCGCGGCGAGCCGGGGGAACGTCTGGTAGTCCACGCGCCCCTGGTCCTCCATCACCTCGGTCCACACGTTGGCCTGCGTGCCCAGCACGCGCGCCCGCTCCTCACGCGTCAGCTCCGCCGGGACCGGTTCAAAGCGGTAGACGTCCTCCAGGGTGCGCACGTACCCGATCGGCACCGGCTCGTCGGGGCCCGCGTCCTGACGGTGGTCCAGGTACACCTGCTGCTCGGGGCACATCACCACGTCGTGGCCCGCGCGGGCGGCGGTGACCCCGCCCGCGTAGCCGCGCCAGGACGACACCGCGGCGCCCGGCGCGAGCCCGCCCTGGAGGATCTCGTCCCAGCCGATGAGCCGCCGTCCGCGCTCGGCCAGCCAGCGGTCGAAGTGGCCGATGAACCAGGACTGGAGAGCGTCCTCGTCGGCGAGCCCCAGCTTCGCGATCTGTTCCCGCGCCGTCTTCGACGCCCGCCACTGGTCCTTGACGCATTCGTCGCCGCCGATGTGCACGAACGGCGAGAACGGCCCGGCGTCGGCGGGGAACAGTTCCAGGAGTTCCTCCAGCACCCCTTCGTAGAAGCGCAGGGTGTCCTCGGTGGGGGCGAGGACGTTCGGATTGATGCCCCAGGTGTCCCAGACGGTCAGCGCGGCGGTGTCGACGACATCACCGTTGCCGAGTTCCGGATACGCGGCGATGGCGGCCTGCGAGTGTCCCGGCACGTCGATTTCGGGGACGACGCCGATATGCCGTTCGGCGGCGTAGGCGACGATCTCGCGGAGGTCGTCCTGGGTGTAGTGGCCGCCGTGCGGCCTCTCGTCCCACAGCGGCGAGGCGCGGTGGCCGATTTTGGTGCGGGCGCGCCAGGATCCGACCTCGGTGAGGCGCGGATACCGCTGGATCTCCACGCGCCAGCCCTGGTCGTCCGTGAGGTGCAGATGCAGCACGTTGAGTTTGTGCGCGGACATCAGATCGAGATACCGCAGCACGCCTTCCTTCGGCATGAAGTGGCGTGCCACGTCCAGCATCAGCCCGCGCCAGCGGAAGCGGGGCGCGTCCTCGACGGTCGTGTGCGGCACGGTCCACACCCGGTCGCGGCGCACCGGCGCCCGGCGGAACGCGTCGGGGCCGAGGAGCTGCCGCAGCGTCTGCGCGCCGTGCAGCACGCCTGCCGCGTCGCCGCCCTCGACGAGGACGCCCGTACGGTCGCTGACGAGCCGGTACGCCTCCGCGCCGAGCCCCGGCGCGAGGGCGAGCCGGACGCCGCCCTCGGCCTCCGCGGGCTCCCGCGCCTCCGGCCAGGGCAGTCCGGTGGCGGCCCGCAGCGCGGCGCCGAGCCACCGCCCCACGCCCTCCGTCCCGGCGCCGGCGTGGAGCGCGGAGTCCGCCGTCAGGCGCGTCTCCCCGGCGCCGGGGACGACGTGCCGGGGCGCCGGAATCAGTGAAGTCGTCACCATGTCAGTCCTTTACCGCGCCGCCCAGTCCGGAGACCAGACGCCGCTGCACGAGTACGAAGAAGACCAGCACCGGAATGGTCATCACGGTGGACGCCGCCATCACCCCGCCCCAGTCGGGGTCGTCGGGTTTGTAGAACACCAGCAGCGCCATCGGCAGGGTCGACCGGGAGATGTCGCTGATGATGAACGACTTGGCGAACAGGAAGTCGTTCCAGGCGGAGATGAACGAGAACACACTGGTGGCCACGAGGCCCGGCAGGACGAGCGGGAAAAGGATCTGCCAAAGGAACCGCGCGCGGCTCGCGCCGTCGATGTACGCGGCCTCCTCCAGCGCCTCCGGAACGCCCTTCACGAAGCCTCTGAGCATCCAGATCGCGAAGGGCAGCGAGAAGGCGATGTGCGGCAGGATCAGCGACCACAGCGTGTTCAGCTGGCCGAGATCGCGCATCACGAAGAACAGGGGGATCGTGAGCGCCTCCACCGGCACCATCTGGGCCACCAGAAACATGATCAACAGGGTGGTCCGCAAACGGAACCGGAATCGCGTCACGGCGGTCGCGGCGAGAAACGCGATGAACGCGGAGGCGATCACCACGGCGACCGCGACGACGACGCTGTTGAGGAAGTAGCGGCCGAAATCCTGCTGCCCGAACACCCGCCGGAACGAGTCCAGGGTGGGCGCCGCCGTCCACGGCCGCGGCTCGCTGGACTCGATCTCCCCGGCCGGCTTGAAGGCGCTCAGCACCATCCAGTACAGCGGGAACGCCACCACGGCGGCGACCACCAGGGCGGTCACCTCGGCCGCCGTCCGGCCCGGGCGCCGGACCAACCGCCGCAGAAGATTCACCCGGGGTTCCGCGTCTTGGCTCACGAGGCTCACAGTTCCTCCCCCTGGCGGCGCAGCAGCCGCAGGTACACCAGCGTCACGGCGAGCAGGATCAGCAGCATCACCACGCCGATCGCGGCGCCCAGGCTGTACTGCGAGGACGCGAACGCCTTCTGGTAGGCGTAGACGTTGAGCACCAGGTTCTGTCCCGCGATGCCCCCGCCGCCCGTCATGACGTAGATCTGCGTGAAGACCTTGAAGTCCCAGATGACCGACTGGATGGTGACGACGACCAGGATCGGGCGGAGCATCGGCGCGAGCACCGACCGCCAGATCCGCCACTGCGACGCCCCGTCCAGCGCGGCCGCCTCCAGCACCTCGGCGGGCACGGCACGGATGCCGGCGTAGACGGTGACCATCACGAACGGGAAGGAGCACCACACCACTTCGAGCAGCACCAGGAAGAACGCGCTGAACCGCCCGTACGTCCAGGAGTGGTCGCCGAGTCCCAGCACCCGGTTGACGGGCCCGAAGTCGGCGTCGAAGAGGAACAGCCACACCGTGGACCCGGTGATCGCGGGAGTGGCCCAGGCGCCCAGCGCGGCCAGCATCAGCGCCAGCCGCGGCACCGCCCGCACCCGGGTGAGCAGCACGGCGAGCGCACACCCCACGGCCAGCGTGGAGACGACACAGGCCGCCGCGAACACCACGGTGGCCAGCAGCACCTCCCAGAACTGCCCGTCCGAGAACAGCGCGGAGTAGTTCCCGAACCCTTCGAAGGTGGTCGGCTCACCACCGCTGACCTGGGCCTGGGTGTAGTGGAAGACCGAGATGAGCCCGAGCTGGTAAATGGGATAGGCGAGCAGCCCTCCGAGGACCACCAGGGCGGGCGCGAGATACAACCAGGGTGTGCTGGAGCGCCCCCTCCGGGGGCGCGGGGCTGTACCGAATTTGCGGCTACCGCCGCGTGGGCGCGCCAACCCCCCACGCACCGGCACCCGCGAACGCTCCAGAACCCCCGCCCCCGTAGGCCCCTTCACCCGACCGACCCGAACGCGTCGTTCATCTTCTTCGCCGCATCCCCCGACGCAGTAGCCACGTCCTTCTTGCCGGACACCACTTCCTGGAACATCGACGGCAACACCTGCCCCGCATCGATCTGCGCCCACGCCGGCGACGCCGGCACGAACTTCGTGTCGGCGGCCAAGGTCGCCACGAACGGCTTCACGAACGCCTCCTTCGCAGCCACCTGCTGCCGCACGTCCGAGAAGGTCGGCAGGAAGCCCATCGCCTCGAACAGCTCGCCCTGCGCCTCCTTGGAGGCGAGCCGCTTCATCAGGTCGACGGCGAGAGTGCGGTGCGTGGTGGACTTGAGCACGCCGAGGTTGTTGCCCCCGGCGAACGCGGGCGCGATCGACCCGGACTTCAGGCCCGGCAGCGGGACGACCGCGTACTTGCCCTTGACCTTGCCGGCCTCCACGGCCGCGTGGCTGAAGTCGCCGCCGATCGCCATGGCCGCCTTGCCCGCGGCGAAGGCGGTGATCGTGTCGTTGCCGGTCATCGCGGCGCACTTGGCGGCCGGGCAGTTGTCGTCGCCGAACAGCGAGGTGTAGGCCTCGATGCCCTTGCGCGCGGCGGCGCTGTCGATGGCGGCGGCGTACGAACCGCCCTTGCCGGTGGCGAGTTCGCCGCCGTGGGCCCAGATGAAGGGCATCGCGCCGTAGGTGTAGGCGCCGCCGACGGCGAGGCCGTACAGCTCGGGCTTCGCGGCGCGGATCTGCTTGGCGGTGGAGATCAGCTCGGCCTGTGTCTTCGGGA
Source organism: Streptomyces lusitanus (assembly GCF_042647945.1). Classification (NCBI taxonomy): domain Bacteria; kingdom Bacillati; phylum Actinomycetota; class Actinomycetes; order Kitasatosporales; family Streptomycetaceae; genus Streptomyces; species Streptomyces lusitanus. Next base: position 451,919 of record NZ_JBHRWL010000004.1, read on the forward strand.
CGTCGAGGCCGAGTTCCTCGAAGACGTCGGTGCGGTAGTACAGGGCGCGGACGCCGACGAAGTAGGGGGCGCCGTAGATCTTGCCGCCGACGGTGACGGACTGGCGGGCGGTGGGGTCGGTGTCCTTGGCCTCGTCCCAGGCGGCGAACTCCTCGGTGACGTCGGCGAGTCCGCCGTCCTTCACATAGCCCGCGGTGTCGGTGTTGCCGTACTCGATGAGATCGGGCGCGGACTTGGGGTCGTTGAAGGCCGCCTTGATGCGCTGGGCGCGAGTCTCGACGGGTATGTACTCGACGGTGACGTCGGTGCCCTCGTGCGCCTTCTCGAACTCGGCGAGGACGGAGTCGACGACCTCTTCCTTGGGCTTGTTGTTGACCTCCTGGAAGAGCCAGACGCGCAGGGTGCCGGTCTTCTCGTCCTTGTCGGAGGAGGAGTTGCCGGAGGTCTGGGGGGCGCAGGCGGCGGTGGCGAGGACGGCCGCCACGGCGACCATGCGGACGGACAGCTTCATGGAGTGCTCCTCCGAGTGCGTTGCAGCATACGCAATGGCGATTTCGCTGTGCACAACAACACCGGAGGCTAGGGACTGGGTGAACCACGCCACAAGAGGTCTCAACCACTCTGTGACCGGCCGGCGCACCCTGCGCAACGGGCAAGCAGCACAAAGGCCCCCGCGGGCACGCAAAGCGCACCCCGGGGGCCTCGGAGGACTCGGACCGGCCGTCAGGAGGGGAAGGGGACTACTTGCCGTCCTTGCCCTTGTCGTCGCCGCCGTCGCCCATGGACTCGTAGATCTCCTTGCACATGGGGCACACCGGGTACTTCTTCGGGTCGCGGCCGGGCACCCACACCTTGCCGCACAGCGCCACGACGGGAGTGCCGTCGAGGGCGCTCGCCATGATCTTGTCCTTCTGGACGTAGTGGGCGAAGCGCTCGTGGTCACCGTCGCCGTGGGAGGTCTGCGGCGTCGGCTCGACGAGGGTCCCCGTACCAGTCCCGCGCTCGGGCTCAAGAGTGCTCATAACAGCCAAGGGTACTGAAGCCCGCGCGGCTCAGTTGAGCGAAGGGTCGTCCGGATACGTGGCGACCATCGCCAGCTCGTTGCGCTGCCGGCGCAGCACCTCGCGCCACAGCCGCTCGGGCGCCGGGCAGGACACGTCACCGGGCTCGGACTCCACCACGTACCAGGCGCCGTCGACCAGCTCGTCCTCCAGCTGGCCGGGACCCCAGCCCGCGTAGCCGGCGAAGATCCGCAGCGAGCCGAGGACGGAGGCGAGCAGCTCCGGCGGGGCCTCCAGGTCGACCAGGCCGATCGCGCCGTGCACCCGGCGCCAGCCCAGCGGCGGCTCCTCCCCCGCCGCCCCGCCCGGGACGACGGCGACGCCGAGGGCCGAGTCCAGCGACACCGGGCCGCCCTGGAACACCACGCCGGGTTCGCCGGCCAGGTCCGCCCAGCCCTCCAGGATGTCGCCCACGTCCACCGGCGTCGGGCGGTTGAGGACGACACCGAGGGAGCCCTCCTCGTCGTGGTCGAGAAGGAGCACCACCGCGCGGTCGAAGTTCGGGTCCGCCAAGGCGGGAGTGGCCACGAGCAGCCGCCCTGTGAGCGAGGACACCTCGGTCATGCCAGACATGATCCCGCATCTTCCCGCCGCGCGGGGAGGCAATGCGGGTGACGGAGTGAACACGGCCGCCGCGCGCGAGAGCGTCCAGGTCGGGCGTCGTCCGGCCGAGGTGAAGGGGTGCGGACGGGCGTCCGGGAGCGCGCCCGGCGCACGACACCGCGCGGTGACCCCGCGTGGCCGCCGTTGAACGGTTCGTGTTGTGACAGACCCATGACGTTCCCAGGGCCTCCTCGGGCTTACAGAAGGGGGGTGAAGGGCGATTACCCTTTCCCTTCTGACCCTCTGCCCCACTCCACGGAACGCGAGATTCATGACCGTCAACGACGTCGATGACGTACTGCTTGTCCACGGCGGAACCCCGCTGGAGGGCGAGATCCGGGTCCGCGGTGCGAAGAACCTCGTGCCGAAGGCCATGGTCGCCGCGCTGCTGGGCAGCTCACCGAGCCGGCTGCGCAACGTTCCGGACATCCGCGACGTCCGGGTCGTCCGGGGTCTGCTCCAGCTGCACGGCGTGACGGTCCGTCCGGGCGACGAGCCCGGCGAACTGGTGCTCGACCCCACCTACGTGGAGAGCGCCAACGTCGCTGACATCGATGCCCACGCCGGTTCCTCGCGGATCCCGATCCTGTTCTGCGGCCCGCTGCTGCACCGCCTCGGGCACGCGTTCATCCCGGGTCTCGGCGGCTGCGACATCGGCGGACGCCCCATCGACTTCCACTTCGACGTGCTGCGGCAGTTCGGCGCGACGATCGAGAAGCGCGCGGACGGCCAGTACCTGGAGGCTCCGCAGCGGCTGCGCGGCACCAAGATCGCCCTGCCGTACCCGTCCGTCGGCGCCACCGAGCAGGTGCTGCTCACGGCGGTCCTCGCGGAGGGCGTCACGGAGCTGTCCAACGCGGCCGTGGAGCCGGAGATCGAGGACCTGATCTGCGTCCTCCAGAAAATGGGCGCCATCATCGCGATGGACACCGACCGGACGATCCGCATCACCGGTGTGGACAAGCTCGGCGGCTACACCCACCGCGCCCTGCCGGACCGCCTGGAGGCCGCCTCCTGGGCGTCCGCGGCGCTCGCCACCGAGGGCGACATCTACGTCCACGGCGCCCAGCAGCGCTCGATGATGACGTTCCTCAACACCTACCGCAAGGTCGGCGGCGCCTTCGAGATCGACGACGAGGGCATCCGTTTCTGGCACCCGGGCGGGCAGTTGAAGTCCATCGCCCTGGAGACCGACGTGCACCCCGGCTTCCAGACCGACTGGCAGCAGCCCCTGGTGGTCGCCCTGACGCAGGCCACGGGCCTGTCCATCATCCACGAGACGGTCTACGAGTCCCGCCTGGGCTTCACGTCCGCGCTCAACCAGATGGGCGCCCACATCCAGCTCTACCGCGAGTGCCTCGGCGGCTCCGACTGCCGCTTCGGCCAGCGCAACTTCCTGCACTCCGCGGTCGTCTCGGGCCCGACGAAGCTCCAGGGCGCGGACCTCGTGATCCCCGACCTGCGCGGCGGCTTCTCGTACCTGATCGCCGCCCTGGCCGCCCAGGGCACCTCCCGCGTCCACGGCATCGGCCTGATCAACCGCGGCTACGAGAACTTCATGGAGAAGCTCTCCGCCCTCGGCGCCAAGGTGGAACTCCCGGGCAAGGCCCTCGGCTAGACACCCCGGCGCAGACACCGATGGGGCGGTCACCCAGTGTGGGTGACCGCCCCATCGACGTTCACTGCGACGCCCCTTTCAGGGGCGCGGGGAACTGCGCGACAAGCCACAACGACGCCGCACCCGCCCACGGGCACCTGGCCGAACGGCGTTGAAACGCGCAGGCGCGCAGGCGCCTTACTTACCCTTGGCCGCTTCCTTGAGCTTCGACCCCGCCGACACCTTCACGCTGTACCCCGCGGGGATCTGGATCGGCTCACCGGTCTGCGGGTTGCGCGCGGTGCGCGCAGCGCGGTGGGTGCGCTCGAAGGTCAGGAAGCCGGGGATGGTGACCTTCTCGTCGCCCTTGGAGACGATGTCGCCGACGACGTCGGCGAACGCGGCCAGCACGGCGTCGGCGTCCTTGCGGGTCACCTCGGCGCGGTCGGCCAGCGCGGCCACCAGCTCACTGCGGTTCATGTTGTTACTCCCGTGTTCTTCTTGCCGTTGAGGCGTGCCACGCGGCGGAGCCGCATGTCGGGCACGGCGAAAGCCGATGCTGCCAGGTTCCTCGGTGAGTCCCCGGACCCGGGTCCTTCGTCGGACCCTCGCGCCCAGGGACGCATCCTGCCTCTACCTGCGGCGGTAATGCCAATCCGGCACCCGCAGGAGTCGTGAGAACACCCGAGGGAGTCACACGAAGAGCGCCACGGCCTCCGCACGGTGACGCTCCGTCCGCTTCCGGCAGCGGACAGACAGGGGGCCGGAGCCCAGGTCCGGCCGCCACCCTAGAGGGCGGCCAGGACTACGGGTTCCGCGACGCGCCGGATCAAACCCCGTGGCGATCCTCACAACGTGCGGATCGCCGCCGATGTCACGCGCCGGCGGCCTTGGCGGCCTCGCGGACGGCGCCGGCGACCGCGCCCGCGACCTTCTCGTTGAAGACGCTGGGGATGATGTAGTTCGGGTTCAGCTCGTCCTCGGTGACCACGTCGGCCAGGGCCTGCGCGGCGGCCAGCATCATCTCGGTGTTGACGGTGCGGGACTGGGCGTCCAGCAGACCGCGGAAGACGCCCGGGAACACCAGCACGTTGTTGATCTGGTTGGGGAAGTCGGAGCGGCCGGTGGCCACAACCGCCGCCGTCTGACGGGCGATTGCCGGGTCCACCTCGGGGTCGGGGTTCGCGAGCGCGAACACGATCGCGCCCTCGGCCATCGCGGAGACGTCCTCGGCGCCCAGCACGTTGGGGGCGGAGACGCCGATGAAGACGTCCGCGCCGCGCACGGCCTCCTTCAGCGTGCCGGTGAGGTTCTCCGGGTTGGTGTTGTCGGCGATCCAGCGCAGCGCGGAGCCGGGGGCGGCGTCGACCAGGTCCTCGCGGCCGGCGTGCACGACACCCTGGATGTCGGCGACCACGGCGTTCTTGACCCCGGCGGCCAGCAGCAGCTTGAGGATGGCGGTGCCGGCCGCGCCGGCGCCGGACATGACGACCCGGATGCTCTCGATGGACTTGCCGGTGACCCGCAGCGCGTTGGTCAGGGCGGCGAGCACGACGATCGCGGTGCCGTGCTGGTCGTCGTGGAAGACGGGGATGTCCAGGGCCTCGCGCAGCCGGGCCTCGATCTCGAAGCAGCGGGGCGCGGAGATGTCCTCGAGGTTGATGCCGGCGAAGCCGGGGGCGATCGCCTTGACGATCTCCACGATCGCGTCGGTGTCCTGGGTGTCCAGGCACAGCGGCCAGGCGTCGATGCCGGCGAACCGCTTGAAGAGGGCGGCCTTGCCCTCCATGACCGGCAGCGCGGCCTTGGGGCCGATGTTGCCGAGGCCCAGCACGGCGGAGCCGTCCGTCACGACCGCAACGGAGTTGCGCTTGATGGTGAGGCGGCGGGCGTCCTCGGGGTTCTCGGCGATCGCCATGCAGACCCGGGCCACGCCGGGCGTGTAGATCATGGACAGGTCGTCACGGGTGCGGATGGGGTGCTTCGACGCCATCTCGATCTTGCCGCCGAGGTGCATGAGGAACGTACGGTCGGAGACCTTGCCGAGGCTGACGCCCTCGATGCCGCGCAGCTGTTCGACGATCTCGTCGGCGTGGGCGGTGGAGGTGGCCGCGATGGTGACGTCGATCCGGAGCCGCTCGTGGCCCGACGCGGTCACGTCGAGGCCGGTCACCAGGCCTCCGTGGGACTCGACTGCCCCGGTGAGCTGGGACACCGCGGTTCCTCCCGCGGGCACCTCCAGCCGGATGGTCATCGAGTAGGAGACGCTGGGCGCCGTTGCCATGGCCGACTTCCTCTGCTTTTTCAACCGTGTCGCGAATCGTGCCGTCCGATCGTCGCACCTACCACCGAGTACGTGGTAGCCGCCTTGGATTGCGGACGTTGTGTTCATCGCCGTCTGCCGTCAGACGGAAAGCGGGTTCCACCATACGAGAGGCCGACGGGGCAGCAGAAGGGCCCCCGTCACACCAGAAGGGCCCCCGTCACATCTCGTGACGAGGGCCCTTCGAACGCTTGGTGACACCGACCCGCCATGCTCGCCTCGCGGCAAGTGGTCGCTCGAAGCGACTAAGGTTGGGCCCGGGGGCTTGGATCGAGCCGGTGCCACGTCCAGGCTAACAAACGGATCGCCCGGGGCCATTCCCATGACGCGGGGATATTTCCCGCATCCCTCGGCCGGGCCGCCCCGGCCGCCGCCCGCTCAGTCCCGCAGCAGGTCGGGCACCCCCGCGGCGTCCGGTTCGTCCCGCTCGGCGGACACCACGGTGAGCTGCTGCGTGGCCCGGGTCAGAGCGACGTAGAGCACCCTGAGGCCGGCCGGGGACTCGTCGGCGATCTCCGCGGGCGAGACGACCACCGTCGCGTCGTACTCCAGGCCCTTGGCCTCCAGGCTGCCGAGCGCCACCACCCGGTCGCCGAGCCCGTCGAGCCAGCGCCGCGCCTCCTCGCGCCGCCGCATCGCGACGACCACGCCCACCGTGCCGTCCACCCGCTCCAGCAGCCGGGCGGCCTCGGCGCGCACGGTGTCGCCCAGCGCCCCCGGGGCCACGGCGAAACGCGGCTCGACGCCCGTGGAGCGCACCGCGCGCGGCGACTCGGAGCCCGGCATGGCCAGGGCGAGGACCTTCGCCGCCAGCTCGGCGATCTCGGCCGGGTTGCGGTAGTTCACGGTCAGCTCGAAGCGGCGGCGCGGACGGGTGCCGAGGGCCTCGTCGCGGGCCTGGGCGGCCTCGTCCGGGTCGGACCAGGAGGACTGGGCCGGGTCGCCGACGACCGTCCAGGTGGCGTGGCGTCCGCGGCGGCCGACCATGCGCCACTGCATCGGTGTGAGGTCCTGCGCCTCGTCGACGATGACGTGGGCGTACTCGACGCGCTCCTGGGCCAGCCGCTCGGCCCGCTCGCGCTGGGTCTCCTCGCGCACCGGCATCAGCTCCTCCAGGCCGGTGAGCTGGTCCAGCGGATCCATCTCGCGCTTCTTGCGGGGCCGGGCGGGGGCGCCCAGGACCGCCTGGAGCTCGTCCAGCAGCGCGATGTCGTGCACGGAGCGCCCGTCCCGCTGGAGGGAGCGCGCCAGCTTGCGCACCTCCCCCGGGTTGAGGACGCGCCGGGCCCAGCGGCCGAGGCGCCGCTCGTCGGCCATGGCGTCGAGGACGGCGGCGGGGGTGAGCTCCGGCCACCAGGCGTCGAGGAAGGCGGTGAAGTCGTCCTCGGAGGTGATGTCCTCGTCGAAGGAGGAGCGCAGCTCGGCGGCGAGTTCGGGGTCGGTGTGCCGGTTGCCGGCGCCGGAGCGCTCCCACAGGGCGTCCAGGAGCAGCTTGCGGGCGCGGGGGCGCAGCAGGTTGACCGGGGCGGTGCCGCCCAGGGCGGTGCGGCGGACCTCCGCCAGCTCCTCCGCCTCCAGCTCCAGGCGCCGCCCGAAGGCGACGACCCGCAGCCGCTGCGGCGAATCGTTCAGCTCCAGGGCGCCGCGCGCGGCCTTCCTGAGCAACCGGAGCATGCGGTACGAGCCCTTGATCCGGGCCACGGCCGGGGAGTCGTACACGGTGGCCTCCGCGCCGTCCACGAGGGAGCCGATGGCGCGGATGGCGACCTGGCCCTCCTCGCCGAGGGACGGCAGCACGCCCTCGGTGTAGGCGACGAGCAGCGGGGTCGGGGAGACGATCAGGATGCCGCCCGCGTACCGGCGGCGGTCCTGGTAGAGCAGGTAGGCGGCACGGTGCAGGGCGACGGCGGTCTTGCCGGTGCCGGGGCCGCCCTCGACGTAGGTGACGGAGGCGGCGGGCGCGCGGATCACCAGGTCCTGCTCGGCCTGGATGGAGGCGACGATGTCCCGCATGGTGTGCGTACGGGCCTGGCCGAGCGCGGCCATCAGGGCGCCGTCGCCGATCACGGCCAGCTCCCGGCCGTCGAGGGCGGCCGTCAGCTCGGGGCGCATCAGGTCGTCCTCGACGCTCTGCACCCGGCGTCCCTTGGAGCGGATCACCCGGCGCCGCACGACCCGGCCCGGGTCGACCGGGGTGGAGCGGTAGAAGGGCGCCGCGGCGGGCGCCCGCCAGTCGATGACGAGCGGGGCGTAGTCCTCGTCGAGGACGCCGATGCGGCCGATGTGCAGGGTCTCGGCGATGTCGGCGGTGTTGTCGGGGCGGACGGCGCCCTCGGCGGGCTCGACGGCGGTGTACGCGCCGTCCGGGCCCTTCTTGCCGTCCTTGCCGAGCAGCAGGTCGATCCGGCCGAAGAGGAAGTCCTCGTACTCGTTGTGCAGCCGGTTGAGGTGGACGCCGGCCCGGAAGACCTGGGCGTCCCGCTCGGCGAGGGCGCCGGGCGTGCCGACATGGCCGCGCTGGGCGGCGTCGCGCATGAGGAACTCGGCCTCGGAGATCTTCTCCTCGAGGCGCCGGTACACCCGGTCCAGGTGTTCCTGTTCCACACGGATCTCCCGGTCGCGAACGGAGTCGTGAACCGGGACGACCGCGGATTCCTGTTGAGCCTGAGCGGCCACCGGGCCCCCTTCTGACGTGCTGGGCAGCCGTCAACCGTACGCGAAGGGGGCCCCGTGAGGCTACGCGTCGACCTCGACGAGCGTCTTGCCGTCGAAGGTGGCGATCACGAAGTGGTCGATCTGGTTGCGCTCGAAGGCGGCGCCGCCCTGGACGTACAGCGGCTGCTTGCCCTTGTCGGTCGCGGCGTCGGGCAGTCCGTAGCCCTCTCCCGTGACCGCCCAGGAGTTCACCGTCTCGCGCTCGCCGTTCTTGCCGACGGCGATGAGCGAGCACTTCTGTTCGCCCTTGACGTTCTTCAGCTCGGTGATGATCTCGGTGCCCCAGAGCTTGTCCGCCAGGGCCACGGTGGCGGTCACCCCGGTGCCGGGATCGGTCGCCGTGACCTTCTCGGAGCTCTTGTCGAAGGCGTCCTTCGCCGGGTTGGCCGCCAGCGTTCTGCTGGTGTTGCCCCCGCCGCCGCTGCCGTCGTCCCCGCCGCTCGCGGCGACGGCCACGAACGGGCCGCTGACGATCAGCGCGCCGGCCGCGGCGACCATGTAGAAGTTCCGGCGGCGCTTGCGCGCACGGCGCTCGGCGACCTCGTCGACCAGCTTCTCCACCACGCGCGGCGACGGCTTGGCGGACAGCGACTCGCCGATCGCGGGCGATCCGGCGGCGTCCGGCAGGTCCGCGAGCGCGGCCAGCATCGGTTCCATCCCGGCGAGTTCGTCGAGCTGCTGGGCGCACCACTCACAGGTGGCCAGATGCGCCTCGAAGGCGGTCGCTTCGGCGTCGTCGAGAATGCCGAGGGCGTAGGCACCGACGGTCTCGTGTTCGTTCGGCACCGGTGATCCCTCCATGGCACCAGACATACCCGTCCCGCCCGTGCCGAATCCCTGGTTTCCCCCGTACACACTCATCACGCCGTCACCCCCCGCTCCTCCAGAGCCAGCTTCATCGACCGCAGGGCGTAGAACACCCGCGAGCGTACGGTGCCGCTCGGTATGCCGAGTGTCTGGGCCGCCTCATTGACGGTACGCCCCTTGAAATAGGTCTCGACGAGGACTTCCCGGTGCGCCGGGGTCAGGTCGTCGAGTGCGTCCGACAGCGTCATCAGCCACAGCGCCTTGTCGATCTCGTCCTCCGCGGGGATGACCTCCAGCGGCGACGGATCGACCTCCTGCGGCCGGGCCTGCCGGCTGCGGTGGCCGTCGATGACGATGCGGCGTGCGACCGTCACCAGCCAGGGGCGTACCGAACCGGTCGCCCGATTGAGCTGACCGGCGTTCTTCCAGGCACGGATGAGCGTTTCCTGGACGACGTCCTCGGCGCGCTGCCGGTCTCCTGCGACCAGCCTGAGGACGTACGCCAGAAGGGGTCCTGCGTGCTCGCGGTACAGCGCACGCATCAGCTCCTCGTCAGGTTCCGAGGGCTGTGAAGACATGCGATGTCGGGCCCTCGTTCCACGTTCATTGGCCACGGCCGCATCCTTGCGCACGCCCACCTCCGGTGTCCGGGGGATCCCCCAGTCGGTCGCTCGACAACCGGTACGCACGGAGGGGGTGGGGTGTTCAAAGAGAGACGGCAGTTTTCTCGCGGGGATCACGACGACCGGGACATGCACCCACATTCCCCCCGCCCCTCCTTCACATTTCCGACACAGCGCGGGCGGGAGAGCGCCGAGGGGCGGGCGCAAGGGCCCAACGGGGGCGTGATGGACATCACTTGAGCGGTTTTCGGGATTCCCGGCGCGCGAAAACCGCGAAGGGGATAAGGGAGTTCAATCGGACGCACGAGGGCGCCGACGGCCGGCGCGGGTGTTCAGGCACGGGTGCGCGGGTGTTCGAGCACGGGTGCGCGGGTGTTCAGGCGCGGGTGAGGGCTGCCGTACGGCGGCGGTGCCGGGCCACGCGCTCGCGGTTGCCGCACACCTCGCTGGAGCACCAGCGGCGCCGCCGGCCCCGGGACGTGTCGACGTACACGATGGGGCAGTTGTCGCCCTCGCACTGGCGCAGGCTCGCGCGGGCGGCCGGGTCGGTGAGCAGGTCCACCGCGTCCCGCGCCACCGCGCCGAGCAGCGCGTCGCGGCCGGGCGGGCCGTCGAGCCGGCGCACCAGCGTCCCGTCCGCGCCGGGCACCGCGCGGGGCGCCGGGGGCGCGGAGCGGGCGAGGTCGTTGACCCGGGCGAGCGCGCGGCCGTACGACGGGGAGCCGGGCGCGCGCACCAACGGGACGAGATCCGCGCGCAGTTCGCGGAAGGCGTCCAGCCAGGACGGGTCGGCGTGGGTGAGCGGAGTGCCCTCGGGGACGAGTCCGGCGCCGGTGATCCAGGCCCGCAGCGCGTCGACGGAGCCCAGCCGTTCCTCCGGATGGGTGGTCGCGAGCAGATCCAGGCAGACCCGCCCGGTGTCGAACCTCAGCTCGTAGGACGCCGTGACCGTGCCCAGTGCCATGTCCTGCCACCGCCTAGGTGGGCCCCCGCGCGCGTGGGGGCCGTGCGCGAACCGGGAAACGTTCTGTCTCCACAGTGCCCGCCCGTCCCGGCCCCCGGAACCCCTCCTGCCGCGTGCATTCGGCTCGGCCTCCCCGCGCGGAGGAGTCCGGCGGGGCGGAGGCGGCTTGTGCCGCCGGGTCAGACCGCCGCGTCGTACTTGGCGTCCGCCGCCGGGTCGAGGGCGAGGCGGTAGCCGCGCTTGACCACCGTCTGGATCAGTTTCGGGGCGCCGAGGGCGGTGCGCAGGCGGGCCATCGCGGTCTCCACCGCGTGTTCGTCACGGCCGGTGCCCGGGAGGGCGCGCAGCAGCTCGGCGCGGGAGACGACCCAGCCGGGCCTGCGGGACAGCGCCCGCAGCAGGGACATCCCGGCGGGCGGCACGGGCCGCAGCTCGCCGTCCACCAGCACCGCGTGCCCCCGGATCTCCACCCGGTGCCCGGCCACGGGCAACGTGCGGGCGCGGGAGGGGAGTTCGCGGCACAGCAGCTGGACCAGCGGGCCCAGGCGGAAGCGTTCGGGCTGCACCGTGTCGACGCCCCGCGCCTGGAGCGGCAGGGCGGTGACCGGGCCGACGCAGGCGGGCAGCACGTCGTGCCCGAGCGCGGCCAGCAGGTCGTCGGCCAGTCCGCGCTCCTCGGCGCGGGACAGCAGCGACGCGGCGGCGGGCGCGCTGGTGAAGGTGACCGCGTCCAGGGTGCGGGCGACGGCCGCGTCGATCAGGCGGTCCACCGGCCCGATGTCCTCCGGCGGCAGCCACCGGTACACCGGTACGCCCAGCACCTCCGCTCCCCCGGCGCGCAGCGACTCCACGAACCCGGGCAGCGGCTCGCCGTGCAGCTGGACGGCGATGCGCAGCCCGTCGACGCCCTCCTCCAGCAGCCGGTCCAGCACCTCCGCCATCGACTCCGAGGCCGGCGACCACTCCTCGGTCAGCCCGGCCGCCCGGATCGCGCCCTTCACCTTCGGCCCGCGGGCCAGGATCCGCACCTCGCGCAGCCGCTCCAGCAGGTCCTCGCCGAGCCCCCAGCCGTCCGCGGCCTCCACCCAGCCGCGGAAGCCGATGGCGGTGGTGGCGACCGCGATGTCCGGGGCCCGCCCGATGATCTCCTTGGTGGCCGCCAGCAGCTCGCTGTCGTCGGAGAGCGGCACGATCCGCAGGGCCGGGGCGTGCAGCACCGCCGCGCCGCGCCGCTCCAGCAGCGCGCCCAGCTCGTCGGCCCGGCGCGCCGCGGTCACGCCCACGGTGAATCCCGCGAGGGGGCCGTGCTCCGGTGACTGCTCTCGTTCGTCGTCCATCACTCTCGTCCCGGCTCGAGTCGGCGTCCTGCACGGAGGTGCGGCTCCACGTCCGTGCCGAACGAGCCTGTCAACCAACCATGACAGGCTCGGTTCGGCTTCATGTCACCAGTGTTACGTCACCCGCCGTCATACCTCGGCATAGCTGAGCTGCGGCTTCTCCTCCGTGGCGGGGGACGCGCCGGCCGGGCGGGCGGCGGGCCGGCGGAGGTATACCGCCCAGGTGACCGCGAAACACACCGCGTAACAGGCGAGGAACGCCACGAACGCGCCGGTGCCGGAGCCGTAGGAGAGGAAGGACTGGCGGAAGGCGAGGTTGATGCCGACGCCGCCGAGCGCGCCCACCGCGCCGATCAGCCCCATGGACGCCCCGGAGAGCCGCCGCCCGTACGCGGCCGCCGCCTCCCCTTCGAGGCCCAGCGCGTGCGCCTTGGCCTGGAAGATGCCGGGGATCATCTTGTACGTCGACCCGTTGCCGAGGCCGGTCAGCACGAACAGCCCCACGAAGGCGACGGTGAACAGCACCAGCGACTTCTGCATCGAGGCGACGATCAGCACGGCGGTCGCCGCGCCCATGGCGACGAAGTTCCACAGGGTGATGCGCGCGCCGCCGTACCGGTCGGCGAGCGAGCCGCCCACCGGGCGGATCAGGGAGCCGAGCAGCGGCCCGATGAAGGTGACGTACGCGGCCTCCAGCGGGGTGCGGTCGAACTGGTTCTGGAGCACCTGCCCGAAGGCGAAGCTGTAGCCGATGAACGAGCCGAAGGTGCCGATGTAGAGGAACGACATGATCCAGGTGTGCGGGTCGCGCGCGGCGTCCTTGGCGGCGCCGGTGTCGTTCTTCACCGAGGCCAGGTTGTCCATGAAGAGCGCGGCGAGCACGGCGGCGACGACGATCAGCGGGATGTAGAGGCCGAGCAGCACCCGCGGCCCCCCGCTCGCGCCGATGATCGCGAGGGCGACGAGCTGGATGACGGGCACGCCGATGTTCCCGCCGCCGGCGTTCAGACCGAGCGCCCAGCCTTTCTTCCTCAGCGGGAAGAAGGCGTTGATGTTGGTCATGGAGGACGCGAAGTTGCCGCCGCCGATGCCGGCCAGCAGGCCGACGAGGAGGAAGGTGGAGAAGGACGTCCCCGGCTCCATCACGGCGAACGCGGCGACGGTCGGCACGAGCAGCAGGCCGGCGGAGACGATCGTCCAGTTCCGCCCGCCGAACACCGCCACGGCGAAGGTGTACGGGACCCGGACGACCGCGCCGACCAGCGTGACCAGCGACGTCAGCAGGAACTTGTCGGCCGGGGTCAGCCCGTACTCCGGTCCCATGAAGAGCACGAGCACGGACCACATGGTCCAGACCGAGAAGCCGATGTGCTCGGACAGCACGGAGAAGAGGAGATTACGGCGGGCGATCCGCTCGCCGGTGCGGTTCCAGAAGGTCTCGTCCTCCGGGTCCCACTGCTGGATCCAACGGCCGCTGCGGGCTGTCATGGGGCCTCCACTGCTCTCCGGGGCGCGGCGGTGCCGCGAGGGCTGGTCCCGAAGGTAGGGAGGGAGCGTTTCCGGTCTGTGGCACGCGGTGACCGGCAGGGAACGTTGCTCTCACCCCGGCGGGGGGCGGGGTGAGAGGAGTCCGTCACCGGTCACCGGGGGTGCGGTGAGGGGTCAGTGCTGCGGGGGCTGGCCGTAGGGGCCGGGCTGGCCGTAGGCGGGGGGCTGCTGGTTGTACGGGCCGGGCTGGCCGGGCTGCCCGTAGGCGGGCGGCTGCTGGGGGGCGTACGGACCGGGCTGCTGTTGCTGCTGCTGCGGGAAGGGCTGTCCGTACGCCGGCGGCTGCTGAGCGGGCGGGGCGTAACCCGGTGCCGGCTGCTGCTGCGGCTGCGGCGGGACCGGCGGCGCACCCTGGGCCTGTACCCCGTACGGACCGTACGGACCGCCCCCGAAGGGGTTGCCGTGGCCCGGCAACTGCCCGCCCGGGGGCAGATAGCGCACGCGGCCCGTCTCGTCCGTCACCGGGGTGAAGCCGGCCGCGTGGAGGCGGGCGGCGAACTTGGCGTTGCGCTTGCGGTTGACGGCGAACCCGATACCGAAGACCGCCATGAGGGCCAGCCAGATGATGGCCGCGATCACGAAGTCGTCCGAGGTGCCGCCCAGCCGGTAGGCGATGATCACGGCGCCGATGGAGACGCCGATCGCGCCGTAGCCCATCCGCTTCTCGGCGTTCTTGCCGGTGAGGTCGAAGTTGATGCGCGCCTTGAGCAGTTCGAAGGCGTCCGGCACCAGCGGCGGCAGGGAGACGCCGTCGTGGGCGTTGGGGTACTGCGCCCAGTTCTGCGCGGCGCGGGTCTGGGCCTGCGGGCTGAGGTCGGGCACGATCAGCATCTTCAGCTGGCTGTTGTTCCCGCCGCCCTGCCGGACATCCGCGTACTCGTACCCGAACTGCTGGGCGACGAAGGCGAGTCGGGCGAGTTTCTTCACGGATGCCATGGGACTGGTGAGCTCCACCGGCTCCCCGCTCGCCATCAACTGCAGCATCTTCTGCGTCTGCCGCTTGCTCATCCGCCCTCGCCCCCTGGCCCACCGTTCACTTCAGCAACAGGAGGCAGTGTGGCACGGCGGCCCGCCTCGAACCAGTTCAGCAAGTACCGTTCAGTGCTCGACCGCATGAAGTCGAACACCCCCGAGCCTGCCGAGTCCCGGGACCTGATCCACCGCCTCGCCAAGGAGACGTGAAGTCACCATGTCCAGCGGAACCGTGACGTACCCCGATGCAACGAGCACCTGCTCTACCTTCTCAAGGTCACTCGCGGCGAGCTCGCCTTCAGCGCGCGCTTCATCCGTTCCCAAGAACGCGCCGGGGTTATCGGCTGCCACCATTGCCAATGGCTTGAACTTGCTCACGAGGACAACGATCCTCGTCCCGCAGACTGTGGCTTCCCCGGGCACTTCGATGCGCCCGTACTGAGCGAAGTCTTGGATGTCTCTCGATCCCACAGGGCGTTGAGAAGCGGGGCGGGCCTGGCGGAGCGCCGGCCAGAGATGACCGGGTAGTTCGGTAGTTCGCCCCCGCGGCTCCGACCGCACCTGCCGGGTCCGGCGACGGACGGGTCAGGTGCAGTCGTCCGCGTCGGCGAGGGCGGCGGAGTCGGTGTTGGTACGGGGTTCGGGGCCACGTTCGGCGAGGGCGCTGACGGCGGTGATGAGGAGGGTGATGGCGACACCGCCGAGGATCGCCACCGAAGGGGACGCCAGGTCCAGGGCCACTGCGGACAGGGACGCGGTCGCGCTGTAGCCCACGCCCTGAACGGCGTACATCACCGAGTACGCGGCGGCGTGGGCGTGTTCGGGCAGGCGTTCCCGCAGGCTGAGGTTGCGGGTGACCATGACGCCGGACTGGAGGACACCCGCCAGGAGCAGTGCCGCGGCGATGCCGCCCAGGCCCGGCAGCAGGGTGATCAGGCAGACGCAGGCGGCGGTGACGGCGAGGAGAACCAGGCTCTGCACCCGCACCGGGCCGGGCCAGGTCCGCAGGCCGTAGCAGAGCGCGCCGACCGCGCCGGCCAGGGCGAACCCGGCGAGCAGCGGGCCGGACCAGCCGACGGCGATGTCCCGGTCCTCCAGGAGCGCGGGCAGGACGAGTTCGGCGGTGGCCAGCATCGCCATGGCGGCCGCGCTGGTGAGGTACACGGGCCAGCCGGACAGCAGGGTCCGTGTCATCGGCGCGGCGGAGCGCCCGGCGGACTCGGGGACCCTCTGCTCCGGGAGGAGGAACAGCAGCAGGGAGGCGGTGGCCGCGAGCAGCGCACCCAGCAGCAGCGGGGCGCCGGGGTGCACCTGGAGGGCCAGGAGGACCACCAGGCCAGGTGCCGCGGCCCAGACGCACTGGGTGAGGGTGGCCTCGGCGCTCAGTGCGCGGGGTACCAGGTCGTCGTCCACCAACCGGGTCAGGGAGGCCCGCAGGCCGCCGGGGCAGGCGGCCGGTGCCGCGCCGGCCAGGAAGGCGAGGGCCAGGAGGACGGGCGACGGGGCGGAGTGCGCGAACGGCAGGACGCCGAAGGCGAGCGCGCCTGCCAGGAGCCCGGCGGACAGCTCCCGCCGCATCCGGCCGTCGCCCAGCCGGGTGCCGAGCAGGGGGGCGCCGACGACCTCACCGAGGACGTACGCGGAGGCCAGGCTCGCGCCGAGGGTGTACCCCCCGGGGCTCTCCCTGCTGAAGAAGACCAGGGCCAGCGGGGCCATCGCCACCGGGACCTTGCCGGCCAGGGAGATCGCGGCCCACAGCAGGAGCTCACGGGTCATCAGCTGCCGGTAGCCGGGTCGTGCGGACAACGCGATCAGCCCTTCGCACACAGAGGGTCAGCCATTCCACGCTTGCTTTCTCTCTGCCGGCAAGGTGTTTCGTCATTGTGTTCACCGTCCTTTCCGGGAGCCACTACCCAAGTGAGTAGAACGGTCGGCGTGCGCGGATTACCCGGTCCAGTAGTGCGGCCGAACAGCGCGGTGGACAATCGCTGGGGACGTCCGTGGGCCGACCGCGCAGCCGGATCCCCGTACCTCGGGGTCGTAGCGAAACAAGACGATCGGGCGTGATGGTGAGGGGCGTCACCGCGTCGGGCCGCCGCGTGCGGAATGGTTGATTCCCGGTACACCGGTTCGGGCGGTTCCCGGGCCGGCGGTTCCTGGTCCTGGACGTCGTCACGGGGGTACAAGATGCCCGAAGTCAGGCTGCACGGACGCGAGGAGGAGCAGCGGCGCATCGCCGGCTTCCTCAACCGGGCGGAATCCGACGTGCCCGGAATCCTGGTCGTCAGCGGCCAGAGCGGCATCGGCAAGACCAGACTGCTGAGCGAAGCGGCGCGGTGCGCGCGCCGGCGCGGACTGGCCGTCCACCATCCGCGCACGGCGGACCTCGGGTCGGTGCCGGGCTACCCGCACTCCCCCGGCGACCGCGCGCTGCTGGTCCTGGACGACGTGGAGGTCCTGACCGCGAGTGAGCTTCAGACGCTGCTGCGAACCGTCCGGCAGGACCCCGCGACGTCGCCGACGCTGCTGCTCGCCCGCGCCGCCACGGCCCGGACCACGCCCTACGGGGCCGCCGGCGCCCAGGTGCACGCGCTGGAGCTGTCGCCGCTGACCGGCGGGACGATCCGCGGCCTGGTCCGTGACCTCATCGGTGTACCGCCGACGGCCGGGCTGCTGAACGTGGTGAACTGCGCCCACGGCAATCCTCGGCTGATCGTGGAACTGGTCGCGGGACTGGCCGAGGAGGGCCGCATCGGGCCCGAGGGCGAGCTGCTCCGACTCACCCCGCGGCGGCTTCCGGCGCGGGTGCGGGCCGCGGTCGACGAGCATCTACGGCAGTTGTCCAAGGAGTCGGTGCAACTGCTGCGGGTCGGCACCGTCCTCGGCCGTACCTTCCCGCTGTCGCAGGCGGCGGCCATGCTGGGCACCGGCACCGCCGCGCTGCTGCCCGCCCTCGACGAGACGGTGGCCGCCGGGCTGCTGACCTTCACAGACGACGGGATGAGCTTCCAGCAGCCGCTGCTCTGGCGGGCCGTGTACGAGTCGATCCCGGCGACCGTACGGGCCGCTCTGCACCAGGATGCGCAGCGGTGCGCGGGCCGGCCCCACGCTTCCGTCCAGGCTGTGGCCGACCTGGGCATGACCGAGCCGGGGCTGGTCGAGTTGGGGCTGGTCGAGCCCGGGCGGGGCAAGCCGGGGCGCCGGGGCAGCGTACGGGAGCAGGACGCGCCGGTGGCGCCAGGGGGCACGGGGACGACGGGCGCGATCGGGACGCTGCTGCGCACCGGGCACACCGAGTCGGCCGTCCTGCTCGTCCGCAGCGCGCTCGACCGGCGGCTCCCGGCCCCGGAGACACTGGTCCTGCGGGGCTTGATGGCCGACTTTCTGCTGGCGGGCGGGCAGGTGGACGCGGCGGACCCGGCCGGGCCGGCGGCCGGGTCCGTACCGCTCGCCGATGCTTGGGCCGACACCGTGATCGACCAGTTGGCGGGGGCGGGGCCGGAGGCCGGGCGAACGGCCGCGGTGGTCCTGTCAGGTCTGGAGTGGGCCGAGGGCCGTACGGCGGAAGCCGTCCGCTGGGGCCGCCGGGCCGTCGACCAGCCGCTGCCGCCCGTCCCTGCGGCCGGCGGCGCGTATCCCCGGGTTGCGCTGGCGGCCAAACTCGTCGCGCTGGGCGAGACCGAGGAGGCGGAGGTACTGCTCGGGCAGGTGTCGGCGGAGAGCGACGACGCCGTTCACCGGCCGGCCGCGAACCTGGTACGGGCGGCGGCGCATCTGCGGGCCGGGGACCTCGACGCCGCCCGGCGACGGGCGCGGGACGTCCGGTCGGCCGCGTCCGACGACGGGCTGTCGGGCCTCGCCGCCTGGGCGTGGGCCACGCTGTGCCGCATCGACCTGCTCGCGGGCGACACCGGGTCGGCGGCCGGGCACCTCGCCCGCTGCCGGGAACACCGGGCGGCCCTGGAGGCGCTCCCGTACCTGGCCCTGCGCTGCCACTGGCTGGACGTGCTGCTGCACGCCGCCCGGAACGAGGTCCGCGAGGCGGCCGGCCTGCTCGCCGCCGCCCCCGTGCCGCTGCCGTCCTCGCGCCCGCTGCTGCTGACGGAGCCGGGCGCGGCGGCCTGGTTCGTCCGCTTCTCCCGCCGGGCCGGTGACCCCGCGCTCGCCGATACGGCCCTCAAGGCCGTGGAGAAACTGGCGGCGGACAACCCGGACGCTCCCGACGTCCGGCTGGCCGCCGTGTACGCCCGCAGCCTGTACGAGTGCGACCCGGAGGGGATCGCGCGGGTCGCTGCGGAGCACGGCGACGCCTGGACCCGGGCCCGCGCGGCCGAGGACCTGACGGCTCTGCTGGACGAACGGCAGGTGTCATCGCCCCGACCCGGTCCGTGGACCATCCGCGAGCACGCGGGCCGGATGGCCCTCGTCGACGCCACGGCCCACCAGCGGCAGCCCGGTCCGGCCGGCGACGCGGAGGCGTTGACGGACATGGAGCGCACCATCGCCGAGTTCGTCGCACGGGGCCTGACCAACCGTCAGGTCGCCCAACGCGTGCACCTATCGCCGCACACGGTCAACTACTACCTCCGCCGCATCTACGGCAAGCTCGGCATCCGCTCCCGCGTCGCCCTGGCCCGCTACGTCCACGACCACGGCCTCGAACCGAGGGGAGCACTCAAGAGCCGGTGACAGGAACGGGCCGGCCGCGCCGGCGCGGTTCCGCGCCTGAATTCTGGATACCGCGGCGGCGACCGTTGCGGTTACGGGTTCCCCGTCCCACCGTCCGCGATGAACAGGGTCAGGGCGTGCTCCAGCAGCTCGAGGAACTGGCGTAGGTCGTCGGCCACCTTGTCGAGCTCCGGTTCGTCCAGTGACGCGGTCCGCGTGCGGTAGACCGCTCCGTCTCGACCCGCGACGTATGCCGGACCACCGCCGGTCGAGCCGATGACCAGACCGTGGATCTTCCTTCCCGGGCCGGTTTCGGTGATGCAGTGCTCCTGGAGCCGGTGCAGGACGTCAACGGCCGGCTCGAGGAAATGGCCGTTGCCGACATCCGGCCAGGTGACATCGCCGATGCTGTCGTAGAAGGTGATCAGGTCGGCCGATACAGGGGCGACTTGGGCCAGCCTGCGAGCCGCCGCTTGGTCGTCGTGGTCAGCCGCCCGGATCGCGTTGGTCCCACAGGGGAAGCCGTGCCGATCCTCGAACTCGTCTGTCATGGCCGTGAGAGCCCCGGAGACCCTGTCTGTCCACGAGGCCAGCCAGGCGGGCGAAAGCGATCGGTCACTCATGAGGCGGATCGTGGCACGAGCCGGGGACATGCACACCGCCCCAGGGGGCTGAGTACGCCGACGTACGGGCCGCTCCGGCGCCGAAGGCGCAGGCGGAGCGGCCCGACACGTCAGTGGCGGCGGCCCCGGCCGGCCGGTTCCGGGCGCTTGGGCTTCGTGCCGTTCGGCCACAGGCGTGGCCTGCGCTTCGCCGCCAGGTCCTCGACCCAGCCCGTGCTGAGGATCACCAGGCCGATCAGCGGCCAGACGAACGCGAACGCCCAGAGTTCGTACGTGCTGTTCAGCGCCTCCACCCCGCGCTCGCTCTGCATGAACGGCAGTTCGTACAGCAGGTCGACGATCGGGAAGGTGAGGGCGATCAGCAGGTTGTGCCACAGGTAGATGGTGACCGCGCGGTTGTTGGACAGGGTCACCAGCTTGTCCCAGTTGGCGAGCCGTCCCGGCAGCTCCTGCCACGAGGGCGAGTACTGGAGCAGGATCACCACGAACCCGAACGACCAGGCGGCCTGCGCCAGCGGGATGTTGTTGAGGTCCCAGCCCTCGTCGCCGAGGTGGCCCGAGGCCCACCACAGGCCGAACGCCATCACGAAGGCGGCGCCGGACACGGAGATGTAGCGCGGGACCTGCTTGAGCATGCCGTCCTGGTGGGCGAAGCCCAGCACCCAGCAGGAGCCGTAGACCGCGAAGTCGGTGACCGCGTTGCCGGTCTCGCCGGGGATGGTGACCAGCCCGGTGCCGACGACGGCCGTCAGGCCGAGCGGGGCGAGCAGCGTCGGCCAGGGCGCCCTGCGGAACGCCCACAGCAGCAGCGGGGACGCGAGTACGAACCACAGGTAGGCGCGCAGGTACCACAGCGGTCCCACCGCGTCGTCCGCCCAGGTGCCGCCGGTGAGCGGTCCCAGGTCCCCGGCCTCGAACGGGTAGGGCGGGGCGCCGATCGGGACCAGGTAGTGGAACAACTTGACCAGGCCCCAGGACCCGCCGCCCTGGTCGGGGTCGTCCCCGGGGTTCCAGCCGCTCAGGAACAGCAGCGTCAGCGCGACCCCGCCGAAGAGCCACATCGGCGGCAGCAGACGGCGGAGGCGTCCGCGGATCACGCTCCACGCGCCCCGCTTCAGCGACCGTGCCATCAGCGAGCCGGCCAGCGCGAACATCACGCCCATGGACGGGAACACGATCGACAGCCAGGCCCAGCCGAAGAGGTGGTAGACGACGACGCGGACCAGGGCGATGGAGCGCAGGAGGTCCAGGTAGCGGTCCCGGCCCGGCTTCTTCGGGGCCACCGGGGTCTCCGCGGGCGCCGCAGGCTCCGGCTCAGCCGTGTGCTGCTGCGGGAACGGGTACGCCGGCTGCGGGGCCACGTCCGTGTGGGTGCCGTACGGGGGCGGGTAGGGGCCGGCCGGGTCCGGGACCGGGCCGGCGCCGGTCGGGTGTCCGTGGGTCATGCCACCGGCCTCCGGTCGTCCTGGTACGCCTGGCCGCCCGGCACGGACCCGTTCACGGGCGCCCCGACGACACCGGTGCGGCGCAGCTTCTGCCAGCGCAGCCGGCCGCCGGTGAGCGCCGTGATCCAGGACTGGAGCAGCACGACGTACATGAGCTGGCGGTACAGGATCTGCTGCAGCGGCAGCGAGATCAGATGGGTCATGCGTTCCTTGTCGAGGCGGAACGCGTAGGCGGCGCAGACCGCCTGGATGGCCAGGACGCCCAGCCACGCGAGGATGGTCTGCTGGGTCGGTCCGAAGACCAGGCCGTACAGCAGGAACACGTCGATCAGCGGGGCCAGCAGCGGGGCCACGATCATGAACAGCGAGACGAAGGGCAGGCCGACCCGGCCGAAGCGGCCGGAGGGGCCCTTGTCGACGAGGGCGCGGCGGTGCTTCCAGATGGCCTGCATGGTGCCGTACGACCAGCGGTAGCGCTGGGACCACAGCTGCTGCACGGTCTCCGGGGCCTCGGTCCAGGCGCGGGCGTTCTCCGCGTAGACCACGCGCCAGCCGGCGCGGTGCAGCGCCATGGTGACGTCGGTGTCCTCGGCGAGCGTGTCGTCGCTCATGCCGCCGATGGGCTCGAGGGCCGACTTCCGGAAGGCGCCGACGGCGCCCGGGATGGTCGGCATGCAGCGCAGGATGTCGTACATCCGGCGGTCCAGGTTGAAGCCCATCACGTACTCGATGTGCTGCCAGGCGCCGATGAGGCTGTCCTTGTTGCCGACCTTGGCGTTGCCGGCGACGGCGCCGACCTTCGGGTCGGCGAACGGCTGCACGAGCTCGCGGACGGTGGACGGCTCGAAGACCGTGTCGCCGTCCATCATCACGACGATGTCGTAACGGGCGTTGGCCAGGCCCCGGTTGAGGGCGGCGGGCTTGCCCGCGTTGAGCTGGCGGATGACCCGGACGTTGGGCAGGCCCATCGCCTCGACGATGCGGGCGGTGCCGTCGGTGGACCCGTCGTCGATGACCAGCACCTCGATCGGATGGTCGCTGGCCATCAGGGAGGTGACGGTGTTCTCGATGCACTTGGCCTCGTTGTACGCCGGGACCAGCACCGTGACCGGCTCGGTGACCGGCGGGCCCCAGCGGAACCCCTTGCGGCGCACCCGGCGCGCGTGGGCGCCGGAGAGGAGCAGCATCAGCACGAAGCGGGCGATGACCAGGGTGCCGATGATCGCGAGGCCGACCACCAGGACGTCGGTGATGTGCTCCGAGGCCTGCACCAGGAAGATCCAGGCCTTGCCCTTCCACAGCTCGGATCCGGTGACCGGGCTGTGCGCGCTGGGCGCGTCCAGGGCCTCGGTCAGGTTGTCGAACTCGTAGCCCTTGTCCTTCAGGTCGGGCAGGAACCGGTCGAGCGCGGCCACGGTCTGGCTGCGGTTGCCGCCGGAGTCGTGCATCAGCACGATGGCGCCCTTGCCGTCCTTCGGGGTGGCGCGGCGGATGATCTCGTCGACGCCGGGCCGCTTCCAGTCCTCGCTGTCGGTGTTGTTGACGACGGTGAGGTAGCCGCGGCTGCCGATGTACTGGGTGACCGGCCAGGACTCGTTGTCCATGGCGTCGGAGAAGGACGAGTACGGCGGGCGGAACAGCGAGGTGCGGATGCCGGCCGCGCCGGTGATGGCGAGCTGGTTCTGCGACAGCTCCCAGTCGATGCGCTTGGTGGACTGGAGCGACAGGTCGGGGTGGTTGAACGTGTGCAGGCCGACCTCGTGGCCCTCGTCGACCATGCGCTTGACGAGGTCGGGGTAGCGGGAGGTCATGGTGCCGGTGACGAAGAAGACGGCGTGCGCGTCGTGCTTCTTCAGCACGTCGAGCACCTTCGGCGTCCAGGTGGGGTCCGGGCCGTCGTCGAAGGAGAGCACCAGGCGGTGGTCCGGGACGCTGAGCGTGGCGGCCTTGCCCTTGCGGGCGTCTATCACCGGGCCGCCCTCGAGTATCTCCTCGGGGACCTCGGTGGTGGGCGCCGGCTTCTGGATGCGGTGGTCGGCGAGGATCTCGCTGTGCACGTAGCCGCGCAGCATCAGCATGGCGGCGAGGGCGACCAGGACGAGCAGCGGCAGCAGCAGGCGCAGCGGGACGCGGCGCCGCAGTGCGCCGCGCCGGTCCGGGCGGGGCGCACTGCGGCGGTGGGACGGGGATGCCATCAGAGGACGTTCTCCGGGGACGGTGCGGCGGCGGGGGCGGAGTCGGCGCCCGCGGCGGGTTCGGCGGCGACCGGGTGGTCGGCGGAGGGAGCGGACAGGCTGTCGGTGCCGTTGACCTCGCCGCCGCCACCGGTGGTGGGGTCGGGCGTCGCGGGAGGCGTCGTGCCGGCCGGGGTGGTCGGCGTGGTGGGCTGCGTGGCGGTGCCGCCGCCGGCCGGGGGCGTGGTGGCGGCGGTGCCGCCGCCCGCGTCGCCGCCGCCGGTGGCGGGCTGGGTGCTGGCACGGCCGGCCGGGGTGGACGCCGGGGCGTCGCCGTCCGGCTGCCGCACCGTGCCGCCGGTGCCTCCCGCCGCGGGGGCGGAGGCGCCGGGCCCGGGCAGGTCGGAGGCGCCCGGGGTGGGCGTGCCGACGCCGGGGTCGAGACTGGTGCCGGCGTCGGGCGCGGGGTCGGTCGCGGAGGGCCGGGGCGTGGTCTCGACCTGCTCGGCCGGCTTGTCCTCCTGGCCCGGGACGGGCATCCAGGGTGCGTCGGAGTTGCCGGACAGCAGGGTGGCGACCATGACGACGGCGTAGCCCGCGCAGGCGAGGCCGACGGCCAGGCCGATGCGGCGGTAGAGCCGGTTGCGGCGGCCCGACTCGTCGACGAACACGGGGGCCGCCTCGGGCGCCGCGCCCGCTCCGGGTGTACGGCTCAGCACACCGCCGGCGCCGATCTGCACGGCGTCGAGCTGGACCGTCACCTCGTGCGGGTCGTGGGTGGCCTCGAGGCTGCCGGGCTCCTCCTGCCACGGGTCGCGCACGGCGGTGCCGCCGTCGCCGGGGCCGGGCGCGTCCACGGCGGGGATACGGGTCGTGGCGCCGGCGTCGGCCGTGCCGGCGGCCGGGGCGGACGAGGCGGCCGGGCGGGGCACGCGCAGGGCGGTGGTGCGCTCGGAGTCGTAGGCGTCCTCGGCGGTCCGGCGTGCGGCGGGCGCGGGCGGCTTGCCGAAGGCGTCGAAGCGGTGGCGGCCGGGGGACGGCGTGGGACCGTCGGCGCGCCGGGCGCCGCCGGCCTCACCCGAGCCGGACGGCGTGCCGTGGCGGGACGGCGTACCGGGACGGGAGGACGGGCCGGGACGGGAGGACGGGCCGGGGCGCGAGGACGGCGCCTGGGGGCCGCCCACCTCGGGCAGCACCTGCGTACGGTCCTCACCGCCGGGCCGGGACGCACCCGACGGGCCGGGCCGGGACGCGGCGGACGGACCCGGACGGCCGCCCGTGCCGGGGAGCACCTGGGTCCCGTCCTCGCTCCCGGAGGCAGGCAGCACCTGCGTCCGGTCGTCGTCCCTGCCGTTCCCGGACGGGAACACGCCGAGCCGCGCCCAGCGCTCGTCCAGGGACCCGGAACCGTCGAGGGACCCGGAACCGGAACCGGCGCGGAGGTTCTCCGCGCCGTCTCTCACGCCGGGTCCGGCGGGTCTCTCCGCCAGGGGCAGCACCCGCGTCTCACGGGCGTCCTCGTCCGCGTCCGCGAACCTCCGGGAACCGTCGGCCGACTGCGGCCGCCCCGGTTGGGCGTCTTCTCGCCACTTTTCCACGCGCTCGCCCTTCCCCCCAACGGAACCATCGGCGCGCGTACGACCCGAGCACCCGTCGGCGGACCGGGCCCCCACCCGCTCCGAGCGCCCCGTTTATCACACCGTGCTCGGGCATCGAATGTAGCGCACGCGGAGGTTGTGTGTTTGCGCGGCGACCTTTTGTGTCAGCAGCGAGACATTGGGTGCGCTCCCATCACTTCGGCGTCCTGCGCCGGAAGCCAGGAGTCCGCAGGTCGCCTCAGCCAGCCGCGCGCGGCGGAGAGGCCGGCCGCCGACCTGCGCAGTTCGGTCAGAGCGGGGTGGATCATTCCCTTCCGCCACACAAGAGACACAGGTGAGAGGGGTACGGGGTCCACCAGGGGCCGGGAAACCGTCCCCGGATGTGGCGGAAAACCGACCACGGCGAGGATCGGATTCCGGGTGCGCGCCATCATCCGCCGGAACTCCTCCTCCCCCACCGCGAGCGGCGCGGGCGGCGCGAGCGCGATGTCCCGCCCGTCGAACAGCCGCCGCGCCAGGTCCGTCCACTCCTCGGTGCGGGTGTTGCCCGCCCCGGCGTAGACGGTCTCGCCCGCCAGCGCGGCCAGCGGCACCTCGGGCAGTCCGGCCAGCGCGTGGTCCTCGGGCAGCACCACGGCCATCGGCTCGTACCGCACCGGCTGCTGTTCGAGTCCGGCCCGCACGGCCTTGGCGAGCCCCGCGAACCGGCCGAACGACGCGTCGAGGCGGCCGGCGAGCAGCTCCCCGGCCGCCCAGGTCAGCCCGCTCTCGTAGCGGGCCATCAGCTCGTGCGCGGGGGCCAGTTCGCGCGCCCGGTGCAGCACCTCGCGGTGGGTGTCCAGGCCCGGGGAGTTGAGGTCCACCAGCAGCGGGCGGCTCCGTCCGGCGGCGGCGAGCAGGTCGTCCTGGGCCTGGAGCGCCGCGCGGGCGTACGGCAGCAGGCGTTCGCCGTCGGCGGTGAGCGTGACCCGGCGGGTGCTGCGGACGAACAGCTCGCAGCCCAGCTCCCCTTCCAGGCGCCGCACGTCCCGGCTGAGCGCCTGCTGGGCGACGTAGAGGCGGGCCGCGGCCCGGGTGAAGTGCAGCTCCTCGGCGACGGTGACGAAGGCGCGCAGCAGGCGGGGATCGACGTGGGAGGGGGCGGACATCCCGCGAACCTACAACACAGGTGCGTCAATCGGTGCGGAGAAGGTGTTGGACCGGCCGCCCGGCCCGGGGCGACGGTGGTGCCATGCCGCAGCCGACCTCCCGCGACACCCGCCTGTTCACCGTCACCTCCGACACCCTGGTGGCCGTCGACTTCACCCCGCGCGAACCGCGCGAACCCCGCGAACCGCGTGCCCCGCGCGAGCCGGGCCCGTACCGCCGTCTGTTCGCCGTGCCGGGCGCCCGCGCCTTCACGGCGGGGAACCTGCTCGCCCGTCTGCCGATGGGGATGTTCGGGGTGAGCGCGATCGTGATGATCGCCGGGAGCCGCGGGTCCTACGCCCTGGCCGGGGCGGTCACCGCGACCGGGCTCGCCGCCACGGCGGTGGTCGCCCCGTGGACCGCGCGCCTGGTGGACCGCCACGGGCA
This sequence comes from Streptomyces lusitanus, assembly GCF_042647945.1. Classification (NCBI taxonomy): domain Bacteria; kingdom Bacillati; phylum Actinomycetota; class Actinomycetes; order Kitasatosporales; family Streptomycetaceae; genus Streptomyces; species Streptomyces lusitanus. The sequence goes on from NZ_JBHRWL010000004.1 coordinate 478,552, forward strand.
GGCCCGTGTCGCCCTGCCGGCCACGCTGTTCGCGGTGCTCGGCTCGCTGGCGCTGGTGCTGTGCGTGCGGTACGACGCCCCCGACTGGACGCTGTTCGCCGCCTACGCCGCGACCGCCACCACCCCGAACACCGGGGGCATGTCCCGGGCCCGCTGGGCGTATCTGCTGAAGGGCCGGCCCGACGCGCTGCACACCGCGAACTCCTTCGAGCAGGCCGCCGACGAACTGTGCTTCATGCTCGGCCCGGTGCTCGCGGCGGTGCTGTGCGGGACGTTCTTCCCGGAGGCGGGGACGCTGACGGGCGCGGTGCTGCTGCTGACGGGCGTCGCGCTGTTCACCGCGCAGCGCTCCACGGAGCCCCCGGCCGTCCGCCGCGCCGCCGGGCGGGCCCCGCTGCGCGCGCCGGGCGTACGGCCGCTGCTGCTGGTCTGTCTGGCGACGGGCGGGGTGTTCGGCTCGCTGGAGGTCGTGACGATCGCGTTCGCGGACGGGCAGGGGCACCGTACGGCGGCGGGCGCGGTGCTGGCGCTCCAGGCGGCGGGTTCCTGCGTGGCGGGTCTGCTGTACGGGGCGGTGCGCCCGGCGGGGCCGGCGCTGACCCGGCTGGGCTGGTGCCTGGCCGTGATGGCCGCGCTGATGACGCTGCCGCTGCTGGCCGCGGCCCTGACCGGCTCGCTCCTGGTGCTGGCGGGCGCGCTGCTCGTGGCGGGCATGGCCACCGCGCCGACGATGGTCACCACGATGACCCTGGTGCAGCGGTACACCCCCGAGGGGCGGCTGAACGAGGGCATGACCCTTGCGGTCACCGGGCTGCTGGGCGGGATCGCCTGCGGCAGCGCGGCCGGCGGCTGGATCGTGGAGCACGTGTCGGCCACCGCCGGGTACGGGGTGCCGGTGGCGGCGGCGGTGACGGCCTTCGCGGTCGCCGGAACCCTCGTCTCGTTCGGCTCGTCGAACCGCTTCACGGATGACCGTCGGCACCATTGACGGGCACAGGTCCCGCACATACCTTCACCCGTCGAAGCGCTTCGACACTCGTGTCGGCCGCTGACTCCCCCCACGGACCGTGCCCACGAGGACTGCCGATGGTGAAGATCACGGATGTGGCCCGGCGCGCCGGCGTCTCCCCCAGTACGGTCTCGTACGCGCTGAGCGGCAAGCGGCCGATCTCGGACGCGACCCGGCGCCGGGTGCAGGCCGCGGCGCGCGAGCTGGGCTACCGCGCGGACGGCGCCGGGCGGCCCCGGTCGGGCGGCCGGGCGAAGGTGCTCGCGCTGGCGGTGCCGATGCGGCCCGGCATCCATGTGCCGGTGGTCACCCAGTTCGCGGTGTCGGTGGTCACCGCCGCCCGCGCCCGCGACCACGACGTGCTGCTGCTCACCCAGGGCGAGGGCGACGGGTCCCTCGGGCGGGTCACGGAGACGGGGCTGGCGGACGGGGTGATCGTGACGGACGTGCAGTTGCAGGACGCCCGATTACCGCTGCTGCGCTCCCGCTCCGTGCCGTCCGTGCTGATCGGGGTGCCCGCCGAGGCGGACGGGCTGACCTGCGTCGACCTGGACTTCCGGGCGGCCGGGGAGCTGTGCGTGGACCATCTGGCGGGGCTGGGGCACCGCGCGGTGGCGCTGGTCGGCTCGCCGCCGGAGGTGTACGTGCGGCGGACCGCGTTCGCCCGGCGGCTGGTGGAGGGCTTCACCGCGGCCGCCGACCGGCACGGGCTGGCGTCGGCGGTGCTGCCGTGCGGCACCGGCAGGGACGCGGCCCGCGCGGTCGTGGAGCGGCTGCTGCGCGACCTGCCGGCGCTGACCGCGGTGGTGGTGCACAACGAGCCGCTGATCGACCCGCTGATCGAGGCGTTCGGGGAGCTGGGGATGCGGATTCCCGGCGATCTGTCCCTCATCGCCGTCTGCCCGGCGCCGGTCGCCGCGGCGGCCCGCGTCCCGGTCACCTCGGTGGCCGTGCCGGCCGCCGAGCTGGGCGCCCGCGCGGTGCATCTGCTGGTACGGAAGCTGTCCGGGGCCGCCGTACCGGGCACCACCCTGCTGCCGCCCCGGCTGACGGAGCGGGCGAGCACGGCGCCGCGCGGGCACTGAGACTCAGCCGAGCTGCCAGGCCTTGCCCAGCCGGTAGGCGGCGCACAGGTTCACGTCCAGGAAGTACGCCCCGGCCGCTCCGCACTGCGCGTCCCCGGTCCCGGGGTCGACGGGCTGGCCGTGGCCCATCCCGGTGAGGCTGTACGTCTCGACGACCGCGTTCCCGCCGGGGCCCCGGTAGACGCGGTGGGGGTAGCCGGCGACGGTGTCGCTGACGTCGGCGGTGCGGTCGGCGCCGTGCACGTCGGTCCACTGGTCGACCAGGGCGGTCATGTTGGCCGGTTTCACCGTGTAGTCGGCCGTGCCCTGGAAGACGGTGAGCGCGGGCCAGGGCCCGGTGTACCCGGGGCGCGCGGCCCGCACCCGGTCGCCCCACTGCGCCGGGGTCTGGGTGGCCCCGACGTACATGCACACGTAGGGCGAGCCGGCGGCCTGGGCGCAGCCGTAGGGCAGTCCGGCGACGATCCCGCCCGCGGCGAACTTCTCCGGGTAGGCGGCCATCATCACGGCGGTCATCCCGCCGCCGGCGGACAGCCCGGTGACGTAGACGCGGGACGGGTCGCCGGAGACGTCGGCGAGCTGCCGGTCGACCATCTGGGCCACGGAGGCGGCCTCGCCCTGTCCGCGTGCGATGTCGGACGTCTGGAACCAGTTGAAGCACTGGGTGAGGTTGTTGCCGCTCTGCTGCTGCGGCAGCACGACGGAGAAGCCCCAGCGGTCGGCGAGCGTGGTCCAGCCGGTGCCGGAGGCGTACCCGGCGGCGTTCTGGGTGCAGCCGTGCAGGGCGACGACCACGGGGCGGCCGGCGGGCAGCCCGTCGGGGACGTAGCGGTACATCTTCAGGGCGCCGGGGTTGCTGCCGAAGCCGGTGACCTCCTGGAGGGAGGCGGCGGAGGCGGGCGCGGGGGCGAGCAGGACGGAGAGGAGGGCGGCCAGGAGGGCCGTCAGCACGGTGGGGCGCAGTGCGGCTCTGGTCTGTGTCATGGAGAGCGAAGGTAGAAGCGTGAACCACCCACCGATATGGGTGCGGCCCCCACATCCCGGGGCCACACGCATGTGGCCGCGCATGACACAGGCCCCGCCGCTCGCGCGACGGGGCCTGTGCCCACATGGGGTAAGTGGAGATGGCGGGAATCGAACCCGCGTCCAACGGTGCGGAACCAGGGCTTCTCCGTGTGCAGTCGGCTGTGCTTTTCTCGGCCCCGGAGATCACGCCGACAAGTCTCCGACGGGCCCAGTCACTGTGTGATTTCCCTCTTCACCCCGTGACCGGGATCAAGGTTTAGTTCCCTAGCTGATGCCAGGATCCGGGTCGGGAACACCCCCGGGCTGACACTCCCTTAAGTAGGGGAGCCGCTGCTCGCTACCTGAAGATCAGGCAGCGAGGGCGAGCTCGCCCTGGGAGACAGATCGCTTGGAATTGGCGATTATTTTTTTCGGCCTGTGGTTTACGAGATCATGGCCGCTTCCTCGACACGCTTCCCCTGCTTCGACAGCCGCTGTCGAAACCGATCATCCCCATGTTGTGTTGTCAAACCCTCCCGGAGGAGGTGACGCGCACCCGCTGTGAGGTGCGTTGCCATCGTACGTGACCAACGCGGGTCGATGCCAGCCTATTCCCGCGAGGTCCCCGGGCCCCGGGATCTCAGGCCCGCTGCTTCCTGCGGACCGCGGAGATCGCCCGCTCGGTCTCCCGCCGGTCCTGCTTCTCGCGCAGCGTCTGCCGCTTGTCGTACTCCTTCTTGCCCTTGGCGAGCGCGATCTCGACCTTCGCCCGGCCGTCCTTGAAGTACAGGGAGAGCGGCACGATGGTGTGGCCGGTCTCCTGGGACTTGGCCTCCAGCTTGCCGATCTCCTCGCGGTGCAGCAGCAGCTTCCGCTTGCGCCGGGCGCTGTGGTTGGTCCAGGTGCCCTGGCTGTACTCCGGGACGTGCACGTTGTGCAGCCACGCCTCGTGGTCGGTGAGCTGGACGAAGCCGTCCACCAGCGACGCCCTGCCCTGGCGCAGGGACTTCACCTCGGTGCCGGTGAGCACCAGGCCCGCCTCGTAGGTGTCGATGATGAGGTAGTCGTGGCGCGCCTTCTTGTTCTGCGCGATCAGCTTGCGCCCTTTTTCCTTAGCCATAGTGCGCCCATTTTCGCACTACGGAGGGGCTTCCAGGGAAGCCGATTAACGATCGGGGGCTACCGGCCGAGTCCGCCGACGACCGACTCGGCGCGCTCCAGCGCCCGCTCGCCGGCCTCCAGGTCGGGGGTGATGCCGTGGCCGTCGACGCCGCGGCCGGAGGGGGTGCGGTAGTGGCCGACGGTCAGCTCGGCGACGGAGCCGTCGGGCAGCTCGGTGGGCATCTGCACCGAGCCCTTGCCGAAGGTGCGGGAGCCCACGACGACCGCCCGTCCGCGGTCCTGGAGGGCGCCGGTGAGCAGTTCGGCCGCGCTCATCGTCCCCGCGTCGACCAGCGCGACCAGGGGTCTTGTCGTGTCGCCGCCGGGCTCGGCGTGCAGGGCGCGCTGCTCGCCGGCGACGTCGTAGGTGGCGACCAGGCCGCCGTCGAGGAAGGCGGAGGCCGCGGTGACCGCCTCGGCGACCAGGCCGCCGGGGTTGCCCCGCAGGTCGAGGACGATGCCGGACTCCTTCGGCGCCTCGCGCACGGCGGCGCCGACCTGCTCGCCGGAGCCCTTGGTGAAGGCGGCGACCTGGACGACCGTGACCCCGGAGGGCAGGGAGCGGACGGTGACCGCCTTGCGGGAGAGCCGGGCGCGCCGCACGGTCTCGCTCCACGAGCGCGAGCCGCGCTCGAGCCCGAGCCGTACGGTGCTGCCGGCGCTCTTGCCCGCCCTGTCCCCGCGCAGCAGGGACACGACCTCGGTGACGGGCCGCCCGTCGACCTTCTCGCCGTCGACGCTGCGCAGCCGGTCGCCCGCGCGGATGCCCGCCTCGGCGGCGGGGGTGCCGCTGCCGACCTTGCTCACCTCGATGCGGCCGTCCCGCTCGCGGGCCCACAGGCCGACGCCGGTGTAGGCGCCGTCGAGGGTCGCCTCGAACGTCTCGTACTCGCCGCGCGAGTAGACGGCGGCCCAGCGGTCCCCGCTGCGGCTGACCGCGCGCTCCGCGGCCTCCAGCGGGGACGCCCCGTGGGCGGCGGCCTCCTCGGCCGCGCGGGTGACCTCGGCGTGGTGGCCCACGGGAGCGGCCTGTGCGGCGCCCTCCGCGGTGTCCTCGCGGGCGGCGCCGGGAAGGCTGCCCGTGGCCGCGCCGGCGACGAGGACGCTCGCGAACACCAAGGTCAGGGCGGCGCCGCGGCGGACGCTGCGGGGCCGACAGAACGGGTCACGACCTGACATGCCGGTGAGTCTAGGACAACCGAAAGGGGCGCACGGCCCGTTGGCCGCGCGCCCCTGTTGGCAAGAGTCACACCTTCAGATACTTGCGCAGCGCGAAGAACGCCGCCAACGCCGGCATCAGCAGACTGGTCGCCAGGATGAGCGGAAGCTTCGTCAGGACGGCGTCCCAGCCGATGAAGTTGATCAGGCTCAGCTTCTCCGACAGGGCGAGCCCGTGGTCGATGATGAAGTACCGCGCCAGGATGAGGAAGGCGCACGCGAGGGTGCCGCCGATGAGTCCGGCGACCGCGGCCTCCATGATGAACGGCGCCTGGATGTAGAAGCCGGAGGCGCCCACCAGACGCATGATCCCGGTCTCGCGCCGGCGGCTGAACGCGGACACCCGGACGGTGTTCACGATCAGCATGAGGGCGACGACCAGCATCAGCGCCATCATGGCGAGGGCGGCGATGTTCATGCCCTCCAGCAGGCCGAAGAGGTTGTCCAGCAGGCCCTTCTGGTCCTGCACGGACTGCACCCCGTCCCGCCCGTCGAAGGCGGTCGCGATGACCTGGTACTTCTCCGGGTCCTTCAGCTTGATGCGGTACGACTCCTGCATCTGGTCCGGGGTGAGGGAACTGGCCAGCGGCGAGTCGCCGAACTGCTCCTTGTAGTGCTTGTACGCCTCGTCCTGCGACTCGTACGTCACCGTGTCGACGACCGACATCTTCTCCAGGTCGGCCTTGATCTGGCCCTTCTGGTCGTCGGTCACCGCGCCCTTGGCGCAGTTGGGGTCGGACTCGGCGTCGCTCTTGTTGCAGAGGAAGATGGAGACGTTGACCTTGTCGTACCAGTAGCCCTTCATCGTGCTCACCTGGTCGCTCATCAGGAGCGACCCGCCGAACAGGGCGAGCGACAGGGCTACGGAGACGACGACCGCGAAGGTCATCGTCAGGTTGCGGCGGAGACCGACGCCGATCTCCGACAGGACGAACTGGGCGCGCATGGCGTCTGATCAAGCCTTTCCGTGGAGCGTCAGTGCTGGTAGCCGTAGACGCCGCGTGCCTGGTCGCGCACGAGGCGGCCCTTCTCCAGCTCGATGACGCGCTTGCGCATCTGGTCCACGATGTTCTGGTCGTGCGTCGCCATCACCACGGTGGTGCCCGTCCGGTTGATCCGGTCGAGCAGCTTCATGATGCCGACGGAGGTCTGCGGGTCGAGGTTGCCGGTGGGCTCGTCGCAGATGAGCAGCTTGGGCCGGTTGACGAAGGCCCGCGCGATGGCGACGCGCTGCTGCTCACCGCCGGACAGCTCGCCCGGCATGCGGTCCTCCTTGCCGCCGAGCCCGACCAGGTCGAGCACCTGCGGCACGGACTTGCGGATCTCGCCGCGCGACTTGCCGATGACCTCCTGGGCGAAGGCCACGTTCTCGGCGACCGTCTTGTTCGGCAGCAGGCGGAAGTCCTGGAACACGGTCCCCAGCTGCCGCCGGATCTGCGGCACCTTCCAGTTGGAGACGCGGGCGAGATCCTTGCCGAGGACGTGCACCTGCCCGTGGCTGGCCCGCTCCTCGCGGAGGACGAGCCGCAGGAAGGTGGACTTTCCGGAGCCGGAGGACCCGACGAGGAACACGAACTCGCCCTTCTCGACCTCCAGGGAGACGTCCCGGAGGGCTGGGCGGGTCTGCTTGGGGTAGACCTTGGACACGTTGTCGAATCGGATCACGGATGCACCACGGGTAGCCGGGGGTAGATGAGCGTGACCTTACGCGACCCGGGGAGCCGAGCGCAGTCACCGGAGGGGGTTGTGGAAGAGATGCGCCCTTTGTTCCGGGCGGCGCCTGCTCCCAGGGGAAGCCGGGGCGCCTCTGGGAAGGGCCCTGACTGGGGAGGACCTGGCGCGGTCGCGGCGGGAACCTGGCACAGTGGAAGGGGAACGTTCACACGGTGGTGGGCGTTGAACCCCAGGAACCGGTGCGAGGAGGGCGAGCGCATGACGTACGACCGGCTGGTGTGCGCGAACTGCGCCGCGCCCGTGAGCGAGGGCCGGTGCCCCGTGTGCCGTGCGAACCGCGAGCGGATGCAGCAGGAGAACTTCTTCGCGGGTCTGACCCCGATGACCCTGATCGTCCTGCTGGCGGTGCTGGTCGCGGCGGTGGCACTGCTCGCCCATCAGACCGTCTGACCTGGGCGGACAGGGGACACAAAACACGGCGAGGGCCCGGAGCGCGGCGGCGCTCCGGGCCCTTGCGTCATGTCGTGCGCACGGTGCGTGCGCGCGCGGCCACAGTCAGGCTGCGGCGCCGCCGCGGCCGGTCATCAGGCGCGGCAGCACCCGGAAGCCGATACCGCCGGCGATCATCGTGGCGGCGCCGATGACCAGGAAGGTGGTCTCGGCGGCACCGGTCTCGGCCAGCTCCTTGCCGTTGCCCTGCGCCGAGGCCGCGGGGGCCTCCTCGCCGGTGTCGGTCAGGGAGGAGGAGCCTTCCTCCTGCGGCGAGGCGCCGCCGTCCGGGTCGAGGCCGCCGCCGGGGGCGGACTCGGAGGGCTCCTCGGTCGGGTCCTCGGTGGGGTCGTCCGTGGGGTCCTCGGTCGGGTCCTCAGTGGGGTCCCCGGTCGGGTCCTCGGTGGGGTCGCCCGTCGGGTCCTCGGTCGGGTCCCCGGTGGGGTCCTCCGTCGGGTCCCCGGTCGGGTCCTCCGGGATGGTGGTCGGCGGGTCGGTGGGCTCCTCCGGGTCGGTGGGCGTGCCGGTGGGGTCCTCTTCGCCGGCGCTCAGACCGAGGCCCAGGCCGAGGCCCGCGTCGTTCGCCTCGGCGCTCACGCCGATCTCGAGGGCGGAGGCGGCTCCGGCCGCCGTGAGCGAGGCGCCGGCCGCTATCACGGCACCGGCCGCGATACGTGCGACACGGATCCGCGTCTTCTTGGTCATGTGGTTGCTACCCCCAGTAGCTCATCGTCAGTGAGGCGGCGCCCGGGGCCGTGATCAACGGAGGTAACTGTCGTGAAACGCCCCCCGGTTCACATGCGCCCCAGAAATGCGCATGCCACGCTTCACCCTTCCCACTTTCCAAAAGAACGTCAAGGGCGTTGCGGGCGCGATGTCCGGCTCCGCACGCTTTGCCGGACAGGGAAGCTGTGAGTGTGATGTAAATCCCGGACATCCCCGACACGACAAGGCAACTGCCGCTACGCGAGCGGCAGTTGCCTTGTCGACAAATCGGTGTGCGGGAGGAGTCCTACTTCTCCTGCTGCTTGCGCCAGCGAATTCCGGCCTCGAGGAAACCGTCGATCTCGCCGTTGAACACGGCCTCCGGGTTGCCCACTTCGTGCTCCGTGCGCAGGTCCTTGACCATCTGGTACGGGTGCAGCACGTACGAACGCATCTGGTTGCCCCAGGAGTTGCCGCCGTCGCCCTTCAGGGCGTCCATCTTGGCCTGTTCCTCCTGGCGGCGCCGCTCCAGCAGCTTGGCCTGGAGGACGTTCATCGCGGTGGCCTTGTTCTGGATCTGCGACCGCTCGTTCTGGCAGGAGACCACGATGCCGGTGGGAAGGTGCGTGAGGCGCACCGCGGAGTCCGTGGTGTTCACGCCCTGGCCGCCGGGGCCGGAGGACCGGTAGACGTCCACCCGCAGCTCGGACTCGTCGATCTCGATGTGGTCGGTCTGCTCGACCACGGGGAGCACCTCGACGCCCGCGAAGGACGTCTGGCGGCGGCCCTGGTTGTCGAAGGGCGAGATGCGCACCAGGCGGTGCGTGCCCTGCTCGACGGAGAGGGTGCCGTAGGCGTAGGGCGCCTGCACGGCGAAGGTGGTCGACTTGATGCCGGCCTCCTCCGCGTACGAGGTCTCGATCAGCTCCGTCTTGTAGCCGCGCTGCTCGGCCCAGCGCAGGTACATGCGCTGGAGCTTCTCGGCGAAGTCGGCGGCGTCCACGCCGCCCGCCTCGGCGCGGATGTTGACCAGAGCCTCACGGGAGTCGTACTCGCCGCTCAGGAGGGTGCGGACCTCCATCTCGTCCAGTGCCTTCCGCACCGAGGTGAGCTCCGACTCGGCCTCCGCGCGGGTGTCCGGGTCGTCCTCCTCCTCGGCCATCTCGAAGAGCACGGCGAGATCGTCGATCCGCGAGCGCAGGGCCTCGGCCTTCCTGACCTCCGCCTGGAGGTGGGACAGCTTGCTGGTGATCTTCTGCGCCTCGTCCGGGTTGTCCCAGAGGGACGGCGCGGCCGCCTGCTCCTCGAGCACGGCGATGTCTGCCCTCATCTTGTCGAGGTCCAGGACGGCCTCGATCGACTCCATGGTCGAGGAGAGGGACTTGAGCTCTTCGGATACGTCGACGACTGCCACGCCCTCCAGCGTAACGGCTTCCCGCCGGGGGCCTTGCCGGGCGGCTTCCGATTCCGGGGTCGGGTGCGGTTGCGGATCCCCATTTGCGCAGTTCCCCGCGCCCCTGTAGGGCGCTTCCCTCCGTGGCCGGGTGCGGGTGGGTTCGGGGGCTCCGCCCCCGGGCCCCGTTCGCGCAGTTCCCCGCGCCCCTGAGGGGGTTTCCCGGCGCGGTCGGGTGCCGGTGGGTTCGGGGGCTTCGCCCCCGGGCCCCGTTCGCGCAGTTCCCCGCGCCCCTAGGAGGTGACTTCCCTCCGTGGCCGGGTGCGGGCCTGTTCGGGGGCTTCGCCCCCGGGCCCCCGTTCGCGCGGTTCCCCGCGCCCCTATGGGTGCCTGCTTCCCCGCGTTCCCATGGGCTACGGGGTCGCCGGGGCCGAGTTCTTCTGGTCCCGGGGTGGGGGTGGGGTGTCTTCCGTGGTGGCGAGCCACGTGCCCACCGCTGCCGCCGTCACCAGGGTGGCCGCGACCGCCAGGGTGAGGCGGCGTCTGCGGGTGACCGCCCGGTTGCGGGCCGAGCCGGGGCGGGGGGCGCCTGCCGCTCGGGGGGCGCGGGCCGTGCCGTGGGCTCCGCCGGCCAGCTCGTCGGGCGCCGGGACCCGCATCGAGGTGTGCGTGTCGCGGTTGGAGTCGGAGGGCTTGGCGCCCGGGACCAGGGGGACCGCGCCGCGGCGTACCGGCCGGCCGGCGGCGGGGGCGGCGCCGGACAGTTCCTCGGCGGTCTCCTCGGGCTGGTCGGTGTCCGGCTCGTCCACGTCCAGCGGGGGCATCCCGGCCAGCAGCGGCAGCAGCTCCCGCAGCCGGGCGGCCAGCTCGGACGCGCGCAGGCGGGACGCCGGGGCCTTCGCCAGGCACTGCACCAGCAGCTGCCACAGCTCGTCCGGGATGCCGGGCAGCGGGACGACCGTCTCGGTGACGTGCCGGCGCAGCACCGCGCCCGGGTGGCCGCCGCCGAACGGGGTGAAGCCCGCGAGCAGCTCGTAGAGGACGGTGGCGAGGGCGTAGATGTCGACGGCGGCGCGCGGCGGGAGGCCCTCGACGATCTCCGGGGCCAGATAGTCCGGCGTGCCGATGATCTTCGAGGCGCGGGTGCGGCGCGGCGTGTCGATGAGTTTCGCCACGCCGAAGTCGGTGAGCAGGGCGCGGTGCGAGCCGCCCGGGCCGAGCGGGCCCTGCATGTCCAGCAGGACGTTCTCCGGCTTGACGTCGCGGTGGACGACACCGGCCGCGTGCGCCGCCGCCAGGCCGTCCGCGACGTCGGCGGCGATCGCCACCGCGGCCTCGGGGGCCAGCCTGCGCTCCCGGTCCAGCCGGGTGCGCAGGTCGGTGCCCCGGACCAGGTCCATCACCAGGGCGAGGTCGTTGCCGTCGACCACCAGGTCCCGCACGGACACCACGTGCGGATGCTCCAGGCCCAGCAGCGCCGTCCGCTCCTGCACGAAGCGGCCGACGAGCTCCTGGTCCGAGGAGAGATCCTCACGCAGCAGCTTGATGGCGACGGGCCCCTCGGGGCCCTCGCCCAGCCACACCGTGCCGGCGCTGCCCCGCCCGAGGATCTGATGGGCGGTGTACCGGCTGCCGATTCTCCGTGCCAAGACTGCTCCTACCGACGCGTGTTGTCGCCAAAGCTACGCGTCCGGACAGGTGACCTTCACCGCAGACCCGGAAATCGGGCCCCGGATGTCGACAAAGCGGCAGACACGCTTCAGTTCGTCGGGTCCGAGGGGCCGCCCAGGTCCTCGATCCAGCCCGTGACCGAGCCGAACCAGTCGCTGAGCTGCTCCCAGTAGCCCTTGGTGGTGCCGATCCAGTCCTGGAGCGGGCTCAGCTCCCAGATCAGCCAGCTCGCCACGAACAGGATGAGCAGCGTGAACAGGCATCCCTTGAGGCAGCCCAGACCGGGGATGCGCATCGGGTTGGCGCTGCGCTGCCGGGGCTGCCGCGGCTCCCGCGCGGGGCGCTGCGGCTCCGGCGGGGGCGCGTACCGCTGCGGCGGCTGGGGCTGCTGCCGCCGCTGGCGCTCCGGCGGCGGGGCGTACTGCTGCGGCGGGGGCTGCTGCGGGTAGCCGTACCCGGGGCCGGGCTGCGGCTGCTGCCGGGGGTGGCGCTGCGGCGGCTGCTGGGGCCGGGCCACCTGCCGCTGGGGGCGGCGGCGCAGCGGGTCCTCGTTGGGGTCGAGGTACTGGACCTGGGTCTGCTCGTTGCGGTCGCGGGCCGCGCGGAGCTGGCTCTGCCAGGGGTGCGGGTCCTCGGGGCCGCCGCCGGGCTGCCCGGGCGGCACCGGGGGCATCACGGCCGTCGGGTCGGCCGCGCCGTTGGGGCCGGTCTGCGGCAGGACGCTGGTCGCGGCGTTGGGGTCGTAGGCGCCGGGCGGGTTCTGCGGCAGCACCTGCGTGGGGTCGGAGACACCGGGGGCGGACGGCTCGCCGGGGACCGGCGCGGGCGCCGGGTCGGGGGCGAGGAGCGCGCCGACGTTCTCCGCGGCGGAGATCTGCGCCGAGGTGGCGTGCACGCCGATGCCCTCGGCGACGACCCGCAGGCCGCGCGCGAGGTTCTCGGCGCTGGGCCGCTGCTCGGGGTTCTTGCGCAGGCAGCGCTCGATGACCGTCCACAGCGGGTCGGGGACGGTGGAGGGGCGGCGCGGCTCGGCGCTCAGGTGCTGGTGCAGCACCTCGAGGGCGGACCCGCCGGAGAACGGCGGACGGCCGGTGACCAGCTCGTACAGCAGGATGCCGGCGCCGTAGATGTCGACGGCGGAGGTCTGCGGGCGGCCCTCGGCGGACTCGGGCGCGATGTAGGCGGGGGTGCCGACGAACTCGTGGGTGCGGGTCAGGCCCGGGGAGTCGGCGAGGCGCGCGATGCCGAAGTCGGTGAGCATCGGGTGCAGCTCGCCGTTGTACTGCTTGAGCAGCACGTTGGCGGGCTTGAGGTCGCGGTGGACCACGCCGTCGGCGTGGCTGGCCCCGAGCGCGTCGGCGATCTGCGCGGTCAGCAGGGCCGCGGCGACGGGCGTGAAGGGGCCGTTCTCCCGCAGGTGGCGGTGCAGGTCAGGGCCCTCGACGAGGTCCATGACCAGCGCCAGCAGCTCGCCTTCGACCACCAGGTCGCGGACCCGGACGATGTTGGGGTGGGTGAGCCGCAGCAGGACAGAGCGCTCCCTCAGGAAGCGCATGACGACGTCGGCGTCGCCCGCCAGCTCCTCCTTGAGGACCTTGATCGCCACGGTCTCGCCGGGCTGGCCCGGCACGGCCGCCTCGGCGCCCGCGGTCTCCCGCTGGCGCGCGCGCCAGACGGTGCCCGTGGCGCCGCGTCCGAGCGGCTCCTCGAGCAGGTACTTGCTCCCTACCGGCCGCACGTCATGCGCTCCCTGCTGCTTGCTGGCTGGCGTACACCGTGGTCCACCCTGCTGAATGTTCCGACCCACTGTAGTGCCGCCGCGCGGGACACCGGCCGGCCGACTTACGCGTCGCCCTGTGCGGGGTGGTACGCGCCGGTGCCCGTTCCTGTTCGACGGTTCCGTTGATTCCGCGGTCCCGCCGCCTTGGCGGGTAGGCGGAGTCGGGAGGAAAGACGCCCGACCCGGTCCGTTGGTTGCCGCGGGCCGGACGTGACCGATCTCAAGTCGGCGCACAACGATCATCCGCGCGTCACTGGTCAGGCATTTTTACGGGCAGAGCCGACCAATCAAGATCATTTGATGCCCGGAGGCGGGCGCGCTGTCGGTGACAGGTGCGAGGATGCGGGCAGTACTGGCCGTACGTGCGCGTGTGGCGGTGGGGGAAGTCCGCGGAGGGGGACCGCGGGGCGGCTTCGTCCCCCGTGTCGCGGGCGCCCGCGCAGAAGGGACCGCTGACGGCGATGCAGATCCGGCTGACCGTCGTAGACCCGCTGGGCCCCTCCTCCCCCGCCCGGGAGCGGGCCGTGAGCTGCGACGTGCTGGTCACGGCGCCCGCGGGCACGGCGCTCGCCGCGGTCGCCTCCGCGCTCGCCTCGGCGGTCTCCGGCGGCGACGGCTCCTCCGGCTCCACGGGCGCGCCCGTGCTGTACGCCGGTGACCAGCGCCTGGACGCCCAGCGCTGCACGCTGGGCGAGCCCCCGCTGATCGACGGCGCGGTGCTGGCGGTGGGCGCCCCGGGCGAGCCCGAGCCGCACCCCGAGCTGGACGTGACCCCCACCCGGCTGCACGTGGTCGCGGGGCCCGACGCGGGCGGGGTGCACCTGCTGCACGGCGGAGAGATCCGCATAGGCCGCTCGGCCGACGCCGACGTGCCGCTCGACGACCCGGACGTCTCCCGGCTGCACTGCGCGGTGACGGTCGGCGCGGACGGCCGCGTGGCCGTGGCCGACCTCGGCTCCACCAACGGCACCCTGCTGGACGGCCGCTTCGTGGGCCCCCGCCCGGTGCGGCTCGCCCCGGGCGCGCTGCTGCGCATCGGCGAGTCTGCCCTGCGGCTGACCCTGGCGGAGGGCCCGTCCGCCCGGACGGCGGCCACCCCGGACGGGGAGGGGCACGTACGGGTGCCGGGACCGGGCGCGGCGGACACCGAGGGCGCGCGCGCCGCCGTGGGGACGCCGGGCCCCGGGAGAAGCGGCCCCGAGGGGCCGCGCGCCCCGACCCGCCACGCCTACGGCTCCGCCGGCTGGGCCACGCCCGCCCGCGCGGACGCGGCACCCGGCCCCGCCGGCCCCGCGCCCGGCCCCCGAACGACCGCCGCGCCCGGCCCCGTCCCGCACGTGCCCGAGCAGAGCGGCCCTCCGGAGGCCGAGCGGCGCGGCGACGGGGCGACGCCCGGACAGCGCACCGTGCGCATCGCCGCCCAGGGAGACGTGCCCCGCATGCCCCAGGGGCGGCGCGTGTCCCGGCCCGCCCCGGCCGACGAGACCCACGCGGGCCGGGGCGGGGCGCACGGCCTGTACGCCGACCAGGCGCACGGCCAGACGCGGGACGAGGCGCCCACCGCCCGCCCCGGGACGCCGCCCGCCGGACCCACCGGCCGCACCACCGGCGACGCCCGCGACGGGCGGTACGCGGACGCCGTCGCCGCGCAGGCCTCCGACGCCCCCGACGGCACCCGCAAAGGCACCCCCGTACGGGGCACCGACGTCCCCGAGCCGCCTCGGGCGCGCAAGCGGGGCGGGATCGGCGCCTGGGCGCGCCGGCTGACCGGCGGGCGGAGCGAGCGGGAGGCGGACGCGGCCGGGTACGACGACCCCGCTCAGGAACCGGCGTACGCCCCGGCCCCCGTCGCCCCCGCGCAGCCCGAGACCTGGCCGGACCCGGCCACGCTGCTGCTGACCGCGCTGGGCCCCGGCCCCCGGCTGTGGGAGCGCGGCCCGGACCACCCCGAGGCGCTCGCGGTGCGGCTCGGCACCGCGGACCGGCCCGCGCCGGACGGCTCCGGGCTGCTGCCCGCGGTCCCGGTGACCGTGGGTCTGCGCGAGGTCGGCGCACTGGGTCTCGCCGGTCCGCGCGAGCGGCTCGCCGGACTGGCCCGTGCGGCGCTCGCGCAGCTGGCCGCGCTGCACTCCCCCGACACGCTGGAGATCGTCCTGATCGCGGCGGACCCGTCCCGTCCGTCGGACGAGCGCACCGCCGAGTGGTCCTGGCTGGGCTGGCTGCCGCATCTGCGGCCCGGGCACGGCCAGGACTGCCGGCTGCTCCTCGCCCACGACCGGGAGCAGGCCGCGGCCCGCGCCGACGAGCTGCTGCGCCGCCTCGCCGACCACGACCACGCGGGCGCCCCGGCGGACGCCCCGTACACGGTGGTCGTGGTGGACGGCGACCCGGGCGGCGCCGACGTGCGGGAGGCCGTCGCGCGGCTGGCGCACGAGGGGCCGCGCGCGGGCGTCCATCTGCTGTGCCTCGCCGAGACGCCCGCCGCCTCGCCCGCGTCCCCGGTGACGAAGACGTACGAGGCGGCGTGCGCGGTGGCTCCCGCGTTCCGTGACTGCGGGGCGGTCGCCCTGCTCAGCGGGGACGTGGCGACCGCGCTCCGGCTGCTGCGGGTGGCGCGGACCGGCGACGGCTCCCCGCCCGGCCCGGTCGGGCACGGCACCCTCGCCACCGTGGACGCGGTGTCCGCGGCCTGGGCCGAGCGGTTCGCGCGGGCGCTCGCCCCGCTGCGGCCCGACGGTCCCGCGGCCGGCGGGCACCCGCGCGTGTCGGCGCCGCTGCCCCCGTCGGCGCGGCTGCTGGACGAGCTGGGCCTGGCCCGGGCCACGCCGGCGTCGCTGATGGCCCGCTGGGCCGACGCGGCGGACGACACGCGGGCGCTCGGCGGACGCGCCACCGCCGTCCTGGGCGCCGGACCGCGCGGCCCCGTCACCGCCGACCTCGTCGCCGACGGACCGCACCTGCTGGTCGAGGGCCCGTCCGGCAGCGGCCGTACGGAGCTGCTGCGGGCGGTCGTCGCCTCGCTGGCCGCGGCCGAGCGGCCCGACCGGCTGGGCGTCGTCCTGGTCGACGGGCGGGGCGGCCCGGCGACCGGCTCCGGGCCCGGCGAGGGCCTGCGGGTGTGCACGGACGTGCCGCACGTCTCCACCCACCTGAGCGCCGACGACCCGGTGCGGATGCGGGAGTTCGCCCAGTCGCTGAGCGCCGAGCTGAAGCGGCGCACGGAGCTGCTGGGCCGCTCGGACTTCGCCGAGTGGCACACGGGCCGGGAGCTGGCGGACCGGATGGTCGCCCAGCGCTCGGCCGCGAACGGCGACCTGGACAGCCCGCCCAGCGCGACCGTGCGGCTGCGTCCGGGCGCGGACCGGCGCGGGACGCGGGCCGCGCCGCCGCTGCCCCGGCTCGTGGTGGTCGTGGACGACCTCGACCAGCTGGTCTCGCCCGCGCTCGGCGCGCCGGGCCGCCCGGCCGCCGGATCGGTGATGCGGGCGCTGGAGGCGGTGGCGCGGGACGGCGAGCGGCTCGGGGTGCACCTGGTGGCCGCCACCGCGCCCTGCCCCCGGACGGCGCAGACCGAGCCGGTGAAGCAGGCGTCGCTGCGGGTCACGCTGGACGCGCCGGTCGCGGGGCGCGGCCCGGACGACCCGGCGCCGGGACGCGGCAGGCTGGCCCTCCCGGACGGAGGGGAGACGGCGTTCCAGGGCGGCCGGGTGACGGGCCGCATCCCGCGCACGGCGACGCTGCGGCCGACGGTGGTCCCGCTGGAGTGGCACCGCATGGGCGACCCGCCGGCCCGCCGCCAGGTCCGTGAACTGGGCAACGGCCCGACGGACCTGGCCCTCCTCGCCAGCGCCCTGGACCGCGCCGCCCGCCAGGTCGCGGCGACCCGCGTGCCGTCGCTGCTGTAGGCGCCCGCGCGTGACGCCCCGGCGCGGGATGCCAAGGCCGCGCCGGAAGCACCCCTCAGGGGCGCGGGGAACTGCGCGACCAGCCACCGACCACCCGCGCCCGGCGCTGCAAAGGGTGCCCCCCACTCTCCCCCACTCCCGGCTCGCTCGAGCCAGAGGTGCGCGGCGGGGATCTGCTTACAGCGACCGCGACGCAGACACACCCAGGGGCGCGAGGGACTGCGCGACCAGCCACCGACCGACCGGGGGCCGCGGCGTACATGACGCCCGATCACGACGCGGTCACGATCGGCGAGTTGACACGGGACGCGCTCTTGCCACCCCCACGTGCCGGGCGTAGACCAGACCGCACGGGACAGCGCTCGAACGTTCGGCCAAGTACGACGGAGTACGACGGAGTACGAGAACGGGGCAGTGATGCGCAGGACGAGCAGGATCATCCGGATACGCAGGTCGCCCGAGCCGCACGGGCCGACTCCCCCCACCCGACGGGCCGTCAGGGCCGCCGCGGCCCTGGCCGCCGGTGTGCTGGCGGTCTCCCTCACCGCCTGCGGAGGCGACGACGGCGGCGGTGGCGGTGACGACGACAAGGGCAAGGCGACCGGCGACACCGGAACGACCGTCACCCTGCCGAAGCTGGACGGCCAGTCCCTCGAGGTCGCGGCCGTGTGGACCGGTGCGGAGCAGAAGAACTTCAAGGCGGTCCTCGCGGAGTTCGAGAAGCGCACCGGCGCCAAGGTGACCTTCGTCCCCGCCCAGGACCCGATCATCAACTTCCTCGGGTCGAAGATCGCGGGCGGCGCCCCGCCGGACGTGGCGATGCTGCCGCAGCCCGGCGCGATCAAGCAGGCCGTGGAGAAGAACTGGGCCAAGCCGCTCGGCCCGGAGGCCGCCAAGGCGCTGGCCGAGAACTACTCCCAGGGCTGGCAGGACATCGGCTCGGTCGACGGCAAGCAGTACGGCGTCTACTACAAGGCCGCCAACAAGTCGCTGATCTGGTACAACGCCCAGGTCTTCGAGAACGCGGGCGCGGCCGAGCCGAAGACGTGGGACGAGCTGCTGAACACCGCGCAGATGGTCTACGACTCCGGCGTCACCCCGTTCTCCGTCGGCGGGGCCGACGGCTGGACCCTCACCGACTGGTTCGAGAACGTCTACCTCTCGCAGGCCGGCCCGGAGAAGTACGACCAGCTGGCCAAGCACGAGATCAAGTGGACGGACCCGTCCGTGAAGGAGGCGCTGACCACGCTCGCCGGGATCTGGGGCACGAAGGACTACGTCGCGACCGGCGCCCTGGGCACCGACTTCCCGACCTCCGTGACCCAGACGTTCACCGGCGGCGACCAGCCCAAGGCCGGCATGGTCTACGAGGGCGACTTCGCGCAGGTCAACATCGTCGAGGCCAAGGCGAAGGTGGGCACGGACGCCAAGGTGTTCCCGTTCCCGGCGGTCGGTGACACCGCGCCGGTGGTCTCCGGCGGCGACGCGGCCGTGATCCTCGAGGACTCGAAGGCGGCGCAGGCGCTGGTCACCTTCCTGGCCTCCCCCGACGCGGCGGAGATCCACGCGAAGCTGGGCGGCTTCGTCTCCCCGAACAAGAACGTCGACCCGTCGGCGTACCCGAACGACGTGCAGAAGAAGATCGCCGAGGCGCTGGTGGCGTCCGGGGACGACTTCCGCTTCGACATGTCCGACCAGGCCCCGCAGGCCTTCGGCGGCACGCCCGGCAAGGGCGAGTGGAAGGCGCTCCAGGACTTCCTGAAGAACCCGAAGGACATCGCCGGCACGCAGGCGAAGCTGGAGGCCGACGCGGCCGCGGCGTACGGGAACTGATCCGGCGATGGCGTCGGACACGACGGCAGGGGCGCCGATGGCGGCCCCTGCCGCTCCCAGGTCGCGCAAGAGCGTCACCGGCACCCGCAGGACCGTGGCGGCGCTGTTCCTGCTGCCCGCCCTGGTGCTGCTCGGTGCGCTCGTGGTCTACCCGATCGGGTACTCGGTCGTCCGCAGCTTCTACGACCAGTCCGGCGACTCCTTCGCCGGGATCGACAACTACCGTGCGCTGTTCACCGACGACGGCATCCGCACCGCGCTGAAGAACAACATCATCTGGGTGGTGTTCGCCCCGACGGTCGCGACCGCGCTCGGGCTGGTCTTCGCGGTGCTCACCGAACGGGTCCGCTGGGGTACGGCGTTCAAGCTGGTCGTCTTCATGCCGATGGCCATCTCCATGCTGGCGGCGGGCATCATCTTCCGCCTCGTCTACGACCAGGACCCGGACAAGGGCGTGGCGAACGCCGTGTGGGTGGGGGTGCACGACACCTTCGCCCAGTCGTCGGCGTTCCCGAAGGCGCACCCGGGCCGTGAGTCGCCGCTGGAACCGGCCGGCGGGGGCGCGTTCGTCACCAAGGGCACGGTGAGCGCCGGTGACACGGTGACGCTGCCGCTGGTGGGCGTCGCCCCGGACGCCATGCCGGACGGCGCCGCACCGGCCGCCGCACCGAAGCCGGAGGGCGACCGGATCACCGGCAGCACCTGGCAGGACTTCACCCGCGGCAAGGGCGTCGGCGCCCTGAACCAGGTGGACGCCTCCGAGCTGGGCTACGCCGGGATGAGGATCGAGGCGGTGAAGGACGGCACGGTGGTGGAGACGGCCACGGCCGCCTCCGACGGCACGTTCTCCTTCTCGTCCAAGGCCGACGGGGCGCACCTCAGGCTCCCGGCGAGCAACTTCAAGGAGCCGTACAACGGCCTGGACTGGCTCGGCCCGTCGCTGGTCACGCCCGCGATCATCGGCTCGTACATCTGGATGTGGGCGGGCTTCGCGATGGTGCTGATCGCCGCCGGGCTCGCGGGGATGCCCCGGGAGCTGCTGGAGGCGGCGCGGGTGGACGGCGCGAACGAGTGGCAGGTGTTCCGCAGGGTCACGGTGCCGCTGCTGGCGCCGGTCCTCGCGGTCGTCACCGTCACCTTGATGATCAACGTGCTCAAGGTGTTCGACCTGGTGTTCATCATCGCGCCGGGCTCGTCCCAGGACGACGCCAACGTGCTCGCGCTGGAGCTGTACCGCAAGGGCTTCGCGTCGGACCAGCCGGGCATCGCCAGCGCGATCGCGGTGTTCCTGCTGCTGCTCGTCATCCCGGTGATGTGGTTCAACGTACGCCGGCTGCGGCGGGAGGTGCGGCGATGAGCGCGGACGCCGGAAGCGTCACGAAGGCGGGCGTGCGGCCCGCCGAGCCCGTCCGGACGGAACCGTCCCTGGGGTCGCGGCTCGCCCGGTGGGTGAGCGGCGGGGCGGTCCGCGTGTTCCTGATCGTCGTCGGCCTGTTCTGGCTGGTGCCGACGGTCGGGCTGCTGCTGGCGAGCCTGCGCGCCCCGGAGGACATGGCCGCCGACGGCTGGTGGCATGTGTTCACCGAGCCCTCGCAGCTCACCTTCGGCGCGTACGAGACCCTGCTGGAGAACGACGACATCACCGGCTCGCTGCTGAACACGGCGTACATCACCGTGCCGGCGACCGTGCTGGTGGTGGTGATCGGCTCCCTCGCGGGGTACGCGTTCGCGTGGATGGAGTTCCCGGGCCGCGACTGGTGGTTCCTGGCGGTGGTGGGGCTACTGGTGGTGCCGGTGCAGGTGGCGCTGATCCCGATCGCCGAACTCTTCGGCGCCCTCGGCATCTTCGGCTCGCTGACCGGTGTGATCCTGTTCCACGTCGGTTTCGGTCTGCCGTTCGCGGTGTTCCTGCTGCGGAACTTCTTCGCGGAGATCCCCAAGGAGCTGCTGGAGGCGGCCCGGCTGGACGGCGCGGGCGAACTGCGGCTGTTCGTGCGGGTAGTGATGCCGCTGGCCGGTCCGGCGATCGCCGCGCTGGGCATCTTCCAGTTCCTGTGGGTGTGGAACGACATGCTGGTCGCGCTGATCTTCACCGACTCGGGCAGCCAGCCGATCACGGTCGCGCTCCAGACGCAGGTGCGGCAGTTCGGGAACAACATCGACGTGCTGGCGCCGGGCGCGTTCATCTCGATGGTGGTGCCGCTGGTGGTGTTCTTCGCGTTCCAGCGGCAGTTCGTCTCCGGCGTGATGGCGGGCGCCGTCAAGTAGGCACATCATGAGCGCAGTTGAGGGGCGGACCTGCCGAGGTCCGCCCCTTCGTGCGACGAGGTTCCCCCGGATGCCGCAGGGGGCGTAACCAAGGCGGGCCAACGGGCGTTGCCGGGCAGAACGCCCGCACCGACCGTTGGATGCCCCTTGCCCAGGTTCAGTGTCATTGTCCCCGCGTACCAGGTTCAGGCGTATCTGCGCGAGTGCCTGGAGTCGGTGCTGACCCAGTCGTACCCGGATCTCGAACTGATCGCCGTGGACGACTGCTCGCCGGACGCCTGCGGAGCGGTGATCGACGAGTTCGCGGCCCGCGACCCGCGGGTGCGGCCCGTGCACCTGCCGGCCAACGTCGGCCTGGGCCCCGCCCGCAACGCGGGCATGGCCCACGCGACCGGCGACTACCTGGTGTTCCTGGACGGCGACGACACCCTCACCCCGGACGCGCTGCTCGCCGTCGCCGACCGGCTGAAGGAGACCGGCGACCCGGACGTCCTGGTCTACGACTACGCCCGCGCCTACTGGACCGGCGAGACCGTGCGCAACCAGGTCGCCGCCCTGCTCGCCGAGCACGGCCCGGCGCCGTTCACCCTCGCCGACCGGCCCGGGCTGCTCAACCTGCTCGCGGTGGCCTGGAACAAGGCGTACCGCCGGGAGTTCGTCGAGCGCGCCGGGTTCGCCTTCCCGCCGGGGTACTACGAGGACACCCCCTGGACGTACCCGGTGCTGATGACGGCGGGGACGATCGCCACCCTCGACCGGGTGTGCGTGCACTACCGGCAGCGGCGCGCCGGCGGCATCCTGCACACCACCAGCGAGCGCCACTTCGAGGTCTTCGGTCAGTACGACCGGGTCTTCGCCCACCTCGACGAACACCCCGACCTGGAGCGCTGGCGTCCGGTGCTGTTCCGCCGCATGGTCGACCACCTGCTGAC
This sequence comes from Streptomyces lusitanus, assembly GCF_042647945.1. Lineage (NCBI taxonomy): Bacteria > Bacillati > Actinomycetota > Actinomycetes > Kitasatosporales > Streptomycetaceae > Streptomyces > Streptomyces lusitanus. The sequence goes on from NZ_JBHRWL010000004.1 coordinate 500,680, forward strand.
CGTCTACACCCGCCCGGACCGGCTGCCGCGCGGCTCCCGCGCCCGCTTCCTGCGCCGGGCCCGCGACCAGTACCGGCGCCACCGCACGCCCGGCGCGCCCGTCCCCGCCCGCGCCCGGGTGCGGCACGCGCTGGTCCGGTTCGGGCTGCACCGCACCTACCGCACGCTGCGGCTGGCCTCGGCCCTGGGCCGTCGCGCGGGCCGGCTGCGCCGCCGGGCGCTGCGCGGTCTGCGCCGCGTCCTGCTGGGCGCCCACTACCGGGTGCAGCGGCTGCTCCCGCTGGACACCGGCCGCGTCCTGTTCACCGTCGAGGACGACGGCGGCTACGGAGGCGACCCGGCCGCCCTGGAGTCCGCGGTGCGCGACCACGCGCCGCACGTCCGCACCGCGTGGGCGGCCCGGCGCGAGCTGCACCACACCCTGCCCACCGCCACCCGCCGCCTGGTGCCCGGCACCGCCGCGCATCTCACCGCGCTGGCCCGCAGCGCGTACCTGGTGACCGACCGCCACCGGGTGCCCGGCCTGGTCAAGCGCAAGGGGCAGATCCTGGTGCACACGCCGCCCGGCACCCCGCTGGCGTACGCGGGGCTGGACCTCCAGGACCGTCCGGCGGCGGCCCGGGACACGGACTTCGCGGAACTGCTGGCGGGCGTCGACCAGTGGGACCACGTCGTCACCGGCGACCGCCACTCCACGCTGACCTACGAGCGGGTGCTGCCCGGCCGGTACCGGACGCTGGAGTACGGCAGGCCGCGCACCGACCGGTTCCACACGGCGACCCCGGCGGACGTGGCCGTGCTGCGGGACTCCCTCGGCGTCCCCTCCGGCGCGGTGGCGATCCTGTACGCGCCCGCGCCCCGCGACTACCGCCGCGCCCCGGTGCGGACGCTCGACCTGGAGCGCGTGGTGCGGCGGCTCGGCCCCCGGTTCGTGATCCTGTCCCTCGCCGGGCGTTCCCCTGACGAGCCGCCGGAGGCCGCCTCCGACCGGGTGGTGGACGTGAGCGCCCACCCGGACGTGATGACGCTGTGCCTGGCCTCGGACGCCCTGGTCACCGACTTCTCCCCGCTGATGTGCGACTACGCGGGCCTGGACCGGCCGATCGTGTTGCACGCCGAGGACCGGGAGGCGTACGCGGCGGCCCGCGGCCTGTACGTGGACCCGTGGACGGTCCCGCCGGGCGCGGTCGCGGACAGCGAGGACGAGCTGATCGAGATCTTCGCCGGGGGCCGCTGGTGCGGGCCGCGCGCGACGCGGCTGCGGGCGGCGTTCCGGGACCGCTTCTGCCCGCACGACGACGGCCGCGCCGCGGAGCGGGTGGTGCGCACGGTGCTGCTCGGGGAGTTCGCCGAGCCGCGGTCCGTCCCCCCGGAGCGGCGCCGCCCGGTGCCGGCGGCCGCCGTCGCGCCGGTGGCCCCCGTGGTGTCGCTGCCGCCGCAGCCGGCGGTCTTCTGACCGTCACTCGTCCCGTCGGCCGTCACTCACCCCGTCCGCCCGTCGTTGCCCCACTGGGAGTACGCATGTCCCCCGGCTCGTCACGGCCCGCCCCGGCCCGGCCGCCCGCGCGGCGTCCGACGGGGCGGCCCGGGCGGCGGCCCGCCCGCTGAGCGGCCGCCGTCACGCCCTCGTCAACGGAAAGAGCAGAATGCCCCGCTTCAGCATCATCGTCCCGTCCCATGGGGTCGCAGGCCGGCTGGGCCAGGCGCTGGACTCGGTCCTCGCCCAGTCGTTCGGAGACTTCGAGCTGATCCCGGTCTGCGACGCGGCCAGGTCACCGGCGGCCGGTGTCGCCGCCGGGCACGCCGAGCGGGACTCCCGGGTGGCGCCCGTGCACGCGCCGCCGTCCGAGGGGCTGGCGGGTGCGCGCAACGCGGGCGTGCGGGCGGCGACCGGGTCGTATCTGCTGTTCCTGGACGGGGACGACGTGCTGGCGCCGGGCGCGCTGGCGGCCCTGGACGCGCGGCTGACCCAGACCGGCCCGGTGGACGTGCTGCCCTGCGAGCACGAGCGTGTCCCCTGGTGGGAGGGCGAGCCCACCCGCCCCGTGGCGCCGCTGCTGGAGCGCGCCCCGGCCGGCGCCTTCGCCCCGGCCCGCGCCCCGCACCTCACCGGGGTGCGGCTGCCCGCGTGGAGCGCGGCTTGGCGGCGCGCCTTCGTCACCGAGCACGAACTGGCCTTCCCGCCCGGGTGGTTCACCGACGTCGGCTGGTGCGGGCGGGCGCTGCTGCGCGCGGAGCGGGTGGCGGTGTCGCGCCGGGTGCTGGTGCGGCACCGGGCCCGCCGCCAGGGCGACCGGCTGCGGCTGCCCGGGGCGCACCACCACGACCTGCTGGACCAGGCGGAGCGGGTGCTCGAGGAGGCCGCCGGACTGGGGCTGCCGGACGAGCGGTCGGGGCCGCTGTTCGAGCAGCTGTTCGCGGCGGTGCTGAAGACGGCCGCGCATCCCCGGCGGCTGCCGTCCGGGCGGCGGGAGTTCTTCCGCCGCGCGAGCGCCCTGTACCGCCGGCACCGGCCCGCCGGGTTCCGGCCGCCGGGCGGCAGCCTGGGCGTGCAGCACCGGCTGCTGGCGGCCGGGTCGTACGAGGCGTTCGCGGCGCTGCGCGACACCCGGCGCGCGGCCGGGCGTGCGGCGGCCGCGCTGCCCCGCCCGCGCGGACTGCGCACCCGGCTGCACTACGGCCTCCAGCTGCGCCGCCCGCTCGACCCGGACCTCGCGGTGTACTGCGCGTACTGGGGCCGGGGGTACGCCTGCAACCCGGCCGCGATCCACGCCAAGGCCCGCGCACTCGCCCCGCACCTGCGGGGCGTGTTCCTGGTGGAGGCCGACCAGGCGCACACCGTGCCTGACGGCGTGGAGTACGCGGTCCTCGGCAGCCGCCGCGCCTGGGAGCTGCTCGCCCGCGCCACGTACCTGGTCAACAACGCCAACTTCGCGGAGGGCGTGGTCAAACGCCCCGGCAGCGTGCACCTCCAGACCCAGCACGGCACGCCGCTGAAGACGATGGGCGTGGACCAGTCGGTGTACCCGGTGGTCGCGGCCGCCACGGGCAGCTTCACCAAGCTGCTCGGGCGGGTGGACCGCTGGGACTACAACCTCTCCTCCAACCCGCACTCCACCCGCGTCTGGGAGCGCGCCTTCCCCGGCTCGTACGAGCACCTGGAGTACGGCTATCCGCGCAACGACGTGTACGTGACGGCCGGCGCCGACGACGTGGCCCGGGTCCGCGCCGAGCTGGGCGTCCCGGAGGGGGCGCGGGCGGTGCTGTACGCGCCGACCCACCGCGACCACCTCACCGGCTTCGAGCCGGGGCTGGACCTGGAGGCGTTCTGCGAGGCGGCCGGCGAGGACGTGGTGGTGCTGCTGCGGGCGCACTACTTCTACGACCAGGGGGGCGGGAGCGGCCGGCGGTCCGGCCGGGTGATCGACGTGTCGGCGCACCGCTCCTCGGAGGACGTGTGCCTGGCCGCGGACGCCCTGGTCACGGACTACTCGTCGATCATGTTCGACTACGCCAACCTGGACCGCCCGATCGTGGTGTACGCCGACGACTGGGAGGTGTACCGGCAGACGCGGGGCGTCTGCTTCGACCTGATGGCCGCCCCGCCGGGCCGGGTCGCGCGGACGCCTCAGGAGCTGGCGCAGGTGTTCCGCGACGGCTCGTACGCGGACGGGGAGGCGGCGGCGCTGCGGGCGGCGTTCCGGGAGCGGTTCTGCCCGTTCGACGACGGCCGGGCCGCCGAGCGGGTGGTGCGCCGGGTGCTGCTCGGCGAGCCGCCCGAGGCCCTGCCGCCCGTGATCCCGCTCGCGGAGCGCGTCCCCGCCCCCGCGGCCGCCACCCTGGTGAGGAGCTGACGTGCCCCGCTTCAGCGTCATCGTCCCCGTGCACAACGTGCAGGGCTACTTGCACGCCTGTCTCGACTCGGTGCTCGGGCAGTCGTACCGCGACCTCGAGGTGATCGCCGTCGACGACCGCTCCCCGGACGGCTGCGGGGCGATCCTCGACGACTACGCGGCCCGCGACGAGCGGGTGCGGGTGCTGCACCTGGAGGAGAACGTGGGGCTCGGCCGGGCCCGCAACGCCGGGATGCCGCACGCGACCGGCGACTTCCTGCTGTTCCTCGACAGCGACGACACCCTCACCCCGGGCGCGCTGCGGGCCCTCGCGGACCGCCTCGACGAGACCGGCGACCCGGACGTGCTGGTCTTCGACTACGCCCGCACCTACTGGTGGGGCGGCACCCGGCGCAACGTGCTGGCCCATGTGCTGGCCGAGGCCGCCGGGAGCACCTTCACGGCCGCCGAGCGGCCGGAGATCCTCGACCTGCTGATGGTGGTGTGGAACAAGGTCTACCGCCGCGACTTCGTCGAGCGGGAGGGCTTCTCCTTCCCGCCCGGCTACTACGAGGACACGCCCTGGACGTTCCCGGTGCTGCTCAGCGCGGAGCGCATCGCCACCCTGGACCGGATCTGCCTGTACTACCGGCAGCGCCGCCAGGGGAACATCCTGTCCACCACCAGCCGCAAGCACTTCGACGTGCACGAGCAGTACGCGCGGGTGTTCCGGTTCGTGGACGCCCGCCCGGCGCTGGCGCACTGGCGGCCGTTCCTGCACGCCAAGATGGGCGAGCACTGTCTCGACATCCTGTCCAAGCCGGACCGGCTTCCGCCGTCGGACCGGGCCGAGTTCTTCCGCCGCACGGCCGGGATGTTCCACGCGCACCGCCCGCCGGGCGCCCGGATCCCCCCGGAACTGCGGGTCCTTGAGGGCACCTACGCCGGTTACGTGCTGCGCCGCAGGGCCACCCGGACCGGGCGGGAGCTCCAGCGGCGGGCCCGGCAGGCGCGGGCGGCGACGGCGGCGCGTGCGGTGCGCGCCCGGTCCCTGCTGCGCCGCCCGCTGGACCCCCATCTCGCGGTGTACTCGGCGTTCTCGCACCGCGGGATGCTCGGCGACCCGGCGGCCGTGTACCGCGCGGCCCGCGAACTCGCCCCGCACATCCGGGGCGTGTGGGTGGTCGCCGACGAGGAGCGGGCCGCCGCCCTGCCGCCGGACACCCCGTACGTGCTGCCCGGCACGCCGGAGTACCGCCGGGTGACCGAGCGGGCCACGTACTTCGTCAACAACGTCAACTGGTCGGGCACGCTGGTGAAACGGCCGGGCAGCGTGCACGTCCACACCCACCACGGCACCCCGCTGAAGTACGCGGGCGCCGATCTGCTGGACAAGCCCGGCGCGCGGCTGCACTTCGACGTGCCGCAGATGCTGCGCCGGGCCGACCGCTGGGACCACAGCCTGGTCGCCAACCGCCACTCCGAGCTGGTGTGGGAGCGGGCCTTTCCCTGCCACTTCACCTCGCTGCGGTCGGGCTCCCCGCGCAACGACGTGCTGGTGCGCGGCGACGAGGGGCGCGCCCGCGCCACACGGGAGCGGCTCGGGATCCCGGAGGGCGACACGGTGGTGCTGTACGCGCCGACCCGCCGGGACTACCGCAGGGACGGGCTGGTGGAGCGGATCGACCTGGCCCGGTTCGCCGCCGACCTGGGCGAGGGCCGCACCCTGGTGGTCCGGCTGCACCCCACGCTCGCCGACGGACCGGCCCGCGGCCTGGGTCTGTCGGAGCTGCACCGGCGGGGCGTACTGGTGGACGCCACCGACGAGCCGGAGGTGCAGGACGTGCTGCTCGCGGCCGACGTCCTGGTCACCGACTACTCGTCCGTGATGTTCGACTACGCCCTGCTGGACCGGCCCGTCGTGGTCCACGCCGACGACTGGGACGCCTTCCGGGCGAGCCGGGGCGCGTACCTGGACGTCACCGCCGAGCCGCCGGGCCATGTCACGCGCTCCTACCGGGAGCTGGCGTGGCTGTTCGCGTCGGGCGCCTGGGCGGACGAGGAGTCGGACCGGCTGCGGGCGGCGTTCCGGGAGCGGTTCTGCGAGTACGACGACGGCCGGGCCGCCGAGCGGGTGGTGCGCGCCGTGATGCTGGGCGAGCCGCTGCCGGAGCCGGCGGGCGATCCCGGCCTGGTGCCCGCGCAGACCGCCGGCCGCGACCTGCTGACCCCGTCGTGAGGCCGCGCACCTGGGTGCTGCTGCTGGCGGCCCTGTTCGCGCTGATGCAACTGGCCACCGTGGAGGGCCGCGACACCCCCGACAGCAAGAACTACGTGTCGTACGCGCTGAGTCTGACCGGCCTGGGCAAGCGGGAGGCGGCGACCGCCACCATCGACCACTACTGCGCGGGGAAGGCGGCGATGGCGCACCGCGCGCAGAACGTGGACGTGGTGCGCTTCCACGCCCCGGACCCCGCGCCCCGGGTCTTCCAGGAGTGCCGGGAGCAGGAGTGGCGGCAGGTTCAGGCGCGGCTGGCGGCCGGGGAGACCGGCGGGCACACGGTGCCGTTCATGCCGGAGCGGTTCATGCGGATCTTCGAGGTCCGGCCCGGCTATCCGCTGGTCCTGGCGCCGTTCGTGGCGCTGTTCGGGGTGACGTGGGGGGTGTGGGCGGCCGGCGTGGTGATCACCTGCGCGGGCGGGGTGTTCGCGTATCTGGTGCTGCGCACGCTGGCCGCGCCGGTGCCGCTCGCGCTCACCGGCATGGCGCTCTACCTCGTCCTGCCGTGCGGGACGACGGCGATGCGCCCGATGACCGAGGGCCTGATGCTGGCGCTGACGCTGGCCGCGCTGTGGGGCTGCGCCCTGGTGCTGGGCGGGACGAGACCCCGGGCGGGTCTGGCGCTCGTCGGGGGCGCGGCGGCGGCGCTGTTCACGGTGAAGCACTCCCAGGCGCTGTTCCTCGGGGCGTGCCTGGCGGCGGCGGGCGCGGCGGTCGTGGCGGGGCGGCGGTGGCGGGGGATGCCGGCCGGGCGCGGTCCGGTCGCCCTCGCGGCGGTGGGGTGCGCGGGGGTGCTCGGCACGGTGCTGGTGTCCCGGCTGCTGGGGTATCCGTCGGTGTCGGAGAGCGTGCAGGACCTGCTCACCGGGCACTTCTCCCGGCCCGACCGGGATGAGCCGTGGGCGGAGTTCTTCCAGCTCCAGGGGAACTTCTGGATGGAGTGGGCGCGGCGGCAGCTGTGGGAGCCGGTGTTCCTGGCGGCGCTGGCGGCGGGCGCGCTGGGGGCGCGGCGGCGGCCGGCGTTCGGGGCGTTCCTGGCGGCGGCGGCCTGCACGGGGTTCCTCAACCAGGCGGGGCACCCGGACATCAACATCTGGGGCGACCGGCTGATCACGCTGGCCTGGCTGCTGCCGGTGCTGGGGGTGCCGCTGCTGCTGGAGCCGGTGCTGCGGCGGGCGGTGGTGCCCGCGCAGGGCGCGCCGGTGGAGCCGGTGGGCTGAACCGGCGCGGGGCGCGTTGGTGGACCCAAGGGCTGACCGGGCGTCACCCGAAGCGGTGACGGCTGGTCACAGCCGGGCGGCATCCGGGAACATTGGGCAAATGCCCCGAATGCCCCTTTCTTCTCGCGTCCGATGAGCGCCGGCGTCCTCGTCCGGCGCCGCACGGTGGACGGCGCCACGGCGCTGCGCGGCGGCGGGTCCTGGCGCCCGACGCCGTACCAGTGCGCCGGCTTCCTGTTCTTCCTGACGATGACCCTGGCGTTCTGGCGGGTGCCGCTGTGCTGCGACGCCGGGCAGCACGCGGCGGTCGTGGAGCGCCTCAAGGACGATCTGCTGCACCCCCGGCACCCGATGGCGGACCTGCCCGGCGCGGGCAGCCCGTACTACTCGCCGTACGCCGTCGCGCAGGGCGCGTTCGCCCGGTGGACCGGGCTGGGCGGCTGGGAGGTGCTGCGCCTCACCGGGCCGCTGAACCTGCTGGTGCTGCTCACCGGTCTGGGCCGCTTCGTGCGGGTGCTGACCCCGCGCCCCTGGGCGCCGGTGCTGGCGCTCGCCGCGACGGCGCTGCTGTGGGGGGTGGAGCGCGCCTGGTGGAGCGGCTATCTGAACCTGATGTCGATGACGGGCAATCTGCCCTACCCGTCGGCGTTCGCGATCGGGCTCGCCTTCTGGGCGTGGGCGCTGACCGGCGCGCGGGCCCGGGGCACGAGGGCCGTGCGCTACCTGGGTCCGGGCGGCCTGCGCCCGCTGTCCGGGTACGCGGGCCTCGGTGTGCTGTACGGGCTGATCCTGCTGGTGCACCCGATCACCGCGGTCGCGGCGGCGCTGGGCGCGCTGGCGCTGGTCGCCGGGTGGCAGCGGCGCTGGTCGGCGGCGCTGGCCGGGCGGTGGGCGCTGACCGGAGCGGTGGCGCTGCTGACGGCGGCCTGCTGGCCGTACTTCGACGTGTTCGCGCTCGCCGGGGACACCAGCGTGGACGCGATGCACCGGCGGCTGTATCTGGACCTGCCCGGGCAGTTCGGGCTGGCGCTGCTGGGGCTGCCGGCCCTGTGGCTGCGGGCCCGGCGCTCGTGGCGGGACCCGCTGCTGCTGATGTTCGCCCTGGACTGCGCGGTCGTGACGTACGGCTGGGTGAGCGGCCACTACACCTACGGGCGGGCCCTCGGGCTGGCTACCCCGACTTCTTCCTTCCCGACGAACAGCGCCGCACGGCCGCGACAGAGGCGTACTTCGCCGAGGGCACGTCCGCGGCGGAGCGGCGGCGCATCGAGGGGGAGTACGAGGTGCGGTGGGTACTGGACCGCCGCGGCGCGCTGGCCGACCCGGCCCTGCGGGAGGTGGCGCGGGGGCCGCGGGGGGAGGTGCTGTACGCGGTGCGGTGAGGGCGGCGCCCATAAGGGGCGCGGGGAACTGCGCGACCAGCCACGGTGTGGCCGCACCCGGCGTGCGACAGTCCTCGGCACCCCGGTGGCCGTACGGGGGTGTGGCGCGGGCCCGCAGGCGGCGGGAGCAGCGCCCCTTCAGGGGCGCGGGGAACTGCGCGATCGGCCCCGTGCGGCCCGCACCCGGCGTGCAACAGTGCCCGGCACCCCGGTGGCCGTATGGCGGTGCGGCGCGGGCCCGCTGGAGGGGTGCCGCCTGCGCCCACCCGTGCCGCCCCTAGCGGCACGACTGCCCGCAGGCGGCAGGCGCCTCAAGGGGCGCGGGGAACTGCGCGACCAGCCACGATGCGGCCGCACCCGGCCTACAACAGTGCCCGGCACCCCGGTGGCCGTACGGGGGGGTGGCGCGGGCCCGCTGGAGGGGTGCCGCCTGCGCCCACCCGTGCCGCCCCTAGCGGCACGACTGCCCGCAGGCGGCGTGGGGAACTTGGCCGTGCCGTGAGGCCGGCGGGCGTCAGTGGAGTGCGTCCGTCGCCAGTTGGACCGCACGGCGCAGGCGTGGGTGGGTGAGGTGGGTGGCCAGGGGGCGGAGTGCCGCGGCGGCGCCGGACGGTTCCCAGCGGATCTGCAGGCGGCCCGGGTTGTGGCCCTCCGGCTCGACGGTGACCCGGTGCGGGGCGGCGCCGGCGCGGTAGGGGACGCGGGCGGTCAGCGCCGGGAACTCCAGCGGGGCGAGCAGCAGCGCCTGGTGGGCCTGGCCGGCGCCGGAGAGCCGGACCAGCGGATGCCGGACCCCGGTGAAGCCGCCCAGCGGCAGCCGCGCCCCGGCCAGGTCCAGCCGTACCGTCCCCTCGAACACGCCGGGCCGCACCGGGTCGAGGCGGAACGGCACGGTGAGGCGGCGCCGGCCGGGGGAGATCACCAGGCTCGCCCGCTGCGGGCCGACGGGGAGCCGAAGCGCCGGGTCGTAGGTCCGCACGGTCAGGTCGACGCGGGCGCCGCCGCCGGGGACGCGGGCGATTTCCGTGATCTCGTGCCGGAACAGCGCGCCGGGGAACGGGCGCGTGTCCGGCTCCAGCTCGGTCAGGTCCAGCTCGCGGCGGGCGGCCACGGTGTCCGGCACGCGGTCGCCCCAGTAGACGCGGCCGTCCGCGTCGGCGGCCAGCCGCCTCGGGGCGACGCCGTATCCCAGCCCCCGTGCCGCCAGCGCGGCCTCCGCGAGCCTGCGGTCCCGGACCAGCTGGAGCACCACCCGCTCGGCGCGGGGCAGCCGGGCGTACGCGCCCGGGGACAGCGTCTCCAGGTACGGGTTCACCTCGTCGGCGAAGGCGGCCAGCCACTCCTCGTCGCGGTAGGGCAGGTCGCCCGCGTACATCCGGAAGTCGTGCTTGAGGAACTTGTGGTCCTTGTCCTCGCGCAGTCCCGCGTGCCCGCTCTCCGTGAGGAACGCGTCGATCAGCCGCTGCACGTGGATCCGGTCGCGGACGTTGCCGATCAGATGCCGCTGGTTGGATATGGACGCCGCGTCGGAGCGCACGTAGGGGGCTATGTACCAGAGGTAGACCGGCTCGGGGACGATCGTGAACCGCTCCGCGAGGCAGTAGGCCTGCGCCGAGAACAGTTGGTCCTCGTAGTGGATGCCCTCCGGGAAGCGCAGTGCGTGCCGGTCGAGGAAGGCGCGGGCGTACATCTTGCTGGTCGCCAGGTGCTCGAAGAACAGCCGCGGGTCGTCCTCGATGCCGTCCAGGGTGCGGCGCTCGCCCACCAGGTGCGGCATCCAGGTGGAGCGGCGCCCGGTGTCCACCCGGATCCGGCGCACCGCGCCCATCGCGAAGTCGATGTCCCGCTCCCGGTGGGCGGCGAGCAGGGCGGCGACCGCCCCCTCCGGCAGCTCGTCGTCGCTGTCGAGGAACATCAGGTACGGGGCCCGGGCGATCTCCAGGGCGCGGTTGCGGGGGGCGCTGCACCCGCCGCTGTTCTCCGGCAGCCGCAGGTACCGCACGCGCGGGTCGGCGGCCGCCAGCTCCCGCGCCACCTGAGGGGTGTCGTCGGTGGAGTGGTCGTCGCTGATCACGATCTCGACGTTCCGGTGGGTCTGGCGGCGCACGGACTGCACCGCGCGCGGCAGCCGCCCGGCGTCGTTGTGCACGATCACCGTGACGGTGACGTCGGGTGTGCGGGACGCGGACATCACGCGGTCACCTCCTGGGGCGCCGGCGCCGGGGTGCGTTCCTCCAGCGGGAGCACCGGCGGGAGGGACGCCTCGTCCTCGCCGAGGAACACTCTCCGCACGACCCGCTCGGCGGCCCGGCCGTCGTCGAACTCGCAGAACCGGCGGCGGAAGGCGGCCCGCGCCTTCGCCGCCCCCTCGTCGCGCCAGGCGTCGGTGGCGAGGATCTCGGTGAGGTCGTCCTGGGTGTGCGCCACCGGCCCCGGCGCCTCGGCCATCAGGTCGAAGTACACCCCCCGGGTGGTGCGGTACGTCTCCCAGTCGTCGGCGTGGATGACGATCGGGCGGTCCAGGTTGGCGTAGTCGAACATGATCGACGAGTAGTCCGTGACCAGGGCGTCGGCGGCCAGGCACAGCTCCTCGACCGGGTCGTACGCGGACACGTCGACGATGCGGCCGGAGCGGCGCAGGGCGGCCGGCGGCGAGACGCCCGGGTCGTAGAAGTAGTGGGCGCGCACCAGCAGGACGGTGTCCTCGCCGAGCCGCTCGGCGAGCGCGGCGAGGTCCAGGCGCGGGGTCCAGCCGGCCTCGTAGTCGCGGTGGGTGGGCGCGTAGAGGACGGCCCGGCGGCCGGGGGCGATGCCGAGCCGCTCGCGGACCGCGCGCACCTCGTCGGCGCCGGCCGTGTAGTAGACGTCGTTGCGCGGATAGCCGTGGTCGAGGGAGACGTACCGGGACGGGTAGGCGCGCTCCCACATGCGGGTGGTGTGGCTGTTGGCGGAGACGCTGTAGTCCCACTTGTCGACGCGCTCGAGGAGGGCGTCGAAGTCCAGGCCCTGCGCGGCGGCCGGGTAGGCCGTCTGGTCGAGGCCCATGCGCTTGAGCGGGGTGCCGTGGTGGGTCTGCACATGCACCGCGTCCGGGCGTTTGACCACCGCGTTCGGGAAGTTGACGTTGTTGACGAGGTACTTCGCCGTGGCGAGCGTCTCCCAGTAGCGGCGGGTGCCGGGGATCACGTGGTCGGTGCCGGGCGGCAACAGGGCCGCGTTGCGGGCGGTCACCACCCACACCGGGTGGATGTGCGGGGCCAGTTCGGCGAGGGTGGCGGCGATCGCCGCCGGGTTGCAGGCGACGCCGCGGTTCCAGTAGGCGGAGAACACCGCGAGGTGCGGGTCGACGGGGCGGCGCAGCGCCGCGCGGTACTGCCGGTCACGGATCAGCGCGCCCGCCTGCCGCCGCCCCGCGCGCACCGTGGACCGCACGGCGCGGCGGGCGTGGTTGGCGGCCTGGAAGGCCCGGTAGCGGGTGTAGGCGCCCTCCTCGAGCAGCGAGCGGCGCACGCCCTCCGGACCGCCGGGGCGGCGGTACCCCTCGGGGCGGCGGCGTACGGCGGCGGAGCCGGCCCGCAGGAAGAACTCCCGCGCCGCCGGCTCGGGCACGGCGCCGCGGGCGAAGGTGCGCAGGCAGTCGCGGACCATGATTTCGTAGAGCACGGTGTAGACGGCGGGCCGGTCCTGGGCGAGGTCGAGCAGGGCCTCGTAGCGGTCGACGGCGGCGAGGTGCTGCCCGGGGGTGACGGGCGGGAGGCTCGCGGGGCGCAGCCGCCGGTCCTCGTACGCGACGTGCGGCAGGCAGGAGACGCGCCCGGCGAGCAGCAGGGCGGTGAGGGCGGCGCGCGGCTCGTCGTCGGTGGTGAGCCGTTCCTCGTGGGCCCGCCAGAAGTCGGCGCGCAGCACGCGCGTGCCGAGCAGCGGGGTGAGCCGCAGCAGGTAGGCGCTGTCGGCGAGGGCCGGCTCGGTGCGTCCGGCGCGGGCGAGGAGGGGGCCGTCCGCGGAGGGCAGGGCGGAGCTGCGCCAGGTGCTGCGCAGATGGTCCAGGAGGAGGACGTCCACGGTGTCCGGCAGTTCGGCGGTGCGTTCGGCGACCGTGCGGGGGCTGCCGGGCGGCAGGCCGTCCTTGGCGCGGACGAAGTGCAGCCAGCGGCCGCGGGCCCGCGCGGCCCCCGCCGCTCTCGCCGCCGCGTCGGACGTGCCGTCGGGCAGCGGGACCACCTGGAGCTGCGGGGCGTGCCGCTCGGCCGTCTCACGGGCCCAGTCGCCGACGGCGGCGACCACGACCTCCACGTCCGGCAGCGGGTGGGCGACGAGCGAGTCGAGCAGGCCGGTCAGGTGGTCCTGGGTGTTCGGCCCGTGGACGATGACGCTGAGCTGGGGCATCACGGGGCTCCTTCGGCTGCTCGTCGGCGCGGACGGTCCCGTCGGTCGTATCCAGTCATAGTGACACCTATGGGACGAATCGGGCGGGGGAGGTCCACCCGAACGGCGCTCGCCGCGCCCGCGCCGGTCGTGGTAACGCCCTGCCTGCTACCGGGCCCCGGTGAACTTCTCGTACTCCTTGAGCACCTCGTCCGTCGGCCCGTCCATGCGCAGCTCGCCGCGCTCCAGCCACAGCACGCGGTCGCAGGTGTCGCGGATGGACTTGTTGTTGTGGCTGACCAGGAACACCGTGCCGGCGTGCTTGCGCAGTTCCCGGATGCGGGCCTCGGAGCGCTTCTGGAAGGATCGGTCGCCGGTGGCGAGCGCCTCGTCGACGAGGAGCACGTCGTGGTCCTTGGCGGCGGCGATGGAGAAGCGCAGGCGGGCCGCCATGCCGGAGGAGTAGGTGCGCATCGGCAGGGTGATGAAGTCGCCCTTCTCGTTGATGCCGGAGAAGTCGACGATGCCCTGGTAGCGCTCCTTCACCTCCTCGCGGGACATGCCCATCGCGAGCCCGCCCAGGAGCACGTTGCGCTCGCCGGTGAGATCGGCCATCAGCGCCGCGTTGACGCCGAGCAGGGACGGCTGGCCGTCGGTGTAGATGCGGCCGTTCTCCACCGGGAGCAGTCCGGCGACGGCCTTGAGCAGCGTGGACTTGCCGGAGCCGTTGGTGCCGATCAGGCCGATCGCCTCGCCACGGTAGGCCACGAAGGACACGTTCCGCACGGCGTGCACCCGGCGCACGCCGGACGCCTTCTCGGTCTGCTTGCGGCGGAGCATGCGGTTGAGCGCGGCGGTCGCGGTGCCGCGTCCCGCGCCGGTGCCGTTGACCCGGTAGACCACGTCGACGCCGTCGGCGACGACCGTCGGCCTCCTGTCCTGGGGGGTGTCAGCCACGGCCGTACCTTTCCTCTGCCTTCCAGAAGTAGACGAAGCCGACCACGCCGGCGAGCACCGCCCAGCCCAGGGCGAACGCCCAGACGTGCGGCGGCAGGTACGACGAGTCGTACTGGTCGATCAGCGCGAAGCGCACCAGGTCCATGTAGATCGCGGCCGGGTTCCACTGGAGGACGTCCGCCAGCCAGGCGGGGACGTTCTTGTCCGCCAGCATGGCCGGGATGGAGAACATCACGCCGGACGCGTACATCCAGGTCCGCAGCACGAACGGCATCAGCTGCGCCAGGTCGGGCGTCTTGCTGCCCATCCGCGCGAAGATCAGCGCGAGACCGGTGTTGAACACGAACTGGAGCACCAGGGCGGGCAGCACGAGCAGCCAGGACGCGGCGGGGTAGTTGCCGAACCCGACCATGAGGACGACCAGCACGATCATCGAGAACAGCAGCTGCTGGAGCTGCTGGAGCGCGAACGAGACCGGCAGCGAGGCCCGCGGGAAGTGCAGCGCGCGCACCAGGCCGAGGTTGCCGGAGATCGCCCGCACGCCGGCCAGCACCGAACTCTGTGTGAAGGTGAACACGAACACGCCCGTCACCAGGAACGGCACGTACGCGTCGCTCGGTATGCCCTTACGGGCGCCCAGCAGCAGGCCGAAGATGAAGAAGTACACCGCCGCGTTGAGCAGCGGCGTCGCCACCTGCCAGAGCTGGCCCAGCTTCGCCTTGCTGTACTGCGCGGTCAGCTTGGCCTGCGAGAAGGCCAGGATGAAGTGGCGCCGTCCCCACAGCTGGCGGACGTACGCGCCGAGGGACGGGCGGGCGCCGCTGACCGTGAGGCCGTGGCGGGCGGCGAGGGCCGCGAGGTCGGCCTCGGGAGGTTCCGGGCGCGCCGACGCGGCGGGCGGTGTGTGGAGTGCCTGACTCACATCCGCTGCTTTCGCTAGAGGGAGGTGGGGGGTGACGGTTCCGACGTCGGAACGGGACCGTATCGTCGTGACGACGAGCGTAGGTCGAATGCACGTCGGAACGCAACCGTATCGTCGCTACGCGGGCGGCCTATGCTGGAGCCCATGACGAACGCAGACGCGCCCGAGCCACGTCCGCGCCGCCGGGCTCCCGCCGGGGCCGCCGTCCTGCGCGAGGACGTCACCGAGGCGATCCGGGCGGCCGTCTTCGAGGAGCTCGCCGCCGTCGGCTACGCCCGGATGTCGATCGAGGGCATCGCGCGCCGCGCGGGCGTCGGCAAGACCGCGGTGTACCGCCGCTGGCGCTCCAAGCTGCACGTCGTCCTCGACGTGGTCTCCGCGCTCGCCGTCCAGGGCCTGCCCGCGCCGGACACCGGCTCCCTGGAGGGCGACCTGCGCCTGCTCTACGAGGTCACCTCACGCGCCCTGCGCCACCCCGTCGCCTCGCAGATCCTCCCCGACCTCCAGGCCGAGGCCGCCCGCAACCCCGACATCGCCGAGGCCGTGCAGAAGGCCCTGCGCGAGGGCCAGGACGGAGTCGCCAAGGGCATCGTCACGGCGGCCCAGGAGCGCGGCGAGATCGCCCCCGCCGTGGACCACGCTCTGGCCCTGGACCTGATCTCCGGGCCGCTGTACTGGCGCTCGGTGGTGATCCGCAGCCCGAAGCTGCCCAAGGGCTACCTGGACGGCCTGGCCCGCGCGACGACCCAGGCCCTCCGGGCCCTCTGAAAGCAGGTCGCCCGGGCTCCCCGGGCTCCCCGGGCCGCGTCTGCCCGGGTCCCGGCCCTCGGCCCCTCGGCCCCTGAGCCCTCGCCGGCCGGCCCCGGTCAGCTCCTTCGCGTCCGCCCCGGCACCCAGGGCCCGCCGGCCTCCCTGAGCCTCGCCCGCGCGACCGCGCGGACTCCCTCGGCGACGATCCTTTGGGCCGCCGGGCTCTCCGGCCCCGGCGCGGCGCATGTCTGCCAGGCCCTCCGGCCCCGGCGCGGCGCGTGTCTGCAAGGCCCTCCGGCCCCGGCGCGCGCGGCCTCAGCCCGTGTGACCGCCAGGGCTTTCCTAGAGGTGATCGCCTGGGCCGCCGGGCTCTTCGGGCGCCGCCCGGTCAAGCCCTCGCGGCCGGCCGGGCCTTCTCCAGGTGCCCGCCCCGCCTCACCTCCACCACCGCCGCAGCCGCCCCGCCAGGACCCGCCCCGCCCCCTGGGGGCCCGCCGTCAGGCGGAGGGACAGGGCGCCTCCGTGGGTGGGGTGGGGGCGGACCAGGATCAGGCCGTGGCGGGGGCTGGGGGTGGCGTGGGGGCGGAGGAGGCCGGGGCCGGTGAGGGCGTGGGCGGAGACCGTGCGGGTCGCGCCGTCGCGGAAGCGGAGGCGCAGGCGCAGGTCCCAGGCGCCCGGGGCGAGCGATGCCAGCCGCTCCAGCGGGACGGGCGCCTCGGCGGTCCAGGTGTCGTCGGCGGTCGGGCGCAGCGGGACCGTACGGCGCAGCACCAGGCCCGCGCGGTCGCGGTGGCGCCACTCCACCTCCGCGTCCACCGGGCCGGCCCGCCCGACCGCGCCGTACAGCTCGTGCAGGCGCAGCCGCAGCAGGCGGGTGCGGGCGCGCAGCTCGGCGTCGACGGCGACCGGCAGCAGGCGGACGGGGCGTTCCGGGAGGGACTCCAGGGTGACCTGGGGCAGGTCCGGCGACCAGCAGGGCGTGCCGTCGGCCGTGCGGGCGTACGGGGGGCACAGGCGTGCCGGGCGGGCGGCCAGGTCCCGCAGCCGGGGCAGGTCGCGGGGCTCGGGCGAGGCCAGCAGCACCCGCGCGAGCAGCGTGCCGGGGGCGGCCGGGTCGCCCGAGCGGTCGGCGGCGTCGTACTCCGCGAGGTGGTCGCGGGTGTGCGCCCACCACGCGCGGCGGTAGGCCTCGTCGCGCAGCGGCAGCTCGCGAACGTACATGCGCAGGTCGTGGTCGAGGAACTTGGCGCGGACCGCGCGCGCCAGCCGTTTCTCCCCGGCGTCCAGCAGGATCGTGTGGGCGGTGCGGCAGGCGTGCGTGCGGGCGCGCCAGTTGCCGACGTCCGCGCGGTCCAGCGAGATCGACAGCCGGGGCGCGGCGCGGCGCACGTGCCAGACGTACACCCGGTCCGGGACCAGGGCGACGCGCGGGGCGGCGGCCCACACGCGCGCGGTGAACACGATGTCCTCGTAGGGGAAGCGGCCCTCGGGGAACCGGATGCGGTGGGCGCGCAGGAAGTCCGTGGCGTACAGCTTGTTGACGGCGAGGGTGTCGCGGACCAGGCGGGGGAGGTCGGCCGGACGGGCGAGGACGGCGGGGGAGGCGTACAGGGCGGGCTCCCACGGCACCTCGCGGCCCGAGGGCAGCTCGCGGCGCACGCACAGACCGCCCGTGACCTGCGCGTCCGCCTCCCGCGCGGCGGCCAGGAGCGCGCCCGCGGCACCGGGCGGCAGCACGTCGTCGCTGTCCAGGAACATCACGTACGGGGCGGTCGCCGCGTCCAGCCCGGTGTTGCGCGGGGTGCCGCAGCCGCCGCTGTTCACCGGCAGCCGGACCACCCGCAGCCGGGGCTCGGCGGCGGCCAGCCGCTGAAGCAGCTCCGCGCTGCCGTCGGTGGAGCAGTCGTCCACGGCGACGACCTCCCGCACGGCGGGCCCCTGCCCGAGCGCGGAGCGCACCGCGTCGGCCACATGGGCGGCGTCGTCGTGGCCTATGACGACGATCGACACGGCATTGGCGCCGGGGCGGGCGTCGGCCGGGGAGGGGTCGGGGTGCATGGCTTCCTCGGGGCGCGCTGCGGAGGTTCACTCCACGCTCGCCCGGCGCGTGCCGTCCCGCACCCCGGGGTGGTCCCGGCGGGCGTCAGGCCCCTTCGGCGGCCGCCTTGTCCAGGGCGGCGGTGAGGTCGGCGAGGGTGGTGCTCAGGGCGCGCATCTCCTCCACCCGCAGTCCGGTCGCGGCGGCGATCCGGCGCGGCACCCGCACGGCCTGCTCGCGCAGCGCGGCGCCCTCCTCGGTGAGCCGCACCTCCACGGACCGCTCGTCGCGCGCGCTGCGCTCCCGGTGCACGAGGCCGGCCGCCTCCAGCCGCTTGAGCAGCGGGGACAGGGTGCCGGAGTCCAGCCGCAGGCGCTCGCCCAGCCGCTTGACCGGCAGCGTGCCGTCCTCCCACAGCACCAGCATGACCAGGTACTGCGGGTAGGTGAGGCCGAGATCCTTCAGCACCACCCGGTAGACGCCGTTGAAGGCGCGGACGGCGGAGTTGAGGCTGAAGCAGATCTGCTGGTCGAGACGGAGCCAGTCGTCCGTGACGGCCGGCGCGTCCGTCGCCGGGGTGGGGCTGGGTGTGGCTGTCATGGGTCCAGGGTAGCGCTGTGCGAGCCATTTGGTTGTGCCCAATTAAGTTGTGTGCTCTACTTGAGTCCGTGAGAGGCCGGGTCCGCGAGGACCAGGGCCTCGTCATCCGCCCGTACGGCCGACCCGTACGACCGAGACGAAAGGTGTCCCCCATGGACGCGCTCTACACCGCAGTCGCCACCGCCACCCACGGGCGCGAGGGCCGCGCCGTCACCTCCGACGGCAAGCTGGACCTCGGCCTGAGCGCCCCCAAGGAGCTGGGCGGCGACGGCAAGGGCACCAACCCGGAGCAGCTCTTCGCCGCCGGCTACGCGGCCTGCTTCGGCAGCGCCCTCGGCGTCGTGGGCCGCGCCGCCAAGGTGGACGTCAGCGACGCGGCGGTGACCGCCGAGGTCGTGCTCGGCAAGCAGGGCGAGGGCTTCGGGCTCGCCGTGACGCTCCGCGTCGAGCTGCCCGACGGCCTCGACGAGGAGACCGGCCGCAAGCTGGTCGAGCAGGCCCACCAGGTCTGCCCCTACTCCAACGCCACCCGCGGCAACATCCCCGTCGAGCTCGTCGTCGAGTAGTCGGGACCGGCCAGGACCTACCCCCCGACCCGCGCCAGCACCTCGCCGGTGCGCCGGCTCCAGGCCACCACCACGGCCTCCTCGGGCACCCGCTGATCCGGGGTGAGGAGCAGCCAGCGCACCCCGTAGCGGCGGACCACCGTGTCCCGCAGGTCGCGGGTCGAGGCGGGATCCAGGTACGCGCGCACGTCGGCCGCCCGCCGCAGCCGCTCCCGCTCGTCCAGCGCGGCGTCCGGCCAGGCGGGCGCGGCCAGGTCCGGCCCGTACCCGGCGATCGCGTGGACGGCGTAGTAGCCGTCGGTGATCACCACCTCCCCCGGGGCGATGTGGCGCGCGGCCCAGTCGTACGCCGGCCAGTCCGGCGGTTGCCGGAAGCCGACCGGGTCCGCCGCGGGCGGCACCAGCGCCCCGGCGTGCACGGTCAGCAGCCCGGCGACCGCCCCCGCCGCCGCGGCCCCGCCCAGCAGCCGCCGCCACACCGGCCACGGGCGGGGCGCCGCCAGCTCCACCGCCAGGGCGAGCTGCAACGGCACCAGGGGGGTCGCGCCGCCATCGCGGCACGAGCGCGGCCACCCCGAGCAGCACGAGCCCGAACCGCGCCGCCGGGTGGTCGTACAGCACCCGGTGCACCGCCTCCAGCCGGTCGCCCGCGTCCGCCAGCGCGAAGAAGTCGTAGTACGGCCACGCCCCCAGCACCGACACGCCCAGCAGCAGCGCGGCGCCGAGCCGGGGCCACACCGCGCGACCGGGACGTGCGGCGACCGTCGTGGCGGCCGCGCCTGCCGTGGCGACCACCCCGGAGAACTGGTGGCAGAGCAGAATCGCCGCCCACAGCGCGCCCAGCCCCAGCCACATCCCCCAGCCGGCCGGCCGGCGCAGCGCCCCGGTCAGCCAGGCCCAGAAGTGGAAGGCGAGCCCCAGGGTGAACGTGCTCGGGTACGCCGCCGTCAGGGCCAGCGAGTGCAGCCCGGGGAAGCCGCTCCACAGCAGCGGCTCGGTGCCCCACAGGAGCAGCAGGGACAGCAGCGCGAGCGCGGGCGCGGCCGGGTGCGCGCTCAGCGTCCGCACGTACCGCCACACCCCGGTGACCAGCAGCGCCAGTCCGGCCACGGCGGCCAGCCGCAGCACCACGAACACGTCGAGCCCGGTCGCCCGGGCCACCCCGCCGAGCACCAGCGTCCACGGCGAGTAGTACGGGCTCGGGGTGTTCGCGTCGACCAGCGGGTTGCCCGGGGCGAGCGGGGAGTGCCGCAGCCGCTGCACGGTCGCCGCGTGGATGCCCAGGTCGCCCATCCAGGGCAGCCGCACGACGACCAGGATCAGCAGGAGCAGGACGAGTCCGGTGACGCCGGTGGCCAGGGCCCGGCCGACGGTGGCCGGGCGGAACCGGGAGCGGCGGGCGCCGGCGTCCCCGGCCTTCCCCGCCTCCCCGGACGACGGGAATCGGACAGTCACGTCTGAGCCCTATCCCGTCGCGGCGCCCCTCCCACGGGTTCGCGGCGGATTCCCGCCCAAGGCACCACACACGCGCGAGGGGCGCCCCGGACGGTGACGGTCCCGGACGCCCCTCGACGGGCCCGATGGCCTACGAGTGCCGCAGCAGCGTGCGCATCGTCCGCATCGCCACCGACAGGTTGGCCAGGTCGAACTCGTCGGAGGTGTGGATCTCCTCCAGCGTGGTGCGGGCCCGGCCCAGCAGCGCCGCGTTCTTCTTCTCCCACAGCGCGAAGCGCTGCTCGGGCGTCGACGAGCCGTTGCCCTCCGCCAGCACGTCCGCGGTGACCGCCGCGTGCGCCGCGTACAGGTCCTCGCGGATCGCGGCGCGGGCCATGGACTGCCAGCGGTCGGCGCGCGGCAGCTCGATGATCCGGTCCATCAGCTGGGTGATGCGCAGCCGGTCGGCGAGGTCGTAGTACACCTCGGCGACCTCCAGCGGCTCCTTGCCCGTCCGGTCGGCCACCGACACGATGTCGAGCGTCGGGAAGGCGGAGGAGAACCCGGCGACCCGGGTGGCCAGCTCGTCCGGGACCCCGGCGCCGCTGAGCTCGTCGTAGATCTTCTGGTACCAGCCCAGGTCCTCGCCGCGCAGCAGCTTGGGCAGCTGCGCCCAGACCTGCTCCACCCGCTCGGCGAAGAACGACACCGTCTCCTCGAGCTGGAGCGGCTGCGGCCGGTTGTTCAGCAGCCAGCGCGTGCCGCGCTCCACCAGGCGGCGGGAGTGCAGCCGGATCCGGGTCTGGGTGGCCGCGTCGACCTGGGTGTCGAGCGCCTCCACGCCGTCCCACACGACCGAGGAGCGGAAGATCGCGCGGGCCGCGGTCTGCGCCCGGACGATCTCCTCAAGCGACGCCCCGGTCTCCTCGCGCATCCGGTGCAGATACGTGGTGCCGCCGGTGTTGACCGTGTCGTTGACCAGCACGGTCGTGGTGATCTCGCGGCGCAGCGGGTGGCTGTCGATGTGCTCCCCGAACTGCTCGCGCAGCGCGGTCGGGAAGTACGCGTGCAGCAGACCCTTCAGGTACGGGTCGTCCGGCAGCGAGGTGTGCAGCAGCTCGTCCGCGACGGTGATCTTCGTGTACGCCAGCAGCACGGCCGTCTCCGGCCCGGTCAGGCCCTGCCCGGAGGCGAGCCGCTCGCGGATCTGCCGGTCGGTGGGCAGGAACTCCAGCGCCCGGTCCAGATGGCCCTCGCGCACCAGGTGCTTCAGGAAGCGCTGCTGCGCGTGGATCATGTCCTTGGACTGGGCGAGCGCGTTGGCGATGGCGGTGTTCTGCGCGTAGTTGTTGCGCAGCACCAGCCGGCCGACCTCGTCGGTCATCTCGGCGAGCAGCTTGTTGCGCTGCTTCACCGTCATGTCGCCTTCCTTGACCAGGCCGTTCAGCAGGATCTTGATGTTCACCTCGTGGTCGGAGGTGTCCACGCCCGCGCTGTTGTCGATGGCGTCGGTGTTGATCCGGCCGCCGTGCAGCGCGAACTCGATCCGGCCGAGCTGGGTCAGGCCCAGGTTGCCGCCCTCGCCGACGACGGCGACCCGCAGGTCCTTGCCGTCGACGCGGATCGCGTCGTTGCTCTTGTCGCCGACGTCCGCGTCGGTCTCGGTGGACGCCTTGACGTAGGTGCCGATGCCGCCGTTCCACAGCAGGTCGACCGGTGCCGTGAGGATGGCCTTCATCAGGTCGGCCGGGGTCATCTTGGTGACGCCGGACTCGATGCCGAGGGCCTCGCGGATGTGCGCGTTGACCGGCACGGACTTGGCGGTACGCGGGAAGATCCCGCCGCCCGCCGACAGCAGCGCCGTGTCGTAGTCGGCCCAGGAGCTGCGCGGCAGTTCGAACAGGCGGCGGCGCTCGGCGTAGCCGGTGGCCGCGTCCGGGTTCGGGTCGATGAAGATGTGCCGGTGGTCGAAGGCGGCGACCAGGCGGATGTGCTCGCTGAGCAGCATGCCGTTGCCGAACACGTCGCCGGACATGTCGCCGATGCCGACGACCGTGAAGTCCTGGGTCTGGGTGTCCACGCCCAGCTCCCGGAAGTGCCGCTTCACGGACTCCCAGGCGCCGCGGGCGGTGATGCCCATGCCCTTGTGGTCGTAGCCGGCGGAGCCGCCGGAGGCGAAGGCGTCGCCGAGCCAGAAGTTGTAGCTCTCGGCGACCTCGTTGGCGATGTCGGAGAAGGTCGCGGTGCCCTTGTCGGCGGCGACGACCAGGTAGGTGTCGTCCTCGTCGTGCCGGACCACGTCCGCAGGCGGCACGACCTCGCCGCCCACCATGTTGTCGGTGATGTCCAGCAGCGCGGAGATGAACGTCCGGTAGGAGGCGATGCCCTCGGCCAGCCACGCGTCACGGTCGACGGCCGGGTCGGGCAGCTGCTTGGCGACGAAGCCGCCCTTGGCGCCGACCGGCACGATGACGGTGTTCTTCACCATCTGCGCCTTGACCAGGCCGAGGATCTCGGTGCGGAAGTCCTCACGCCGGTCGGACCAGCGCAGACCGCCGCGCGCGACCTTGCCGAAGCGCAGGTGCACGCCCTCGACGCGCGGCGAGTACACCCAGATCTCGAACGCCGGGCGCGGCGCCGGGAGGTCCGGGATGGCCGTGGGGTCGAACTTCATGGAGACGTAGTCGTGCGGCTCGCCGCCGCTCGTCTCCTGGAAGAAGTTGGTGCGCAGGGTCGCCTTGATGACGGTGAGGAAGGAGCGCAGGATGCGGTCCTCGTCGAGGCTGGCGACCTGGTCGAGGGCGGCGTCGAGCTCCTCGAGCAGGGCGTCCACCAGCTCGTACCCGGCGCGCTGCCGGTCGGGCGACATCCGCGCCTCGAACAGCGAGACCAGCAGCCGGGTGGTGTGGACGTTGTGGCGGAGGGTGTCCTCCATGTAGTCCTGGCTGAAGGTGGACCCGGCCTGGCGCAGGTACTTGGCGTACGCGCGCAGCACCATCGCCTGGCGCCAGGTCAGCCCGGCGCTGAGCACGAGGGCGTTGAAGCCGTCGTTCTCCGCCTTGCCGGTCCAGGTCGCGGCGAAGGTGTCCTGGAAGCGCTCGCGGGCGTCGTCGCCGAGGTGGTCCGCCCCGCCGGCCGCCTGCGGCATGCGCAGCCCGAAGTCGTAGATGTAGGCCACGCTGCGGTCGTCGCACCGCAGCTCGTACGGCCGCTCGTCGACGACCTCGACGCCGAGGCGCTGGAGCACGGGCAGCACCGCGGACAGGGAGACGGCCTCGCCGGTGCGGTAGATCTTGAAGCGGCGCTCGTCGGGGGCCGCGCCCACCGGCTCGTACAGGCTGAGCGCGAAGTCGTGCTGCTCGGTCAGCTCCTCCAGGCGCACCAGGTCGGCGACGGCGCTGCGCGGGGGGTGGTCGGCCTTGTAGCCCTCGGGGAAGGCGCCCGCGTAGCGGCGCAGCAGCTCGGCGGCGCGCTCCTCGCCGAACTCGGTGGTCAGCGCCTCGGAGAAGCCGTCGGACCAGGAGCGGGCGGCCTCGGCCAGCCGGGACTCGAGGCGCTCCTTGTCGCTGTCGGACAGGTGACTCAGTTCCGTGCCCTGCGGGACGCGGACGACGAAGTGCAGCCGGGAGAGGACCGACTCGGTGTTCCAGGCGGTGAAGTCGACGCTGACGCCGCCGAGCTCCTCCTTGAGGATGTCGATGATCCGCAGCCGCACCGCGGTGGTGTAGCGGTCGCGCGGCAGGTAGACGAGGGCGGAGTAGTAGCGCCCGTACTCGTCCTGGCGCAGGTACAGCCGCAGCCGGCGGCGCTCCTGGAGGTAGAGCACCGAGGTGGCGATGGACTTCAGTTCCTCGGCCGGGGTCTGGAACAGCTCGTCGCGCGGGTAGGTCTCCAGGATCTGGAGCAGGTCGCGCCCGTCGTGGCTGTGCGGCGAGAAGCCGGCCCGCTCCAGGACGTCCTCGACCTTGCGGCGGATCACCGGCACGCGGCGCACGGACTCGGTGTACGCGGCGGAGGAGAACAGTCCGAGGAAGCGCCGCTCGCCGACCACGTTGCCGTCGGCGTCGAACTTCTTCACGCCGATGTAGTCCAGGTACGACGGCCGGTGCACGGTGGCGCGGCTGTTGGCCTTTGTGAGGATGAGCAGCTTGTGCTCGCGGGCCTTGGCGCGGGCGTCGGCGGGCAGCCGCTCGAAGGACGGGCTGACCGGGTGGTCCTCGTCGGTCGCGTGGTGCGGGTCGGAGCGCAGGATGCCGAGGCCGGTGCCGGGCACGGCGGCCAGCGAGTCGTCCTCGCGCAGCTGGTACTCGCGGTAGCCGAGGAAGGTGAAGTGGTCGTCGGCGAGCCAGCGCAGCAGCTCGCGGGCCTCCTCGACCTGGAGCTGGGGCAGGTCGGCGGGGACGGGCTCGTCGGGCAGCGTGTCGGCCAGCGCGGTGGCCGCCTGGCGCATCTTGCCCCAGTCCTCGACGGCCTCGCGGACGTCGGAGAGGACCCGCAGCAGGTCGGCGGTGATCTGCTTGAGGTCGCCGCGGTCGGTCTCGCGGTCGATCTCCACGTGGATCCAGGACTCGACGTGCGCGTCGTGCGGCAGGTCTCGGGCGTCCTGGGGGAGGTCGCCGCCGACGGGGTCGGAGAGGACCTCGATCAGCTTGCCGGTCACGTCCCGGCGGACCACGAACTGCGGGTGGATCACGACGTGGATGCCGCGGCCCTGACGGGTCAGCTCGTTGGTGACGGAGTCGACGAGGAAGGGCATGTCGTCCGTGACGACCTCGACGACGGAGTGGGTGCAGGTCCAGCCGTTCTCCTCGACGGTCGGGGTGTGCACCCGGACGTTCGCCGTGCCCTGGGGGCGGTTCTCGGCGAGGCGGCGGTGCGAGACGGCGGCCCCGAAGATGTCGACCGGGTCGCGGTCGGTGAGGTCTTCCGGGGCGGTGTGCAGGTAGTAGCGCTGGAGGAACGCGAGGACGGCATCCCGGTCGGGCGTGTCCCCCTCCGCGGTCCCAGTCGGCAGTTTCCCCCCGGCCGGGCTGTTCTCAGCTACCCGGGCGGCCCGATCGAGCAGCTCGGCCTTGGCTTCGTCCAGCTTGGTCTGCATGGTCCTCTGGCTCCTGTCGCGCGCCGTTGCGTGACGTAGAAGGAAGTACGGTCTCCGACCCTGTGGTGCGGCGGTACGACACGGGGTGTCCGGTCTGTGCCGACGGTATGCCGCAAGGCGGGAGGAGCGGGGGCTTCTCGGCGGAATCCGATGCGTCCGACGGGTGTGACGTGGCTCTCCGTGACGCCTGCCCCCCTGGGGTGCGCCGCGTCCCGTGCCGCCCGCGAGGATCAGCGGTCGCCACCCGGTCACGGATGTCCTCCGTGCACGCCGGGCGCACAGCGGGGACGCCACGGTCCCCGCGAGCTATCGCGCTGATCACGCCACCTAGGCTATCGCTCTTCGGAGGGGCCCCGTCATGAGCCGTATGTGTACAAAACCGGGGGGCGAACTTTGACGTTTCGCACAGTGCGCGGAGCCTCTCAGGGGCGGCCTGTGACCGCGAGGCGCTCCGCCTCGGCCACGGCGTCGCTCAGGCTGTCGACCACCGGAACCCCGACCGCCTCCAGGCTGGCCCGGCCGTGCGAGCCGCCGGTCCAGAGCACGGCGTGCGCGCCCGCGTGGAGCGCGGCCAGCGCGTCGTCGGCGGCGTCCCCGATGACCACCGTGCGCCGGGGGTCCACCGTGTCGCGCAGCGCGTCCAGGTGGCGCACCATGTGCTCCGCCTTGCTGCCGCCGGAGGGGCCGGTGCGCCCGTCGACGCGTATGAAGTGGGAGGAGATCCCGAAGTCCGCCACCAGCGGGACCAGGTCCTCGTGCCCGTACATGCTGAGGATCGACTGGCTGCGGCCCGCCGCCACCCACGCCCTCAGCAGGTCCTCCACGCCGTCGGCGAGACCGCAGCCCACCCGGTGCTCGGTGTAGTGGCGGTGGAAGACGGCGTCCATGACCTCCCACTCGGCCGGGCTGGGCAGCCGGCCCATCAGCCGCTCGTAGAACCGCGGCACCGGCACGCAGTACAGCTCCCGGTACCGCTCCAGTGTGATGGGCGCGAGGCCCAGCTCGGCGAAGGCCGCGTTCGTCGCCCCGATGACCGCGTCGACGTCGTGGAACAGCGTGCCGTTCCAGTCCCAGACGATGTGCGCGTCCGTGTGCGTCCCCATGCGAAGAACCTACCCGGGCGGGTCAGGCGATCAGCTGCGGGATCTCCTGCGTCGCGAACCACAGCAGCTCGTGGTCCTCGGCGCCGTCCACGACGAACTGCGCGTCGTCGTCGCCCTTGTCCGCCGCCTCCAGCGCACGCGCGGCGGCCGCCACGTCCTCCTCGGCGTCCTCCGCGTCCACGTGCACCGCGGCCGCCTTCGCCAGCCGTACGGGCCCGGCGAGGCGCACCTCGCCCAGCGAGGCCGGGTCCGGGCCCAGGCCCGGCTCGGCCGAGGCGGCGCCGTCGGCCACGTCCACGGCGACCACGACCCGGCGGCGGGGCGCGGCGGGGTCGGCGGCGAGAAGGCGCAGGGAGGCCAGCGCGGCGCGGCTGAGCGCGGCGTACTCCAGCTCCTCGATGTCGTCGGAGAGGTACCACTCGCGCAGCGCGGGCGTCACGGCGTACGCGGTGGACGGCCCGTCGCCCAGCTGCCCCGTCCGGTGCGCCTCGGCGAGCCCGGGGAGGGTGAGGGGGACGTAGACGCGCATGGTCGGCCGCTTTCGTCAGCTCGGATCACTACTTCGGCAAGGTCTCAGAATACGTCCCACCCGTCCCCCTTCGAGCCCTCACCGACCCCTCAGGGGCCGTCACCCCCGGTCCACGGATTCACCCGCCCCACCCGCGTGAACAGGGGCCCGGCCGGCGACCGGCCACCCGGATAAGTGAACTTCCCTCCCCACGCGGCGCACCTCCGCCCTTCCTTGCCGCACCCCCGGGCGCCCCCGTACAAGATCCCCGTCACGAAGTTACTGCCCGGTACCCGGCTCCCCCGCCGGCCCGGCCTTCAGAACGGGGCCCCTCGTGCACAAGGTCATGAGCAGAACACCAGCCCGCCGCTCCCCCGCCGCAGTCCCCCCACGCGTCCCCACGACAGGCCCGTCCCTGTCCCCCTCCCCAGGCGCGGGCCGCCCCCGGGGAACATCCCCTCACCGCACCCGCCCCACGGACAACCGCCCGACGGGCCGAGCCCCGGCGACGCGCGGCACCCGCGCGGGGACGGGGGCGGGGAGACCCACAGGCACGCCGCCCGAGCATCCGACCGCAGCGCCTACCGCCTGGGAGCCCGCGCACCCGCCCGCCGACTCCGGAGCGGACCCCACAGGCACGCTGCCCGAGCACCTGAGCACATCGCCTGGCGGCACGGCGCCCGCGCGACGCGACACGCCCGGCCGCACGCCCCTCAGCGCCCAGGGCCGCAGGCCCGACGGCGCGGCGGCCGGCCGCCAGCCCAGGATGTCGTCAGGCGCGACGCCCGGAAGCCGAGACCGCACGGCCGTGGGAACGGCGCCCACGGGCGCGGGAACAGCGCCCGTCGGCACCACGCACGCAGACCGCCGCCGGGCACCGGACGGCACCCCGTCCGCGCGGCCGGGCCGGCTGCCGGCAGGCGTCCCGCAGCCTCGGCCCACCGACCGCTTCGCGGAACTGCTCGTCGCCGTCCTCAGCGGCCAGCGCCCCGTGCACGCGATGTTGCGGCACAGTGCCGGGCAGGCCTACGACGAGCTGATCCGGCTCGCGGAGCGCGGGCCCCTGCGGACGCGGGGGGCGCGGCCCGTCGTGCGGGACATCGGGTGGTTCGTGCCGCGTGAGGGGGCCATCGAGGCGTTCGCGCGGATCGGCGCCGGGGACAGGCTCCGCGCGATGGCGTTCCGCCTGGAGCGCGGCCGGGACCTGCGCTGGCGCTGCACCGCCGTCGAGCTGGGCGGCCCGCGCTGAGGCCACGCACAACGGCCGGGGCCGGGCACCCTCAGGTGCCCGGCCCCGGCCGACAGTACGGCGATGTCACTTCTTACGGCGACGCCCGCCCCGCGCCTGCTTGCGGCGCTCCGCGCGGGTCAGTCCGTCCGCCGGCGAGCGCACCGGCTCGTCGTCGGTGGCGAGCTCGCCCTCGATGGTGCCGCCCTCGCCGTCCACCGTGGGAGCGGAGAAGTGGAGGTTCCGCCGCTGCGGGGCGTCCAGCCCCTTCGCGCGAATCTCCGGCCGCGCCTGCGCGGGCACCGCGTCCTGCTTCTCCAGGTCGGCGACCGGCTTGACGTCCTCGACCGGGACCTCCTCGACCTGCTGCTCGACCTGGACCTCCAGGTTGAACAGGTAGCCGACGGACTCCTCCTTGATGCCGTCCATCATCGCGGAGAACATGTCGAAGCCCTCGCGCTGGTACTCGACCAGCGGGTCCTTCTGGGCCATCGCGCGCAGGCCGATGCCCTCCTGGAGGTAGTCCATCTCGTAGAGGTGCTCGCGCCACTTGCGGTCCAGGACCGACAGCACGACCCGCCGCTCCAGCTCACGCATGATCTCGGAGCCGAGCTGCGCCTCGCGCGCCTCGTACTGGGCGCGGATGTCGTCCTTGATGGACTCGGAGATGAACTCGGCGGTCAGACCGGCACGGTCGCCGGCCGCCTCCTCCAGCTCCTCGATGGTGACGCTCACCGGGTACAGCTGCTTGAACGCGCCCCACAGCCGGTCCAGGTCCCAGTCCTCGGGGAAGCCCTCGGCGGTCTCCGCCTGGACGTACGCGTCGATGGTGTCGTCCATGAAGTGGTGGATCTGCTCCTGGAGGTCCTCGCCCTCCAGGACGCGGCGGCGCTCGCCGTAGATGACCTCGCGCTGCCGGTTGAGCACCTCGTCGTACTTCAGGACGTTCTTACGCGTCTCGAAGTTCTGCGTCTCCACCTGCGACTGCGCGGACGCGATCGCACGGGTGACCATCTTGTTCTCGATCGGCACGTCGTCCGGCACGTTCGCCATGGACATCACGCGCTCGACCATCTGCGCCTTGAACAGCCGCATCAGGTCGTCGCCCAGCGACAGGTAGAACCGGGACTCGCCCGGGTCGCCCTGACGTCCGGAACGGCCGCGCAGCTGGTTGTCGATGCGCCGCGACTCGTGCCGCTCGGTGCCCAGCACGTAGAGGCCGCCGAGCTTCTCGACCTCCTCCTTCTCGGCCTTCACGGCCTGCTCGGCGCGCGCCAGCGCCTCCGGCAGGGCCGCGGCCCACTCCTCGATGTGCTCCTCGGGGTCGAGGCCGCGCTGCCGCAGCTCCGCCTCCGCGAGGTCCTCGGGGTTGCCGCCGAGCTTGATGTCCGTACCACGGCCGGCCATGTTCGTCGCGACCGTGACCGCGCCGCGGCGGCCGGCCTGGGCGACGATCTGCGCCTCACGGTCGTGCTGCTTGGCGTTCAGCACCTCGTGCTGGATGCCCCGCTTGCTGAGCTGCTGCGACAGGTACTCGGACTTCTCGACCGAGGTGGTGCCGACGAGGATCGGCTGGCCCTTGCGGTGCTTCTCCTCGATGTCGTCGACGACCGCCTCGAACTTGGCGACCTCGGTGCGGTAGATCAGGTCCGACTGGTCCTTGCGGACCATCGGCCGGTTGGTCGGGATGGGCACCACGCCGAGCTTGTAGATCTGGTGGAACTCGGCGGCCTCGGTCATCGCCGTACCGGTCATGCCGGACAGACCCGGCAGCTCCTTGCCGTCGTGGTCGTGGCGCTTGTAGAGACGGAAGAAGTTCTGCAGCGTGATCGTGGCGAGGGTCTGGTTCTCGTCCTTGATCGGCACGCCCTCCTTGGCCTCGATGGCCTGGTGCATGCCCTCGTTGTAACGGCGGCCGGCGAGGATACGGCCGGTGTGCTCGTCGACGATCATGACCTCGTCGTCGATGATGACGTAGTCCTTGTCGCGCTTGAAGAGCTCCTTCGCCTTGATGGCGTTGTTCAGGTAGCCCACCAGCGGCGTGTTCACCGACTCGTAGAGGTTGTCGATGCCGAGCCAGTCCTCGACCTTGGCGACGCCGGACTCGTGGATGGCGACCGTGCGCTTCTTCTCGTCGACGTCGTAGTCGCCGGTCTCCTCGAGGCCCTTGAGCGGGTTGCCCGGCTCACCGCGCTTGAGGCGCTTCACCAGCTTGGCGAAGTCGCCGTACCACTTGGTGGCCTGGTCCGCCGGGCCGGAGATGATCAGCGGCGTACGGGCCTCGTCGATGAGGATGGAGTCGACCTCGTCGACGATGGCGAAGTTGTGGCCGCGCTGCACCAGCTCGTCCTTCGACCACGCCATGTTGTCGCGCAGGTAGTCGAAGCCGAACTCGTTGTTCGTGCCGTAGGTGATGTCGCACCCGTACTGCTCGCGGCGCTGGGCCGGCGTCATGCTGGCGAGGATGCAGCCGACGCTCAGACCCAGGAAGCGGTGGACGCGGCCCATCATCTCCGAGTCGCGCTCGGCCAGGTAGTCGTTGACCGTGATGATGTGGACGCCCTCGCCGGACAGGGCGTTCAGGTACGCCGGCAGGGTGCCGACGAGGGTCTTGCCCTCACCGGTCTTCATCTCCGCCACGTACCCCATGTGCAGGGCCGCGCCGCCCATGATCTGCACGTCGTAGTGGCGCTGGCCCAGGACGCGGCGGGCGGCCTCGCGGACGGTGGCGAAGGCCTCGGGCAGCAGGTCGTCCAGGCTCTCACCGTCGGCGTAGCGCTGCTTGTACTCATCGGTGAGGGCCCGCAGCTCGGCGTCGGAGAGGCCTTCGAAGTCCTCTTCGATGGAGTTGACCTGGTCCGCGATGCGGTGCAGCTTGCGCAGGATTTTGCCTTCGCCTGCACGCATGATCTTCGAGAGGACGGACACGGGGGTTGGTCTCCTTGCCGGTCGGGCCTGGGACGGTCGGTTTCCGTTTCACTGACTGAGCAACGGCCATCGTATGCGAGGACCCCGTCAGGCCGGGAGGCCTGCCGCGGCGGTGACCGTCCGCCGCAGCCGAACCGTGGCACGGCTGCTACCCGGACAACGTCCCGGAGGCCCGGATGGTGCCGCCCGCGTACCGCGAATCACGTGCAGGGTGATCATCGGTTCACCCCCGGCCGAAGGGATGGCGCCCGCCGTCACGACGTGCGCAGAATCGCCCGATGGAACCCGTCACCCTCACCACCGGCCGACTGCTGCTGCGCACCGTCGGCCCGCAGGACACCGACACGGTGTACCGGATCTGCCAGGACCCGGACATCCAGCGCTGGACCACGATCCCTTCGCCGTACCTCCCCGAGCACGCGCGGGGCTTCACGGAGCAGATCGCCCCGGACGGCTGGGCGAACGGCACGATGTTCACCTTCGGCGTCTTCCTGCCCGCCGGGGAGCTGACGGGCATGCTCAGCATCACCATGCGGTCGTTCGCGACGGGCGAGATCGGCTTCTGGGGCGCCAAGGAGCACCGCGGCAACGGCTACATCACCGAGGCAACCGTGGCCGCCTGCCGCTGGGCCTTCACCCGGATGTCGATCGACCGCGTGGAGTGGCGCGCCGAGGTGGGCAACACGGCCTCCCGCGCGGTCGCCGAGCGGGCCGGCTTCACCGTCGAGGGCGTGCTGCGCGCCTCGCTCGTCAACAAGGGGGTGCTGCGGGACGGCTGGATCGGCTCCCTGCTCCCCTCCGACCTGGGCCTTCCCTCCACCACCCCGTACGTGCCCGCGCGGGACTGAGGCCCCGCGCCCCCGCCGTTGTCAGTGAC
The DNA here is from genome assembly GCF_042647945.1 of Streptomyces lusitanus. Classification (NCBI taxonomy): domain Bacteria; kingdom Bacillati; phylum Actinomycetota; class Actinomycetes; order Kitasatosporales; family Streptomycetaceae; genus Streptomyces; species Streptomyces lusitanus. Next base: position 532,770 of record NZ_JBHRWL010000004.1, read on the forward strand.
GCCCTCTAGGGTGCGGACGTATGACGACCCTCCCGCGTCCGACCACGGAACTCTCGGCCGACGAGGCCCGCCGCATCGCCCTGCGGGCCCAGGGACTCCTCGGCGCCCCCGACCGGCGCGCCGGTGTGCGCGGAGTCCTGCGTCACCTCGGCGCGGTGCAGCTCGACACCATCTCCGTCCTCGCCCGTTCGCACGAGCTGATCCCGTACGCCCGACTCGGCGCGGTGGGCCGCCGGACGGTGGAGGAGGCGTACTGGAAGCAGGGCGACCGCCCTGCGCACACGTTCGAGTACTGGTCGCACGCGGCGTGCATCCTCCCCGTCGAGGAGTGGCCGCACTTCGCCTTCCGCCGCCGCGCCTACCGCGCCCGCCCGCACTGGAACCACGAGCTGCCCGACGGTGTGTACGACCAGGTCGTGAAGCAGCTGCGCGTCGAAGGTCCGCTGACGGCCACCGAGTTGGGCGGCGCCAAGCGCACCAGCGAGTGGTGGGACTGGTCCGGCACCAAGGTCGCCGTGGAGCGCGCCCTGATGTACGGCGAGGTGGTGTGCGTGGAGCGGCGCGGCTGGAAGCGGGTCTACGACCTGGCCGAGCGGGCCGTGCCGGCCTCGCTGCTGGCGGAGGAGCCGACGGACGAGGAGTGCCTGCGCCGGCTGGTGGGGCTGGCCGGACGCGCGCTGGGCGTGGGCACCCGCGCGGACATCGCGGACTACCACCGGCTGAAGGGCGAGCAGGTCGACGCGGTGATCGCCGACTCCGGGCTGGTGCCGGTGGCGGTGGCGGGCTGGTCCAAGCCCGCCTGGGCGGATCCGGAGGCCCTCGCCTCCCCGCCGCGCGGCCGGCACCGCACGACGCTGCTGTCCCCGTTCGACTCCCTGGTCTGGGAGCGGGCGCGCACGGAGCGGATCTTCGGCTTCACCCACCGCCTGGAGGCGTACGTCCCCAAGCCCAAGCGGGTCCACGGCTACTTCGCGATGCCGGTGCTGGCGGGCGGGCGTCTGGTGGGCCGGGTGGACCCGGCCCGCGAGGGGCGCACGCTGGTCGCCAAGCAGGTCACGCTGGACGGGCGTACGGCGGTGCCGCAGGTGGCGCAGGCGCTGGTGGAGGCGGCGGGCTGGGTGGACTGCACGGACGTCCGGGTGGAGCGGGTGGACGCGCCGGAGCTGCGCGAGCCGCTCACGGCGGAGCTGGCCCGGCTGCTCGCCTGAGCGCTGCGCCCTGCGCGGGTCGCCAGGTCGGCGGGGTCCGTGAGGTCAGCGGTGTCCGCGAGGCCGCGAGGTCAGCGGATCTCGAGGATCTTCTCCCGCATCGCGTAGACCACGGCCTCCATCCGGGAGTGCAGCTGGAGCTTCTCCAGGATGTTGCGCACGTGGTTCTTCACGGTGTTCTCGGAGATGAACAACTCCTTGGCGATGTCCCGGTTGTTCATCCCCGTGGCGACGAGTTTGAGGACCTCCAGCTCGCGGTCCGTCAGCCGGGGCGCGGGGACGAGCCGGCGCTCGTCGGTGCGCTGGATCATCGACTTGAACTCGGTGAGCAGCTTCGACGCCATGGAGGGGCTGATCTGCGACTGCCCGTCGGCGACGGCGCGGATGGCGGTGGCCACCTCGTCGGTGGAGATCTCCTTGAGGAGGTAGCCGGTCGCGCCCGCCTTGATGGCGTCGTAGAGGTCGGCCTCCTCGTCGCTGATCGTCAGCATGATGATCTTGGCACTGGGGGCGACCTCCTTGATGGAGGTGCAGGCCTCGATGCCGCCCCGCTTGGGCATCCGCACGTCCATCAGGACGATGTCGGGCAGCAGGTCGGCCGCCTTCTCCACGGCCTCGGCGCCGTCCCCGGCCTCGCCGACGACCTGGATGTCCTCCTCGGCGGCGAGCACGATCTCCAGACCCCGGCGGAACAGCGCGTGGTCGTCCACCACAAGGACTCTGATCGGCTCCTTGCGCGGAGTGTCCGCGTCCGGGCCCATGCCGACGACGCCGTCGTCGGCATCCTCGTCCCGCATCGGTCCGAAGCTGTCCGCCATCGCGTTCCTCCCCCTGAAGGCTGTGGCCTGTGGTCCTGACCATCGCCAACCCAAGGCAACGGCCCACCTGTTGAGCCGCTGCCGCCATGATTCCATGCCGCACCGTCACCGGGGCGCCGGTGCGGCCGCCGGGCGGTGGCACGCCGGTGCCCCTGGGGGCGCACACGCGCACCAGGGGCACCTGCTGTGCTGTCGCCCGGCGGGTCAGCCGCCGAGGGTTCCGCCCGCCTCGGGGGAGTGGTTCTCGGTGACCATCGTGTCGGTCCTGAGGTGGATCACGCCGTAGTCGTAGGCGTGGCGCCGGTAGACGACGCTGGGCTCCTTGGTCTCGGAGTCGACGAAGAGGTAGAAGTCGTGCCCGACCAACTCCATCTCGTAGAGCGCCTGGTCGAGGGTCATGGGTGCGGCCACGTGGGTCTTCTCGCGGACCACCAGCGGCCCGTCGCCCTGGACCTCCAGGGAGCCGATCTTCTTGGTCGGGACCGCCTGCTCCTGCTCCTGGGCGGTGTTCGCGCCGGACCCGTTGAGCGTGGCCACACCGGGCACGTGGTCGGGGACCTCGGCGGCGGGGATCCTGCGCGCGCCGCGCCGTGAGAAACGCTTGTCGTGCTGCTTGCGCAGCCGGGCGTCCAGCTTCTCCGCTGCCAGGTCGAGCGCCGCGTACGGGTCGCTCGCCGACGCCTCCGCCCGGATCACCGGACCGCGGGAGCGGAGCGTGATCTCCACCCGGTCACAGCGGTCGGCCTGTCGGGGGTTGGGCTCCTTGGACACCTCGACGTCCAGGCTCATCACCTTGCCATCGAGCTTCTGGATCTTCTCCAGGTTCAGCTTCTCGGCCACGTGCTTCCGGAACCGCTCGGGCACCTCGGTCTTGCGGCCCTTGACGACGATGTCCACGCAGAACTCCGTTCCCGGATCACTCCGCTTCGCTGCGGATGTGTCTCCTTTTGCACCAGGCTCCGGTGTCGCCCGGAGCCTCGGACTCGGTGACGTCCACCTCCTCCCCCACGAGCGAGATCTCCAGTCCACCGGCACGGGTGATGTCGAAAAGCCCGCACCACCGCATTCCGATCAGAGGGGTGTGGCCTGCGGCTTTCCCTCACAACCGAACATATCTCGCACGGAGGGATGGCGTCACCCTCTACCGCGACGTACCTCCATTCAGGGGAATTAACCCTCTGATTACCTGCAACGACGTAAGTTCTCCGTCAGTTTCGGTGTATTCCGAACGCATTCGGCGACGCCGCCACGACGGCCGCGCACACCAGGTCCGGCGCCCCGCCGGCGTATTTCCCGTACGCCTCCCTCGACGGCCGGCCGCACTGCCGGTCCGCTCCGCTCCCTGCCGGCGGCGGTGTCCGCCGTTGCCCTGACCCTTCCCATGTCTCACCCAGGTACACGAACGCGGGCCGCGATTTGCTCGATGCCGTCCGGCCCCTTTCGACAGATTCCGTTTCCGGGCCGCACGGCCCTTGCGGCAGCCCTTGCGCGGCCAGAACCGCGCGCGCCGCCTCGGCGAGGGTCGCCCCGGTCGTCATGAGGTCGTCGACCAGCACGACCCGGCCCCGGCGCAGCAGCCGCACGCAGCCCGGTGCCACCCCGAGGGCGCCCGCGACATTGGCCAGCCGCTGCCTCGAGCCGAGTCCCGACTGGTCGGCCACCGGCCGCCGTTGCCGCAGCGCGGCGAGTACTGCGGCGGGTACCCCTGTCCGCCGCAGCTCACCCGCCGCCGCGTACGCGATCCGCCGCGTCGGGTCGTGCCCACGCGCCCGCACGGCCCGCCGGGCGGACGGTACGGGGACGAGCAGCACCGGGCCGCTCGACGCCGCGCCCGCGTCGGCACCGCGCCCGGGCCGCCCGCGCGCCCCCGGAGCCCGCAGTCCCGCCCGTACCGCGCCCGCCAGGGCCTCGCCCAGCGGCCGGGCGAGGGCCAGGGCGCCGCGCTCCTTGTGGGCGAGCAGCGCGGCGCGCACCTCGCCGTCGTAAGGGGCGGCCGCGTGCACGGGCGGCAGTCCGCGAGGCTCGGGCGCCGGCCTCACCCGGCACGGCGCCCCGCCGCCCAGCGCCGCGCGGCACCGGGCGCAGAGCACGGCGCCGGGCCTGCCGCACCCGCCGCACTCGGCCGGGAGCACCAGGTCGGTCAGGTCCCGCCACCAGCTCCGCATGGGCTCACTGTGCCAACGCCCCGGCCACCCGGCCACCCCTGTGGACAACCGTGTGACCAGCCCCGGAACCGCTCGAACACCGGAGCGGGAAACGGCCGTGCGAGCACGCTCGGCCGTGCGAGCACGCTCGGTGGGTCTCCCCTCACCCCGGATAGACCGGCGCCGTCCCCCCCGTCACCTTCTGCCACTGCGCCCCCGACGGCAGCCGGACGATGCCGTCCACCGAGTAGGCCACCAGCGGCGCGGTCTCGTCGCCGGCGGCGGTGAGCGCCTTCACGCCGGTCAGCGCGGCGGGCGGCGGCACGTCCGGGGTGGAGCCGTCGACCTCGACGTACTTCATCTGCTCCACGCCGCCGTGCTCCCGGCCGACGACCACGAGCCTGCTGTCCCCGGCCCACGACATGGCGGTGACCTGCTCCAGCTCGGGCGTCGCCGACCGCAGCTCCACCACGGTGACCGTGGGCCGCTCGCTCGACCCGGCCTCGTCCGGGCCGCTGCGCTCGATCCGCCCGATGAGCAGCGACCGCTGGTCGCCCTTCTCCACGACGAGGGCGATGCGCACCCCGTCGGCGGCCACCCGGACCGCCTGGATGCGGCCCTCGAGACCCGGCGTGCGCACCTGGATCGGATGGCCCGCGCCCTGCTCCAGCAGATAGAGGCCGGGGCGGGCGGGGTTACGGTCGGCGACCCACAGGCCGCCCTGGGCGTCCCAGCTCGGCGGGGTCAGCCGGTCCTGCTCGGTCGCGCCCTGGCTGCGCAGCACCGGCTCGCCGAGGGTGGCGCCCTGCGCCAGCGCGGAGACGAACAGCGACTGGCCGTTCACCCCGACGCCGGCCGCCGTGCGCTCGTCCCGCGCGACCGCCACCGAGCGCAGCCTCTGCTCGCCCTGTCCCAGCGCGCCGGGCACCGGCTCGGCGTCCCCGCCGGGGCTGCCGGCGGCGATCCGGACGAGCTTCTGCTCTCCGTCGAGGAAGTACAGGTAGTCCGGCTGGTTGAGCGCGCCCCGGGTGGCCACGGTCTCGGCGCCGTCCTGGGTGAGCGAGCACAACTGCCCGCCGTCGGCCCGCAGTTCGACCTCCTCCACCGCGGGGCTGAGGCCGCGCAGGGTGAACAGCAGCTGGGCGGCCATCTCCTCGCAGCGGCCGGTGCCGACCTCGGAGGCCCGGTCGTTGAGCGGCACGGTGAGTACGCCCCGGTCGTCCGGGGTGAGCGGGCCCGCGCCCTTGCGCAGCTGGGTGCCGGTCGGGAAGCTCGACCGGACGACGGGGTCGAGCCAGCTCGTCGGCCCGGAGACCAGCGAGCGCACCAGCCGCGTCGTGGGGTCGACGTGCCGGCGCACGTACACGGGGTCGGCGACCGCCATCGGCAGCGACGACCCGTTCACGTTCACGTTCGAGGCGAAGTAGTACTTGTTGAACGACGTGTAGTTGCGCTGGAAGTCCGACTTGCCCATGACGACGCCCTGCGGCACCGCGTCGATGCGCCACTGGCCGCTCTTGTCGTCCTTCACCAGCCGCACCAGCTCGCTGTAGTGGCCGGAGGAGGGCGCGTACGCCTGCTGCGCGTCCACGGTCGCGAACTTGGTGCCGGTCAGCGTGTACGTCAGGGCGGTGCTGTCCTCCCGGATCTCCCGGTCGGCGCGGGCGCCGGGCCCGTCGGAGAGCACGGTGGTGGACTGCTCCGGACGCCAGTACTTCGACGCCTCGGGGGTCAGGTACTGGCGGGCGGTCTTGTAGTCGGCGTCGTCGCTGGTCAGCGCCTCCAGGAAGCCCTGGACGATCTGGGTGGGGGTGGCGTCCTCGCTCGGCGGCATGGCGTACACGCGCACCTGGGTGTCCTGGCGCGGTGTGGACTCCACCCCGCGCAGGTCGCCGCTGTCCGGCATCGAGGCGCACCCGGCCAGCAGGACCGCCGCGCAGGCGGCGTACGCCATCGTCCTGGCCGGTGTCCCCCGCCCGCGCCTCACACGCTCACCGCCCACGCGTGGCCTCCCCGTCCTTCTCCGCACCGCGCGGTGCGCCGTCCTCGTCCCCGTCCCTGCCGGCCGCCGGCCGGTCCGCGTCCGCGGAGGCGCCCTCGTCCGTCCCGCCGTTCCCGCCGGGCGCCGCACCCGACGCCATCCGTGTGCTGCCCGAGCGGGCCACCACGCGCGCGCCGTTGCCGGGCAGGGCGGTGGGGTCGGCCGTGGGCGCCGGGGCGGCGGGCCCGCGGCCCAGCGGGTCGCGGGCGGACCGCGCCGGTTCGTCGGCGCCCGGCTGCCGTACCGGCACCGTGGCGCGCTTCTCGCCGTCGCCGCCGCGGGGCAGCCCCGCGTCGTCGAGGCCGCGGTTGCGCCGCGAGTCCCTGGGCTCCAGGGGTATCGGCGACCCGCGCAGCGGCTCGTCCGCCGTCCTGGGCAGCGTCAGCCGGAACTGTGAGCCGCCGCCGGGCTCGCCCCACGCCTGGAGCCAGCCGCCGTGCAGCCGCGCGTCCTCCAGGGCGATGGACAGCCCCAGGCCCGTACCGCCGGTGGTGCGGGCGCGGGCCGGGTCGGCCCGCCAGAAGCGGCTGAACACGCGCGTGGCCTCGCCGGGCTTGAGCCCGACGCCGTAGTCGCGCACCGCGACCGCCACGGCTCCCCCGGCCGCGGCCAGCTTGACGACGACGTCCCTGCCCTCGCCGTGCTCGACGGCGTTGACGACCAGGTTGCGCAGCACCCGCTCCACGCGCCGCGCGTCGGCCTCGGCGACCACGGGCTGCTGGTCGCCGACGATCTTGATCGTGGTGCCCTTGCGCTCGGCGAGCGGCTCCGCGCCGCTGACCACGCGCCGCACCACCTCGCGCAGGTCGATCGGCTCCGCCTCCAGGGCGGCCGCGCCCGCGTCGAAGCGGCTGATCTCCAGCAGGTCCGCGAGCAGCGACTCGAACCGGTCGAGCTGGTCGGCGAGCAGTTCGGCGGAACGCGCGGTCACCGGGTCGAAGTCCTCGCGCGCCTCGTGGATGACGTCCGCGGCCATCCGCACGGTGGTCAGCGGGGTACGCAGCTCGTGCGACACGTCCGACACGAACCGGCGCTGCATCCGGGACAGGTCCTCGAGCTGGCTGATCTTGAGCTGGAGGTTCTGCGCCATCTTGTTGAAGGCCTCGCCGAGCCGGGCGATGTCGTCTTCGCCGGTGACCTTCATGCGTTCCTGGAGCCGCCCCGCGGACAGCCGTTCGGCGATCCCGGCGGCCATCCGCACCGGCGTGACCACCTGCCGCACCACGAGCCAGGCGATCGCCCCGAGCAGCACGACCACGAACAGCCCGGCGGTCGCCAGGGTGCCCTTGACCAGGCTCAGCGACTTCTCCTCCTGAGTGAGCGGGAAGAGGTAGTACAGCTGGTACGGGTCGCCGTTGGGGTCGTTGACCTGCTTGCCGATGACGAGGGCCGGCTGGGACTCCTTGTCGGTGGCGTAGACGATGCGCGTGTAGCTCTGCGCGGCCGACGTGCTGGTGTCGATCCGCTCGCGCAGCGCCGCGGGGACGCTGGCGGTCGGGTTGACCTCGCCGGAGGCGCGCGGTCCGCGCCCGCTGCCGCTGTCGCCGCCGGAGGGCAGGGTCACCACGTCGAAGGCGCCCTGGCCGCCGCTGGACAGCGAGGCGACGAGGTCGCTCATCCACTGGATGACGCTCTGCGAGGGGCGGCCGTCCGGTGCGGTGCCCTCCTCGCCGGTGACGCTCACGGCCTGCTCGGCCTGCTGCTTGGCCACGGCGAAACCGCCCGTGGCCTGGCTCTGCGACGCGTTCACCTTGGCGTCCAGCAGGCCGTTGCGCACCTGCCCGATGACGACGAAGCCGAGCAGCAGGACGACGCCCAGCGACATCAGCAGCGTCGTGACGACGACCTTGAGCTGGATGTTGCGCCGCCACAGCCGCATGACGGGCAGCAGCGGACGCCGCACCCAGCGCATGACGAGCCGGACGACCGGGCTGCCCTGGACGCCGCCCTGGAGCAGATCGCCGTCGAAGAGGTGGCGCCAGCGGGTGGCGGCCGTCCCCCGGCCGACAGGCCGCCCCGGACGGCCCCCGGACCGGCCGGGCGCCGAAGCGGCACTGTCACCGGACATGTCAGCTGGGTCCTGCCTTGTATCCGACACCACGGACGGTCACCACGATCTCGGGCTTCTCCGGGTCCTTCTCGACCTTGGAGCGCAGCCGCTGCACATGGACGTTGACCAGGCGGGTGTCCGCCGCGTGGCGGTAGCCCCAGACCTGCTCGAGCAGCACCTCACGCGTGAACACCTGCCACGGCTTGCGGGCGAGGGCGACCAGCAGGTCGAACTCCAGCGGGGTGAGGGCGATGGACTGCCCGTCCCGCTTCACGGAGTGACCGGCCACGTCGATCACCAGGTCGCCGATGGCGAGCTGCTCCGGAGCCGGCTCCTCGGACCTGCGCAGCCGCGCCCGGATCCGGGCGACCAGCTCCTTCGGCTTGAACGGCTTGACGATGTAGTCGTCGGCCCCGGACTCCAGGCCCACCACCACGTCGACGGTGTCGCTCTTCGCCGTGAGCATCACGATCGGCACCCCGGACTCCGCCCTGATCAGGCGGCACACCTCGATGCCGTCGCGGCCGGGGAGCATCAGGTCCAGCAGGACCAGATCCGGCTTGGTCTCACGGAAGGCGGCCAGCGCCTTGTCGCCGTCGGCTACGAAAGACGGCTCAAAACCTTCACCGCGCAGCACGATGCCGAGCATCTCGGCCAGTGCGCTGTCGTCGTCGACGACAAGGACTCGTCCCTTCATAAACGACATCATCCCATTAGCTAATCGTTACCTGGCGTGACCTGGCACACAGGGCGGCCAGAGCCTCGGTGGTCACGGGCGATACGACGCCCTCTTCGGTGACGACGGCCGTCACCAGCTCCGGCGGTGTCACGTCGAACGCCGGGTTGTACGCGGTCGTCCCCAACGGGGCCACCGGAATGCCGCCTCCCGCCTCCGCTCCGGCCACCGGCACCTGCGGCGCCGTGATCTCCGTCACCTCATGGCCGGGGCGCTGCTCCACCTCGATGGACGCCCCGTCCGGCGTCCGGGGGTCCACCGTCGTCACCGGGGCGACCACGATGAACGGCACATGGTGGTACCGCGCGAGCACCGCGAGCGGATAGCTCCCCACCTTGTTCGCCACCGAACCGTCGGCCGCGATGCGGTCCGCGCCGATCAGCACCGCGTCCACCTCGCCCGCCGCGAACAGCGATCCCGCCGCGTTGTCGGTGAGCAGGGTGTACGCCATGCCGCTGCGGGCCGCCTCGTACGCCGTCAGGCGAGCACCTTGCAGCAACGGACGCGTTTCGTCCACCCACAGGCGCCGCAGCCGTCCCGCCCGGTGCGCCGCCAGCGCCACCGCGAACGCCGTCCCCTCGCCGCCCGACACCAGCGAACCGGTGTTGCAGTGCGTGAGGATCCGGTGCCCGCCGCCGGGCAGCAGCTCGTCCAGGAGCGCCAGCCCGTGCCGCGCCATCGTGGCGCTGGCCTCGGCGTCCTCCCGGTGCAGCGTGCGCGCGGCGGCCAGCGCCGCCCCGGCCGCCTGCCGGGGGTCTCCGCCCCCGTCCAGCACCGCCCGGTACGCCGAGTGCGCCCGCCGCACCCCGACCGCCAGGTTCACCGCCGTGGGCCGGGCGCCCTCCAGGGCCGCCGCCGCGTCGTCCACGTCGTAGCCCCGCACGGCCGCGAGCGCGACGCCGTACGCGCCCGCGATGCCCAGCAGGGGGGCGCCGCGCACGGCGAGCGACCGGATCGCCTCCACCAGCGCGGGCGCGTCCGTGCAGACCAGCTCGACCTCCTCGGCCGGGAGCCGCGTCTGGTCGAGCAGGACCAGCACCGGGCCTTCGGGAGGTTCCTCCCAGCGCAGTGCCGGCATCCCGGTCGGCCGCTTGTCGTCACCGCTGTGCGCGTACTGATCAGCCATGCCGCCAGTCTGCCCCCTGTCACGCCGACAACAGAAGGCGAGCTGCCCCGACCTCGGCCGGTCCGCGGGCGAGCACCGCATGGCACGATGGCGTCCAAGCTGCCACCGCGACCGCGGCCGGGCACCGTGAAGGAGCGACGATGAACGACACTCCGGGCTGGGCCTCGCCCGGATCCGCCCCGTCCGACGGGCGGGAACCGGGCGCGTCCGGGCCCGCCGGGTCCGACGGCCGCCCCGGGCCCGACGAGTCCGCCGACCGGCCGCGGCAGTCGGGTGACGCCCCGCGGGAGCCGGGCGTGAAGTGGTCCAAGGACCAGCCCCCGGCCGGCCAGTGGTCCGCGCCCACCGGCACACCCGGCGCGGGCGGCCCCGGCGCGGGCGGCCCCGGTCAGGCCCCTCCGCCGCCCCCCGGCCCCGGCTGGGGCGCCCCGCCCCCCGGCGGACCCGGCGGCCAGGGCGCCTGGGGAGGCTGGGGCAGCGGCTGGGGAGGCCCCCCGCCCGCCGCGAAGCCCGGCGTCATCCCGCTGCGCCCGCTCGGCGTCGGCGAGCTCCTCGACGGCGCCGTGTCGACCATGCGCACCCACTGGCGCACCGTCCTCGGCATCTCGCTGGCCCTCGCCGTCCTCACCGAGATCGTCGCCGTGCTGATCCAGGGCTTCGTCCTGGACGACGCCAACACCGAGGTGCTCGACGACCCGAGCGCCACGCTCGGCGAACTCACCGACGTCATGGGCGACCTGCTGCTCAGCTCCGCCGTCCTCTACGGCATCACCCTGATCGGCACGGTCGCGGCGACCGCCCTGCTCACCACCGTCACCAGCCGTGCCGTGCTCGGCCGGCCGGTGACCACCGGCGAGGCCTGGCGCGACGCCCGCCCCCGGATCCTCAAGCTGTTCGGCCTGATCCTCCTGCTGGGACTCATCGCGGTGGGCATCGCCGCCGTCGGCGCGCTGCCCGGCATCCTCGTCAGCGTCTCGGCCGGCGCCGAGGTGGGCTTCGGGCTGACCCTGCTCGGCCTCCTCGCCGCCGCCGTGTTCGCCGCCTGGCTCCTGGTCCGCTTCTCGCTGGCCTCCCCCGCGCTGATGCTGGAGAAGCAGGGCATCGTCACGGCGATGCGCCGCTCCGCCCGGCTGGTGCGCGGCTCCTGGTGGCGGGTCTTCGGCATCCAGCTGCTGGCCGCGATCATCGCCTACGTCGTCGCGGCGATCATCGTCATCCCCTTCACGTTCCTCGCCGCCGCGTTCAGCGGCGACGGCGTCACCGGCTTCGTGAGCACCACCGGCGGGGACATCGGCTGGACGTTCCTGATCATCAGCGGCATCGGCTCGGTGCTCGGCTCCATGATCACGTTCCCGATCACCGCCGGCGTCACCGTGCTCCTCTACATCGACCAGCGCATCCGCCGCGAGGCCCTCGACCTCGAACTGGCGCGCGCCGCGGGCGTCCAGGGCGCCGACGGCACCGGCCGGAGCTGATGCGGTGACCGTCACGGGGGGAGTTCTCCAGGCCGTACGGGCCCTGCCCACGGCCGCCGACACCGCCGTACGCCTGCTGGCGCGCGGCGACGACGAACCGCCCGTCACCCTCCCGCGCGACCCCGCGCGGGAGGCGGCCCGGCGGGAACTGTCGAAGCGGATGTACCACGAGAACGACCCCAGCCGGCTTCAGCGGGCGCTGGACGCCTTCTGGGACTGGGTCGGCGAACTGTTCAGCGCCGCGTCCACGGCGACACCCGGCGGCGCGCTCGGCCTGGTCGTCGTCATCGTCGCAGCGCTCGCCGTCGTCGCCGCCCTGTGGTGGCGCCTCGGCACCCCGCGCCGCCGCCCGGCCTCCGCACCCGCCCTGTTCGACGACCGCCCCCGCAGCGCCGCCGAGCACCGCGCAGCCGCCGAGGCGCACGCCGCCCAGGGCCACTGGAACCAGGCCGTCCAGGAACGCATGCGGGCCGTCGTCCGCGCCCTGGAGGAACGCGCCCTCCTTGACCCCCGCCCCGGCCGCACCGCCGACGAGGCCGCCGCCGAGGCCGGCCGCCCCCTGCCCGCCCACACCGACCGGCTGCGCACCGCCGCCCGCGACTTCGACGACGTCACGTACGGCGGCCGCAGCGCCACCGAGGACACCTACCGGCGGCTCGCCGCCCTCGACGGCGACCTGGAGCGCACCAGGCCGGCCCTCGCCGGCAGCGGCGCCCGCGGCACGGATCCCGACGCCCGACGGGGAGCCGCCGGATGACGACCGAGGTCACCTCCCCGGCCACCTCGGCCTCCCCGACCGCCCGTCAGGTGTGGACCCGCTCCCGGGGCGTCGCCCTCGCGCTGGTACTGCTCGTCGTCGCGGCCGTCGCCATCGCCGTGGTCCGCTCCGACGCCCGGCACGGCCACCTCGACCCGCGCTCCGCCGACCCCTCCGGCAGCCGCGCCGTCGTCGAACTGCTCGCCGACCGCGGCGTCGACACCCGCGTGGTCACCACCCTCGACGAGGCCGCCGAAGCGGCCGGCCCCGACACCACCCTCCTGGTCGCCGTGCCCGACCTGCTGACACCCCGCCAGCAGACGCGGCTGCGCGCGGCCACCGAGGACTCCGGCGGCCGCACCGTCCTGGTCGCCTCCGGCATCGCCTCCGTGGAACGCCTCGCCCCCGGCGTCACGGCCGACCCGGCCAACAGCCTCGACTCCACCCTCGAACCGGGCTGCGACCTCCCCGCCGCCCGGCGCGCGGGCGACGCCGACACCGGCGGCATCCGCTACTCCTCCGCGCACCCCGACGCCGACGAGTGCTACCACAGCCACCGCCTGGCCACCCTGCTGCGCGTCCCCGCCCCCTCCGGCACCGGCGACACCGTCCTCATCGGCGCCCCCGACATCCTCCTCAACGACCGCCTGGACGAGCACGGCAACGCCTCCCTGGCGCTCCAGCTCCTCGGCTCCCGCCCTCACCTCGTCTGGTACCTCCCCACGCCCGCCGACGCCGCGGGCACCGAGGACGAGAGGAGCTTCTTCGACCTGCTGCCCTCCGGCTGGCTCTGGGGCGCCCTCCAGCTGTTCGTCGCCGCCGCCCTGGCCGCCGCGTGGCGTGCACGCCGGCTCGGCCCCCTCGTCCCGGAGAAGCTCCCCGTGGCGATCCGCGCCTCCGAGACCGCCGAAGGGCGCGCCCGCCTCTACCGCAAGGCCGACGCCCGCGACCGCGCCGCCCTCGCCCTGCGCTCCGCCACCCGCACCCGCCTCGCCCCCCTCGTCGGCGTCCCCGGCACCCAGGCACACACACCCGAGGCCCTGCTCCCCGCGCTGTCCGCCCGCCTCGACGGCGACGGACCGCCCCCGCACACGCTCCTCTTCGGCCCGCCCCCCGGCGACGACGCGGCTCTGATCCGGCTCGCCGACCAACTCGACGCCCTCGAAAGGCAGGTACGCCGTCCATGATGGACCCGACCACCGACAACGCCGCGCCCACCGGCGACCCGGCCGCCGCCCGGGCCGCCCTGGAGGCCCTGCGCGCGGAGATCGCCAAGGCCGTGGTCGGCCAGGACCCCGCCGTCACCGGCCTCGTCGTCGCCCTGCTCTGCCGCGGCCACGTCCTCCTCGAAGGGGTCCCCGGCGTCGCCAAGACCCTCCTGATCCGCTCCCTCGCCGCCGCGCTCGAACTCGACACCAAGCGCGTCCAGTTCACCCCCGACCTGATGCCGAGCGACGTCACCGGCTCCCTGGTCTACGACGCCCGCACCGCCGAGTTCTCCTTCCAGCCCGGCCCGGTCTTCACGAACCTCCTCCTCGCGGACGAGATCAACCGCACGCCCCCGAAGACCCAGTCGTCCCTGCTGGAGGCCATGGAGGAACGCCAAGTCACCGTCGACGGCACCCCGCGCGCCCTCCCCGACCCGTTCCTGGTCGCCGCGACCCAGAACCCCGTCGAGTACGAGGGCACCTACCCCCTGCCCGAGGCGCAACTCGACCGCTTCCTGCTCAAGCTGACGATCCCTCTGCCGTCCCGCCAGGACGAGATCGACGTCCTCACCCGGCACGCCCAGGGCTTCGACCCGCGCGACCTGCGGGCCGCCGGCGTACGCCCCGTCGCGACCGCCGCCGACCTGGAGGCCGCCCGCACCGCCGTCGCCGCCACCACGGTCTCCCCCGAGATCACCGCCTACGTCGTCGACATCTGCCGCGCCACCCGCGAGTCGCCCTCCCTCACCCTCGGCGTCTCCCCCCGAGGCGCCACCGCGCTGCTCGCGACCGCCCGCGCCTGGGCCTGGCTGACCGGCCGCGACTACGTCATCCCCGACGACGTGAAGGCCCTCGCCCTGCCCACGCTCCGCCATCGCATACAGCTGCGCCCGGAGGCCGAGATGGAGGGCGTGACGGCCGACTCGGTCATCACCGCGGTCCTCTCCCACGTCCCCGTCCCCCGCTGATGGCGCCCACCGGACGCGCCGCCCTCCTCGCGGCCCTCGGCTCCCTCCCCGTCGGCATCTGGGACCCCGGCTGGACGAGCCTCCTCGCCGTCAACGCCCCGCTGGCCGTGGCCTGCGCCTGCGACTACGCCCTCGCCGCCCCCGTCCGCACCCTGGGCCTGACCCGCTCCGGCGACACCTCCGTACGCCTCGGCGACACCGCCGACGTCACCCTGACGGTCACCAACCCCTCCCGCCGCCCGCTGCGCGCCCGCGTCCGCGACGCCTGGCCGCCGAGCAGCTGGACGCCCGGCACGGAGACGGAGGCGTCCCGGCACCGGCTGACCATCCCCCCGGGCGAACGCCGCCGCGTCACGACACGCCTGCGCCCCACCCGCCGCGGCGACCGCCAGGCGGACCGCGTCACCGTCCGCTCCTACGGCCCCCTGGGGCTGTTCACCCGCCAGGGCGCCCACAAGGTCCTGTGGACGGTCCGCGTCCTGCCGCCCTTCACCAGCCGCAAGCACCTGCCCTCCAAGCTGGCCCGCCTGCGCGAGATGGACGGCCGCACCAGCGTCCTCACCCGCGGCGAGGGCACCGAGTTCGACAGCCTCCGCGCCTACGTCCCCGGCGACGACACCCGCTCCATCGACTGGCGCGCCACCGCCCGCCAGTCGGAGGTCGCGGTACGCACCTGGCGCCCGGAGCGCGACCGCCACATCCTGCTCGTCCTGGACACCGGCCGCACCTCCGCCGGCCGGGTCGGCGACGCACCGCGCCTGGACGCCTCCATGGACGCGGCCCTGCTCCTCGCCGCCCTGGCCTCCCGCGCCGGCGACCGCGTCGACCTGCTGGCCTACGACCGCCGGGTACGCGCCCTGGTCAAGGGCCGCGCGGCCAGCGACGTCCTGCCGTCGCTGGTGAACGCCCTGGCCACGCTGGAACCCGAGCTGGTGGAGACGGACGCGCGCGGCCTGTCGGCGGCAGCGCTCCGCACGGCCACGCGCCGCTCCCTGATCGTGCTTCTGACGACGCTGGACGCGACGCCGGTGGAGGAGGGCCTGCTGCCCGTCCTGAGCCGGCTGACGCAGCGCCACACAGTCCTGCTCGCCTCGGTGGCCGACCCGCACATCGCGTCCATGGCGCGGGGCCGTGGGGACGTCGACGCGGTGTACGAGGCCGCGGCGGCCGCACAGGCCCAGACGGAGCGCGACCGTACGGCCGAACAGCTCCGCCGCCACGGGGTGACGGTCGTGGACGCGACACCGGACGAACTGGCGCCGGCGCTGGCGGACGCATATCTGGCGCTGAAGTCGGCGGGGCGGTTGTGAGGGCGGGGTGTCGGGGCGCCCGTAAACGCAGAAAGCCCCCGTGCCGAATGGCACGGGGGCTTTCTCTTCAAGAATTGTTCGGCGGCGTCCTACTCTCCCACAGGGTCCC
>NZ_JBHRWL010000005.1:0-8725 GCF_042647945.1 Streptomyces lusitanus
GTGGAAGCCGTATTCGTGAACATGGGCCTGCTGAACTGCGATCTTGCCGAAGCCCAACGAGCCTTCCTCAACGCCCCATGCCGGGACGTCGAGCGCCGCTTCCACAACAGCGCCATGGACCTGCTCGAAGAGGCCGCCGACACCGACGCCTGACAGCACCCAGCGGCCCATCAGAGGCCCTTGACTCGACCATTAAGACTCCACCAACCTCAGGTATCACTCCCGGCGGTTATGGAGTGGCTCACCCTTTATAATTAGGCAGGTGTTCAACTAGTTCGCTATATTCAGGACCGAGCTCATGCAGAGCTAGGTGCCTTATGCCATTGTAAGTGGGAAGACCCCACTCGCGCACCAGGTCCTCGTACGAGAGTCCTAGAGATTTGAGACCTTGCCAGGTGAAGCGAATCTTCGTGTACATATCGAGCGTCTCATTGGAGGAGTTGTCGAAGTTTTTCCAGCCAATTCGATTGATTGCAGACTCGTCCCCGGCAAAAAAGTCTCTATAGCCGACGAGAATGTCATGATAGTGCTGCAATATTGACCAACTGTCCTCATTCCAAACATCGAGAGCGAGCAAGCGATCACAAAAGCGACTCGCTAGGGTATTAATTATATCCTCTCTGTCGTCGAACCATTCAGAGATGGCAGTGTACTGGTAGGTTGCCATGTTGAATAGGTGCATAAGTTTGGCCCTCTTCCCGTACTGCCTGAGAAGTGCCATAGCGGGAGGAGTTGGAACTCTATTGACTAGCGGGATGTACATCCGCTTAGTCCCTCTGCTTCGCCATTCTGGGTCATCGAAATTGAGAACTCTATCGATGTAGTCAGTCAGGTTGACGACGTATACCTCGTTGCGATCCAGGGGGACCAGAAATAGGACGACTGCAACGCTAGCGCCCATGGCCTCGACTGTGAGCAGTTCATCGACTTCCATGTCATAGGTGATTGCATCGAACCGCACCGCCCATGGTTCATCTCCTTCCTTCCTGCTGGACAGCATCTCTCGACCTAGCAATGGGTTAGAGCGTTGAACCGCCACCTTGGTCGCAATGTTGCTCTTATTGATTGATTTCAACTGGAAGAAGATGTGTTCACCCAGAGTCTCGAAACTCTCGCCATCATCGCCTACGGGCTCGAAAATCTCCACGGTGCCGTCAATGCCGTAATCGGGTGCGTATTCGTGAAGCACCCACTCCCGCGGTAGCGTGGAGCGCAATAGTGCGCCAGAATCATCTTCCATTACGTGCCTGAAATTGCGACGCTTCTTGTGGGCCATCTTGAATCCCCACTGTCGGTGATGTTCTTCGGCGGTCCCGGAGCGAGGTGTTCCTCAGGGCCGACCCATACGCGACTGATCATGCCGAACGGACGGTGGGCTGGGACACGGTTTCACCGCATCACGGTCCCCGACTCACCCCGCTCGCGTCGGCCAGCCGGAACCCAGGCTCACCTGGCGACCTACAGGCAGGTTGGGCCGTCTCTGGGCCGTCCGAGGCCGCTCAAGGGCGACCAACGACGACCACCACCGACAGGTGTGGCAGCCGACACCCGCAGGTCACCCATCTGGATCTGCGACACTGGTACAGCCATGCCTAAGCCCGGAGAACTTACATTCGTCGCGCCGCGCGGAGCCAAGAAGCCGCCGCGGCATCTTGCCGATCTCACGCCTGCCGAGCGCAAGGAAGCGGTTGCCGCGGTCGGTGAGAAGCCGTTCCGTGCCAAGCAGCTCTCGCAGCACTACTTCGCGCGGTACGCGCACGATCCGGAGCAGTGGACCGACATCCCCGCCGGCTCGCGCGGGAAGCTGCGCGAGGCCCTGCTTCCCGAGCTGATGAGCGTCGTGCGGCATCTGTCGACCGACCAGGGGACGACCCGCAAGACGCTGTGGAAGCTGTTCGACGGGACGCTCGTCGAGTCCGTGCTGATGCGGTACCCGGACCGGGTCACCATGTGCATCAGCTCGCAGGCCGGGTGCGGCATGAACTGTCCGTTCTGCGCGACCGGGCAGGCGGGTCTGGACCGGAATCTGTCCACCGCCGAGATCGTCCACCAGATCGTGGACGGCATGCGGGCGCTGCGGGACGGCGAGGTCCCCGGCGGGCCCGCGCGGCTCAGCAACATCGTGTTCATGGGCATGGGCGAGCCCCTCGCCAACTACAACCGCGTCGTCGGCGCCGTCCGCCGGCTCACCGACCCCGAGCCGGACGGGCTGGGGTTGTCGCAGCGCGGGATCACCGTGTCCACGGTGGGGCTGGTCCCGGCCATTCACCGGTTCTCCGACGAGGGCTTCAAGTGCCGGCTGGCGATCTCGCTGCACGCCCCCGACGACGAGCTGCGCGACACCCTCGTCCCCGTGAACACGCGGTGGAAGGTGCGCGAGGTGCTCGACGCCGGGTTCGAGTACGCGGCGAAGTCCGGGCGCCGGCTGTCCATCGAGTACGCGCTGATCCGGGACATCAACGACCAGGCGTGGCGCGGTGACCGGCTGGGGCGGCTGCTCAAGGGGCGTCCCGTGCACGTCAACCTCATCCCGCTCAACCCGACGCCCGGGTCCAAGTGGACGGCGTCGCGGCCCGAGGACGAGAAGGCGTTCGTCGAGGCGATCGCCGCGCACGGTGTGCCGGTCACGATCCGGGACACCCGTGGGCAGGAGATCGACGGGGCGTGTGGTCAGCTCGCCGCCACCGAGCGGTAGTCTGACCGGCGTCAACACATCTGCATATTCCGACAGGGGAGCGCCACAGCGCTGAGAGTGCGGCACCGGCCGCAGACCCTCCGAACCTGGCCCAGGTCATTCTGGGTAGGGAGATCGGTCATCACTCGAGCTGTTGCGCCCTGCCCGGCACCCCGCCCAGGGGTTCCGGGCAGGGCCGCGTCTCTTCCTGGTCACTCCAGGAGGAATCAAGTGGGCATCACCAAGAAGGCCACGGTCCTGGCCGTCGGGCTGGGGCTCGTCACGCTGTCCGCCTGCGGGTCGTCCGGCGGGGACGACAGCGGCGGCACCGGCGGCTCCAGGACCGTGACCCTCGTCAGTCACAACTCGTGGGCCGTGTCCGAGGACGTCGTCGCCGCCTTCGAGAAGCAGTCCGGCTACAAGCTCAAGGTCCTCGAGGACGGCGACGCCGGCCAGGCCGTGAACAAGGCGATCCTGACCAAGGACAACCCCCAGGGCGACGTCTTCTTCGGCGTCGACAACACCCTGCTCTCCCGCGCCCTCGACAACGGGCTGTTCCAGTCCTACGAGGCCAAGGGGTCCGACCGGATCAGGCCCGAGTACCGGGTCGACGAGGACCAGCACCGGGTCACCCCCGTCGACACCGGCGACATCTGCGTCAACTACGACAAGGCGTGGTTCGAGCAGAAGAAGCTGACCCCGCCGAAGACCTTCGACGACCTGGCGAAGCCGGCGTACAAGGACCTCCTCGTCGTCGAGAACGCCGCCACCTCCTCGCCCGGCCTCGGTTTCCTGCTCGGCACCGCCGCCGAGTACGGCGACGACGGCTGGGAGGACTACTGGAAGAAGCTCAAGGCCAACGGCGTCAAGGTCGTCGACGGCTGGGAGCAGGCGTACAACGAGGAGTTCTCCGGCTCGGCCGGCGGCAAGAAGGCCAAGGCCGACCGGCCGCTCGTCGTGTCGTACGCCTCCTCCCCGCCCGCCGAGGTGATCTACGCCGACCCGCGGCCGGACACCGCGCCCACCGGCGTCGCCGAGGGCACCTGCTTCCGGCAGGTCGAGTACGCGGGCCTGCTGAGCGACGCGAAGAACCCCGAGGGCGGCAAGGCGCTGCTGGACTTCATGGCCGGGCAGACCTTCCAGGAGGACATGCCGCTCAACATGTTCGTCTACCCGGTGCGCGAGGGCGCGCAGGTGCCCGAGGAGTTCGTGAAGTTCGGGCCCCAGGCGAAGCAGCCGCGGACCATGGACCCGGCGAAGATCTCCGAGAACCGTGACCAGTGGGTCAAGTCGTGGACCTCGCTCGTACTGAAGTGAGCCCGCGCCGCCCCGGCCGGTGGCGCCGGAACGCGGCCCGGCTCGGCCTGATGGCCGTGCCGGGCGCGTTCTTCGCCGTCTTCTTCGCCTACCCGGTCGCCGCGATCGTCGCCCGGGGGCTGAAGGCCGACGGCGGCTGGCAGCCGGGGCGGATCGCGGACGTGCTGGCCCAGTCCGACATCCGTCAGGTGCTGTGGTTCACCACCTGGCAGGCCCTCGTCTCCACGGCCCTCACCCTGGTGATCGCCCTGCCCGGCGCCTACGCCCTGGCCCGCTTCGACTTCCCCGGCAAACAGGTGCTGCGGGCGGTGATCACCGTGCCGTTCGTGCTGCCGACGGTCGTCGTCGGCACCGCGTTCATGGCGCTCGTCGGGCGCGGCGGGCTGCTCGACGAGCTGTGGGGCGTACGCCTCGACACCACGGTCTGGGCGATCCTCCTCGCGCACGTCTTCTTCAACTACGCCGTCGTCGTCCGCACCGTCGGCGGGCTGTGGGCGCAGCTCGACCCGCGGCAGGAGGAGGCCGCGCGGATGCTCGGCGCCTCCCGTCTCACCGCCTGGCGCACCGTCACCCTCCCGGCGCTCGCGCCCGCCGTGGCCGCCGCCGCGCTGATGGTCTTCCTCTTCACCTTCACCTCGTTCGGCGTGGTGCAGATTCTCGGCGGGCCCACGTTCTCCACCCTTGAGGTGGAGATCTACCGGCAGACCGCCGACCTCTTCGACCTGTCCACGGCCGCCGTCCTCACGCTGATCCAGTTCGTGGCCGTCGGCGCGATCCTCGCCCTGCACGCCTGGACCGTGCGGCGCCGCGAGACCGCGCTGCGGCTGGTCGACGCCTCGGTGACCGCCCGCCGCCCGCGCGGCGCCGGACAGTGGGCGCTGCTCGGCGGGGTCGTCGCCACGGTCGCCGTCCTCCTGCTGCTGCCGCTCGCCGTGCTGGTGCAGCGTTCCTTCGGCGACGCCGGACTCGCCTACTACCGGGCGCTGACCGAGGCGGACGGCGGGGTGTTCCTGGTCGCCCCCATCGAGGCGATCGGCAACTCCCTGGCCTACGCCGTCGCCGCCACCGCCATCGCCGTGGTGATCGGCGGTCTCGCCGCCGTCGCGCTGACCCGGCGGGACGCGGGACGGCTGGTGCGCGGCTTCGACGCGCTGCTGATGCTGCCGCTCGGCGTGTCCGCGGTGACCGTCGGCTTCGGCTTCCTCATCGCCCTCGACGAACCCCCGTTGGACCTGCGCGCCTCCTGGATCCTGGTGCCGCTCGCGCAGGCGCTGGTCGGCGTCCCCTTCGTCGTACGGACGATGCTGCCGGTGCTGCGGGCGGTGGACGTGCGGCTGCGGGAGGCGGCGTCGGTGCTGGGGGCGTCGCCGTGGCGGGCCTGGCGGGAGGTGGACCTGCCGCTGGTGCGGAGGGCGCTGCTGATCGCCGCCGGGTTCGCCTTCGCGGTGTCCCTGGGGGAGTTCGGGGCGACGGTGTTCATCGCGCGGCCGGACAACCCCACCCTGCCGGTGGCCGTGGCGCGGCTGCTGGGACGGCCCGGGGACCTCAACTACGGGCAGGCGATGGCCCTGTCGACGATTCTGATGATCGTGTGCGCCGTGGCTCTGCTGGTGCTGGAGCGGCTGCGGACCGACCGGACGGGGGAGTTCTAGATGCCCACCGACAGCCCGAGGCCCACGGACAGCCCGAGGCCCACGGACAGCCCGAGGCCCGCGGACAGCCCGACGCCCACGGACAGCCCGACGCCCACGGACAGCCCGACGCCCACGGACAGCCCGACGCCCGCCGACAGCCCGACGCCCGCCGACAGCCTGCTGAGCCTGGAGGCCGCGACCGTCCGCTTCGGCGGGCGTGCCGCGCTGGACGCCGTCGGCCTCGACGTCGCCGAGCACGAGATCGTGTGCGTGCTCGGGCCCAGCGGCAGCGGCAAGTCCACGCTGCTGCGCGCCGTCGCCGGACTCCAGCCGCTGGACGCCGGGCGGGTCCTGCTCGACGGACGGGACCAGGCGGGCGTGCCCGCGCACCGGCGGGGCGTCGGGCTCATGTTCCAGGACCACCAGCTGTTCCCGCAGCGCGACGTGGGCGGCAACGTCGCCTTCGGCCTGCGCATGCACCGCGCGCCGCGCGCCGAACAGACGCGGCGCGTGGCCGAGTTGCTGGACCTGGTCGGGCTGCCCGGGGCGTCCGGGCGGGCCGTCGCCGCCCTCTCCGGGGGCGAGCAGCAGCGCGTCGCGCTCGCCCGCGCCCTCGCGCCCAGCCCGCGGCTGCTGATGCTCGACGAGCCGCTCGGTCAGCTCGACCGGTCGCTCAGGGAGCGGCTCGTCGTCGAACTGCGCGAGCTGTTCGGCCGGCTGGGCACCACCGTGCTGGCCGTGACGCACGACCAGGGCGAGGCGTTCGCCCTGGCCGACCGGGTGGTGGTGATGCGCGACGGGCGGATCGCCCAGTCCGGCACGCCTCTCGAGGTGTGGCAGCGGCCCGCCGACGCCTTCGTGGCCCGCTTCCTCGGTTTCGAGAACGTCGTCGAGGCGTCCGTCGCCGACGGCGTCGCCGTCACCCCCTGGGGCAAGGTGCCGGTGCCCCCGGACGCCCCCGAGGGCACGCGGCCGCTGCTGGTCCGGCCCTCCGGCGTCCGGCTGGTCCCGGCCGGGGAGGGACTGCGCTGCACGGTGACCGCGCGCACCTTCCGCGGCACCCATGTCGCCGTGCGGCTCCAGCCGGAGGACGCGCCCGCGCTGGAGGCGGCCTGCGCCCTGCGGGACGCGCCGGACGTCGGGGACGTCACCGGCGTGGAGTTCGACGGCGCGGAAATCGCTGTCCTGGGCTGATCACCGGTGCCTAGGGTGAGCGGCATGACTCGACTCGCCCACGAACGCTACTGCGACGAGATCGCCCACCAGGTCGGGCAGCTGAGGGCCGTGGTGACCTCCGGCACGGATCTGTCCCGCACCGTGCCGACCACACCCGACTGGTCCGTGGAACAGCTCGTGCGGCACCTCGGCGGCGCCCTGCGCTGGGTGGCCCTGATGGTGCGGACCGGGGCGGAGAAGGAGGCCCCGGAGGAGGACGTGCCGGGCTTCGAGGGGCCCGAGGCGCGCGGTGACGCCGCCGTGCTGGACGCCTGGCTGGCGGAGAGCGGCGACCTGGTCGTCTCCGCGCTGCGGGAGGCCGGGCCGGACGCGCGCGTGTGGAGCTGGGCGGGCACCGACGACGCCGGCTTCTGGGCCCGCCGTATGACCCACGAGGTGACCGTGCACCGCGCGGACGCCACGCTCGCCGCCGGGCTGCCCTACGAGGTCGCGCCGGAGGTGGCCGCCGACGCGGTCGACGAGTGGCTGGAGATCGTGATGTGGGCGCAGCGGACGCTGCCCGACGACGCGGTGCACGGGCTGCGCGGCCCCCTGCGCACGATCCACCTGCACGCCACCGACACCCCGCCCGGCGTGAACGCCGAGTACCTGATCCGGCTGGACGAGGACGGAATCTCCTGGCGCCACGGCCACGAGAAGGCCACGGTCGCCCTGCGCGGGCCGCTCACCTGGGTGCTGCTCGCCTTCTACCGCCGTATCCCGCTGGACGATCCCCGCATCGAGGTGCTCGGCGAGCGCGCGCTGCTCGAAACCTGGCTGGAGCGGGCCACGTTCGGCTGACCGGCCGGCAACGGCGTACGGCCCGCCCCCGGTTCGGGGACGGGCCGCAGGCGGTTCCGTGAGGCGTCAGCGCTGGCTGTTCGCCCCGCGGCGGCGCATGCCGAAGAACACGGCGCCGCCACCGAGGACGACCAGGGCCGCGGCCACACCGGCGATCATGCCGGTGTTGGAGTTGGCGCCGGTCTCGGCGAGGTTGGACTCACCGGCCGGGGACGGGGCGTTGTCCGACGTGTCCGCCGGGGGAGCGCTCTCGCTGGTGCTCTCCGACGGGGCCGGGCTCGGCTCCTCGCTCTCCTCGGCCGGGGCCGAGGTCTCCTCCGACGGCGTGGGCTCGGGGGACGGGGACTCCTCGTCCTCCTTGCACGGCGTCGACGGCGTGGTCAGGTTCGGCTTGATGTCCTCGTCCACGTACGGCTTGGCCGACACGTGGATGCGGTACTCGGCGTTGGGCTTCCAGTCCTCCTCGAAGGTGATGGTCGTGCCCTCCTTGGACCCCTTGACCACCTGCTCGCCGATCTTTTCGATGTCGGCGCCGTTGTTCTGGAGGAACACGGTCACGGTGGCGGGGACGCCGGCCGGGTCGACGTCGGTGACGGTGATGACACCCTTGTCACCTTCGCACTTGGCCTCGGCCGAGAACTCGTTGATGTTGCACGCCGCGGCGTTGCCGGCGGCACCGAGCGCGAGCGCGGCGGCCGCGGAGACGACACCGAGGGCGCGCACGGAGCGGGTCACGGTACGGCGTGATACGGACAGAACTGCCACGTTTGTCCTTTACATGATGCGCAAATGCGGGGGGTTGAGGGAGGGGTGATGAAGAATCAGCACTCCCATGAGGCTCCCAGGTCTATAAGCGTCGCATAAGTAGTGTCAACGCATATGCCTACCGGGGGGCCGGGCTTTGCCTAGTTGTTAACCATCCGCACGTTTACCCGCCCTGCGAACCGCAACGATCCGGCCGCAGCGTCCGGGAACGGTCACCGACCGTGTGCGGCAGGGGAGTTGCCGTGACGGCTGGTCAACAGGCAGGTCACCACCATACGTTGCCCCCGCGCACGGAAACGCGGCAGGGGCGGGGTGCTCG
>NZ_JBHRWL010000005.1:8752-126178 GCF_042647945.1 Streptomyces lusitanus
AGCACCCCGCCCCTGCCGCGTCCGGTACGGCGCCGGGCCGCCGTCAGCCCTCCACGGCCGCCGGGTCCATCCACACGACCTCCCAGGTGTGGCCGTCGAGGTCGTCGAAGGAGCGGCCGTACATGAAGCCGAGGTCCTGGGTGTCGCCGGCCACGGAGCCGCCCGCCGCCAGCGCCTTCTCCACCAGGGTGTCGACCTTCTCCCGGCTCTCTGCGCTCAGCGCCAGCAGCACCGCGCTGGTCTTGCGGGCGTCCGCGATCTCCTTCTTCGTGAACTGCGCGTACTTCTCCTTCGTCAGCAGCATCGCGATGATCGTGTCGCTGATCACGACGGACGCCGTGGACTCGTCGCTGAACTGCTCGTTGATGGAGTAGCCGAGCGCCGTGTAGAACGCCCGCGACGCCTCGATGTTCTCGACGGGCAGGTTCACGAAGATCATCTGCTGGTACATGGCGGGGCCCTCTCCCTGTGTTCGTTGCGTTCGAGGGGGTAGACCGCAGGCCCGCGCGGAACTCATCGCGTCCGGGGAAAATTTCTTCGACTTTCTCCGCCCGGCCCGCCCGGCCGCCCGCAGCCTTCTCCGCTCAGCCGCTCAGCCGCTCAGCCGCTCAGCCGCCCAGCGGCCACGCCGACAGCTCGGCCACCGCCACGGTGAGCGGCCCGAACAGGGCGAGCAGCGCGACCGCGCGCAGGGCGGCGGCCCGGCGCAGCGTCCCCGCGGGCGCCCCCAGCCGGCGCAGCGAGGCGGTGGTGTCCGCGTGCGCCTGCTTGGCCTCGACGGCCGCCGTGAGCAGCGTCGCCACCGTGCAGCCGGCCACCAGCAGCACCCCGAGCACCACCAGCGGACCGGCCGACGGGTCGTCCCGGTCGTGCAGCGACGCCATCGCGTACGCGGCCGACACCACCGCGCAGACCACGCCCAGCGGCCGTCCGATGCGCGTCGCCTCCGTCATCAGCACCCGCCCGGCCAGCAGCCGCAGCGCGCCCGGCCGCACCGCCTGGAGCAGCCGCCCGCACAGGTGGGCGAGCCCGGGGCCGACCAGGGCCAGGCCGAGCGAGGTCAGCGCCAGCCCGAGAAACGCGGCCGGTCCGCCCGTGGTGCCGGTACGGCTGGTGAGCGCCTCCACCGCCAGCCCCACCGCGAGCACCGCGACGCCCCAGGGCAGACCCGACGGGGCCGCGGTCGGCACCGGGGGCGGGACGACGGCGGGGGAGGCGTCGGCGGCGGAGGAGGCGGCGGTGGCCTCCGCACCGGTCGCACCGGTCGCCCCGGTCGCACCGGTCGCCTCGGCCGGCTCCACCGGTGCGCCGTCCTGCTCCTCCGCGGGCGCCTCCACGGCCGTGCGCCGTCCGCGCGCGGCGGCCCCGAACTGGCGCCCGAACCGTCCGTACGCGCCGAAGGACTCCCGCGCCGGGGAGCGCCGGTAGGCGCCGAACCGGCCGTACGTCCGTGCCGCCCGGCCCGCGCCCGTCACCGGCTCGCGCGGCCGCAGCGACACGGCGGCCGCCGCCGACGCGCTCAGCGGCACCAGGGCCAGCAGCGTCAGCGCGGCAGGCATCGGCAGGGGACGCCCGGCGGCCAGGAACTCCCGCGCGCCCCCGTCGAGGGGCATGCCGGTCAGGTCGCCGCGCAACTGGAGGAAGACGAGCAGCGCCAGCGCCGAACCCAGCAGGCAGGACAGGGCGGTGGTCGCCGCGGAGATCGCCATCAGCTTGACCGGGCCGAGCCCGACCGCCGACAGACCGGGCCGGGGCCGGGTCGCCGGATCGGTGCGGGCGACCGCGACCGCGAGGTAGACCGTGGCGGCGAGCGGGGCCGTGCACCAGGCCAGCCGCAGCGCGGAGGCGGCGGGGTCCGGGTGGGTCAGCGCGTGCCCGAGGGCGCTCAGCAGCAGGAAGCCCGTCCCGGCCGAGGCGCCCGTGACGAGGAGCCGGCGGACCTGGACGGCGGGCTGGGCCCCGAGGCTCAGACGGAGAGCGAGCACGCCGCCCGGCCTTCCGACTCGGCCGGTCCGGAGACCGGGGGGAGGTGCACGGTCCGCACGCACCGCCCGTCGAGCAGCGACACGGTGCGGTCGGCGAGGGCGGCGGTCCGCGCGTCGTGGGTGGCGAGGACCACGGTGATGCCGTGCGAGCGGGCCGCCGTGGTGAGCGTGCGCAGCACGTGGGCGTGGTCGACGCGGTGCAGCGGGGCGGTCGGCTCGTCGGCGAACAGCACCGACGGCGCCGGGGCCAGCGCGCGGGCGATGCACACCCGCTGGCGCTCCGCGTGCGTGAGTTCCACGGGGTGCTTGCGCGCCCGGTCGCCGACGTCGAGGCGTTCCATCCACTCCAGGGCGGCGGCCTTGGCGCGGCGCCGCCCGGTGCCGCGCAGCATGAGGGGCAGCGCGGCGTTCTCCCAGACGTTCAGCTCGGGCACCAGCACCGGGGCCGGGTCGATCCAGCCGAACCGGTCGCGGCGCAGCCGCTCCCGGGCCGCCGGGCCCATGGTGTGCACGGGCACGCTGTTGAACCAGACCTCGCCGTCGTCGGCGGGCACCAGGCCGGACAGGCAGCGCAGCAGGGTCGACTTGCCGCTGCCGCGCGGGCCTGAGACGGCGAGGATCTCGCCCTCCCGGACGCCGAGCGAGACGCCGCTCAGGCCGGGCGAGCCGTCGTCGTGCCGGAAGTGCAGGGCACGCGCCCAGAGCACGTCGTTGTCCGGTGGGGCCACCATGGCGTACACCTCGGTTCGGATCGGAAATGCCGTGCGCTCTTCGGGTAATTCCCCCGTCCGGGGGAACGAAGGGCGGGCCGATCGGTCACTGGCACGCTAGGCAGGCGGTGGCGGGCGGCAGGACAGCACGCGGCCCCGGGCCGCCGTTTCTCACTCGAACGGGCGGCACCGGGGCCGGTGTTGATCATTCAAAGAGAAGATCGGTACCTCGGACGGCCTACGGTCGACGGTCCACGGCCGCGGTCGGCTCGTCGGCCTACAGCTTGGTCCACGCCTCCGTGAGGGTCGCGCGCAGGATCTGCTCGATCTCGTCGAAGGTCTCCTGGTTCGAGATCAGCGGCGGCGCGAGCTGGATCACCGGGTCGCCGCGGTCGTCGGCACGGCAGTACAGGCCGTTCTCGAACAGCTTCTTGGACAGGAAGCCGTACAGCACGCGCTCGGTCTCGTCGGCGTCGAAGGACTCCTTGGTCGCCTTGTCCTTGACCAGTTCGATGCCGTAGAAGAAGCCGTTGCCGCGGACGTCGCCGACGATCGGCAGGTCGTGCAGCTTCTCCAGGGTGGCGCGGAAGGCGCCCTCGTTGTCGAGGACGTGCTGGTTGAGGCCCTCGCGCTCGAACAGGTCGAGGTTGGCGATGCCCACCGCCGCGGACACCGGGTGGCCGCCGAAGGTGTAGCCGTGCAGGAAGGTGTTGTCGCCCTGGTAGAACGGCTCGGCGAGCCGGTCGGAGACGATGCACGCGCCGATCGGGGAGTAGCCCGAGGTCATGCCCTTGGCGCAGGTGATCATGTCCGGGACGTAGCCGAACTTGTCGCAGGCGAAGGTGGTGCCGAGGCGGCCGAAGGCGCAGATGACCTCGTCGGAGACGAGCAGCACGTCGTACGTGTCGCAGATCTCGCGCACCCGCTGGAAGTAGCCGGGCGGGGGCGGGAAGCAGCCGCCGGCGTTCTGCACGGGCTCCAGGAAGACCGCGGCGACGGTGTCCGGGCCCTCGAAGAGGATCTGCTGCTCGATCTGGTCGGCGGCCCAGCGGCCGAACGCCTCCGGGTCGTCGCCGTGGATCGGCGCCCGGTAGATGTTGGTGTTGGGCACCTTGTGCGCGCCCGGCACCAGTGGCTCGAAGGGGGCCTTGAGGGCGGGCAGGCCGGTGATGGACAGGGCGCCCTGCGGGGTGCCGTGGTAGGCGACCGCGCGGGAGATGACCTTGTACTTGGTCGGCTTGCCGACGAGCTTGAAGTACTGCTTGGCGAGCTTCCAGGCGGTCTCCACCGCCTCGCCGCCGCCGGTGGTGAAGAAGACCTTGTTGAGGTCGCCCGGGGCCTCGTGCGCGAGCCGCTCCGCGAGCTCCACGGCCTTGGGGTGGGCGTAGGACCACACCGGGAAGAACGCCAGCTCCTGCGCCTGCTTGGCGGCGGTCTCGGCGAGCTCCTGGCGGCCGTGGCCGGCCTGCACCACGAACAGGCCCGCCAGGCCGTCGAGGTAGCGCCTGCCCCGGTCGTCGTAGATGTGGGTGCCCTCACCGCGGACGATGGTGGGGACGGGCGCGTTCTCGTACGACGACATGCGGGTGAAGTGCATCCACAGGTGGTCGTACGCGGACTTGCTGAGGTCCTTGGGGGTGTCGGTGCTCACGGTTATCGGGTTCCCCACATGTAGGTCTGCTTCTTGAGCTTGAGGTAGACGAAACTCTCGGTGGAGCGCACGCCGGGCACGGCCCGGATGCGTTTGTTGATGACCTCCAGCAGGTGGTCGTCGTCCTCGCAGACGATCTCGACCATCAGGTCGAAGGATCCGGCGGTCATCACCACGTACTCGCACTCGGACATCGCGGCCAGCGCGTCGGCGACGGCCTCCACGTCCCCCTCGACGTTGACGCCGACCATCGCCTGCCGGCGGAAGCCCACGGTGAGCGGGTCCGTGACGGCGACGATCTGCATCACGCCCTGGTCGAGCAGCTTCTGCACCCGCTGGCGCACGGCCGCCTCCGACAGGCCCACGGCCTTGCCGATCGCGGCGTACGGCCGGCGGCCGTCCTCCTGGAGCTGCTCGATGATGGCGAGGGAGACGGCGTCCAACTGCGGTACGCCGCCGTTTCTGGACTCGCGGGAGTCCTTGGGGTCTGCGCTTCGACTGGCCACGGGGCCACTGTGCACGACGTATCGACAGTTTCGCAAGGCGCGATCGATGAAATCCGTTGTTGACGGAGTCGATGCTTGCGGATTTCGCAGATGCGGAGGGAGTGGGGGTGTTGAAAACGTCAGCGGTCCGTCTAGGGTGGGTGTCTCAGAGGTTGGACACCTCGCACCCGTACACACCCGACACCTCGGGCACCCACGAGGAACACCAGGAGGGCCTGCAGTGAGCACCGAGCTGCGTCGTCTGCGCAACTACATCGGCGGTGAGTTCCGGGACGCCGCCGACGGACGGACCACCGAGGTGGTCAATCCCGCGACCGGCGAGGCGTACGCGACGGCTCCGCTGTCCGGTGCCGCGGACGTCGACGCCGCGATGGCCGCCGCCGCCGAGGCCTTCCCCGGCTGGCGCGACACCACCCCGGCCGAGCGGCAGAAGGCGCTGCTGAGGATCGCGGACGCCTTCGAGGAGCGCGCCGAGGAACTGATCGCCGCCGAGGTGGAGAACACGGGCAAGCCGACCGGGCTGACCCGCACCGAGGAGATCCCGCCGATGGTGGACCAGATCCGCTTCTTCGCGGGCGCGGCGCGGATGCTCGAGGGCAAGGGCGCCGGCGAGTACATGGAGGGTCTGACCTCCTTCGTACGCCGTGAGCCGGTCGGCGTCTGCGCCCAGGTGGCGCCCTGGAACTACCCGATGATGATGGCCGTGTGGAAGTTCGCCCCGGCGATCGCCGCGGGCAACACGGTCGTCCTCAAGCCGTCGGACACCACCCCCGCCTCCACCGTCCTGATCGCCGAGATCCTCGGCTCCATCCTCCCCAAGGGCGTCTTCAACGTCGTCTGCGGCGACCGTGAGACCGGCCGCCTGATGGTCGAGCACCCGACCCCGGCGATGGCCTCCATCACCGGCTCGGTGCGCGCGGGCATGGCGGTCGCCGAGTCCGCGTCCAAGGACCTCAAGCGGGTCCACCTGGAGCTGGGGGGCAAGGCCCCGGTCGTGGTCTTCGAGGACGTCGACATCGCCAAGGCGGTCGCGGGCATCTCCGAGGCCGGCTACTTCAACGCCGGCCAGGACTGCACGGCCGCCACGCGCGTGCTGGTGCACGAGTCCGTGCACGACGAGTTCGTGCGGGCGCTCGCCAAGGCCGCCTCCGACATCAAGACGGGCATGCCCGACGACGAGGACGTCCTCTACGGCCCGCTCAACAACCCCAGCCAGCTCGCGCAGGTCGAGGGCTTCATCGAGCGGCTGCCCGCGCACGCGCGCGTCGAGGCCGGCGGCAAGCGGGTCGGCGACCAGGGCTACTTCTACGCCCCGACCGTCGTCTCCGGCCTCGAGCAGGACGACGAGATCGTCCAGAAGGAGGTCTTCGGCCCGGTCATCACCGTCCAGTCCTTCACGGACGAGGACCAGGCCGTCGCATACGCCAACGGCGTGGAGTACGCGCTGGCGTCGTCGGTGTGGACCAAGGACCACGCCCGCGCGATGCGGATGTCGAAGAAGCTGGACTTCGGCTGCGTGTGGATCAACACCCACATCCCGCTGGTCGCGGAGATGCCGCACGGCGGCTTCAAGAAGTCGGGCTACGGCAAGGACCTGTCGGCCTACGGCTTCGACGACTACACGCGGATCAAGCACGTGATGACCTCGCTGGAGGACTGACGCGCGGATCGTCGGCCCCGGACGGTGCACCGCACCGGTCCGGGGCCGACGTGTGTCCGGGACCCGCCGTTCCTCGGTTTTGAACATGTTCAACTCTGGGCGTACGCTCCTGTCATGAGCGACAGAGCCGCCCTGCTCAAGGGCATTCGCGTCTGGCTGGTGTTCTTCGTCGTCTGTCTGGTGCTCAGCGGGGCCACTGCCTTCCCGCTGGTGCACGAACTGCGCTGGACCGAGGAGGCGTTGCGGACCCTCGGGGCACCCGAGCACCTCCCCGGCCTCATGGAGTGGATCGAGCGCGTACGGGACGGGCTCGACACCGCCGACGCCGAGCACCCCTTCCTGCTCTACGGCACCGACTGGCTGGCCTTCGCCCACCTCGTCATCGCGGTCGCCTTCCTCGGCCCCTACCGGGACCCGGTACGCAACATCTGGGTCGTGGAGTTCGGCCTCATCGCCTGCGCCGGCGTCGTCCCGCTCGCCCTGATCTGCGGGCCGGTGCGCGGCATCCCCTTCTGGTGGAGCGTCATCGACATGGCGTTCGGCGTGTTCGGCGCGATCCCGCTGTACCTCGTCAGGAAGAGGATCAAGCGCCTTGAGGCGCTCACGGAGGCGGCCGTTCCGAGGGCCGTCGCCGTCCCCGCTCAGTAGGGTCGGGCCCATGAAGGGCGAACGGGTGGGCGGGGCCGTCACATGGGGACTCCTGGGCGCGTGGGCCCTGCACGATCTCGAGGAACTGGTCACCGTGCCGGGGTGGCTGAGGCGCAACGTACCGGAACTGCGGACGCGGTTCCCGCAGGTGCCGGAGCGGGTGTGGCGGCGGGCCGAGACCGTGGACGCGGCCGAATTCGCCGCCGCCGTGGGCGTGATGGGGGCCGTCGTCGGCGCCGCGTCCGCCGCCGGGCGGCTGACCGGAGGGCGTTCCGGCCTCTACCAGGGCGCGTTGACCGGCTTCGGACTGCACGGCGTGATCCACATGGCCCAGGCCGCGGCCGTACGCGGCTACACCCCCGGCTCCCTGACGTCGCCGCTGGTCGTCGTCCCGTTCACGCTGTGGGCGCGGGGCCGGTTGCGGAGGGCCGGTGTGCTGCGTCCCGCCCGGCCCCGTGACGCGGTGGCCGGCCTGGCCGCCGCGGGGGCGGCCACAATCGCGTCGCACGTCGTGGCGCGCCGGCTGCTCGGCTCGGCGCGCCGGACGTCATGAGGGGGCGCGGTCGCCCGGCGCGCCGGACGTCATGAGGGGGCGCGGTCGCGCAGCGCGCACAGGACGTCGATGCGGTTCGTGGTGATCGAGTCCACGCCCGCGGCCAGCAGGCGGCGCATGGAGCGGCGGGTGTCCGGCGTCCACACGGACAGCAGACAGCCGTCGCGGTGCACGCGGTCCGCGAGCGCCCGGTCCACCAGGCTGAAGCGGTAGTTGAGCCAGCGCGGCCGGACCACCTCCAGCAGCCCGGCGCGCGGCGGCGCGGTGGAGGTGTGGGTGAGCGCGATCTCCGCGTCCGGGTCCACCGCCCGCACGGCCAGCATGGCGGGGGCGCCCGCGCAGTAGTACACGCGGTCCTCGGCGCCCCGCTCCCGGACGACGTCCACGATCCGGCGCACGGCGCGCTCGCCCGGGGCGCCGGGCAGGTCGATCATCACCCTGCTGCCCTCGGTCGCCGCCAGCGCGTCGGCGAGTGCGGGCACCCCGCCGTCCGTCACCTCGCGCACCTCGTCCCAGGTGAGGGACGCGAGGGGACGGTCGTGGTCCCACAGGCGGCCGAGCGTCGCGTCGTGCAGCAGCACCGGGACGCCGTCCCGGGTGAGCCGCACGTCGATCTCGACCGCGTCCGCGCCCCGCCGGACCGCGGAGCGCAGCGACGCCAGGGTGTTCTCCCGGACGCGGTAGGGGTCGCCGCGGTGGGCCACGGCCGTCACGTTCTGCATGGTGCCCTTCGCGGGGTGGTCAGGAGGGGAGCCGGGGTGGTCAGGAGGGAGCGTGGTCAGGGGGCGGCCGTGGTCAGGAGGCGAGCCAGGAGGAGGTGTACGTGTCGATCTCGGCCGCCAGCCGCGCCTTGCCGGCCGGGTCCAGGAACGACGCCTCGACCGCGTTCTTCGCGAGAGCGGCGAGGCCCCGCTCGTCGAGGTCCAGCAGCCGGGCGGCGACCGCGTACTCGTTGCAGAGGTCGGTGCCGAACATCGGCGGGTCGTCGGAGTTGATCGTCACCAGCACGCCGGCCCGGGTGAACTCCTTGACGGGGTGCTCGTCCAGGGTGGCGACCGCGCGGGTGGCGATGTTCGACGTCGGGCACACCTCCAGCGGGATGCGCCGCTCGGCGAGGTGCTCCAGCAGCTTCGGGTCCTGGGCGGCGCTGGTGCCGTGGCCGATGCGCTCGGCGCCCAGCTCGTTCAGCGCGTCCCAGATCGTCTCCGGTCCCGTGGTCTCGCCCGCGTGCGGCACCGAGCGCAGCCCGGCCGCGACGGCCCGGTCGAAGTACGGCTTGAACTGCGGGCGCGGCACGCCGATCTCGGGGCCGCCCAGCCCGAAGGAGACCAGGCCCTCCGGGCGCAGCCGGTCGTCGGTCGCGAGCCGCGTGGTCTCCTCGGCCGCCTCGAGGCCGGCCTCGCCCGGGATGTCGAAGCACCAGCGCAGTACGGTGCCCAGCTCGCTCTCGGCCGCCTTGCGGGCGTCCTCGATCGCGTCCATGAAGGCGCGCTCGTCGATCCCACGCCGGGTGGAGGAGAACGGGGTGATGGTCAGCTCGGCGTACCGCACCTGCTGCCGGGCCAGCTCACGGGCCAGCTCGTACGTCAGCAGCCGCACGTCCTCGGGGGTGCGGATCAGGTCGACGACGGACAGGTACACCTCGATGAAGTGCGCGAAGTCCGTGAAGGTGAAGTAGTCGGCGAGGGCCTCGGGGTCGGTGGGGACCTTCGAGTCGGGGTGCCGGGCGGCCAGCTCCGACACGATACGGGGGGAGGCGGAGCCGACGTGGTGCACGTGCAGTTCGGCCTTGGGCAGTCCGGCGATGAAGGCGTGCAGGTCACGGACCTGTCCGGCGGTGGCCGCGGTGGCGTGGCGGTCGGTCAAGGTTCCTCCCCGGGAACGGCGTCCCCGTCCGGTTCGCGGCGGGACGCGGGTGATCGGCTGATCGGCGGTGCGGGGATCATCGTAGGCCGGGCGTACGCGGGAGGTGCGTGGGCCGTAGCATGACGGTCCGTCCGAGCAAGGGGGTCGCAGCGCATGTCCGACGAGGCACCGGCACCGGGGGCCGGGGACCGCACGGGGGACGCAACGCCTTCAGGGGGTTCGTCCACCCCTGAGGTGTGGCCGGCGCCGGCCGACGGCGGGGCGCCGCACGTGGCCCCGCTGGACGGTTCGCTGGTGGACGCGCGGACCACCGAGACGGGTGGTGCGGCGGCGGGCGGGGCGCGGGGCGCGGCCGGTACGCCCGCGGCCGGTACGCCTCCGGCCGATCCCTGGGCGCTGCCCGGTGACCCCCCGCGGGCCTCCGGCGGCCCGGGCGAGACCGTGGTGGCGGGACAGCCCGCGCCGTGGTCGTCGCCCACTGTGCACGACGGGCCGGCGTACGGCGCGTCCGCGGTGCACGACCAGCAGACGGTGACGTCCTTTCCGGCGGCCTCGCACACGGCCCCGCCTCCCGTCACGCCGGTACCCGGCGCGTACGGCGGTGCCTGGGCGGGGCCCGCGGGGGCGGCCGTACCGCCGCCGCCGATCGGCCCGGAGGGGCCGGGGCAGGTCCCTTATGGCTACCCGCACGCGGGGTACGCGGGCGCGCCCGCCCCGGGCCATCCCGGCGGCTGGGCCGGGGCAGCGGCCCCCCTGCCGAGCAACGGCATGGGGGTCGCTTCCCTGGTCCTCGGGATCATCGCGGCAGCCGCCTTCTGCCTGTGGCCGGTGGCCATCGTGCTGGGTCTGCTCGCGGTGATCTTCGGGGCGATCGGGCGCGGCAAGGCGAACCGCGGCGAGGCGACGAACGGGGGGCAGGCTCTGGCGGGGGTGATCTGCGGGGCGGTGGGCAGTGCGCTGGCTCTTGCCTTCGGCATCATCGTCCTGGTCACCTGAGCTGTGGGGCTGGCCGCCGGTCGCCCCGTAAGGGGCGCGGGGAACTGCGCGACCGGCCCCGTGCGGCCCGCACCCGGCGTGCGACAGTCCCCGGCACCGCGGTGGCCGTACGGGGGTGTGGCGCGGGCCCGCTGGAGGGGTGCCGCCTGCGCCCACCCGTGCCGCCCCAGCGGCACGACTGCCCGCAGGCGGCAGGCGCCTTAAGGGGCGCGGGGAACTGCGCGGCCAGCCACCGTGCGGCCTGCACTCGGCGTGCAACAGTGCCCGGCACCTCGGTGGCCGTACGGGGGTGAGGCGCAGGCCCGCTGAGGGGTGCCGCCTGCGCCCACCCGTGCCGCCCTTAGCGGCACGACTGCCCGCAGGCGGCGGGGGCGCGGGGAACTGCGCGGCCAGCCACCGTGCGGCCCGCACCCGGCGTGCGACAGTGCCCGGCACCCCGGTGGCCGTACGGAGGGAGGTGCGGCGCGGGGCCCGCAGTTGGCGGCGGTGAGTCACCGCCCGTGCCCCTACCCCGCCTCCCGCAACCGCCTCCGCGCCTCCATCAGCGCGAAGCCCAGCAGATTCGGGCCGCGCCAGCGGGTCGGGTCGTGGGCCGCCTCCGTGTCGGCCGCCAGGCCTATGCCCCAGACGCGGTCGACGGGGCTGGCCTCGACCAGGACGCGGTCGCCCGTGTTCAGAAGGAAAGACCGCAGCTCACCGTGAGCTGCGAACTTGTGCTCGCTGCCCGACACCACGATCCCGAACCGCTCCCGTTGCCAGGTCTCCTCGTCGAAGTCCCGGACGAGACGTCCCGCCTTCTTCGCCTCGGCGGGGTGCTCCGCGGCCAGGACGCGGCGCTCGGCCTCCGCGTCGCCGAAGAGGCGGGCCTTGGCCGCCATCATCCAGTGCTCGGCGGTCGCGTACTCCACGCCGTCGACGGTGAACGGGGACGGCCACCACTGGCTCAGGCAGCTCGGTCCGATCCGTCCGTCGGGCAGCGGCCTGTGCCCCCAGAAGTGCAGGTACTTCACCCGCTCCCCGGCCCGGACCGCCTCGATCAGCGCCTCCCGGGACGCCACCGTCCCCGCGGTGCCCGCCACGCCCATCACCCCCCTGTCGTTCGGTGCGCGCAGCAGTCTCGCAGGCGCCACTGACACTCCGTCCCTCCTTTTCCGTCGCCGCTCGACACCTGGTCGACAGATTTCGTCGCGTAATCAAAAGGCAACAACGGAATCACTTGTTGGAGTGCCTCCGCTCTGTCAGGATCGGCACTCAAATCGAGCTCAGGCCACGCCGCCCCCCTCGGGGACACGGAGGAGAGCGACATGCAGGAACCCGGCAGCACCCCGCAGGACCGCTTCCCGGCCGCCGAACGGTTCGCGGACGGTGCCCAGTTCATCGCGGGCCGTCCGGCCAAGGGCACCTCGGGACGCACACACTCCGTGGTGGACCCGGCCACCGGCGCCCAGGTGTACACCTACGACCTCGCCGGCGCCGACGACGTCGACGCGGCCGTCGCCGCCGCGCGGGAGGCGTTCCCCGCCTGGGCGGGCGCCACGCCCGGCGAGCGTTCCGACGCCCTGCACCGGTTCGCCGCCGTGGTCGCCGAGCGGGCGGAGGACTTCGCCCGCGCCGAGTCGCTCCAGTGCGGCAAGCCGCTGAAGCTGACCCGCGAGTTCGACGTGCCGGGCACCGTCGACAACATCGCCTTCTTCGCCGGCGCCGCCCGCCACCTCGCGGGCCAGTCGGCCGGCGAGTACTCGGGCGACCACACCTCCTACGTCCGCCGCGAACCCATCGGTGTCGTCGGCTCCATCGCCCCCTGGAACTACCCGCTCCAGATGGCCGCATGGAAGATCCTCCCGGCGATCGCCGCGGGCAACACCATCGTGCTGAAGCCCGCCGAGCTGACCCCGCTCACCTCGCTGATGTTCGCGCAGGCCGCGCACGACGCCGGCCTCCCGGACGGGGTGATCAACATCGTCACCGGCACCGGCAAGGAGGCCGGCGAGCACCTGGTCGGCCACCCGGACGTGGCCATGACCTCCTTCACCGGCTCCACCGCCGTCGGCAAGCGGGTCGCCGAGATCGCCACCGCCACCGTCAAGCGCCTCCACCTGGAGCTCGGCGGCAAGGCCCCCTTCGTGGTGTTCGACGACGCCGACCTCGACGCGGCCGTCCACGGCGCCGTCGCGGGCGCGCTCATCAACACCGGCCAGGACTGCACGGCCGCCACGCGCGCGTACGTGCAGCGTCCGCTGTACGACGCCTTCGTCGAGCGCACCGCCGCCCTGATGGAGACCGTCCGGCTGGGCGACCCCTTCGCCCCCGGCATCGACCTCGGCCCGCTGGTCTCCCACGCCCAGCGCGACCGGGTGGCCGGTTTCGTCGAGCGCGCGCGTGCCTACGCGCGCGTGGTGACCGGCGGCGAGACACCCCTGGGCGATCTGGCCGGCGGCGCGTACTATCGCCCCACGCTGATCGCCGGCGCACCGCAGGACAGCGAGGTCGTGCAGTCGGAGATCTTCGGGCCGGTGCTGGTCGTCCTGCCCTTCGACACCGACGACGAGGGCATCGCACGCGCCAACGACACCCCGTACGGGCTCGCCGCCTCCGCCTGGAGCCGGGACGTGTACCGCACGGGCCGGGCCACCCGCGAGATCAAGGCCGGGTGCGTGTGGATCAACGACCACATCCCGATCATCAGCGAGATGCCGCACGGCGGCTACAAGGCGTCCGGCTTCGGCAAGGACATGTCCGCGTACTCCTTCGAGGAGTACACCCAGATCAAACACGTCATGTTCGACAACACCGCGGTGGTCCGCAAGGACTGGCACCGCACCGTCTTCGGGGACCGATAGCAGCCAGGCCGCCCGACCCGCGGCCACTTCCCGAAAGGGCACCACGCGCATGGAGCAGTACGAGCCCGACCGCCTCTCGCCGGCCCAGGAGGCCGCGATACGGCGCAGTTTCCGCAACGGAAGGGCCGCCCTGACCCGCCGTTCCCTGCTGCGCGCCTCGGCGGGCGGCGCCCTCGCGGTCGGCGGCCTGGGCGCGCTGAGCGCCTGCGGCATCCCCGCGGCCGGGAACAAGGAGGGCGGCGTCTCCGCGGAGGACCGCTCGGCGAAGGAGAAGACCGTCACCTTCTCCAACTGGACCGAGTACATGGACGTCGACGACAGCGGGCGCCGGCACCCCACGCTGGACGCGTTCACCAGGCGCACCGGCATCAAGGTCACGTACACCGAGGACATCAACGACAACACCGAGTTCTTCGGCAAGATCAAGCCGCAGCTCGCCGCGGGCCAGGACACCGGCCGCGACATCATCGTCCTCACCGACTGGCTGGCCGCCCGCCTGATCCGCCTCGGCTGGGTGCAGAAGCTCGACGCCTCCCACCTGCCGCACGCCTTCGCCAACGTCGCCTCGTCGTACCGCACCCCCGACTGGGACCCGGGCCGCGCCTACTCCTACCCCTGGCAGGGCATCGCGACCGTCATCGCGTACAACCGGAAGGCGCTCGACGGCGTCGAGGTGAAGACCCTGTCCGACCTGCTGGACAACCCCAAGCTCAAGGGCCGGGTCGGGCTGCTCACCGAGATGCGCGACACCATGGGCATGGCGCTGCTCGACATGGGCAAGGACCCGCGGTCCTTCAGCGCCGACGACTACGACGCCGCCCTCGCCCGGCTCCAGAAGACCGTCGACAAGGGCCAGATCCGCCGCTTCACCGGCAACGACTACACCGCGGACCTCGCCAAGGGCGACCTCGCCGCGTGCGTCGCCTGGGCCGGTGACGTCGTCCAGCTCCAGGCCGACAACCCGGACATCGGCTTCGTCATCCCGGACAGCGGCTACATGCTCTCCAGCGACAACCTGCTGATCCCCAACAAGGCCCGGCACAAGACGAACGCCGAGCGCCTGATCGACTACTACTTCGAGCCGCGGCCGGCCGCCCAGCTCGCCGCCTACATCAACTTCGTCTGTCCGGTCGACGGGGTGAAGGACGAGCTCGCGAAGCTCGACGAGGACGCGGCGAACAACCCGCTGATCCTCCCCGACAAGGACATGCAGGCCAAGTCCCGCGCCTTCCGCTCGCTGAGCTCCGAGGAAGAGACGGCGTTCGAGGGCAAGTTCGCGAAGCTCACGGGGGCGTGACGAGATGAAGACCACCGACGACACCACCACGGCCGGCGGCGGCGACGTCCGCCTCACCGGGATCACCAAGTCCTACGGCGACTTCACCGCCGTGCACCCGCTCGACCTGACCGTCCCGCAGGGCTCCTTCTTCGCCCTGCTCGGCGCGTCCGGCTGCGGCAAGACCACCACCCTGCGCATGATCGCCGGCCTGGAGGAGCCCACCGCGGGCACCGTCCACCTCGGCGACCAGGACGTCACCGCGCTGCCGCCGTACAAGCGGCCGGTGAACACCGTCTTCCAGTCCTACGCCCTCTTCCCGCACCTCGACATCTACGAGAACGTCGCCTTCGGCCTGCGCCGGCGCGGCATCAAGAGCGTGAAGAAGCAGGTCGAGGAGATGCTGGAGCTGGTCCAGCTCGGCGAGCAGGCGCGCAAGAAGCCCCACCAGCTCTCCGGCGGCCAGCAGCAGCGCGTCGCCGTCGCCCGCGCGCTGATCAACCACCCCAAGGTGCTGCTCCTCGACGAGCCGCTCGGCGCCCTGGACCTGAAGCTGCGCCGCCAGATGCAGCTGGAGCTCAAGCGCATCCAGACCGAGGTCGGCATCACCTTCGTGCACGTCACCCACGACCAGGAGGAGGCCATGACCATGGCCGACTGCGTCGCGGTGATGAACGCCGGCCGGGTCGAGCAGCTCGGCACCCCCGCCGACCTGTACGAGAACCCGCGGACCACCTTCGTCGCGAACTTCCTCGGCACCTCCAACTTCATCGAGGCCGAGGTCGACTCGGCGTCCGGCTCCGAGATCGTGCTGAAGGCGGGCGGCGGCAAGCTCGTGCTGCCCGAGGCCCGCAACAGCGCCCCCGCCCGCACCGGCGGCAAGGTGCTTCTCGGTGTGCGCCCGGAGAAGATCTCCCTCACCCACGCCGACGAGGCCGGGGAGATCCCCGAGGGCCGCAACCGGATCACGGGGCGGATAGCCGACTCCAGCTTCATCGGCGTCTCCACCCAGTACGTGATCGACAGCCCGGTCTGCACCGCGTTCGAGGTCTACGTGCAGAACATCGACCGCGACCCGCGTCTCACGCCCGGCGCCGAGGTCGTCCTGCACTGGAACCCGGCGCACACCTTCGGCCTGGACGCGGCGCAGTCCCTGCTCGCCGGGACAGTCGGCTCCGCCGGCGTCGGGGCGGCCGAGGAAGAGGTCGCCTGATGGCCACGCTCACCGAGGCGCCACCGCCGCTCGCGCCGCCCGCCCCCGAGGCGAAGCCGCCGCGCCGCCGCGGACGCTGGACGCCGTACCTGCTTCTGCTGCCCGGTCTGCTCTGGCTCGTGGTGTTCTTCGCGCTGCCGGTGATCTACCAGGCCTCCACGTCCGTGCAGACGGGCTCCCTGGAGGAGGGCTACAAGGTCACCTGGCATTTCGCGACCTACTGGGACGCGCTGTCCGAGTACTGGCCGCAGTTCGTCCGCTCGGTGCTCTACGCGGCCTCGGCGACCGTGCTGTGCCTGCTGCTCGGCTATCCGCTGGCGTATCTGATCGCCTTCCGCGCGGGACGCTGGCGCAACCTGGTCATGATCCTGGTGATCGCGCCGTTCTTCACCAGCTTCCTGATCCGCACCCTCGCCTGGAAGACGATCCTCGCCGACGGCGGCCCGGTGGTCGGCGCCCTGGACACGCTGCACGTCCTGGACGTCACGGCGTTCCTCGGCTGGACGGCCGACGACCGGGTGCTCGCCACCCCGCTCGCGGTGGTGTGCGGCCTGACGTACAACTTCCTGCCGTTCATGATCCTTCCGCTCTACACGTCGCTGGAACGGATCGACCCCCGGCTGCACGAGGCGGCGCACGACCTGTACGCCAAGCCGTCGACCACCTTCCGCAAGGTCACCTTCCCGCTGTCGATGCCGGGCGTGGTCTCCGGCACGCTGCTGACCTTCATCCCCGCGTCCGGCGACTACATCAACGCGGACCTGCTCGGCTCCACCGACACCCGGATGGTCGGCAACGTCATCCAGTCCCAGTTCCTGCGGATCCTGGACTACCCGACGGCCGCGGCGCTCTCGTTCATCCTGATGGCCGCGATCCTCGCCGTCGTCACGGTCCACATCCGCAAGTCCGGCACGGAGGATCTGGTCTG
The DNA here is from genome assembly GCF_042647945.1 of Streptomyces lusitanus. Taxonomy (NCBI): domain Bacteria; kingdom Bacillati; phylum Actinomycetota; class Actinomycetes; order Kitasatosporales; family Streptomycetaceae; genus Streptomyces; species Streptomyces lusitanus. The sequence continues at coordinate 25,585 of NZ_JBHRWL010000005.1, forward strand.
ATGGCCTTCGTCAATTGGTTCAAGCGCAACGTCGTCGTGATCGCGGGTCTGCTGACGCTGGCCTACCTCCTGCTGCCGAACGTCGTCGTCACGGTGTTCTCCTTCAACCGTCCCAAGGGACGCTTCAACTACGAGTGGCAGCAGTTCTCCACCGACGCCTGGCGGGACCCGTGCGGCGTCTCCGGGCTGTGCGAGTCGCTCGGCCTCAGCCTGCAGCTCGCCTTCTGGGCCACCCTCGGCGCCACGCTGCTCGGCACGATGATCGCGTTCGCGCTGGTCCGCTACCGCTTCCGCGCCCGCGGCGCCGTCAACTCGCTGATCTTCCTGCCGATGGCGATGCCCGAGGTGGTGATGGCGGCCTCGCTGCTCACCCTGTTCCTCAACATGGGCGCCGAGCTGGGCTTCTGGACGATCCTGATCGCCCACATCATGTTCTGCCTGAGCTTCGTCGTGGTCGCCGTGAAGGCGCGCGTGATGTCGATGGACCCCCGTCTGGAACAGGCCGCGCAGGACCTCTACGCCGGCCCGGCGCAGACGTTCCTGCGGGTCACGCTGCCGATCGCCGCCCCCGGCATCGCGGCGGGCGCGCTGCTCGCCTTCGCGCTGTCCTTCGACGACTTCATCATCACCAACTTCACCGCCGGTTCGACCGTCACCTTCCCGATGTTCGTCTGGGGCTCCGCACAGCGCGGCACGCCCGTCCAGATCAACGTCATCGGCACCGCCATGTTCGTCGTGGCCGTGCTGCTGGTGCTGGTCTCCATGGCCGCCGGCAACCGCCGCCGCCGGCAGAAGGCATGAACGCACTGTAGAACCGTGAGGAACTGTAGGGAGTTGACATCATGGCCCCTGGCGCCATGAGCCGTTGGACGACATCTCTTTCCGAGGCCCGGCCGGTCTCCTACTGGCTGGACGACCCCGGCCGCCCCGGCCCCGAGCCGGCCCTGACCGGCCCGGTCACCTGCGACCTGCTGGTCGTGGGCGGCGGCTACAGCGGACTGTGGACCGCGCTGATCGCCAAGGAGCGTGACCCGTCCCGGGACGTGGTGCTGGTGGAGGGCCGCGAGGTGGGCTGGGCCGCCTCGGGGCGCAACGGCGGGTTCTGCGCCGCCTCCCTCACCCACGGCCTGGCCAACGGGCTCGCCCGCTGGCCGGGCGAGATCCACACCCTGGAGCGGCTGGGCGCCCGCAACCTCGACGCCATCGAGGAGACGGTGGTCCGGCACTCCATCGACTGCGACTTCGAGCGCACCGGCGAGATCGACGTCGCCACCGAGCCGTACCAGGCGCGGGAACTGCGGTCCTGGTACGAGGAGATCGCCGCCCGGGGCCTCGCCGACGGCATCGAGTTCCTGGACGCCCACGCGGTGCGCGAGCAGGTCGGCTCGCCCACCTTCCTCGCCGGTCTGCACGACCGCCGGGGCGTGGCCATGCTCAACCCGGCCCGGCTCGCCTGGGGCCTGAAGCGGGCCTGCCTCGATCTCGGGGTGCGCGTGTACGAGCACACCCCCGCGCTCACCCTCAAGCGGTACGGGGCCGGCATGGCGGTGCGCACCCCGTACGGCGCGGTCCGCGCCCGCCGGGTCGCGCTCGGCACCAACGTCTTCCCCAGCCTGGTCCGCCGGGTCCGCCCGTACACCGTCCCCGTCTACGACTACGCGCTGATGACGGAGCCGCTCACCGACGCCCAGCTCGCGTCCGTCGGCTGGAGGAACCGCCAGGGGCTCGGCGACAGCGCCAACCAGTTCCACTACTTCCGGCTCTCCGCCGACAACCGCATCCTGTGGGGCGGCTACGACGCGGTCTACCCGTACGGCGGCCGGGTGCGCGCCGAGTACGACGACCGGCCGGAGACGTACGCCAGGCTCGCCGGGCACTTCTTCACCTGCTTCCCGCAGCTGGAGGGCGTGCGCTTCACCCACGCCTGGGGCGGCGCGATCGACACCTGCTCCCGCTTCTCGGCGTTCTTCGGCACGGCCCACGCGGGGCGGGTGGCGTACGCGGCGGGCTACACGGGGCTCGGCGTGGGCGCGACGCGGTTCGGCGCGGAGGTGATGCTGGACCTGCTGGCGGGGGAGCGGACCGAGCGCACGGAGCTGGAGATGGTGCGCAGCAAGCCGCTGCCGTTCCCGCCGGAGCCGTTCGCCTGGACCGGCATCGCCCTCACCAAGTGGGCGCTGGCCAGGGCGGACGCCCACCAGGGCCGACGGAACCTGTGGCTGCGCACGATGGACCGGCTGGGCCTCGGCTTCGACAGCTGAGCCGCGCTGAGCCACGCGGGGGCTTGACAACCGAATTGGTCTGGACCAAATTGAGCGCGCTCCGCCCTCCAAATCCCCCATGCCCGGAGGCACTTGTGGACCGCCCCAGACCTTTCGCGCGCCGGCCCCTGACGGCGCTGCTCACCGCCACCGCCCTCGCCGCCACCGGCACGGCCGCGCTGTCGTCGGCCGCCCGCGCGGCCGACGCGGACCTCGCCCGCAACGGCGGCTTCGAGTCCGGCCTCGACGGCTGGAGCTGTACCGCCGGCACGACCGTGAACTCGCCTGTGCACAGCGGCACTTCGGCGCTGAAGGCGACCCCGGCCGGCGCCGACAACGCCCGCTGCGCGCAGACCGTCACCGTGCAGCCGGACTCCCAGTACACGCTCACCGGTCACGTCCAGGGCAGCTACGTCTACCTGGGCGCCGAAGGCACCGGCACCACCGACGTCTCCACCTGGACCCAGTCCGCCCCCGCCTGGCAGCAGCTCACCACCACCTTCCGCACCGGCCCCGCCACCACCCGCGTCACCATCTACACCCACGGCTGGTACGGCACCGGCGCCTACCACGCCGACGACATCACCCTGGTCGGCCCCGGCGGCGGCGAGACCAACCAGCCGCCCGCCCCGCCCACCGGCCTGCGGGCCTCCGGGGTGACCTCCACCAGCGTCTCCCTGTCCTGGTCACCCGTGTCCGGCGCCACCGGCTACGCCGTCTACCGCGACGGCACCAAGGTGCGGACGGTGACCGGGACGTCGGCCACCGTCACCGGGCTGTCCCCCTCGACGGCGTACGCCTTCCAGGTGGCCGCCCTCAACGACGCGGGGGAGTCGGCCCGTTCGGCCACCGTCACGGCGACGACCTCGACACCCGACTCCGGCGGCGGCGACTCCGGTCTCCCGGCCCACGCCCTGGTCGGCTACCTGCACGCCAGCTTCGCCAACGGCTCCGGCTACACCCGGCTCGCCGACGTCCCCGACAGCTGGGACGTCATCGACCTGGCCTTCGGCGAGCCGACCTCGGTCACCTCGGGCGACATCCGCTTCGAGCGCTGCCCGGCCGCGGAGTGCCCCGGCGTGGAGAGCGACGCCGAGTTCAAGGCGGCGATCAAGGCCAAGCAGGCGGCCGGGAAGAAGGTGCTGATCTCCATCGGCGGACAGAACGGCCAGGTCCAGCTCACCAGCACCGCCGCCCGCGACACGTTCGTCTCCTCCGTCTCGAAGATCATCGACGAGTACGGACTCGACGGCCTGGACATCGACTTCGAGGGCCACTCGCTGTCCCTCGACGCCGACGACACCGACTTCAAGAACCCGAAGACCCCGGTGATCGTCAACCTGATCTCGGCGCTGAAGACCCTCAAGGCCAAGTACGGCGACGACTTCGTGCTGACCATGGCCCCGGAGACGTTCTTCGTCCAGCTCGGCTACCAGTACTACGGCACCGGCAAGTGGGGCGGCCAGGACCCGCGGGCGGGCGCCTACCTCCCCGTGATCCACGCCCTGCGCGACGACCTGACCCTGCTGCACGTCCAGGACTACAACTCCGGCCCGATCATGGGCCTGGACAACCAGTACCACTCGATGGGCGGCGCCGACTTCCACATCGCGATGACCGACATGCTGCTCACCGGCTTCCCGGTCGCCGGCGACGCGAACAACGTCTTCCCGCCGCTCCGGCCCGACCAGGTCGCCATCGGCATGCCGGCCACCGCCAACGCCGGCAACGGCCACGTGTCCCCGGCCGAGGTCACCAAGACCCTCGACTGCCTGACGAAGCGCGTCAACTGCGGCAGTTACGCCACCCATGGCACCTGGCCGGAGCTGCGCGGCCTGATGACCTGGTCGATCAACTGGGACCGCTTCGGCGGCTGGGAGTTCCAGCGGACCTTCGACGGCTACTTCGGCTGACCGGCGCCAGTCCCACGAGCAGCGCCGCGCCGAGGCACCAGCTGCCCGCCACGTCCAGCGGCCAGTGGTAGCCCCGGCGCACCAGCCCGTAGGACGCGCCCAGGATCAGCAGCGCGCACAGCGCCACCAGAGCGCGCCGTACGGCCGGCGACCCGAGCAGCGGAAGGAGCAGCAGGGTCGCCGCGCCGTACGCGACGACCGCCGTGGCGGTGTGGCCGGACGGGTAGTAGCCGGTCGCCGGAGGGACGGCGGGGGTGCCCGGGCGGTCCGTCCACGCCTTCAGCGGGACCACCAGGACGGGGACCAGGACCATGGCCGCCGCCCCGGCCGCGGGCGGTAGCCACCAGCGGTCCACACCTGTGGCGCGCAGCCGCCACGCCGTGACGGCCAGCGCGACCGCCAGGACGGGCAGGGCGACCTGGGCGTTGCCGAGGTCGGAGAGCAGCTCGGAGGCCCGGTCGGGTCGGACCAGCGCGTCGCTGAGCCGTGCGTCGAGGTCCAGCAGCGGACCGTCGGCGAGGACCTGCCAGGTGATCAGCGAGAAGAGCAGGAGCGGCACGACCAGCAGCAGCATGCGGGACAGCTTCGCAGGCGGGCGGGGCGGACACACCGGAGGGCCGGCACAAAGGGGGGGGGTGTGCGCCGGCCCTCCGGGGAACGGCTTGCCGTATGTGGTGCCCGGACGGCCGTCCGGATCGGAACGTCGCGCGCCCCGGGGGGTCTGGGGCGGGCGACCGTCCGATCGTGAGGAGACCCGAGGCCCGCGGGCCCCGGTTGTGTGCGCGAGGCACGACCAGGTCGAAGCTGGGGAGGCCCCGGCCTGAACCGCCCACAGTCCCCTGTGGACGGGGTGTATCTCTCATCCGGGTAGAAACCTACGGCAGGGGGTGGCCCCGCGACAGGGCACACGGGCTCCTGTCATCCACCTCGCACACGTTCTTCACACGCTCTGCCGCTGTCCGGATCCGGACGGCCGGGACAGGGGGTCCGGGCGGCCCACCTGCCCCGATGCGCGATCCGACGCCGTGCCGGGCCGGAGGCGGCCGGGATCAAGGCCGGATCAGGTCCGGACGAAGGACCGGCTCAGGCCCCGGTGAGGACCGGATCAGATCCGGGTGAACGCCTGCTCGATGATGTCGAGGCCCTCGTTCAGCAGGTCCTCGCCGATGACGAGCGGCGGCAGGAAGCGCAGCACGTTGCCGTAGGTGCCACAGGTCAGGACCAGCAGGCCTTCCTGGTGGCAGGCCTTCGCCAGCGCGGCCGTCGCCTGAGGGTTCGGCTCCTTGGTGGCGCGGTCCTTGACCAGCTCGATCGCGATCATCGCGCCGCGGCCCCGGACGTCGCCGACGATGTCGAACTTCTCGGCCATGGCGGTGAGGCGGCCCTTCATGACCTCCTCGATCCGCTTCGCCCTGGCGTTGAGGTCGAGCTCCTTCATCGTCTCGATCGCGCCGAGCGCACCCGCGCAGGCGACCGGGTTGCCGCCGTAGGTGCCGCCCAGGCCGCCGGAGTGCGCGGCGTCCATGATCTCCGCGCGGCCGGTGACCGCGGCCAGCGGCAGACCGCCCGCGATGCCCTTCGCCGTGGTGATCAGGTCGGGGACGATGCCCTCGTCCTCGCACGCGAACCACTGGCCGGTGCGGCAGAAGCCGGACTGGATCTCGTCGGCGACGAAGACGATGCCGTTGTCCTTGGCGAACTCGCTGATCGCGGGCAGGAAGCCCTTGGCCGGCTCGATGAAGCCGCCCTCGCCGAGCACCGGCTCGATGATGATCGCGGCGATGTTCTCGGCGCCGACCTGCTTGGACATCTGGTCGATCGCCTGCGCGGCGGCCTCCGGGCCCGCGTTCTCCGGGCCGGTCGGCCAGCGGTAGCCGTAGGCGACCGGGACGCGGTACACCTCGGGCGCGAACGGGCCGAAGCCGTGCTTGTACGGCATGTTCTTCGCGGTCAGCGCCATGGTGAGGTTCGTACGGCCGTGGTAGCCGTGGTCGAACACGACGACCGCCTGCCGCTTGGTGTACGCACGCGCGATCTTGACGGCGTTCTCGACGGCCTCGGCGCCGCTGTTGAACAGCGCGGACTTCTTCGCGTGGTCGCCCGGCGTCAGCTCGGCGAGCGCCTCGGCGACGGCCACGTAGCCCTCGTACGGCGTGACCATGAAACAGGTGTGGGTGAAGTCGGCGAGCTGCGCGGAGGCGCGGCGGACGACGGCCTCGGCGGACGCGCCGACGGAGGTCACGGCGATGCCGGAGCCGAAGTCGATCAGACGGTTGCCGTCGACGTCCTCGATGATGCCGCCGCCCGCACGCGCGGTGAACACGGGCAGCACGGAGCCCACGCCCTGCGCGACCGCGGCGGTACGGCGGGCCTGCAGCTCCTGCGACTTCGGGCCGGGGATGGCGGTGACGACGCGGCGCTCCTGCGGAAGTGCGGTCATGCGGGGCTCCTGGGGGGTGAAACGGACGCTCGGTGCTTCTTTTCTCGCAGGCTAGGGCGGGGCACGAAGGCTGGTCATGCTCCATGTGGGCGTTGTCCGGGGGTCCCGGTTGTCCGTGGTGGACATACCCGCCCGGGACCGGCCGTGCCGACGCGACGCGACGACGCGTTCCGGCCGGAGTCGGACCCCGGCCGTGCCATCGGTGAACCGCGCCTGCCGGGGCGTTAGATTGACGTGTCGACAGGCGGACGAGGCGGCTGCTCAGGGGGCAGGGGCGATGGACAGCGAGGGTACCCAGGACGCGCGGGGCACGCAGGCGGGCCCCGTGCCGCGCCCGGCGGGACCACCTCAGGTGCCGGCGGCGCCACCGCGCCCCGCGCACGCGCCGGGCATGCCGCCGCCCCCGGACGGCTCCGCGTTCCTCGCCTGGCTGCGCACCGCCCGCCCGGAGACGCTCCCCGGCATCTGGCGGTTCGGCCACCGGCCCCGCCCCGAGGAGGAGCCGGAGCGCATCCCCGGCCGCCAGCTGTTCAGCGGCGCGCTGATCGCGTTCCTCGTCGGCTGGCTGATCTGGTCGCTGCTGTGGAACGGCTACCTCGGCGGCTGGTGGCTGCTGCCGCTGTACGCGATGATCCCCGACTCCTGGGCCGAGCCGCACAGCTTCGCCTCCGTCGTGGTCGTCTACGCCTACTACGTCCTCGTCGCCGGGATCATCATGGTCGGCGTGGGCCGGCTCGGCCGCTGGGGCGAGATCTGGCGCCGCTACGGCCCGCCCGCCTGGCGCCGCGGCCCCGCCCGCGACGAACGCCCGCCCGCCCCCGAGGAGGACCCGGCCGCCTGGCCCGCGCTGCGCGCCGCCGGAGCGGCGGACGCCGCCGACCGGCTCGCCTCCGACGCCCGCGCCGGACTGATGCGGGACGTCGACCACGCCCGGATCGCCCGTGCCTGGCAGGGCGTGCGCACCGGCCGGCACAGCCTCGCCACCTTCACCGGGGCGGTGCTCAAGGACGGCGCCGCCGCCTGCCTGCACCCCTCCGGCGCCCGCGACCTGCCCGTCCGGCAGGCCCGCCACGACCTGCTCACCGGGCAGGTGCGGCTCGGCACCACCGCCGACGACCCGCGCAACCCCTACGCCTACCGCGGCACCGGCCTCGCCCTCGGCACCGACCTGCTCGGCACGTCGCTGCTCGCGGTCGGACCGGCCGGGTCCGGCAAGACCGGCGGCGTGGTCCGGCCGGTCGCCGAGTCGCTGTGCCTCCAGGCGCTCGCCGGGCGGACCGCCGTGGTGGTGGTCGGCGCGGCCGGCGCGGGCCTCGGCCCGTCCGACGCCTACGACGTCGTCGTCCGCATCGGCAGCCCCGACTCCGTGTACGACCTCGACCTGTACGGCGGCACCACCGACCCCGACGAGGCCGCCGCCGTGCTCGCCGAGGCGCTCGTCGGCGACCTCGCGGACCCGCACCCCGGCAGCGACAGCCGCCGCTCCACCACCGTCCTCGCCCAGCTCCTCGGGCCGTTCCGCGCGGTGCACGGCCGGTTCCCGTCGGTGCCGGAGCTGCGGCAGCTGCTCGACGGCGCCCCCGCGCCGCTGGCCGCCCTGCGCCAGGGCCTCGAGGCGGCGGGCCAGGAGTCGCTGCTGCGTGAACTCGACGCGCGGGAGCGGCAGATGGGGCACCCCGGTGACGTGGGCGGGATCCTCGCCGACCGGGTGGCGCTGCTGGACCGGCCCGCCTTCGCCGGGTTCTTCGACACCTCGGGGGAGTCCCGGCCGTTCACCCTCAAGGCGCTCGACCACCCGGTCCGGGTGCGCGTGGACCTGCCCGAACGGGGCCACGCCGACGCCTCGCGGATGCTGGCCCGGCTGGTCCTCGCCCAGTTCACCGCGAGCGTCACGGTGCGCGAGGACCGCTCCCTGTTCGCCTGCCTCGTGCTGGACGACGCCACCGGCGTGATCACCCCCGAGTCCGTGCGCGGCATCCAGCGGCTGCGGTCGGCCAACGCCGGCGTGCTGCTCACCCTGCGCACCCTGGACGACGTGCCCCGGCCGCTGCGCGGCCCGCTGCTCGGCGCCACCGGCTGCCGCATGGCGCTGTCCGGCGTGACCCCGTGGGACGGGCAGGACTTCGCCGAGGTGTGGGGCAAGGAGTGGACCGAGGCGCGCGACGTCACCGACCGGCAGATCATCGCCGAGAGCCCGGCCGGCAAGGCCGTGCACGCGCTGCGGCGGGCGATCACCGGCAAGGCGCCCACCGCGCGCGCGGTCACCGTCCGGCAGGTCGAGCGGGAGCGCTGGTCGGCGTCCGAGCTGGCGCACGCGGTGCCCGCGGGCCACGCGGTGCTGTCGCTGACGAACGTGAAGGGCGAACACGCGCCTCCGCTCCTGGTGGATCTGCGGGAGTGAGCGGCCACGGCAGCCGGGGACCGTACGGTGAGGCAGAATCGACACAGGTCGTTCATACGTGGCGGCCAAAAGATCACCGTTCTCGCACACCCGGCCGCCGAACCGAAGGCACACCGCCCCGATGCCCCCGACGCTCGCCTCGCTCGTCCACCACTCCGCGCTCAAACTGACCGTGCGCGCGGGGGAGGACCGCCTCGACGCGCCCGTCCGCTGGGCGCACGCCAGCGAGCTCGCCGACCCCGTGCCGTACATGGAGGGCGGCGAGCTGCTCCTGATCACCGCGCTGAAGCTCGACGCGGAGGACCGGGAGGCGATGCGCCGCTACGTGAGGCGGCTGGCCGGCGCGGGCGTGGTCGGACTCGGCTTCGCCGTCGGCGTGCACTACGACGACATCCCCGAGGCGCTGGTCGAGGCCGCGCGGGAGGAGGGGCTGCCGCTGCTGGAGGTGCCGCGCCGCACCCCGTTCCTCGCCATCAGCAAGGCCGTGTCCGCCGCGATCGCCGCCGACCAGTACCGCGCGGTCACCGCCGGCTTCGCCGCCCAGCGGGAACTCACCCGGCAGACCCTCACCGACGGCCCCGAGGGCCTGCTCGCCGCGCTCGCCTCCCAGGTCGACGGGTGGGCCGCCCTGTACGACGCCTCCGGCGCGGTCGTCGCCGCCGCCCCCGACTGGGCCGGCCGCCGTGCCGCCCGGCTGACCGCGGAGGTCACCCGGCTGCGCGAGCGGCCCGCGCCCGCCTCCTCGGTGGTGGCGGGACCCGAGAACGAGGACCGCGTCGAGCTGCACTCCCTCGGCACCGGACGGCGCCCCCGCGCCGCGCTCGCCGTCGGCACCGCGTCCGCCCCGGGCACCGCCGAGCGCTACGCCGTCCATTCCGCCGTCGCGCTGCTCACCCTCACCACCGAACGCTCCCGCTCGCTGCACGCCGCCGAGCAGCGCATCGGCGCGGCCGTGCTGCGCATGCTGCTCGCGGGGGAGCCGGACCACGCCCGCGCGGTCGCCGGCGATCTGTACGGCGGCCTCCTCGACGCGCCGTTCCGGATCATCGTCGCCGAGACCGGCGGGGGTGGCGGGGGCGGCGGGGGCGGCGGGGGCGGAGGGGGCCGCGGGGGCCGCGCCCAGGGAGAGGTGAACGGCGACGCCCTTGGCGCCCTCGCCGAGGCCGCCGAGTCCGCCGCCGCACGCTCCGGCGAGCCGGTCCTCGCCGTGCCCGAGGGGGAGCGGCTGGTCGTGCTCGCCGCCGACGGCGGCACCGTGGTGAGCGCGTGCTGCGAGCACGCGGCGGCGCGTGAGGCCGCCCGCAGGAGCGAGGACGGGGAACTGGTCGTCGGGCTGTCCGCGCCCTCCGGCCCGATCGCCGCCTCCGCCGCCTACAAGCAGGCCGAACAGGCGTTGTCCGTGGCGCGGCGGCGGGGCAGGGTGCTGGTGGAGCACGAGCAGATGGCCGCGGGGTCCGTGCTGCCGTTGCTGGCCGACGACGCGGTCAAGGCGTTCGCGGACGGGTTGTTGCGGGCGCTGCGTGATCACGATGCGACCGGGCGGGGCGACCTTGTCGCTTCTCTGCGGGCCTGGCTGTCCCGTCACGGGCAGTGGGACGCGGCCGCGGCGGATCTCGGGGTTCACCGCCATACGTTGCGGTATCGGATGCGGCGGGTGGAGGAGATTCTGGGGCGGTCCCTGGACGATCCGGATGTGCGGATGGAGTTGTGGCTCGCCTTGAAGGCGACGGCGGGGGAGGGCGGCTGAGCAGGGGGGCCGGGGGCCGGGGCAGGGGGCTGAGTGGCGGGTGCGGGGTTGTGGGGGTGGAGCGCGCAGTTCCCCGCGCCCCTGGGGTGCGGAGTTGCGGTGCGCCTTGGCAGCGACGGCGGGGGACACGGGGTGCGGGGCGGGGCTGTCGTCGGCGGGTGCGGCGTCGTGGGGGTTGAGCGCGCAGTTCCCCGCGCCCCTGAGGGGGGTTGTTCTCACGCCGATCAACTGGACCGCGGGCGGGACTCCTCTCGTGCCAATGTGGCGCGGTGGGTTCCGGTACTGCTCCGTCCCGGACAAACGCCCGTCCGGCGTGCCGGACCTACCGTGGTGGCCTAGCAACCCACGTACACCCCCAACGCGGAAGGGCCGGGACTCACGATGACTTCCACACACGCCTTCTGGCTCGCCGGCCGCCAGGCCACCGGCGAGACCGCCTTCGACGTCACCTCCCCCTGGGACGGCCGGGTCGTCGGCGCCGTGAGCGTGCCGACCGAGGCGCAGGTCGAGGAGGCCGTGGCCGCCGCGTACGCCGTGCGGGACGAGTTCGCCGCCACCCCCGCCCACGTCCGGGCCGCCGCCCTGGACCACGTCAGCCGCCGGCTGGCCGAGCGCACCGAGGAGATCGCGCGGCTGATCTCCGCAGAGAACGGCAAGCCGATGAAGTGGGCGCGCGGCGAGGTCGGCCGGGCCGTGTCCGTGTTCCGCTTCGCCTCCGAGGAGGCCCGCCGGTTCAACGGCGGCGACGCCCAGCGGCTCGACACCGACGCGGGCGGCCAGGGCCGGCTCGCCTTCACGCGCCGCTTCCCGAAGGGCGTCGTCCTCGGCATCGCGCCGTTCAACTTCCCGCTGAACCTGTGTGCCCACAAGGTCGCCCCCGCGATCGCCGCCGGCGCGCCCATCGTCCTCAAGCCGGCGCCGGCCACCCCGCTGTCCGCGCTGATCCTCGGCGAGCTGCTGGCCGAGACCGAGCTGCCCGCCGGCTCCTGGAACATCCTGCCGGTGCCCAACGACCGCATGCCCGCCCTGGTCCAGGACGAGCGGCTGCCGGTCATCTCCTTCACGGGCTCCGAGAAGGTCGGCTACGCGATCATGGACTCGGTGCCGCGCAAGCACTGCACCCTGGAGCTGGGCGGCAACGGCGCGGCCGTCGTGCTCGGCGACTGGGCGAGCGACGAGGACCTGGACTGGGCCGCGACCCGCATCGCGACCTTCTCCAACTACCAGGGCGGCCAGTCCTGCATCTCCGTGCAGCGGGTGATCGCGGACGCCTCGGTGTACGACCGGCTGCTGCCGCGCGTCGTCGCCGCCGTGGAGGCCCAGGTCACCGGTGACCCGTCCGACGACGCCACCGACGTCGGCCCGCTGGTCAGCGAGGACGCCGCCCAGCGCGTCGAGGCGTGGGTGAACGAGGCCGTCGAGGCGGGCGCCACCCTCCTCACCGGCGGCAAGCGCGACGGCGCCTCCTACGCGCCCACCGTGCTCACCGACGTCCCCGCCGACGTGACGATCTCCTGCGAGGAGGTCTTCGGACCGGTGCTGACGGTGCAGAAGGTGAACGGCGAGGATGAGGCCTTCGCCGCCGCCAACGACTCCAAGTACGGCCTCCAGGCAGGCGTGTTCACCCACGACCTCCAGACCGCCTTCCGCGCCCACCGCGCGCTGGAGGTCGGCGGCGTGGTCGTCGGCGACGTGCCCTCCTACCGCGCCGACCAGATGCCGTACGGCGGCGCCAAGCAGTCCGGTGTGGGCCGCGAGGGCGTGCGGTTCGCGATGGAGGACTACACCTACGAGCGGGTGATGGTCCTCACCGGTCTCGCCCTCTGACGGCGACACCCCGGCCACGACGAAGGGCCCGGCACCGACGCGTTCGGTGCCGGGCCCTTCGCCGTGCTCAGTCCCCGAAGGACATACGCGCCACCCGCAGCGCCCCCCGCACCCGCAACCGCACGTCCCGCACCCCGCCGGGCGCCCCGGCGACCGGCGCGCTCAGCGTGACGTACGCGTACGGGCCCGCCGTCGGCGTCTCCGAAGAGAGGGAGGCCAGGACAGGGCCGCCTTCGACGGCGACCTCCACCGTGCCCGTGCCGCCGGACACCTCCACCGACACCTCCCGCACCCCGGTGCCCATGTCACACCCGCGGTACAGCAGTTCGCCGTCCTTGCCGCCCAGCGGCGTCACCGCGTCGCCCGACTCCTTCGTCCGGTCGACGATCTCGATGCCGCTCTGTTCGTCGAAGTCCACGGCGTCCAGGCCGCGTTCGACGACCGGACGCGGACCGCCCGGCTCGCCCTCCAACACGACCGTGGTGCTCAGCCGCACGTCCTCGCTGGACGCGCCGGCCAGCAGCTCGTACGCCCCCGGCTCCACCCGCCACCGCCCGACGGCCACGTCCCAGAAGGCGAACGCGGACAGCGGCAGGTCGAAGAACAGCCGCGTGCTCTCGCCGGGCGTCAGCGTCACCCTGCGGTGGCCGAGCAGTTCGCGGCGCGGGCGCGGCACGGACGGGTCCACGGCGCGCCCGTACAGCTGGGCCACCTCGTCGGCCGTGACCGCGCCCGTGTTGGTGACCGAGAAGGCCACTCGGACCTCGGTGGTCGTCGCCTCCGCGGTCAACTCCCCGTAAGAGAACGAGGAGTAGGACAGGCCGTGTCCGAAGGGGAACAGCGGGGCGCCCTCGAAGTAGAGGTAGGTCTGGCGGCCGCCGATCACGTCGTAGTCGAGCAGTTCCGGCAGGTCGGCGTCGTCGGCGTACCAGGTCTGCGGCAGCCGGCCCGCGGGGGAGACGTCACCGGCGAGCACACGGGCCAGGGCGGTGCCGGCCGCCTGGCCGCCGTGCGCGGTCCACAGAACCGCCGGGAGGTCCACCGGGTCCACCGCGTACGGGTAGGCGGACACCAGGGCCAGCACCGTGCGCGGGTTGGCGGCGAGGGCGGCGCGCAGCAGCCGCTCCTGCTGGGCGGGCAGGCGCAGGGTGGTGCGGTCCTCGGTCTCCCGGCCGTTGATGTGCGGGTCGTTGCCGGCGACCACCACGACCGCGTCGGCCGCGGCGGCGGCGCGGGCCACGGCGTCCTCGCCGCGCTCGGTGACGACCAGCCCGAACACCTCGGGCTCACCCTCGGCGGCCCGCACCCCGTCCGCCGTGACCCGCACGGGGTGCCCGGTCCCCAGGTGACGCAGCAGATGGCCGTCGCCGTACGGCTCCAGGCGGAACGTCTCCTGGACGATCCAGCCGCCCGGCTGGTCGGCGGAGGCGCGCACGTATCCGTCGTCGGCGACCGACAGGTACCGGCCGTCCGGGGCGCGCAGGGTGAGCACGCCGTCGCCCCAGTCGACGAGGGCGAGTTCGGTGCCGTCCGGTGCCGCGGTGAGCGGCGGCAGGTCGGTGCGGCCGGCGAGCAGCGCCGGGTCGAGGGCGCCCTCCTCGCCGCGCGCCGGCTCCGGGGCGTCGGGGGCGGGCGGCACGTGCAGGAAGGCGCCGGCGGACGTGCGCAGCAGGACGCGGTCCACGCCTTCGGCGAACTCCACGCGGTCGGCGCCGAACCGGTCGTACAGGCCCTCCAGCGGGGTGGAGCGGTGGATCAGGCTGCCGCTGTACCAGTCGAGCTTGCACTCGTCGGCGAGCAGCCCGACCACCGCGACCCGGCTCCCCGGGGCGAGCGGCAGCAGGCCGTCGTTCTTCAGCAGCACGACCGCCTGCTCGGCGGCCTCCTGGGCGAGCGCCCGGTGTTCGGGGGTGTCGAAGGCCCGCTCACCGGCGTACGGGTCCCTGTCGGGGTCGAACTCGCCGAGCCGGAACCGCACCGACAGCTGCCGCCGGACCGCCGTGTCGACGTCCTCCTCGGTCAACAGACCCTGTTCCAAGGCCCCCTTGATCCGGGCGACGATCCGCGAGCTGTCGGTGCCGTGGTCGGTGAAGCTGTCGACGCCCGCGCGCAGCGCCGCCGCCGTGGCCTCCTCGTGGGTGTCGAAGTAGTGCTCGGAGTCGACCAGGTTGGACGGGGCGCCCGCGTCGGAGCACACCAGCAGCTCCTCCCCGGTCCAGGTGCGCAACTGCTCCCGCAGATACGGCGACACGTGGTTCGGGCGGCCGTTGACCAGGTTGTACGCCGGCATCACCCCCGCCACCGCGCCCGCCTCCACCGTGTCGCGGAAGGCCCGCAGGTCGTACTCGTGCAGCACGCGCGGGCGGACCGAGCTGGACGTGGTGTCGCGGCGCGTTTCGTTGTTGTGCGCCAGCCAGTGCTTGAGGACGGGCGCGGTGCGCCAGTACACCGGGTGGTCGCCGCGCAGGCCGCGGGTGTAGGCGGTGGCGATCGCCGAGGTGAGCCGCGGATCCTCGGAGTAGCCCTCCTCGTTGCGGCCCCACAGCGGGTGGCGCAGCAGATTGACCGTCGGCGACCAGACGTTGAGGCCGACCCGCCCGTCCCGGGCGCGCATCGCGCGGGCCTCCCGGGAGACCGCCTCGCCCACCCGGCGCACCAGGTCCTCGTTCCAGGTCGCGCCCAGCCCGACGGCCTGCGGGAAGACCGTTGCCGGGCCCATCCAGGCGACCCCGTGCAGGGCCTCCTGGCCGGTGCGGAACGCGGCGACGCCCAGCCGCTCGACGGCGGGACCGAACTGGTGCAGGAAGCCGGTCCTCTCCTCCGGGGTGAGCCGCGACAGCAGGTCGTCGACGCGCTCGGCGAACGGCAGGTCCGGGTCGCGGAACGGCGGCGTGGGCGGGGTGGATGCGGTCACGTGGGTCCCCTCGGCGTGGAGCGCGCTGGCGCTTTCGAAGCGCTTCGATGCTCGGTGGGCGCCAGGGCGGGTGTCAAGCATCCGTGTGCGAGGGCCGGTGAGCCCTCGCGGCACCCGGTGGCACAACTGCCCTGACCCTCCTCCCTCGTGATCGCGCGTCCGTCGCAGGAATTATCGAAGCGGGCCTTGTGTGCCCCTGGGTGTTCACTTAACCTCGCAGCAACATCGAAGCGCTTCGACAGCGAGGGCGTCTGATGGCGTGCACCTTCGCCCTGACGGCGTGCACCTTCCGCCGGACGACCGCTTCCGATCGGCCAGTTCCACCGAAGAGACACCACTGCCGACGGCCACCTGCCGGGTGTCCTGGTGCGCCACGAAGGGTTGACGCAATGACGCCGAACGCCGCTTCCTCCTCCGCGCCGAGCCGGAGAAGCTTCCTCGCCTCCACGGCGGCCGCCACCGCGGCGGTGGCCGTGGGGACGCCGCTGCTGGCCGCCTGCGGCGGCGGGGGCCAGGAGGGACGCAAGGAAGGCACCACCTCGGGCAAGGAGGCCGCGAAGATCCTCCCGGCGTACGTGGCGTCGAGCGTCGTCACACCCGACATCCCGGCGAAGAACGGATCGGCGGCCGGCTTCACGCGGGCGATCCCGGCG
Organism: Streptomyces lusitanus; assembly: GCF_042647945.1. Classification (NCBI taxonomy): domain Bacteria; kingdom Bacillati; phylum Actinomycetota; class Actinomycetes; order Kitasatosporales; family Streptomycetaceae; genus Streptomyces; species Streptomyces lusitanus. The sequence continues at coordinate 41,741 of NZ_JBHRWL010000005.1, forward strand.
GCCGAGCTGAAGACCTCCGTGCCGAAGGCGCTGGGCAGCGGCGGGAAGCTGACGGTCATGTCCCCGTTCTGGGGCACCCCGCCGAAGGACGACAACCCCTACTACACGGCGATGAACAAGGCCGTCGGCGTCGACGTCGCCTGGCAGAACCAGGACGGCGTCACCTACGACCAGAAGCTCGGCGCGGTGCTTGCCTCCAGCGACATCCCGGACGTGGTGGTCGTCCCCGGCTGGAACCTGATGGGCCGCATCCCGAGCGCCGTCAACGCCAAGTTCGCCGACCTCGGCCCCTATCTGTCCGGCGACAAGGTGAAGGAGTACCCGAACCTCGCCGCCGTCCCCACCGAGGCCTGGCAGCGCGGCATCTTCGGCGGCCAGCTGCGCGGCATCCCCATGCCCGCCTCGTACGTCACCGACATCGCGCCGCTGTACCGCAAGGACCTGTTCGCCAGGAAGGGCTACACCGTCCCGGGCAGCCCCGAGGAGTTCCTGGCCTGGGCGAAGGAGGCCACCGACGCCAAGTCCAAGCTGTGGGCCTGCGACGACATGAAGTGGACGGCGTTCAACATCTTCGGCGTCCTCTCCGGCAGCGACAAGGCACTGTGGTGGAACCTGGAGGGCGACAAGCTGGTCAACCGCATCGAGACCGAGCAGTACCTCGAGGCGCTGGAGTGGACCCGCAAGCTGTACGCGGCCGGGGTGGTCCACCCCGACGCGGTGCAGGGCAAGGCCGGCGGCGACGCGGGCAACCGGTTCACCGCCGGCGAGGTGCTGGTCTACAACCAGAACATCTCCGACTGGTGGGGCAAGACCGCCGAACAGCGCACGCAGAACGCGGACTTCGAGATGGAGGCGTTCGACTACTTCGGCCCCGACGGCGGCGACCCCACGCTGTGGGCGGTCCAGCCGGCCAACATCTTCACCTTCGTCTCGAAGAAGGCCTCCGAGCAGCAGGTCAAGGACTTCCTCGCGCTCTGCAACTTCTGCGCCGCGCCCTACGGCACCAAGGAGTTCATGCTCACCGCCTACGGCGTCGAGGGCACCGACTACACCCTTGCCAAGGGCCTGCCGGTCAAGACCCAGCAGGGCGTCAACGAGGTCAACGGCGCCTACGACTACACCGGCAACCCGGCCCCGTACATCGCCTACCCCGACCTGCCCGAGGTCACCAAGGGGATGGTCGAGTGGCAGCAGCGCATGGGCGCCTTCACGAAGAAGTCGTCGTTCTTCGGGCTCACCGTCACCGAGCCGGCCCGCTGGTCCAACCTCGCCGACGACTTCGAGCAGCTCGAGGACGACGTGGTGCGCGGCCGCAAGAAGATCGGCGACGTGCAGCAGGCGGTGTCCGACTGGAAGGGCAGGGGCGGCGACGGACTGCGCGACTGGTACCGCAAGCTGCTCGACGACAACGGCTCGGCCGACTGACCCGGAGCCGAGGCGAGGAGACGGCCGTGTCGCACAGCACGGTGCCTCGGGGGACGACCGAGGCGCAGACACCCCGGCAGGACGACGACGGGGCGACCGGGGACCCGGTTTCGCACGAGACGCGCGGGAGGAGGGCCGGGAGGCTGTCCTCGCGCATCAGGTGGCGGCGTGACCGCACGCTGGTCCTGATGACCGTCCCCGCCCTGCTGCTGGTCCTGGTCTTCAACTACGTGCCGATCCTCGGCAACGTGGTCGCCTTCCAGGACTACGACCCCTATCTCAGCGAGAACGGCTTCGTCGCCGTCTTCGAGAGCCCCTGGACCGGGTTCGAGCAGTTCGAGCGGATCTTCGCCGACTCGGCCTTCTGGCACGCGGTGCGCAACACCTTCGTGCTGTTCTTCCTCCAGCTGGTGCTCTACTTCCCGATCCCGATCCTGCTGGCGCTGCTCATCAACAGCGTGGTGCGGCCCCGGGTGCGGGCGGTCGCGCAGGCGATCATGTATCTGCCGCACTTCTTCTCCTGGGTGCTCGTCGTCACCGTCTTCATGCAGATCTTCGGCGGCGCCGGCATCATCGCGCAGACCCTCCGCCGTCACGGGTACGAGGGCTTCGACCTGATGACGAACCCGGAGATCTTCAAGTACCTGGTGACGGCCGAGACCGTCTGGAAGGACGCCGGCTGGGGCATCATCGTCTTCCTCGCCGCCCTCTCCTCCGTCTCCAACGATCTGTACGAGGCCGCCGCCATGGACGGCGCGGGCCGCTGGCGCCGCATGTGGCACGTCACCCTGCCCGCGCTGCGCCCGGTGATCGCCCTGCTGCTGGTGCTGCGCGTCGGCGACGCCCTCACCGTCGGCTTCGAGCAACTGCTGCTCCAGAGACAGGCGGTGGGCGTCGACGCCTCCGAGGTCCTCGACACCTACGTGTGGTGGAACGGCATCCGCAACCAGGACTTCAGCTACGCCGCGGCGGCCGGACTCGTCAAGGGCGTGGTGGGCCTCGGCCTGGTCCTCACCGCCAACAAGGTGGCCCACCTCATGGGCGAGCAGGGGGTGTACAAGAAGTGACCGCCGTCCTCGGCACCCGTCAGGACCCCGAACCTCCGGTGCGCAAGCCCGGCCGCTGGTCCGCGCCGCCCCGCCCGGTGTGGGAGGAGGAGCCGTCCCGCGCCGGACAGGCCGGCAAGGGGATCGCCCTCGGCCTGGCCTGCCTGGCCGTCCTCTTCCCGCTGTGGATCGTGATCGTCACCAGTCTCCAGACCAAGCGGACCATCGACGAGGCGGGCGGCCTGGTGGTGATCCCCAGGAGCATCACCTTCGTCGCCTACCAGGAACTCCTCGGCGGCGGACAGGTGCAGCGCGCCGCCCTGGTCAGCGTCGGCGTCACCGTCGTCGGCACCCTGTTCAGCATGACCGTGTCGGTGCTGTGCGCCTACGGACTGTCGCGCGCCGGCTCGCTGGGGCACCGCTGGATCCTGATGACCCTGCTCGCCACCATGTTCTTCGGCGCCGGCCTCATCCCGACCTACCTGCTGGTGCAGGCGCTCGGGCTGACCGACACCTACCTGGCGCTGATCCTGCCCAGCGCGGTCAGCGTGTTCAACATCCTGGTGCTGCGCGCGTTCTTCATGAACATCTCGCAGGAACTCGTCGACAGCGCCCGCATCGACGGGGCGGGGGAGTGGCGCATCCTGCTGCGCATCGTGATGCCGCTGTCCCGCGCGGTCATCGCGGTGATCGCCCTGTTCTACGCGGTGGGCTACTGGAGCGCCTGGTTCAACGCCTCCATCTACCTCACCGACCAGGACATGATGCCGCTCCAGAACGTCATGATCCAGCTGGTGCAGAAGCAGGAGCGGCCGGTGGGCCTGTCCGCGCAGATCAACACGGGGCAGCTGTCGCCGCTGGCCGTCCAGATGGCCGTGATGGTGCTGGCCCTGCTGCCGGTGGCCGTGCTCTCGCCCTTCGTCCAGAAGCACTTCAAGAAGGGGATGCTCACCGGCGCGGTCAAGGGATGACCCCCGACGAGCGGGACGCCCCCGGGCGTCCCGCGGCCCGCGCGCATCCTCCCCGTCCGCCCCTTGTCCCGAGGACCTGACATGCCCGTGCCCTCTCTCCGCCGGTGCGCCGCGCCCGCCGTCCGGCACCGGGGGACAGCCTGATGCCCCGGCTCGACGACGTCACCCGCGGCCGCATCCTCTACGGCGGCGACTGGAACCCCGAGCAGTGGCCCGAGGCGACCTGGCAGGAGGACGTCCGCCTGATGCGCGAGGCGGGCGTCAACTCCGTCACCCTGGGCGTCTTCTCCTGGTCCCGCATCGAACCCCGCCCCGGCGAGCGGGACTTCGGCTGGCTGGACCGGCTGATGGACCTGGCGCACGACCACGGCATCGGCGTCGTCCTCGCCACCCCCACCGCCGCACCGCCGCCGTGGATGGGCCGGCTGCACCCCGACACGCTGCCGGCCGACGCCGACGGGCACACCGAACTGTGGGGCGGACGCCAGCACTTCTCGCACTCCAGCGCAACCTACCGGCGCCTCGCCGCCGCGATCACCGAGGACCTGGCCGCCCGCTACGCCGGCCACCCCGCCCTGACCCTCTGGCACATCAACAACGAGTACTGCACCTACGACCACGGCGACGAGGCCGCCGCCCGCTTCCGCACCTGGCTGCGCGACCGCCACGGCACCCTCGACGCCCTCAACACCGCCTGGGGCACCGCCTTCTGGAGCCAGACCTACGGCGACTGGGCGGAGGTGCTGCCGCCCCGGCGCACCCACTACCTGAAGAACCCCGCGCAGGTGCTGGACTTCCGGCGCTTCACCTCCGACATGCTCCTGGAGTGCTTCACCGCCGAACGGGACATCGTCCGCCGGCACACCCCGCACGTCCCGGTCACCACCAACGTCATGCCGCTGTGGTCCGGGCTGGACGCCTGGCGCTGGGCCGAGGAGGAGGACGTCGTCTCCGTCGACCTCTACCCCGACCCGGACGACCCGTTCGGCGCGCAGCACGGCGCGCTCGTGCAGGACATGACCCGCTCGCAGGCGCGCGGGCCGTGGATGCTCATGGAGCAGGCGGCCGGCGCGGTCAACTGGCGTCCGGTGAACCGCCCCAAGCCGAGCGGCCTGAACCGCCTGTGGTCGCTCCAGGCCGTGGCGCGCGGCGCGGACGCCGTCTGCTACTTCCAGTGGCGGCAGTCCCGGCAGGGCGCCGAGAAGTTCCACTCCGGCATGCTCGGCCACGCGGGCCCGGACGGCCGCGCCCACCAGGAGGTACGCCGGCTCGGCGCGGACCTGGCGCGGATCGCCCCGCACGTCGCCGGCTGCGCGGTCACCGCCGAGGCCGCCGTGCTGCACGACTGGCACGCCTGGTGGGCGAGCGACCAGGAGGGCGGCCCGTCCCGCGAGGCCGGTCACGCCGAGATCCTCACCGCCTGGCACCGCGCCCTGTGGCGGGCCCATGTCACCACGGACGTCGCCCACCCCGAGCACGACCTCACCGGCTACCGGATGGTCGTCGTCCCCCGGCTCCACCTGCTCACCGACCGCGCCGCCGACAACCTGGTGGCCTACGTGCGCGGCGGCGGCACCCTGGTCTGCGGCTTCGGCACCGGCGTCGTGGACGAGGACGACCGGGTGCGGCCCGGCGGCATGGACGAGCGGCTGCGCGCCCTCTTCGGCATCCGCACCCTGCACGAGTGGTGGCCGCTGGAACCGGGCGCGACCGTGGAGGCGGAGGGCGGCCTGCGCGGCACGCTGTGGTCGGAGGAGCTCGAACCGGACGGCACCGCCGACGAGACCCTCGCCTACCGGGGCGGCGAGCTGGACGGACTGCCCGCCGTACTGCGCAAGGGCCGCGCCTGGTACGTCTCCACCCTCCCGGAACCGGACGCCCTGCGGGACCTGCTCGGCCGCGTCGCCGCCGGGGCGGGGGTGCGGCCGGTGCTGGACGGGCTCCCGGACGAGGTGGAGGCGGTGCGCCGGGGCGGGCTGCTGTTCCTGCTGCACCACGGCCGCGACGAGGTCGCCGTGGACGTCCCCGGCACCCACCGCGACCTGCTCACCGGCGCCACCGTCACCGGCCGGGTCACCCTCGGCCGCTACGGCGTGGCGGTGCTCGCGCCATGACCTCCGCACCTGTGCACGGCACCTGGGAGCCCCGGCCTGCCGCCCGCTGGGAGGACGCCTTCCTCAGCGGCAACGGCCGGCACGGCGCCCTCGTCCTGGGCGACCCGGACGACGAGCGGACCGTCGTCACCCACCACACCCTCGTCCGCCCGGACGACGACGCGGGCGCCGGACGCCGGCTGCCGCCGCTGCTGGCCGACGCGCTCCCCGGCATCCAGGACCGGCTGCTGTCCGGCGACCTCACCGCCGCCGAGCACTTCACCGACGGACGCCCCCTCCAGTGGGTGCGCCCCTTCCACCCCGCCTTCCAGATCCGCCTGCGCCACCGCGACCGCGCCGCCGGCCTGACCGGCTACCGCCGCGAGGCCGACTTCACCACCGGCGAGGCCACCGTCCGCCTCGACGGCCGCACCAGCCGCGTCTTCGTCTCCCGCGCCGACGACGTGATCGTCCAGCACGTCACCGGCCCCGGCCTCTCCCTCCGCCTCTCCCTGGACCACCGGCTGCCCAACGCGCCCGCCGCGCTCCGCGTCGGACACGGCGCCGTCCTCACCCCGGAGGGCGCCCTGCTCAGCCTGCGCGCCCGCTACCCCGGAAGCGACCTCGCGTACACCGGCGTGACCTTGGCCGCGGTCACCGGCGGGCGGACCGAACTCGCCCCGTCCGGTGTGCGCGTCACCGGCGCCCGCTCGGTCCTGCTGCTCACCCGCGTACGACGGCACACCGGCGAGGCGGACGTGACCGCCGAGGGCCGCGCCCTGCGCGACCTGCTCACCGGGGACGGGCGGACGTACGACACGCTGCTCGACCGGCATACCGCCCTGCACCGCACCGCGTACGAGCGCGTCACCCTGGACCTCGACGCCGACCCGGCCGAACGCGCGCTGCCCGGCTCGGCGTTGCTCGCCCGGCCGCGCGGCGCCGCCCTGCTGGAGCGGCTGTTCGCGGCCGGCCGTCACCATCTGCTGTCGGCCTCCGGGCTGCTCCCGCCCCGGCTGACCGGTCTGTGGACCGGTGACTGGGACACCGCCTGGTCGGGCGCCCTCACCCTGGACGCCAACCTGGGCCTCCAGACGGCCTCCGCCGCCGCGGCGGCCCTCCCCGAGGTCACCGAGGCCCTGGCGGCGCTCGTCCAGGCCCAGTTGCCGCACTGGCGGGACAACGCCCGTGCGGTGTTCGGCGCCCGCGGGGTGGTCGCGCCCGCGCACACCGACGGCGAGTCCGGGCACAGCTACCACTTCAGCCGCGAGTACCCCCTGCACCTGTGGACGGCCGGCGCCGACTGGCTGCTCAAGCCGCTCGTCGACCACGACGAGACCTACGGCGTCCGCGACCCGCGCACCGCCGCCGCGCTCGTCGAGGTGGCCGACTTCTACGAGGACTTCCTCACCCGCACCGGCCCCGACGGCCTGCTGGCCGTCGTCCCCTCCTACTCGCCCGAGAACCGGCCCGCGAACGGCGGCTGGGGCGCGCTGAACGCGGCCATGGACCTCTCCGCCGCCCGTCACGCCCTGCACACCGCCGCCGCGTACCACCCGGACCGCGCCGACCGCCTGCGCGCCCTCGCCGGCCGGCTGCCCCCGCACCGCGTCAACGCCGACGGGGCGCTGGCGGAATGGGCCTGGCCCGGCCTGAAGGACACCTACGACCACCGCCACCTCAGCCACCTCTACGGCGTCTGGCCCCTGGACGAGATCACCCCCGACGACGCCCCGGACCTGGCCGCCGCCGCCCGCCGCGCTCTGGAGCTGCGCGGGCCCGAGAACGACTCGGCGCACGGCCATCTGCACCACGCCCTGATCGCCGCCCGGCTCCGGGACGGCCGGCGGGTCGCCGACGCCCTCGGCCGGGTGCTCGACGGCGACTTCTTCCACGACTCCCTGATGAGCGCCCACTATCCGCACCGCAACGTCTACAACGCCGACGCCGCCCACACCCTGCCCGCCGTGCTGATCGAGGCGCTCGTGCAGTCCGCCCCGGACCGGCTGGTGCTGCTGCCCGCCCCGCTCCCGGCGCTGCCGCGCGGCCGGCTGACCGGCATCCGCACCCGGTTCGGCGCGGCACTCGACCTCACCTGGACGCCGGGCGGCGGCACCGCCGTGCTCCGGCCCGACCGCACCCACCGCATCACCCTGTGGACCCCCGCCGGCACCGAGCCGCTCGACCTGGCCGCCGGCGAGGAACGCGTCGTCCCGCTGCCGGCGGCGACGCGATGACCAGGCACGTCCCCCCACCCATGGAAGGAACACCATGGCACCGAAAACCCCGCGCGGGATCCTCCGGGCGCTGATCGCACCCGCCCTCGCGCTCGGCGCGACCGTCTCACTGGCCTCCGCGCCCGCGCACGCCGCCGTCTGGAACTCCTGCGACCAGTGGGGCAACACCACTCTGGACGGCTACACCCTCTACAACAACATCTGGGGCTCCGGCGCCGGTTCCCAGTGCGTCTGGGCCAACTCCGGCACCAACTGGGGCGTCTGGGCCGACCACCCGAACACCGGCGGCATCAAGTCCTACCCGAACGCCAAGAAGGTGATCAACAAGCCGGTCGCCTCGCTGAGTTCGCTCACCAGCAGCTACCGGGTCACCGTCCCGTCCGCGGGCGCGTACAACACCTCGTACGACATCTGGGACACGGACCACGACTACGAGATCATGCTCTGGGTCAACCACAACGGGGCCGTCGGCCCGCTCGGGACCGCGCAGGGCACGGTGAGCCTCGGCGGCCACACCTGGAACGTGTACAAGGGGAACAACGGCGCCAACGAGGTCTTCTCGTTCCTGCGCACCTCGGACTCGACGTCCGGCACCGTCAACATCCTCCCGATCCTGAAGTGGATCAAGGACACCAAGGGCTGGATGGGCAACGAGACCATCGGCGACGTGCAGTTCGGCTACGAGATCACCTCGTCCGCCGGCGGCCTCGACTTCCGCACCGACAGCCTGACCGTCTCGGGCGGCTGACCGCGCCACGGTCCCCTGTGCCGTCCGCGCCGGTGCGGACGGCACAAGGGGCGTCAACGCACCGGCGCGGGACCCGAACTCGCCCGGACCGTCAGCTCGGGCGGCAGCAGCACGACCTCGGCGTCACCCCGCCCGTCGAGCTTGGCGACCAGCTGCTCCACGGCGTGCCGTCCCATCTCCTGGGCGGGCAGCGACACCGACGTCAGCCGCACCGACGCCTGCACGGCGACCTGTTCCGGGCAGACCGCCACCACCGAGACGTCCTCCGGCACCGCGCGGCCCTGCTGGCGCAGCAGCGCGAGGAGCGGCTCGACCGCCGCCTCGTTCTGCACCACGAAGCCCGTGGTGTCCGGGCGTTCGTCGAGGATCCGGGAGACCGTCGCGGCCGTCGCGTCGTACCCGCCCTCGCACGGGCGGTGCAGCAGCCGCAGCCCGGTCTCCCGCGCGCGGGAGCGCAGCCCGTCCAGGGTGCGCTCGGCGAAGCCGGTGTGCCGCTCGTACACCGCCGGGGCCTCGCCGATGACGGCGACGTCACGGTGGCCCAGCCCGGCCAGGTGCTCCACGCACAGCGCGCCGGTCGCGCGGAAGTCGAGGTCCACGCACGTCAGTCCGCCGGTGTCGGCGGGCAGCCCGATCAGCACGGCCGGCTGGGCGGACTCGCGCAGCAGCGGCAGGCGCTCGTCGTCCAGCTCGACGTCCATGAGGATCATGCCGTCGGCCAGTCCGCTGCCGGCGACCCGGCGGACCGCGTCCGGGCCCTCCTCGCCGGTGAGCAGCAGCACGTCGTAGCCGTGGGTGCGGGCGGTGGTGGCGACCGCGATGGCGATCTCCATCATCACCGGCACGTAGATGTCGGTCCGCAGCGGGACCATCAGGGCGATGATGTTGGACCTGCTGCTGGCCAGGGCGCGGGCGCCCGCGTTGGGGTGGTAGCCGAGCTCGCGGATGGAGCGCTCGACGCGCTGCCGGGTGGTCGCGGAGATCGACCGCTTGCCGCTGAGGACGTAGCTCACCGTGCTCGCCGAGACTCCGGCGTGCTGGGCGACCTCGGCGAGGGTGACCATCCGGCATCTCCAGGGATGTGAAGCGCTTCGACAGTGCGCGGCGACGGTAAAACAGCTAGTGAAGCCGCTCCGACCCTAACTTCCGCAGGGGTCTGATGTCCAGACAATCGAAGCGCTTCGACTGGCCGGGATCGCCCTGTCGACGCCGCGCGCCTGTCGGCCGGACGGCGGCACGAAGGGTGGTGGGGTCGCTACGAATCGGGTACATACGATCGAGTAGCACCGGTCCGTGCCGTAATGACCAATGACTCCATCCTATTCGCGGCGAGGTGAGCCTCATGTCCGCAGTACCCGAGACACCAGCGGCCCCGTCCCGGCCGACCGTCACCGAACGTGAGGCCCGGCAGGTCGCCGAGGCGGCGAGGGAGCAGGACTGGCGCAAGCCCAGCTTCGCCAAGGAACTGTTCCTCGGACGCTTCCGGCTCGACCTCATCCACCCCCACCCGCTCCCCGACGGCGAGGACGTCCGGCGCGGCGAGGAGTTCCTCGCCAAGCTGCGCGACTTCTGCGAGACGCGGATCGACGGAGCCGTGATCGAGCGCGAGGCGCGCATCCCCGACGAGGTGATCGACGGGCTCAAGGAGTTCGGCGCCCTCGGCATGAAGATCGACACCAAGTACGGCGGCCTCGGCCTCACCCAGGTGTACTACAACAAGGCCCTCGCCCTGGTCGGCTCCGCCAGCCCCGCCATCGGCGCGCTGCTCTCCGCGCACCAGTCGATCGGCGTGCCCCAGCCGCTGAAGATCTTCGGCACGCGCGAGCAGAAGGAGACGTTCCTGCCGCGCTGCGCCCGCACCGACATCTCCGCCTTCCTGCTCACCGAGCCCGACGTGGGCTCGGACCCGGCCCGGCTCGCCACCACCGCCGTCCCCGAGGGTGACGGGTACGTCCTCGACGGCGTGAAGCTGTGGACCACCAACGGCGTGGTCGCCGACCTGCTCGTCGTCATGGCCCGCGTCCCGAAGTCCGAGGGCCACCGGGGCGGCATCACGGCCTTCGTCGTGGAGGCGGACTCCGAGGGCGTCACCGTGGAGAACCGCAACGCCTTCATGGGCCTGCGCGGCCTGGAGAACGGCGTCACCCGCTTCCACCGGGTCCGCGTCCCCGCCTCCCACCGCATCGGGGAGGAGGGGCAGGGCCTGAAGATCGCCCTGACCACCCTCAACACAGGGCGGCTCTCGCTGCCGGCGATGTGCGTCGGCGCCGGCAAGTGGTGCCTGAAGATCGCCCGCGAGTGGTCCGCCGAGCGCGAGCAGTGGGGCAAGCCGGTCGCCCTGCACGAGGCCGTCGGCGCCAAGATCGCGTTCATCGCGGCCACCACCTTCGCCCTGGAGGCCGTGGTCGACCTGTCCTCGCAGATGGCCGACGAGGACCGCAACGACATCCGCATCGAGGCCGCGCTCGCCAAGCTCTACGGCTCCGAGATGGCCTGGCTGATGGCCGACGAACTGGTCCAGATCCGCGGCGGACGCGGCTTCGAGACCGCCGACTCGCTGCGCGCCCGCGGCGAACGCGCGGTCCCCGCCGAGCAGATGCTGCGCGACCTGCGCATCAACCGCATCTTCGAGGGCTCGACCGAGATCATGCACCTGCTGATCGCGCGCGAGGCCGTCGACGCCCACCTGTCCGTCGCCGGCGACCTCATCGACCCCGACAAGTCCCTCGGCGACAAGGCACGGGCGGGCGCGAGCGCGGGCGCCTTCTACGCCCGGTGGCTGCCGAAACTGGTCGCCGGACCCGGACAGCTCCCGGGCACGTACGGCGAGTTCAAGCACGGCATCGACCTGTCGCCGCACCTGCGCTACGTCGAGCGCACCTCCCGCAAGCTGGCCCGCTCCACCTTCTACGCCATGTCCCGCTGGCAGGGACGCATGGAGACCAAGCAGGGCTTCCTCGGGCGGATCGTCGACATCGGCGCCGAGCTGTTCGCGATGAGCGCCGCCTGCGTCCGCGCGGAGCTCCTGCGCGGCCGGGGCGACCACGGCCGCGAGGCCTACCAGCTCGCCGACGCCTTCTGCCGCCAGGCCCGGCTGCGCGTCGAGGAACTGTTCGGCCGGCTGTGGAGCAACACCGACGACCTGGACCGCAAGGTCGTGAAGAACGTGCTCGCGGGCTCCTACGCGTGGCTGGAGGAGGGCGTCGTGGACCCGTCGGGCGACGGCCCCTGGATCGCCGACGCCACACCCGGCCCGAGCACCCGGGAGAACGTGCGCCGCCCGATCCGCTGACGGCGCGCGACACCACGGCACCGTAGGGGGGCGGCCCGCGCCCGGCCGCCCCCCTCCGCCGCGCGTGAACCGTCAACTCCCGTGCCCCAGCGGCTTTCTCCGTTTTTGCGGGCCGTGTACCGAGGCCTTGAACGTTTGCTTACCCTTCCTTACCGTCCCCTGTTCGAAACTTGTCCCGTCCATTGCGGTCGATGGCGAAAGGTGGATGACCTCCCACACCTGATGAGGGGTCATCCGCATGTCTTCCCGTCACATACGCACGGCTGTCGTCTCCGCGATCGTGGCGCTCACGGCCGTCACGGCGACCGCCTGCACCGCCACCGCCTCCGCCGCCCCGGACGGCGCGTCCCAGGAGACGGCGCACTGGAGCTACGAGGGAGCCACCGGCCCCGAGCACTGGGCCTCGCTCAGCGAGGACTACGCGGCCTGCGGCACCGGCCGTGCACAGTCACCTGTCGACCTCGACGAGGACGCCGCCGTCGAGACGGGCACCCCCGTGGCCGTCCACTACCGGCCCGTCACCGCGGAAGTCGTGAACAACGGCCACACCGTCCAGGCCAACGTCTCCGCCGGCAGCTCCATCGTCGTCGACGGCACCACGTACCGGCTGCGGCAGTTCCACTTCCACCTGCCCAGCGAGCACACCGAGGACGGTGAGCACGCGGCCATGGAGATGCACTTCGTGCACGAGGACGACCAGGGCGACGTCGCCGTCCTCGCCGTGCTGATGAAGGCGGCGAAGGGCCACTCGGCCTTCACGGACCTGTGGAAGCACCTCCCGGCCGAGGAGGGCGGGCAGAGTCACCTCACCCGGCCGATCGACCTCACCCGGTTCCTCCCGCGCGACCGCGACCAGTACCGCTACGAGGGCTCCCTGACGACCCCGCCCTGCACGGAGGGCGTCAAGTGGACCGTCCTGGACCACGAAGTGCGGGTCACCCCCGGCCAGGTCGCCGCGTACCGGGAGCTGTTCCCGAAGACCAACCGTCCCCTCCAGCCGCGCAACGGCCGTGAGCTCGACCACATCGACCGCTGACCGGTGGGCGCGGGGGACGGCGGACCGACGAGCCGGGGCACGGAGCCGGGCTGCCGGGTCGGGGCCCCGGCAGCGGTCGCGACCCGACACAATGGGTCCATGACCGACGCTCCAGCCCCCCTCGCCGACCCGCACCTGGTGTACGACCCCGTCGCGGGAGACGGCCCGAAGGACGTGGTGATCCTCGGCTCCACCGGGTCGATCGGCACCCAGGCCATCGACCTCGTGCTGCGCAACCCCGACCGCTTCCGGGTCACCGCCCTGTCCGCCAACGGCGGCCGGGTCGCCCTCCTCGCCGAGCAGGCGCACCGCCTGCGGGTGCGCACGGTCGCCGTCGCCCGCGAGGACGTCGTGCCGGAGCTGCGCGAGGCGCTGTCCGCGCGGTACGGCGCCGGGGAGCCGCTGCCGGAGGTCCTCGCCGGACCCGACGCGGCCACCCAGCTCGCCGCCTCCGACTGCCACACCGTCCTGAACGGCATCACCGGCTCCATCGGGCTCGCCCCGACCCTGGCCGCCCTGGAGGCGGGCCGCACCCTCGCGCTCGCCAACAAGGAGTCGCTCATCGTGGGCGGCCCGCTGGTGAAGGCCCTGGCCAAGCCCGGTCAGATCATCCCGGTGGACTCCGAGCACGCCGCGCTGTTCCAGGCGCTGGCCGCCGGCACCCGCGCCGACGTCCGCAAGCTCGTCGTCACCGCCTCCGGCGGGCCCTTCCGCGGCCGCACCCGGCAGGAGCTGGCGGCGGTCACCGTCGAGGACGCCCTCGCCCACCCCACCTGGGCCATGGGCCCGGTCATCACGATCAACTCCGCGACCCTCGTGAACAAGGGCCTGGAGGTCATCGAGGCGCACCTCCTCTACGACATTCCCTTCGACCGCATTGAGGTGGTCGTGCATCCCCAGTCGTATGTCCACTCGATGGTTGAGTTCACGGACGGATCGACACTGGCCCAGGCGACGCCCCCCGACATGCGGGGCCCGATCGCCATCGGCCTCGGCTGGCCCGAACGGGTCCCCGACGCGGCCCCGGTCTTCGACTGGAGCAAGGCGTCCACCTGGGAGTTCTTCCCCCTCGACAACGAGGCCTTCCCCTCGGTGAACCTCGCCCGGCACGTCGGAGAACTCGCGGGAACCGCCCCCGCGGTGTTCAATGCCGCGAACGAGGAGTGCGTCGAGGCCTTCCGCACCGGTGCGCTGCCGTACCTCGGCATCATCGACACGGTCACCCGGGTCGTCGAGGAACACGGAACGCCCGCCGCGGGAACCTCCCTGACCGTGCCGGACGTCCTCGAAGCGGAGAACTGGGCCCGAGCGCGGGCCCGCGAACTGACAGCCCGGACGGCGAGCGCGGAGGCGCGTGCATGACGACCCTGATGTTCATCCTCGGCATAGTCGTCTTCGCGGCCGGCCTGCTGTTCTCCATCGCCTGGCACGAACTCGGGCACCTGTCCACGGCCAAGATGTTCGGCATCCGCGTGCCCCAGTACATGGTCGGCTTCGGCCCGACCATCTGGTCGCGGCACAAGGGCGAGACCGAGTACGGCGTCAAGGCGGTCCCGTTCGGCGGCTACATCCGGATGATCGGCATGTTCCCGCCGGGCCCCGACGGGAAGCTGGAGGCCCGCTCCACCTCCCCGTGGCGCGGCATGATCGAGGACGCCCGCTCCGCGGCCTTCGAGGAACTGCGGCCCGGCGACGAGAAGCGCCTGTTCTACACGCGCAAGCCGTGGAAACGGGTCGTCGTCATGTTCGCCGGCCCGTTCATGAACCTGATCCTCGCGGTCGTGCTGTTCCTCATCGTGCTGATGGGCTTCGGCATCCAGCAGCAGACCACCACCGTCAGCTCGGTCTCCCAGTGCGTGATCTCGCAGAGCGAGAACCGCGACGACTGCACCAAGGCCGACCCGAAGTCCCCGGCCGCCGCGGCCGGCATGAAGGCCAAGGACAAGATCGTCGCCTTCGACGGGGTCCGCACCGACGACTGGGGCGCCCTGTCCGACCTCATCCGCGACAGCGCCGGGAAGACCGTGCCGATCGTCGTCGAACGCGGCGGCGAGGAGGTGACGCTGCACGCCACCATCGCCACCAACATGGTCGCCAAGAAGGACGGCAACGGCGCCTACGTCGAGGGCGAGTACGTCAAGGCCGGCTTCCTCGGCTTCAGCGCCGCCACCGGTGTCGTCAAGCAGGACCTCGGCGAGTCCGTGACCTGGATGACCGACAGGGTCGGCGACGCGATCGACTCCCTCGCCGCCCTGCCGTCGAAGATCCCCGCCCTGTGGGACGCGGCCTTCGGCGACGGACCGCGCGAACCCGACTCCCCGATGGGCGTCGTCGGCGCCGCCCGCGTCGGCGGCGAGATCGCCACCCTCGACATCCCGGCCTCGCAGCAGCTTGCGATGTTCGTGATGCTCCTCGCGGGCTTCAACCTCTCCCTGTTCCTGTTCAACATGCTCCCGCTGCTGCCGCTGGACGGCGGACACATCGCGGGCGCCCTGTGGGAGTCGCTGCGCCGCAACCTCGCCAGGCTGCTGCGCCGCCCCGACCCGGGCCCCTTCGACGTGGCGAAGCTGATGCCCGTCGCCTACGTGGTGGCCGGGATCTTCGTCTGCTTCACGATCCTCGTCCTGATCGCCGACGTGGTGAACCCGGTGCGCATCTCCTGACCGGCCCCGCCGCGACACCCGCCGTTCACGACGGCCCGGAACCCTGGGATTCCGGGCCGTCGCCCTTTGGGTGGGTTTAAGAACGCGATGTGCTCGAGCATTGGCCATTGCCGTAATCTCGGAGCCCGGAGCCCGCTGCTCACGGGGAGCCGGACCTTGATCCACGACTTGGGGTTGCACAGCAGATGACTGCGATTTCTCTCGGCATGCCGTCCGTCCCGACCACGCTCGCCGTGCGCCGGAAGAGCCGGCAGATCCAGGTCGGATCCGTGGCGGTGGGCGGGAACGCCCCGGTGTCGGTGCAGTCGATGACGACCACGCGCACGTCGGACATCGGTGCGACGCTCCAGCAGATCGCGGAGCTGACGGCGTCGGGCTGCCAGATCGTGCGGGTGGCCTGCCCGACGCAGGACGACGCGGACGCGCTGCCGGTGATCGCGAAGAAGTCGCAGATCCCGGTGATCGCGGACATCCACTTCCAGCCGAAGTACGTGTTCGCCGCGATCGAGGCGGGCTGTGCGGCGGTGCGGGTGAACCCGGGCAACATCAAGAAGTTCGACGACCAGGTCAAGGAGATCGCCAAGGCGGCGAAGGACCACGGCACCCCGATCCGGATCGGGGTGAACGCGGGCTCGCTGGACCGGCGGCTGCTGCAGAAGTACGGCAAGGCCACCCCGGAGGCGCTGGCGGAGTCGGCGCTGTGGGAGGCGTCGCTGTTCGAGGAGCACGACTTCCGCGACATCAAGATCTCGGTGAAGCACAACGACCCGGTCGTGATGGTGGAGGCGTACCGGCAGCTGGCCGCGCAGTGCGACTACCCGCTGCACCTGGGTGTGACGGAGGCGGGCCCGGCGTTCCAGGGCACGATCAAGTCGGCCGTGGCGTTCGGTGCGCTGTTGTCGCAGGGGATCGGTGACACCATCCGGGTCTCGCTCTCCGCGCCGCCGGTGGAGGAGATCAAGGTCGGTATCCAGATCCTGGAGTCGCTGAACCTGCGGCAGCGGGGTCTGGAGATCGTGTCGTGCCCGTCGTGCGGGCGGGCGCAGGTGGATGTGTACAAGCTGGCGGAGGAGGTCACCGCGGGTCTGACCGGCATGGAGGTGCCGCTCCGCGTCGCGGTGATGGGCTGTGTGGTGAACGGTCCGGGTGAGGCGCGTGAGGCGGATCTGGGTGTGGCCTCCGGGAACGGCAAGGGGCAGATCTTCGTGAAGGGCGAGGTCATCAAGACCGTGCCGGAGTCGAAGATCGTGGAGACGCTGATCGAG
The DNA here is from genome assembly GCF_042647945.1 of Streptomyces lusitanus. Lineage (NCBI taxonomy): Bacteria > Bacillati > Actinomycetota > Actinomycetes > Kitasatosporales > Streptomycetaceae > Streptomyces > Streptomyces lusitanus. The sequence goes on from NZ_JBHRWL010000005.1 coordinate 58,517, forward strand.
GAGGCGATGAAGATCGCCGAGCAGATGGAGAAGGACGGTGTGGCCTCCGGCGAGCCGCAGGTCGCGGTGGCCGGCTGACCGGGCCCTCCCGGCACCCGCGGGATCCGGGGGCGGCGGCCCCCGGCATCCGCGGGTACAGTGCGGAAATCAGGCAGAACCCCATTGTGTGAGGCCCCGCACGTGTTGACGCAGACCACCTCCCGGGTCCTCGAACCGAGCGACCTCGACGCCGCACTCGCCGTCCTCGACCGCGACCCCGTCGCCAACGCCTTCGTGGCAGCGCGCGTGCAGATCGCCGGCCTCGACCCGTGGCGGCTCGGCGGCGAGATGTGGGGCTGGTACGAGGACGGCATCCTCACCTCGATGTGCTACGCGGGCGCCAACCTCGTCCCCATCTGCGCCACCCCCCGCGCCGTCCGCGCCTTCGCCGACCGCGCCCGCCGCGCCGGCCGCCGCTGCTCCTCCATCGTCGGCCCCGCCGAGTCCACCGCCGCCCTCTGGCGGCTGCTCGAACCGCAGTGGGGCCCCGCCCGCGAGGTCCGCGCCCGCCAGCCGCTCCTGGTCACCGACCGCATGCCCGACACCGTGGCGCCCGACCCGTACGTCCGCCGCGTCCGCAAGGACGAGCTCGAGACGATCATGCCGGCGTGCGTGGCCATGTTCACCGAGGAGGTCGGCGTCTCCCCGCTGGCCGGCGACGGCGGACTGCTCTACCAGGCCCGCGTCGCCGAGTTGGTCGGCTCCGGCCGCTCCTTCGCCCGCTTCGACGCCGACGGCAACGTCGTCTTCAAGGCGGAGATCGGAGCCGCCACCGACCGCGCCTGCCAGATCCAGGGCGTCTGGGTCGCCCCAGAACACCGTGGCAGGGGCGTCGCCGCCCCCGGCATGGCCGCCGTCCTGCGCTACGCCCTCGCCGACGTCGCCCCCGTGGTGAGCCTCTACGTCAACGACTTCAACACCCCCGCCCGCCGCACGTACGAGAAGGTGGGCTTCCGCGAGGTCGGCGCCTTCATGAGCGTGCTGTTCTGACTCGCGCGTCCCTGTAGTCTCCCCGGCATGCTGCGCTTTCCGGGTCACGGCCGTCCCGAGCCCGACGACATCGTGATCGGCCCCCTCGACCTCCCCGGCAACGTCGACGAGGCGCTGGCCGTCCAGGCGGTGGCGTTCGGCCTCGGCCCCGACGAGGTGGCGGTGCGCCGGCAGATCGTGCTGCGCCACATGACCTTCCCCGGCGCCCGCGCCTTCGGCGCCGTCACGCGCGGCCGCCTGGTCGGCTTCGTCTACGGCATGCCCAACGACCGCGGCCACTGGTGGTCCACCGTCGTCGAGCCGTACCTGCGCGCCCGGGGCAACGACGACTGGCTCGACGACTCCTTCGTCATCACCGAGCTGCACGTCCACCCCCGGCACCAGAAACACGGCATCGGCCGCGCCCTGATCACCACGATCACCGACGGCGCCGAGCAGCCCCGGTCGATCCTGTCCGCTCTGGACGTCGACAGCCCCGCCCGCCACCTGTACCGCTCGCTGGGTTACCGGGACCTCGCCCGCCAGGTCCACTTCCCGAGCGCCCCCACCCCCTACGCCGTCATGGGCGCCCCGCTGCCCCTGCCGCGCGGATAACCGATTTCCGCCGTCCCGTCCCGCCCGGCTAACCTCGCCTCATCACCTAGACGCAGCAGGAGTACGAGAACCATGGCGAACGCACCGGTCCAGCGCATGTCCCAGTTGATGGCGAAGACGCTGCGCGACGACCCGGCCGACGCCGAGGTCCTCAGCCACAAGCTGCTGGTCCGCGCGGGCTACGTGCGCCGTACCGCCGCCGGCATCTGGACGTGGCTGCCCCTCGGCAAGAAGGTGCTCGCCAACGTCGAGCGGATCGTGCGCGAGGAGATGGACGCCATCGGCGCCCAGGAAGTGCTGCTCCCCGCCCTCCTGCCGCGCGAGCCCTACGACGCCACCGGCCGCTGGGACGAGTACGGCGCGGAGCTCTTCCGCCTCCAGGACCGCAAGGGCGGCGACTACCTCCTCGGACCCACCCACGAGGAGATCTTCACGCTGATGGTGAAGGACCAGGCGTCCTCCTACAAGGACCTGCCGGTGATCCTCTACCAGATCCAGACCAAGTTCCGCGACGAGGCCCGCCCCCGCGCCGGCATCCTGCGCGGCCGCGAGTTCCTGATGAAGGACTCCTACTCCTTCGACCTGGACGACGACGGCCTGGCGCAGTCCTACGCCCTGCACCGCGAGGCGTACCGGCGGATCTTCGAGCGCCTCGGTCTCGACTACCGCATCTGCGCGGCCACCGCCGGCGCCATGGGCGGCTCCAAGTCCGAGGAGTTCCTCGCCCCCGCCGAGGCCGGCGAGGACACCTTCGCCGACTGCCCCAACTGCGACTTCGCCGCGAACACCGAGGCGGTCTCCTACGAGCTGAAGCCGGTGGACGCCGCCGGGGCGCCGGCCGCCGAGGACATCCCCACGCCCGACACCCCCACCATCGAGTCCCTCGCCGCGCAGCTCGGCGTCCCCGCCTCGGCCACCCTGAAGAACCTGCTGGTCAAGGTCGACGGCGAGATCGTCGCCGTGGGCGTGCCCGGTGACCGCGAGGTCGACATGGGCAAGGTCGAGGCGCACTTCGCCCCGGCCGAGGTCGAGATGGTCACCGAGGCCGACTTCATCGCCCGCCCCGACCTGGTGCGCGGCTACGTCGGCCCGCAGGGCCTGGACAAGGTGACGTACATCGCCGACCCGCGCGTCGCGCCCGGCACCGCCTGGATCACGGGCGCCAACAAGGCCGACACCCACGCGAAGAACGTCGTCGCCGGCCGTGACTTCGAGGTCGACGCGTACGTGGACGTCGTGGTCGTCGAGGAGGGCGACCCCTGCCCCGCGTGCGGAACCGGCCTCAAGCTGGACCGCGCCATCGAGATCGGCCACATCTTCCAGCTGGGCCGCAAGTACGCCGACGCCCTCAAGCTCGACGTCCTCGGCCAGAACGGCAAGCCGGTCCGCGTCACCATGGGCTCCTACGGCGTCGGCGTCTCCCGCGCGGTGGCCGCCCTCGCCGAGCAGACCGCCGACGACAAGGGCCTGTGCTGGCCCGAGGAGGTCGCCCCGGCCGACGTCCACGTGGTCGCCGCCGGCAAGGCGCTCCAGACCGAACTGGCCCTCGAGGTCTCCGAGAAGCTGGCCGCCGCGGGCGTCCGCGTCCTGGTCGACGACCGGGCGGGCGTCTCCCCGGGCGTGAAGTTCACCGACTCGGAGCTGATCGGCGTCCCCCGCATCCTGGTGGCGGGCCGCCGCTCCGCCGACCGCGTCCTGGAGCTGAAGGACCGCCGCACCGGCGAGCGCGAGGAACTGACGGTCGACGAGGCCATCGCCCGCCTCACCGCGCGCTAGTCCGTAACGGCTCAGCCGGTTCCGTCCCGGCCATGGACGCTCTCGCCGTCCGTGGCCGGGACGACGCGTTCGTACGGGGGCGCGCCGTCGTCGGTGCTCAGCAGGCCTCCGCCGTCAGCGCGCGGCTCAGGAGACTCGCGGGCAGGTCGACGTGCTCGCCGCAGAAGCAGAGGAGGGCGGTGCCCGTGCCCTCGGGGGCGCCGAGGTCGACGGTGAGGAGCGCGCGCAGTTCGCGGACCACGTCGAGCAGCTGGGCGCCGCGCGCCACCCAGACGCTGACCTCGTCCGGATCCCAGACGACGAGGTCCGGCAGGTCGTCCGCCGTGTGAACGCGAATGCACATGACTGTCTCCCCAGGGATGCGCGAGGGCACGGTGTTGCGCTTCGGGAGGCCAGCGGCTTCCGATCGTAGCGATGCCGGTGCGCACCTGTGGGGCTTTCGGGACATTCGTGGGGCGTCGGGAGGTTCCGGCCGCCCGGGGAGGATCAGGTGATCCTGCTGACCTGGAGCATGGCCTCCGCGTCCTTGATCAGCGCACGCTGCCGGGCCTCCGGAAGCTGCCGGTACAGCTTCAGCAGCCTGGCCTCGCGCTCGTCGCGGCTGGGCCCGGGCACGGGACGCCCGACCGCCTCGAAGAACTCCTTGGGCGTCGTCCGTACGCCCCACCGCCGGAACACCTCGACCATCGCGCGCAGCTTCTCGGGCGGGATGCGGGACGTGCCGCGCGTGCGGTTCATCCAGGCGTTCAGGGTCGGGTAGGAGATGCCGGCCTCGCGCGCGAGGTCCTTCTGCGTACCGCTCTGGGGAAGCGCGAGAAGGCGCTCGAGCAGCGCCGCCAGATCCTCACCCGGGGACGGTGGACCGTCGTCCGTGGCCTCGGGCGAAGGGGGCGGTGTCTGTCGGCTCGTCACACGTCCGAGGATCGGTCATCGCCATCTACAAGCGCAAGTAGATTGCAGATCGGGGCCGGATCGCAGGGTGTGCGCCGGTGCATTCGAGCCGACTCGCGCTACCCTGCCCCGCCCTTCGTCCCTCCGTCCGCCCCCTCTGCGCCCTTGTCACCCATCGGTTGGAATATGCCCCGTCCGCCTTGACCCGATCTTCATCTACATGAAGACTGTAGATGTTCTCGAGATCTACATCTACGTGAAGATCGCAGACGTCGTTCAGGTGCTGTGCGGATGTCGTGCGGTCGTGCCGGGCGTTCCGCCCCTCCTTGCCCACCACCCCTTACCGAGGAGCACCTCACGTGTCCTTAGCGACCACTTCACCCGCCACCGGAAGAACCACCCCGGACCTCTCCGAACCGGCCTGGCTGACCCGGGCCCGCACCGGGGACCCGGAGGCGTTGGCCTTTCTCTACCGCGAGTACCGCGCCACGGTGTACGGCTATCTGCTGGCCCGCACCCGGGACCGGCACCTGGCCGAGGACCTGACCCAGGAGGTCTTCGCCCGCGCGCTGCGCACCATCTCCGGCTTCGCCTGGCGCGGCACCGACCCCGCCGCCTGGCTGACCACCATCGCCCGCAACATCCACCTCGACGAGCTGGGCCGCAGCCGCCACCGGCGCGAGATGCTCGTCGCCGAGTTCGGCGATCCGGGACAGCCGGGCCCGGGGACGGAGACCCTGGTCCTGCGCGACCTGGACGCCGTCGACGCCCGCGAGACGGTGCACCGCGCCCTGAGCGCCCTCGCCCCGTCCCAACGGGCCTGCGTGGAACTGCGGTTCCTGGGCGGGCTGTCGATCGAGCAGACCGCGCACACCATGGGGCGCACCGTCGGCGCGGTCAAGGCGCTGACGCACCGTGCCATGTGCCGGCTGCGCTGGGCGGCGGGGGCGGTGCCCGCGTGAACGAGTACCCGCGGGACGCCGTGCCCGTCCTCCGCCTGACCGTGGCCGTGCCCGGCCTCCGCGACCTCTACCTCGCCTCCTCCCCGCACCCCGAGGCGCTCGCCTGGGACGCCGCCCGCGACCGCGCCCGGTCCGTCGCCCGGACCGTCGAGCGGGAGGTCGGCACCCACCCGGACGTGAGGACCGTGCGGGCCGACGGCGACACCGTGCACGTCCTGCTCCGCCTGGAGCCGCCGTTCGCCCGCTGGCCCGGCTGGTGCGCGTACTTCGGCATCACCGCCGCCGCCGAGTGCACCGCGCCGCACATCCTCGCCGGGGAGGGCAGCCGGGACGGGGTCCGCGTGACCGCCGCCGTCCAGCCGCTGCCGGCCGGCCCGGACGACACGCGGGAACAAACAGAGGAACAAGACGTCGCGGACCCCGAGGGGCTCACCCGCCCCTTCCAACTCGGCGGGACGGCGTACGACCTGACCCTGCCGTACCGCGACGCGCACGGCGAGACCTGGTACTTCCAGGGGCGGCGCGCCTACGACGGCATGCCGCTGATGTCGCTCGACGGCCGCCCCGAACGCTGCTCCCTCGCCCACGTCGCCGAGTACGCGGGCCCGTTGACGCCGTTGACGCCCGTGACGGAGCCGGAGGCCCCGGCGGAACCGGCCCCGGACGAAGGGGACCGATGACCGCGACGGAACCGCCCGGCGGGAGGGGCGCCCCGGCGCACGCGCGGGAGGGGCTGTTGCGCCGGCTGGTACGCCCCCGCCGCTCCGCCGAGCCCGTGGACCGGCTGCGCCTGGAACACGAACTGGCGGTCAGCCGCCTGAGGCTGGCGCGCTGGCAGCAGCACGCCGACGCCTACGAACGCCGGCTGGGCGACGCCGAGCGGGAGCGGGCACACCTCCTGGCCTGGCTCGCGGCACTGCACCCCGCCAGCGCGGTCCTCACCCCGCTGACCGGGCCGGAGCACGAGGGGACGCACCGTCTGTGCCTGATCGCCGGCGGCTGGCATCTGTCCTGGCACATACCTCCCGCCGACCTCGCCCTCTTCGCGCACGTGCCGTTCCACGCGGAGTCCGCGGGGGCGCATCCGCTGGTGGACGCGGTGGAGCAGGGTGCGGTGATCCGGCGTCATGTGCGGTTGCTGGTGATGGAGGAAGCGGTGGAGGCGGCCGGCCTGGCCGGCCAGGCCCTCTGACTCCGGCCGGCGAAGCTCGGGAGGCACGCCGACCGGACGCGAGCGCCCCCCTGCCCGGGCAGGGGGGCGCACCTCGCCCCCCCGCCGCCTGCGGGCAGTCGTGCCGCTGGGGGCGGCACGGGTGGGCGCAGGCGGCACCCCTTCAGTGGGCCTGCGCTTCACCTTCGTACGGCCACTGGGGTGCCGGGGGTGTTGTACGCCGGGTGCGGGCGGCGCGGTGGCTGGTCGCGCAGTTCCCCGCGCCCCTGCCGACTGCGGGCAGTCGTGCCGCTAGGGGCGGCACGGGTGGGCGCAGGCGGCACCCTCCAGTGGGCCTGCGCTTCACCTCCGTGCGGCCACTGGGGTGCCGGGGGCTGTTGTACGCCGGGTGCGGGCCGCGCGGGGCTGGGCGCGCAGTTCCCCGCGCCCCTGAAGGGGCGTCAAGCGCGCCGCGTCTACAGCCAGCTCGCGAACTCCAGCAAAAGCTCCGCGTCCCGCTCGCGCCCCACGCGCCGCGCGCGAACCCCCGACTCGACCGCCCGGAACAGCGTCCACCCCCGCAACCGCTCCCGGTCGACCTCCAGCGACTCCGCAAGACGCCGCACCCGGCGCCGCGTCGTCGTCGCGCCCGACGGCTGCGCGATCAGATCCTCCACCCGGTCCCGCACCAGCCGCGCCAGGTCGAACGCGTGCTCGCCGACCACCGGATCGGGCCCCACCGCCAGCCACGGCATCCGGTCCCCGGACAGCACCTTGCTCTGCCGGAACGTCCCGTGCAGCAACCGCTGTTCCGGCGGCGAGTCCAGCAGCTCCTCCCGCGCCGACAGCGCCGCGTCCACCAGCGGAGCCACCTCGGGCGCCGCCTCCGCCCCGGCCCGCATCGCCTTCGCCTGCCGCCCGGTGCGCTCGGCCACCGTCTCGAACACGAAGTCCTCCGGCGGGTCCACCCACAGCCTGCGCAGGGTGCCCGCCGCCTCCAGCAGCGCCTTCGCCTCCGGAAGCGTCCGCACCGAGACGTCAGGGTGCAGCCGCTCCAGGAGCAGCACCCCCTCGGCGCCCTCGGACACCGGCTCCAGCAGCTGCACCGCGCCCCGCCCGCCCCAGTGGGCCAGCGCCACGCGCTCGCTCTCCGGACGCGCGCGCGGCGGCGCCAGCTTGAGCACGGAGGGCGTGCCGTCGGCCGTGCGGACGAGCACCACCAGGCTGCTGCGTCCGCCCGGCAGCTGCACCCGCTCCACCGTCAACTCGCGCCGCTCCACGGCCTCACGCGCCAGCCCGGGCAGCTTCTCCAGCCAGTCGTCACCCTCGGGCGCCGTCTCACCGAGCGCCCTCACCAGACGCCGCGGCGGTTCGAATGCCATGCGCGAGTCGTTCCTTCCTGCTGTCACACGGTGCCGGAGCCCGTCATGTCACGGCGCCGGCGCCGGGCCGCCCTGAGCCGTACCGCTCCGCTCGGCGAGCCCAGGGAAGGCTACGCTCTCCCCGCTCCAGCGCACCGACCGCACCGCCGCCTCCCGCATCGCCTCGGCCGCCGACCTGCGCCGTTCGCCGCTGCCCGCCCGCACCAGGTCGGCGTAGACGCCCGCCACCCGCGTCTCCAGCTCCGCCGCCAGCCGCACCGCCGCGGCCGCGTCCGGCACCGGGAACGGCAGCGCGTACCCGGCCGCCGCGGCCACCGGCGTACCCCCGGCGTCCTTCACGTCGCGCACCAGCGCGTCCCTGCGCGCCCGGTGTGCGTCGTACGCCGTCCGTGCCTCCGTACGCCGCTGCTCGCCGATCCGTCCGCCGACCACGCCGTAGCCGTACACCGCCGCGTGCTCCGCGGCCAGCGCCGCCTGAAGCGCCCGCAGCTCCTTGTCCTGCGCGTCACTCACCGTCGGGCCTCCGTCAGCAGGTACACGTGTGCGGCGCCGGACGCGGACACCGACGCCAGCAGCCGGGCCAGCTCGGCCGGCGCGGTCAGCAGCTCCTCGGCCCGCCGGTCGGCCAGCTGCCGTTCCGCGGCGGCCAGTTGGGCGAGCGCGTCCTTCTCGTTCGCGGGCACCCCGGCCGCCGACGAGGACGACGCCGACGGGGCCGACGACGGCGCGGCCGCCGCCGTCGCCCCGGCCGAAGGGGCGGTCGAGGCGGAGACCGACGGCGCCGGCGACGCCGAGCCGCCCGCACCCGCCTCGAACGCCTCCGCGTGCCGCACCACGTCCGCCCGCAGCGGACGCAGACGCTCCGCCAGCTTCGGATGCGCGGCGACGACCGCGTCGTACCGCCCGGCCAGCGCCCGGCTGTCCCGCGCCGCGCGCGCCCGGGTCCGCTCGGCGGCCGAGGGGCGCGCGGCCGTGGCGCCGTCCGGCTCGTCGGATCCGGCGGAACAGCCCGCCACCAGCAGGGCCGCCGGGGCGGCGGCGAGCAGAGTCCTTCTGGGCGGACCCGAACGGGCGCGCGGGGACAGGGGGAACGACACGGCAGGCGTCCTCGGGAGGCTCGTGACGAACAGGGTGCGAACAGGGTGCGAACAGAAGATCGGGCGGGGCCCGCGATCACCGTACCCGCAGGTCCGCCCGGCGCCCCTCAGCGGCACCTCGCCGACCGGGTGGACGGGCCGGGGTGGACGGCAACACCCCCTGCGACCGGATACCCTTTGTGCAGACACGCGCACCGACCCACAACAGCACACGCGGCCGAGGAGTCACCCGGATGAGCACCACCCAGAGCGAGAGGCTTCGAGAACTTCTGGAGCCGCTCGTCAGCTCCCAGGGCCTGGATCTCGAGGAGATCGCCGTGGACACGGTCGGCCGCAGGCGTGTGCTGCGCGTCGTCGTCGACTCCGACACCGGGGCCGACCTCGACCGGATCGCCGATGTGAGCCGCGCGCTCTCGGCGAAGCTCGACGAGACCGACGCGATGGGCAGCGCGGAGTACACCCTCGAGGTCGGCACCCCCGGCGCGGAGCGCCCGCTGACCGAGCACCGTCATTACGTGCGCGCCACCGGCCGCCTGGTGCGGTTCCAGCTCGCCGAGGGAGGCGAGCTGGTCGCCCGCATCCTCGCGGCCGACGACGAGGGCCTCGACCTCGAGGTGCCCGGCGTCAAGGGCCGCAAGGCCACCGCGCGCCGACTCGCCTTCGACGACATCGCCAGGGCGCGTGTCCAGGTCGAGTTCAACCGCAAGGACGACGCGTCCGAGAACAACAACAAGAAGGAAGAGGAGGCGTAGCCGTGGACATCGACATGAGCGCCCTGCGGGGCTTGGTACGGGAGAAGGAGATCTCCTTCGACCTGCTGGTCGAGGCGATCGAGTCGGCCCTCCTCATCGCCTACCACCGCACCGAGGGAAGCCGCCGGCACGCGCGCGTGGAGCTCAACCGGGAGACCGGGCATGTGACCGTGTGGGCGAAGGAGGACCCGGAGGACCTCGAGGAGGGCCAGGAGCCCCGCGAGTTCGACGACACCCCGTCCGGTTTCGGCCGTATCGCCGCCACCACGGCCAAGCAGGTCATCCTGCAGCGCCTGCGCGACGCCGAGGACGACGCGACGCTCGGCGAGTACGCGGGACGTGAGGGCGACATCGTCACCGGCGTGGTCCAGCAGGGCCGCGACCCGAAGAACGTGCTGGTGGACATCGGCAAGCTGGAGGCCATCCTGCCGGTGCAGGAGCAGGTCCCCGGTGAGACCTACCCGCACGGCACGCGCCTGCGCTCGTACGTCGTCCGGGTGGCCAAGGGTGTGCGCGGTCCGTCCGTCACTCTTTCGCGCACCCACCCCAATCTGGTGAAGAAGCTGTTCGCCCTCGAGGTGCCGGAGATCGCCGACGGCTCCGTGGAGATCGCCGCGATCGCCCGTGAGGCGGGTCACCGCACCAAGATCGCCGTGCGCTCCACCCGCTCCGGGCTGAACGCCAAGGGCGCCTGCATCGGCCCCATGGGCGGCCGTGTGCGCAACGTCATGGCGGAGCTGAACGGCGAGAAGATCGACATCGTCGACTGGTCCGACGACCCGGCGGACATGGTGGCGAACGCCCTGTCCCCGGCCCGCGTCTCCAAGGTGGACATCGTCGACCTGGCGGCCCGGTCCGCGCGGGTCACCGTGCCGGACTACCAGCTGTCGCTCGCCATCGGCAAGGAGGGGCAGAACGCCCGTCTGGCCGCCCGGCTGACCGGCTGGAGGATCGACATCCGGCCGGACACGGAACAGGCCGGGGAATAGATCCAGGCCGCGATTCGCTGAGATCACGACAGCTTTGGTCGTGGCGGTGTTCGATTCTTGCCCCGGAGGGGTGAGGTCGGTCCGGGGAGGTAGACTGAGGAGTGTCTGGCCGGACACAGGCTGGCGCGCGCCCCGAACGCACTTGCGTGGGGTGCCGCGAGCGAGCGGTCAAGGGCGAGCTGCTGCGGATCGTGGTGATCGAGGACGCGTGCGTCCCGGATCCACGCGGTACGCTGCCCGGCCGGGGTGCGTATGTGCATCCCGTACCGGCTTGTCTCGACCAGGCGGTGCGCCGCAGGGCGTTCCCGCGGGCGTTCCGCGTCCCGGGACCGCTCGACGTAAAGGCGTTGCGCCACTACGTCGAGCAGGCACAAGGTTGCCGATCAGCGGCTGACATGTCCGCTGGACAGGCGACACGGTAAGAACTTGCCGTACGGAAACCCCCGTGCGGCCTGGTACCTCGCGAGTCGAAAGCAGGTCGAGATTGCGATGAGCACTCGATGAGTACGCGATGAGTACGCCCATGAACTAGCGACGGTCCGGACGCAACCCGGACCTCAAAGGAGCGAAGTGGCTAAGGTCCGGGTCTACGAACTCGCCAAGGAGTTCGGTGTGGAGAGCAAGGTCGTCATGGCCAAGCTCCAGGAACTCGGTGAATTCGTCCGTTCGGCGTCTTCGACCATCGAAGCGCCCGTAGTACGCAAGCTGACAGACGCCTTCCAGCAGGGCGGGGGCAACGGCAAGTCCGCCGCGAAGCCCGGCGCGCCCAAGAAGGCGGCCCCCAGGCCCGCCGCGCCTTCCCCGGCGCAGGCGGCACGTCCGGCTGCGCCCAAGCCGCCGGCCGCGGCCAAGCCCGCCGCGGCCCAGCCGCCGGCGGCTCCGTCGGCGCCCGCGCCGGCCCCCTCCGGTCAGCGTCCGACCCCGGGCCCGCGCCCCGCGCCGCGTCCGGCGCCGGCCGCTCCGGAGTTCCAGGCCCCGCCCGCGGCGGCGGCTCCGGCTCCGTCCGGTCCCCGGCCCGGCGCGCGTCCCGGTGCTCCCAAGCCCGGCGGCCGTCCCGCCGGTCCCGGTCAGGGCCAGGGCGGCCAGGGCCGTCCGGCAGGCCAGGGCCAGCGTCCCGGCGGCGGTGCGCCGCGTCCGGGCGCCCGCCCGGCCGGTCCGCGCCCCGGCAACAACCCGTTCACCTCCGGTGGCTCCACCGGCATGGCCCGTCCGCAGGCTCCGCGCCCGCAGGGCCAGCGTCCCGGTCCCGGCGCCCCCGGCGCGGGTCCCCGTCCCCAGGCCCCCGGCCAGGGCGGCGGTCCCCGTCCGCAGGCTCCGGGCGGTGCGCGTCCCACTCCGGGCGGCATGCCGCGTCCGCAGGGCGGTCCCCGTCCCGGCGGCGGCCCCGGCGGTCCCGGCGGTCCGCGTCCGAACCCCGGCATGATGCCGCAGCGTCCCGCTGCCGGCCCGCGTCCCGGCCCCGGCGGCCGTGGTCCGGGCGGTGCGGGTCGTCCCGGCGGCGGCGGTCGTCCCGGTGGCGGCGGCTTCGCCGGCCGTCCCGGCGGCGGTGGCGGTGCCGGTCGTCCCGGTGGCGGCGGCGGTTTCGCCGGCCGTCCGGGTGGCGGCGGCTTCGGCGGCGGCGGTGGCCGTCCCGGCTTCGGCGGCCGTCCCGGCGGTCCCGGTGGCCGTGGTGGCACGCAGGGCGCCTTCGGCCGTCCCGGCGGTCCCGCGCGTCGCGGCCGTAAGTCGAAGCGGCAGAGGCGCCAGGAGTACGAGGCCATGCAGGCCCCGTCGGTCGGCGGCGTGATGCTGCCTCGCGGCAACGGCGAGACCATTCGCCTGTCGCGCGGTGCGTCGCTCACCGACTTCGCGGAGAAGATCAACGCCAACCCGGCGTCGCTCGTCGCGGTCATGATGAACCTCGGCGAGATGGTCACCGCGACCCAGTCCGTCTCCGACGAGACGCTCCAGCTCCTCGCGGACGAGATGAACTACACCGTTCAGATCGTCAGCCCGGAGGAGGAGGACCGCGAGCTGCTCGAGTCCTTCGACCTGGAGTTCGGCGAGGACGAGGGCGACGAGGAGGACCTGGTGGTCCGTCCGCCGGTCGTCACCGTCATGGGTCACGTCGACCACGGCAAGACCCGCCTCCTCGACGCCATCCGCAAGACGAACGTCATCGCGGGCGAGGCCGGCGGCATCACCCAGCACATCGGTGCCTACCAGGTCACGACCGAGGTCAACGAAGAGGATCGCAAGATCACCTTCATCGACACCCCGGGTCACGAGGCGTTCACCGCCATGCGTGCCCGTGGTGCGAAGTCGACCGACATCGCGATCCTGGTCGTCGCGGCCAACGACGGCGTCATGCCGCAGACGGTCGAGGCGCTCAACCACGCCAAGGCCGCCGAGGTCCCGATCGTCGTCGCGGTCAACAAGATCGACGTCGAGGGTGCCGACCCGACCAAGGTGCGCGGTCAGCTGACCGAGTACGGCCTGGTGGCCGAGGAGTACGGCGGCGACACCATGTTCGTCGACATCTCCGCCAAGCAGGGTCTGCACATCGACAGCCTCCTCGAGGCCGTCATCCTCACCGCGGACGCCTCGCTCGACCTGCGGGCCAACCCGTCCCAGGACGCGCAGGGCATCTCGATCGAGTCCCGGCTCGACCGCGGCCGCGGCGCCGTGGCGACCGTCCTCGTCCAGCGAGGCACCCTGCGGGTCGGCGACACGATGGTGGTGGGCGACGCCTACGGCCGCGTGCGCGCCATGCTCGACGACAACGGCAACAACGTCGCCGAGGCCGGACCCTCGACGCCGGTCCAGGTCCTGGGCCTGACCAACGTCCCGGGTGCGGGCGACAACTTCATCGTGGTGGACGAGGACCGTACGGCCCGTCAGATCGCGGAGAAGCGCGCCGCCCGTGAGCGCAACGCCGCGTTCGCCAAGCGCACGCGCCGTGTGTCGCTGGAGGACCTGGACAAGGTGCTCAAGGCCGGCGAGGTCCAGCAGCTGAACCTGATCATCAAGGGTGACGCGTCCGGATCGGTGGAGGCCCTCGAGTCCTCGCTGCTCCAGCTGGACGTCGGCGAAGAGGTCGACATCCGCGTCCTGCACCGCGGCGTCGGTGCGGTCACGGAGTCCGACATCGACCTGGCGATGGGCTCCGACGCCATCGTGATCGGCTTCAACGTGCGCGCCGCCGGGCGTGCGCAGCAGATGGCCGAGCGCGAGGGTGTGGACGTCCGGTACTACTCGGTCATCTACCAGGCGATCGAGGAGATCGAGGCGGCCCTCAAGGGCATGCTCAAGCCGGAGTACGAGGAGGTCGAGCTCGGCACGGCGGAGATCCGCGAGGTCTTCAAGTCGTCCAAGCTGGGCAACATCGCGGGTGTCATCATCCGCTCCGGCGAGGTCAAGCGGAACACCAAGGCGCGCCTCATCCGCGACGGCAAGGTGGTCGCGGAGAACCTCAACATCGAGGGTCTGCGTCGCTTCAAGGACGACGTCACCGAGATCCGCGAAGGCTTCGAGGGCGGTATCAACCTCGGAAACTTCAACGACATCAAGGTCGACGACGTCATCGCGACGTACGAGATGCGCGAGAAGCCGCGCGTCTGACCGCAGCAGCACGCGATCGGGGCCGGTCGGCGGAAGCGTATTTCCGTCGATCGGCCCCGGCCGTTGCGTGTACGGTTCCCGTACCGGCGCCGCTGCGGCGCCCTTCCCCGGGACACCGGCTCCGTCCGGGCCGGGGAGGTCCCTGATCCCGAACCGGCGGGTCATCCGGATGCACACATGTATGTGGGGACTCTGTCCTTCGACCTGCTCCTCGGCGACGTCCACTCGCTCAAGGAGAAGCGCTCCGTCGTCCGTCCGATCGTCGCCGAACTGCAGCGGAAGTACGCGGTCAGCGTGGCGGAGACCGGGAACCAGAACCTGCACCGCCGGGCCGAGATCGGTCTCGCGGTGGTCTCCGGGGAATGGGACCACCTCACCGACATCCTCGACCGCTGCGAGCGGCTGGTCGCGGCGCGGCCCGAGGTGGACCTGCTCTCGGTTCGACGCAGGCTCCACAGCGACGAAGACTGAAGCAAGACGTTAAGCACTTAAGGAGACGGACCAGTGGCCGACAACGCGCGTGCCAAGAGGCTGGCGGACCTCATCCGAGAGGTGGTGGCCCAGAAGCTGCAGCGCGGGATCAAGGACCCGCGGCTCGGCTCGCACGTCACCATCACGGACACCCGGGTCACCGGTGACCTCAGGGAGGCGACCGTCTTCTACACGGTGTACGGGGACGACGAGGAGCGGAAGGCGGCCGCGGCCGGCCTGGAGTCCGCCAAGGGCGTGCTGCGCTCCGAGGTGGGCCGGGCGGCGGGCGTGAAGTTCACCCCCACCCTGACCTTCGTCATGGACGCCCTGCCGGACACCGCGCGCACCATCGAGGACCTCCTCGACAAGGCGCGCCAGTCCGACGCCAAGGTGCGCGAGGCGTCCGCGGGCGCCACGTACGCCGGCGGAGCCGACCCGTACCGCAAGCCGGAAGACGACGAGACGGACGACACCGCCGAATGACCCAGAAGCACACCACGCCCGACGGCCTTGTCATCGTCGACAAGCCGTCGGGCTTCACTTCGCACGACGTGGTCGCCAAGATGCGCGGCATCGCCCGCACCCGGCGCGTGGGCCACGCCGGCACCCTCGACCCGATGGCGACGGGCGTCCTCGTCCTCGGCGTCGAGCGGGCGACCAAGCTCCTCGGCCATCTGGCGCTGACCGAGAAGGAGTACCTCGGCACGATCCGGCTCGGCCAGACCACCGTCACCGACGACGCCGAGGGGGAGATCACCGCCTCCACCGACGCCTCACGGGTCACCCGCGAGGCCGTCGACGCGGGGATCGCCGCCCTGACCGGCGACATCATGCAGGTCCCGTCCAAGGTCAGCGCCATCAAGATCAACGGGGTGCGCTCCTACAAGCGCGCACGGGAGGGCGAGGACTTCGACATCCCCGCCCGCCCGGTCACCGTCTCGTCGTTCTCCGTGTACGACGTCCGCGAGGCCGTCGCCGAGGACGGCACACCGGTCCTCGACCTGGTCGTCTCCGTCGTCTGCTCCTCCGGCACCTACATCCGCGCCCTCGCCCGCGACCTGGGCGCGGGACTGGGCGTCGGCGGCCATCTGACCGCGCTGCGCCGCACCCGCGTCGGGCCGTACCGGCTGGACGCGGCGAAGACCCTGGACGAGCTCCAGGAGAAGCTGACGGTCATGCCGATCGCCGAGGCCGCGGCGGCCGCGTTCCCCCGCTGGGACGTCGACGACCGCCGAGCCAAGCTGCTCACCAACGGCGTGCGCCTGGAGATCCCGGAGGAGTACGCGGGCCGGGGCCCGGTGGCGGTCTTCGGCCCGGAGGGACGGCTTCTGGCGCTGGTGGAGGAGCAGCGGGGGAAGGCGAAGAGCGTGGCGGTGTTCGCGCTCTGAGCCCGTCCGGCGTTTGAGGACGAGTCTCGAAGGGCCGATGGGGGGTCTGGGGGCGCAGCCCCCAGGGACGGGACGGGAGGACGGGAAGGGGCGGCGGGGGCGAACTCCCCAGGGCGCGCACCGGCCCCCCTGCCGCACAACCGCCGGAGGCCCTCCGTGGAGCGGCGCGGCACGGGGACGGCTCCGCGCCCCCCCACGGCCCCCTCGGTTCCCCCACCCCCAGCATCCATCCCTCAGCCCCTCCCTGTTCACCCTCACGTGCGGGCGCTCGGAGTGAACCGGGGGAGCGGAAGGGGGCGCGTTCCCGCACCGCCCTGCGCTGCTGATCATCACCGCCCTAAGGTCACGGTCAAAGCACCAGGTACGGCACGGCAGGAGGCCCCAAGATGCCGTCGCTCGACCCCCCGGGGCACGCCCTCGAGCGTTTCCGTCCGACGGCGGACCCCGCACTCCCCGGACCGGCCGCGGGGTCAGCCGCGCCCCCCGCCCCGGCCCCGGGACCCACCGCGGACCCCGGACTGATCGCACTCCACGACCTGGCCGGCCGCCCCCGCGGCACCGGCTTCGTGGCCGACCGCCACGGCACCGTGATCACCAGCCACGAGGCCGTCGACGGCCTGCCCCGCCTCGTGCTGCACGGCGCGGAGGGCCGCCACAGCATCGTGACCGCCGACGCCGTCACCCCCCTGCCCGCCCTCGGCCTGGCCCTGGTGCGCGGCGGCGACCTCGGCGTCGCCCCTCTCCCGGTCACGTCGCGGGACACCGTGGCGACCGGCGCGTACGTGCGGATCCCCGCCGGAGGCTGGCGCGAGGCACGCGTCCTGGGCACGACCACGGTCACGTACACCGCCACCGACCGCGCCCACCAGGTCCCCGGCGCCCTGGAGCTGGCCGTCGGCACCGCCGGCCGGGACGCGCTGCGGCTCGGCGGCGGGGCGGCCGGCGGCCCCGTGCTCGACCCCGCCACCGGCACCGTCGTCGGCGTCCTCGGCACCGCGCTGCGCACCGCCGCCTCCGACGTCGGCTTCGCCGTCCCCCTGCGCCCCACTGTCCCCGCCCTCGCCGCGCTGCTGATGGAGAACGCGGCCACGGTCCCCGCGTACGGCACCGACCTCAACCTCGCGGGACTGGTCGGGCTCACCGCCGCCTCGGTGGCCCGCCACGCCCCGCGGCAGGCCGTGGCACCGGTCGAAAGAACCGCCCCCCGCGCCGAGTTGTACGCCTTCGAGCGGGGCGACGCCCCCGTGCTCGGCCTCGTCGGGCCGCCCGGCAGCGGCCGCAGCACCGAACTCGCCGCCCTCGCCGCCCGCCGCCACCGCGAGGGCCTGCCCACCCTGTGGCTGCGCGGGGCCGACCTGCGCGAGGACGACACCTCGGTCGCCGACGCCGCACGCCGCGCCCTGGAGCGGGCCGCCGCCGACGTGACCGCCCGTCTGCCGTTCCCGCCGCAGGACCCCGGCGACCTCACGTTCGAGCGTCTCGCCGCGCTCGCCCGCACCGCCGGCCGCCCCCTGCTGCTGCTCCTCGACGACCCCGAGCAGGCGCCGCCCGGCCTGCACCGGCGCCGCGCCGCGTGGACCGAGGAGACCGCGCGCCGGCTGCGCGCCACGGGCACCCGCCTCGTGGTGTCCTGCGGCGCCGAGCACTGGGAGGAGACCGGCCTGCCCGACGCCCTCCACCAGCCCGCCGACACCGGCCCCGACGGCCTCCCGCCGTGCGTGGTCCTCGGCGACCTCACCGCCGACGAGGCCCGCGAGGCCCGCGCGCGGTACGGCATCCCCGAGGGCGCCGTCATCGACGCCGACGCGGCCCACCCGCTGACCCTGCGGCTGCTCGCCGAAGTCCGCTCCGACGTCGCCGCGGCGCCGCCCGACGGTCCCGTCGACCGCGACGACGTCTTCGCCGCCCACCTGGACCTGACCTGCCTGCGGATCGCCCAGCGCCTCGCCGGAGGGCTCGGCGCCCGCGGCACCGCCGTACGCCGACTGGCCGCCCGGGCCGCCGGGAAGGCGCACGAGGCGGCCCGCCGCTGCCTCGGCACGGAGGACGGGGCGCTGGACCGCGCGTCGTTCGAGGAACTGTTCCCCGCGTCCGGACCGGGCACCGCCCTGGAGGCGCCCGGCGCTACGGCTTCGGGTCGTTCGGCCGTCGGATGGGCGGACGCCGTGTCGGACGGGGTCGGTGGTGTGGCTTCGGGCGGTTGGGTCGTCGGGCGGGCGCACGCCGTGCCCGAGAGACCTGGCGGTGTGGCACCGCGCGGCACTGCCTCCGGATGGGCGGACGCCGTGCCGGACGGGCCCGGCGGCACGCCCCCCGGTGACACAGCGGCCCCCGGGTGGGCGGACGCCGTGCTCGCCGAAGGGCTGCTCGTCCCGGCCGGGGACGCCTACCGGTTCGGGTACCAGGAGCTCGCCGACTGGCTCCAGGGCGCCCACCTCGACCTGGACGGCGCCCTGCACACCCTGGTGCACGCCCCCGCCGCCGATCCCGACCCCGTGCCGCGCCACCGCATCGGCCCCGTCGTCGAGGCCCTGCTGTGCCTCGCCCGCCGGCACGGCCCCGCCCGGCTCTCGACCCGCCTGGCGGACCTGACCCACGCCCTGGACGCCGACCCCGGCTCCTGGTGGGCCTCCCGCCTGCTCACCGGCGCCCTCACCCGCGTCCCCGACGCGGGCCCGTACACGGACGTGCTGCGGCTGCTCGCCGACCGCGTCGTGGCCTGGCGGGAGCAGCGGCGGCCCGTCCCGCCCGAGCTGGGCCCCGCCTTCTGGACCCGGCTGCGGCTGCCCGTGGAGGCCCGCTGCGCCCTGCTGCGCCGCCTGGTGCTCGCCGACGGGCCCCCGTGCGAGAGCGGCCCCCGCTTCCTCGACGCCGTCGCCGGACTGCTCACCGCCGACCCCGCGACCGTCCTGCCGTACCTGATCCGCTGGTTCGACGACGAGCGGCCCCTGCCGGCCACCCCGCACGCCACCGTGGCGACCGCCGCGCAGGCCCTGCTGCACACCCACCGCCACGCCGCGCCCGACGCGCTGACCGAGGCGCTCGTCGACAGCCCGCACCGGCGGGCCGACGAACTGCTCGCCGTCCTCGCCGAGGAGGAGCCCGGCGCGCTGTGCCGGGCCGTCGACCGCTGGGCCGAGGACCCGCGCCCCGCCCGCCGGGCCGCGGCCGTCACCCACGGCCTGCGCGTCGCGCCGTACGCCCGCGACCTCGGCGACCGCACCCTGCTGCGGTACGCCGCCCTCGCCGTCCTGGTGCGCAGCGCCGACCGCGAGCTGCACGGCGGCGCCCTCGCCCTCCTGGTCCGCGACCCGGACAGCAGGGACCGTCACCTGGCCCGCGCCCTGGAGCGCTTCGCGGCCGGCGACCCGCACTTCCCGCCGGGCGCGCTCACCGACGCCCTGACCACCCACACGGAACCCGTCCTCGACGCCTTCCGCACCCGGCTCACCCAGGGCACGGACCCGGACGGCACCTTCCGCGCCCTCGCCGACGCCACCACGCCCGCCCTGGCCCGGCCGGTCGCCGCCCTCGTCCGGGACGCGGCGGCCCTGCGGCCCGAGCTGACCGGATGCGTCGCCGGGTACGCCGACCGCCGCCTCGAGTACGGCCCCGCCGCCCGCGCGGTGCTGCGCCTGCTCCTCACCGAACTGCTCGACGGCGGCCCGCAACCCCTGCGGTCGGCCCTCGCCGGTGTCCTCGCCGCGCCCGGCACCTCCGCCTCCCGGCCTCTGCGCCGCGGCCTGCTCGACACGCTGCTCGCCCGGGAGAGCGACCCCGGCGTGCTGGACGCGGTGCTGTGCGCCGCCGCCCGCGCCACCGGACCCGAGCTGCGGGTGCTTGTGCACCGCACGGCACTGCTGCTGGTCCGCACCCCCGAGGGCGCCGTCCGCCTCGACCGCACCCTCGCCGAGCTGGTCCGCCGGGTGCCGGGCCTGGCGGCGGCCGTGGCCGGCTGGCTCGCGGACGCCCCGCACGTGTGGGGACCGCTCGTCGGACCCGCCACCCGGGCGGTGATCGACGAGCTGACGGGCGCGGCCGTCCCCGTCTGAGGACCACCTGGCGCGTGCGCGTCGTCACACAGTCCCCATGCCGATGCGAGCCGGGCGCACCCGGCATGGCACTCTTAGAGCTGCGCAGAGAAGTCCACGGACTCGGGTTCGTCCGAATAAGGTTTCGACAAGGAGCAGTCACAGTGCAGCGCTGGCGTGGCTTGGAGGACATCCCCCACGACTGGGGGCGCAGCGTCGTCACCATCGGCTCCTACGACGGAGTGCACCGCGGCCACCAGCTGATCATCCGGCACGCCGTGGACCGCGCCCGCGCGCTCGGCCTCCCCGCGGTCGTCGTCACCTTCGACCCGCACCCCAGCGAGGTGGTCCGCCCCGGCAGCCACCCGCCGCTGCTCGCCCCGCACCACCGGCGCGCGGAACTCATGGCCGAGCTGGGCGTGGACGCGGTGCTGGTCCTGCCCTTCACCACCGAGTTCTCCAAGCTGTCGCCGGCCGACTTCGTGGTCAAGGTGCTGGTCGACAAGCTGCACGCCAGGGCCGTCGTCGAGGGCCCCAACTTCCGCTTCGGCCACAAG
The DNA here is from genome assembly GCF_042647945.1 of Streptomyces lusitanus. NCBI lineage: Bacteria > Bacillati > Actinomycetota > Actinomycetes > Kitasatosporales > Streptomycetaceae > Streptomyces > Streptomyces lusitanus. The sequence goes on from NZ_JBHRWL010000005.1 coordinate 79,186, forward strand.
GCCGCGGGCACCGTGGCGTTCCTCGCCGAGCAGGGCGAGGTGCACGACTTCGAGGTCGAGGTCGTCGACCTGTACGTGTCCGGTGAGGCGGGCGGCGGCGAGCCGTTCTCCTCCACGCTCACCCGCCGGCTGGTCGCCGAGGGCCAGGTCGAGGGCGCCGCCGAGATCCTGGGCCGCCCGCACCGCGTGGAGGGCATCGTCGTCCGCGGCGCCCAGCGCGGCCGCGACCTCGGCTTCCCCACGGCCAACGTCGAGACGCTCCCGCACACCGCGATCCCCGCCGACGGGGTGTACGCGGGCTGGCTGCACGCGCAGGGCGAGGCGATGCCCGCGGCGATCTCCGTCGGCACCAACCCGCAGTTCGACGGCACCGAGCGGACCGTCGAGGCGTACGCCGTCGACCGCGTCGGCCTCGACCTGTACGGGCTGCACGTCGCCGTGGACTTCCTGGCGTTCGTGCGCGGCCAGGCGAAGTTCGACACGCTGGACGATCTGCTCGTGCAGATGGGGCGGGACGTCGAGCGGTGCAAGGAGCTGGTCGCGGCCGCCGAGCGGGAGGCCGCCGAGCAGCGGAAGGCGGCCGAGGAGGAAGCCGCCGGGCAGGACACGGCCGCCGGGCAGGACAAGGGCGCCGGGCAGGACAAGGGCGCCTGAGAGACCCGGAGTCCGTCTCGGGGGGTCAGCGTGTCGCCGTCGCCCAGTGGCACGCCACCCCGGCCGTACCGTCGCCGGCCAGGATCCCCGGGTCCTGGGTCCGGCACGCCCGCGCCACCCCGGCCCGTTCCGCCTCACCGCTCGCCAGGACCTGGCAGCGCGCGTGGAAGCGGCAGCCGGACGGCACGCGGGAGGGGTCCGGCGGTTCGCCGGTGAGGACCACGGGGTCGCCCGGAGCGTCGGGGAGCACCGACAGCAGCGCCCGCGTGTAGGGGTGCCGGGGAGCGGTCAGCACCTGCTCCACCGGCCCGGTCTCCACGATCCGGCCCAGATACATCACCGCCACCCGGTCGGCGATGTTCCAGGCCAGCCCCAGATCGTGCGTGACGACCAGCGCGGACAGGCCCAGTTCGTCGCGCAGGCGCAGCAGCAGCGCCAGGATCTCGCCGCGTACGGACGCGTCCAGGGAGGCCACCGGCTCGTCTGCGACGAGGAGTTCGGGCTCCAGCACCAGCGCGCCCGCGATCACCACCCGCTGGCGCTGACCGCCGGACAGCTCGTGCGGACGGCGCAGGAAGAAGCGCTCCGGCGGCCGCAGCCCGGCCCGGGACAGCGCCTCGGCCACCGCCGCCTGCTCGTCACCGCGGTGCCGGTGGATGCGCAGTCCCTCGGCCACCGCGTCGTACACGGTGTGCCGAGGGTTGAGCGAGCCGCTCGGGTCCTGGAGCACCAGCTGCACCCGCTTGCGGTACGCCCTCAGGGACCGGCCGGAGTACTGCAGGGGCCGCCCGTCGAAGGTGACGCTCCCGGCGGTCGGTCTGACCAGGCCGAGCAGGGCGCGGGCCAGCGTGGTCTTGCCGCACCCGGACTCACCGACCAGGGCGACGATCTCGCCGGGCCGGATGTCGAGGTCGACCCCGTCCACGGCCCGGGCGTCGGGCGCGCCGTGCCGTCCGGGGAAGGCGACGTGCACACCGTGCGCGCCGAGCAGCGCGGGTGTCGTACCGGTGCCGGGGGAGAGGGTCATGGGGTGCCGGGCCTCGCTTCCTCACCGGGACGGGTGAATTCACCGGGCGGCCGGGGGACGCCGTCGGGCCGCCGGACCGGCCCCGCCTCGTCGGCCCCGTTCGCCTCCTCGGCCCTGTCCGTGTCGTCCACGCCGTCCGTGTCGTCCACCCCATCCGTGTCGTCCGCGCCGCCCGTGTCGTCCGCGCCGCCCTGCCCGACCCGTACACAGGCCGCACGCCAGGCTGCGTCCGTCTCGCGTGGCGGCTGGTCCTGTCGGGCTGCGTCCGTCTCGCGTGGCGGCTGGTCCTGTCGGGCCGCGTCCGTCTCGCGTGGCGGCTGGTCCCGCCGTGCCGCGTCCGCTTCGCGCGGCGGCCGGTCCCGCAAGACCACGCCCACCTCCCGCAACGGCTGGTCCTCGACCGCGCAGGAGTCCAGCGCCACCGGACAGCGCGGATGGAACGTGCACCCGCCCGGCAGCGCCGACGGGTCCGGCGGATCGCCGGGCAGGCCGCGCGGCGCGAAGCGTGAGGACGGGTCGCCGATGCGCGGGAAGGCGGCCGACAGGGCTCGCGCGTACGGGTGCCGGGCGTCCTCGTGGACCCGCGCGGCGGGCCCTTCCTCGACCACCCGCCCCGCGTACATCACCGCCAGCCGGTCGCAGGTGTCGGCGAGCACCGCCAGGTCGTGGCTGATCATGATCAGTCCCACGTCCTGGTCCGCGACCAGCTGCTCGATCAGCCGCAGGATCTGAGCCTGGATCATCACGTCGAGCGCGGTGGTCGGCTCGTCCGCGACGATCAGCCGCGGATCGCAGGCCAGCGCCATCGCGATCATCACCCGCTGCCGCTGGCCGCCGGACAGCTCGTGCGGATACGCCGACGCGCGGGCCGCCGGAAGACCGACCTGCTCCAGCAGCTCCCCGGCCCGCTTCCGCGCCCCGGCCGCCGTCGCCCGGCCGTGCAGCAGGACCGGCTCGGCGATCTGGTCGCCGATGCGATGCACCGGGTTGAGGGAGTGCATCGCACCCTGGAAGACGATGGAGGCGCCGGCCCAGCGCACCGCCCGGACCCGGCCCCACTTCATGGCGAGCACGTCCTCGCCGTCCAGCAGGATCTCCCCGCCGACCCTGGTCCCGGCCGGGAGCAGCCGCAGCAGCGCCAGCGCGAGCGTGGACTTGCCGCAGCCCGACTCCCCGGCGATCCCGAGCTTCCGCCCGGCGTCCAGCCGCAGATCCACACCGCGCACGGCCGCCGCGCCGCCCGCGTACGTCACCGTCAGGTCCCTCACCTCGAGCAGACTCACCGGGCCACCCCCAGCCTCGGGTTGAGGACCTGCTCCACGGCACGCCCGCACAGCGTGAACGCCAGCGCCACCACGGCGACGGCGACACCCGGCGGCACCAGGTACCACCAGTGCCCGGAGCTCACCGCGCCCGCCTCCCGCGCGTCCTGGAGCAGCGCGCCCCAGGAGACGACCGTCGGGTCGCCGAGCCCGAGGAAGGCGAGCGTGGCCTCGGCGAGGATCGCCGAGGAGATGATCAGCGTCGTCTGCGCCAGCACCAGCGGCATCACGTTGGGCAGCACATGCCGGGACATGATGTGCCGGTGGCCGCCGCCCAGCGCCCGCGCCCGCTCGATGTACGGCCGGGTCTCCACGGCCAGCGTCTGCGCGCGCACCAGCCGTGCCGTGGTCGGCCAGGTGGTCACCCCGATCGCCACCACGATGGTGAGCAGCGACCGCGGCATCACCGTGGCCAGCGCGATCGCCAGCACCAGCGTCGGCATCACCAGGAACCAGTCGGTGATCCGCATCGTCACCGTGGCGTACCAGCCCTTGAAGTGCCCCGCCGTCACCCCGATCAGCGTTCCGATCGCCACCGACAGCACGGCCGCGAGCAGCCCGACCAGCAGCGACACCCGCGCGCCCCAGATCACCAGACCGAGCAGGTTCCGCCCGAACCGGTCGGTGCCGAAGGGGAACCGGGCGCTCGGGTCCTCCAGGGGGCCGCCGGGCGCGTCGGTCACGTCGTCCACGTCGGAGCCGACCAGCAGCGGAGCGGTCAGCGCCGACAGCGCGCACAGCAGCAGGGTGCCCAGGCCGAACAGCCCGGCCCGGTGCGTGCGGTACTGCCGCCAGAAGCGCGCGGCCGAGGCGCGGCGCCGCCGCCAGGCGAGCGACCGCACCCGCACCGCGCGGGACCCCTGCTCCTTCGTCGTGCCGTTCCCGGTCGTCGTCATCGGCCCACCCGGGGGTCGAGCAGCGGATAGATCAGATCGGCCACGGTGTTCATCACGATCACCGAGGCGGCGAACACGAAGAACAGCCCCTGCACCAGCGGCAGATCGGGCACGCTCAACGCCTGGTAGAACAGCCCGCCGAGGCCCGGCCAGGAGAACACCGTCTCCACCAGGATCACCCCGGCCACCGTGCGGCCCAGATTGATGAAGATCAGCGTCACGGTCGGCAGCAGCGCGTTCGGCACCGCGTGGCGCCGCCGTACGAGGTCGTCGCGCAGGCCCTTGGCGCGGGCGGTGGTCAGATGGTCGCTGCCCATCTCGTCCAGCAGCGCCGACCGGGTCACCAGCAGCGTCTGCCCGTACTCGACGGCCACCAGCGTCACCACCGGCAGCACCAGATGGTGGGCCACGTCCAGGACGTACGCGAAGCCCTCCTCACCGCCCGACTCCATGCCCCCGGTGGGGAACAGACCCGGCAGCGGCCCGGCCCCGACCGACAGCGTGACGATCAGCAGCAGCCCCAGCCAGAACGACGGCACCGAGTACAGCGTCAGCGCGAGCCCGGTGTTCAGCCGGTCGCCGAGCCGCCCGTGCCGCCACGCCGCACGCGTGCCGAGGAAGATCCCCAGCGCCGTGTAGATCACGAAGGCCGTGCCGGTGAGCAGCAGGGTGTTGGGCAGCGCCTCGGTGATCTTGTCGCTCACCGGGGCGTTGAACTGGTACGAGGTTCCCAGATCGCCGGTGAGGGCCTTGCCGCAGTAGTCGGTGAACTGCTGCCACAGCGGCAGATCGAGGCCGAACTGTTCGCGGTAGTTGGTCAGTTGCTCGGCCGACACCTGCCGCCCGCCGGTCATGAACTTCACCGGGTCGCCGGGGATCAGCCGGAACAGGAAGAAGCTGGTGACGAGCACGGCCAGCAGCGACACGGCCGCGCCCGCCAGCTTGCCGGCCATGTACCGCAGATACGCGGTGGCGGTGCGGGCGCGCGGCCCGCGGGAGGCCTCCGGCCCGGTGGCGCCCGCCGTGCCGGCCGGTGCGGACGCCGCATCGGCGGTCATCGGAACCTCCGTCCGGTCCTCGCGCTCATCGGCCGTCGCCCCGCACGCTATTCACGCTCATCGGCCGTCGCCCCGCACGCTACTCACGCTCGTCGGCCGTCGCCCGGCGCCGCATCGCGAGGAGGGCGCCCACACCCGCGAGGACGACGACACCCGCCACGATGCCGACGACCACCCCGGCCGAGGAGGAGTCGTCCGAGGAGTCAGCGGAGTCCGCCGGCACCGCCGACCACCAACTCCAGTAGCCGTCCTGGCCGTAGATGTTGCCCGCCCTCGCCGGCATGGTGGTGATCGACGCGATCTGGTCGGTGCGGTAGGCCTCCACCGCGTTCGGGTACGCCATGACGTTCATGTACCCGAGGTCGTACAGCCGCGACTCCATCCGCTTCACGAGGGCGGCCCGCTTGTCCGGGTCGTACTCGGCCAACTGCCGCGCGTACAGGTCGTCGTACCGCTTGTCGCAGATGAAGTTGTCGGTCGCGCCCGTCTCCTCGGGCGTGGCGGGCAGCGCGGCGCAGGTGTGGATCGACAGCACGAAGTCCGGGTCGGGGTTGACCGACCAGCCGTCGAACGCGAGGTCGTACTCACCGGCCAGCCAGGGATCGGTCACGTTGTCCAGGCAGTTGAGGGTGACCCCGATGCCCAGCTCGCCCCACCACTCCTGGAGGTACTGGCCGATCGCCTTGTCGTTGGGGTCGGTGGCGTGGCACAGCACGCGGTAGGTGATCGGCTTGCCGTCCTTGCCGACGCGCCTGCCGTCCGCGTTCTTCCTCAGGCCGGCCTGGTCGAGCATCCGGGCCGCCTCCTCCGGGTCGTACGTCAGCTCCTGGCCGGGCGACGGCTCCCAGAAGTACTGCGAGAAGCGCGGCGGGATGTAGCCCGCGCCCTCCACGGCGTGCCCCTGGAACACCTTGTCGATGATCGCCTTGCGGTCCACCGCCTTGAACAGCGCGTTGCGCACCCGCTGGTCGAGCAGCGAGGGATGCCCGTCACCCATCGTCTCGCCGTTCTTCGCCCGTGCGCCCGGGTTGGTGGCCAGGGCGTAGAAGCGGCGGCCGGGGGCGTCGTTGACGTGGATGTTCTTCTCGCCCTTCAGCGAGGCCGCCTGGGCGGGCGTGAGCGACGGCGACCCGGCGACGAACGACACCTCTCCCTTGCGCAGCGCCGACACCGCCGCGTCCTGGTCCTTGTAGTAGCGGAAGACCAGCTCGTCGAACTTCGGCGCGCCGCGCCAGAAGTTCTTGTTGGCCTTCAGCCGCACATAGCTGTCGGGCTTGTAGTCGGTGAGGACGAACGGCCCGTTGCCGACGACCGGGAAGTCCTTGTCGTTGTTGAACTTCGAGAAGTCGTCGACCTTCTCCCACACATGCCTGGGCACGATCGGCACGTCCAGCGCCGTCATCGTGGCCTGCGGCTTCTTCAGCTTGATGACCAGCGTGGTCGGGTCCGGCGCGGTCACCTTCTCGAAGTTGCCGACGAAACTGCCGTTGGCGGTGGCCGCGCCCGCGTCGGTCATCATCGTGTTGAACGTCCACGCCGCGTCCTCGGCGGTCGCCTGCTCTCCGTCCGACCACGTCGAGTCGGAGCGGATCGTGTACGTCCAGGTCAGCTTGTCCGGTGAGGACTCCCACTTGGTGGCCAGACCCGGGACGACGTGGTTGTCCTCGGGGTCGTAGTTGGTGAGGTACTCGTAGGTGAGCCGGTGGATGCTCGTGCTGAGCAGCCGCACCGCGAGGAAGGGGCTGAGCGAGTCGACGCTCTGCGCCACCGCGACCGTCAGCACCTTGTCGTCGCCGCCGTCGGCCGCGTGGGCCTGCGTGGGGGCGGGGGAGAGGGGGGTGGCGAGCCCGGCACTGAGCGCGAGCGCGGCGGCGCCGGCCGCCGCGACGAGCCGGAACCGGCGGGAGACGGGCCGGACCCGGCCAGGGGTGCGGTGGTGACCGTCGTACTGATCGTTCGTGTCCATGGGCGCAGACCTCGTGTCGTCGATCGCACGGCTGGGACGGGTTGATCAGATGAGTGATGAGTGTGTCTATCAGCGGTACCAGCGACCGTCAACGGCACGCGCACCCCATGTGGCCTGCGGAAACGTTGAGTTGACGCAGTGTTTGCGCCCATTGGTCGAGACCGGTGACGCGCTGCTGGTGGGCGGCTGACGGTGCGGATGGACGAAAGCGGCCCCTCGAGGAGGGGCCGCTTTCGTCCATGGGCGGTGCGGGGGGCCGGGCGATCCGGGCCGCGCCCTACTGCTGTGCCGGTCCGGGGTGGCCGGGCTGCCCGGGCTGCCCGGGGTACGGCGGGTAGGGCTGCTGGCCGGGGGCGGGCGGGTAGGGCTGACCGGGCTGGGGCTGCTGACCCGGCTGGGCGGGCTGTGCCTGGGGCTGGGGCTGGGCGGGAGGCTGCCCCGGCTGTCCCGGGTGGGCGTAGGGCTGGCCCGGGGCGGCCTGCGGGGGCTGCTGGGGGTGCTGCGGCGGCTGGGGCTGCTGCTGCGGGTACGCCCCCGGCTGGCCGGGGACGCCCTGACCGGGCACGTACGGCCCCGGGGCGGGCTGACCCGGCAGGGGCTGACCGGGGTAGTGGCCCGGAACCGGCTGACCGGGGACCGGCTGGCCCGGCATGGGCGGCGCGGCGACCGGCGGCGGGTTGCCGTCGGACGTCCACAGCCCGTGCGACTGCTGGTGCCGGACGAAGTCCTCGGCGACCATCGCCGCGAGGTTGAAGTACGCCTCGCGCACCTTGGGCCGCATCATGTCGAGGTCCACCTCGGCGCCGGCGGCCAGGTGCTCGTCGAACGGCACGACGAGCACGCCCCGGCACCGGGTCTGGAAGTGCGCCACGATGTCATCGACCTTGATCATCTTGCCGGTCTCGCGCACCCCGGAGATGACGGTGAGGGAGCGGGACACGAGGTCCGCGTACCCGTGCGCGGAGAGCCAGTCCAGCGTCGTGCTGGCGCTGCTCGCACCGTCCACGGACGGCGTGGAGATGATGATGAGCTGGTCGGCGAGGTCCAGCACCCCGCGCATGGCGGAGTAGAGCAGACCGGTGCCGGAGTCGGTGAGGATGATCGGGTACTGCTTGCCGAGCACGTCGATCGCGCGCCGGTAGTCCTCGTCGTTGAACGTCGTGGACACGGCAGGGTCGACGTCGTTGGCGATGATCTCCAGGCCGGAGGGCGCCTGCGACGTGAACCGCCGGATGTCCATGTAGGAGTTGAGGTACGGGATCGCCTGGACGAGGTCACGGATGGTGGCCCCGGTCTCGCGCCGCACGCGGCGGCCGAGCGTTCCGGCGTCCGGGTTGGCGTCGATCGCGAGGATCTTGTCCTGCCGCTCGGTGGCGAGGGTGGAGCCGAGCGCGGTGGTGGTGGTCGTCTTGCCGACGCCGCCCTTGAGGCTGATGACGGCGATGCGGTAGCAGGACAGCACCGGCGTGCGGATCAGCTCCAGTTTCCGCTGCCGCTCGGCCTCCTCCTTCTTCCCGCCCAGCTTGAACCGCGACCCGCCGGCCGCGGGACGGCTGCTCTTCGCCTTCTGCCTCTTGCTGTTGAGCAGCCGGTCCGACGACAGCTCGACGGCCGCGGTGTAACCGAGCGGCGCGGCACCGGGGTTGACCGGCTGCCGCTGGTCGTGCTGCACGGGCTGCGGCCAGGCGGTGCCGGTCCGCGGATCGACGGGCTGCTGCGGGGGCTGTGCAGCCTGCGGTGCCTGCGGGGGCTGTGCCTGGGGCGGGACACCGGGGTGCGGCTGCTGCGGCTGCTGGGCCTGCTGCGGCTGGGCCGGCGGGGCGGGCTGCTGGGGGAACCCGTAGCCGCCCGGCTGGGCCGGGGGAGTGGGCGCACCCGGGGCACCGGCACCCGCGCCGGGCTGCGGGAAGCCGTACCCGGCGGGCGGGGTGGGCGCACCCGGCTGCGGCTGCGGCTGGGCAGGGGACTGCGGGAAGCCGTAGCCGGGCTGGGCGTTGGGCGCGCCCGGCTGAGGCGCGGGCCGCGCCTCGGGCTGGGGCTGAGCAGGGGGCTGCGCCTGCGCGGGCCCGGCGGGCGGGAAGCCGTAACCGGCCGGGGGCGCGGGCGGGGTCGGAGCCTGCGGCGGCTGCTGGGCAGCGGGTGCGGAAGGCTCGGCCTGCTGCTGTCCGGGGACGGCGGGCTGCGGGAACCCGTACCCGGGCTGCGGGGCGGGCGGCTGCGCGGGGCCGGCGGGCGGGAAGCCGTAACCGGCCGGGGGCGCGGGAGGAGTCGGGGCCTGCGGCGGCTGCTGGGCCGCCGCGGCCGGCTGAGCCGGAGGAACCGGCGGGGGGTTCCAGGCAGCCGTCGCCGGCTGGGGCGCCTGCGGCTGGAACGGCGGCTGCGGAGCGGGCGCGTCGGCCTGCGGCGCCTGCGGCTGCGGAGGCTGCACGGACCAGTCACCGCCCGCCGGCGGAGCGCTCGGGTACGCGGGCGGAGCGGAGGGCGCCTGAGGAGCGTCGACAGGCCCCGGTACGGCGTCCTGCGGCTCGCTGTCCTGGTCGTCCGCGCTCGTGGGAACGGCGTCCTGGGGCTCGTCCTCGTCGTCGTCCTCGGACGCTGCCGGAACCTCGTCCTCCACGTCAGCCGCCGAGTCGGGGACGGACGCGGCGGAGCCGTCGTCCTCCGCGTCATCGTCGTCCTCCGCGTCCGCGGCAGCGCGCTCGACGTCCTCGGGACCGAAGGAGTCGACGTCGAGCCCGTCGCGCTCGTCGGCATCCTCACGGGACTCCGACGAGGCGTCGTCGGAGACCTCGTCGTCCGAACCAACCGGCTCACCGGAAGCCTCGGAGCCGTCGGTGTCGGTCTCGGCGTCGGTGTCAGCGGCGGAGTCGGTGTCGGACGCGGAGGCGTCCGCCGCCTTCTCCTCCTTCTCCGCCTCGGCGGCCTCGCGCTCAGCGATCTCCCGCTTCAACGCGGCGGCGGAGAAACGGATCGTGGCGCCGCTCTCGATGTCACCCGAGTCGGTCCCGTCCGAGGGCTCGATGTGCTGCGACGGCTCCTGCCCGACCGGCATGAGCGGCACGGCAGTCGGAGACGGAGACGCGTCGGACGAAACCGTCTCAAGCTTCGCCTCCGGCTCCTGCTGCTGCTCTTCCTCCGCCGCGTCCGTCTCCGGCCCCTGCGGCTCGAACCCGCTCCCCACCGGCAGCCGGGGCACGGCGACGGGCCCGCCGGAGGGCGGCGGGGGAGGCGTGAACGGCGCGCCAGGCGCGGGCGCGGGCGGCGTGAACGGGGCACCGGGAGCGGGAGCGGGCGCGGGCGGCGTGAACGGGGCGCCCGGAGCAGGCGCAGGAGCGGGCGGGGTGAAAGGCGCCCCGGGAGCCGGCGCCGGAGGCGTCGGCAGGGCGGACGGCCCGGAGGCCCCCACGGCGTGCGGCGGCGGAGTCAGCCCCGGCAGCGGCGGAACGACCCCGCCGGACGAGGCCGAAGAACCGCCCGAACCCCCCGAAGCTCCCGCATCACCGGAACCCGCAACCGAACCGGACGAGTTGCCCGAGTCGGACCCGGAAGGGGAAGAGGGAGTGGAGGAACCGGCCGGGGAAGACGCCTCGGAGGCGTTCTGCGTGTACCAGGCCGGCGGCGCGTAGTCGATGGTGAACTCGCCCGTCGTCTCGATGGCGGATTCCGCGTCGGGCTGGTCATCGCCGGGGTTCGCCCAGCTCCCGTGCGTACCGTCCCGATCGCTGCTCACAGTTCCTCCTGGTTGGTCGAGCACCCTTGTGCCGTGCTGGGGGCGACCATCTGCCCTCCCCGTCAGGACGCCCCTACCCGTACGACAGGTTTCGACGTCACACCGGTACCAGCCTAATCACCACGACGGTCCCCCCGGGAGGCCCGCCCTCCGCTCGGCACCCGGCGCCTCGGTCACGCCTGGCGCGGCGAGGTCGGGCCACCTCGCCGGAACCGGGACGAAACGACGGGTCGCGCGCCCGTCCGCCCGCCCGTCAGTCCATCCGCCGCGGCGTCCCCAACAGCCCCACTTCCGCATCGGTCGGCTGCGTCGTCACGTACTGCCGGTCGCGGTCGGAGCACCACAGGGTGACCCCGTCGGGGAGGGTCGGCAGGGTGTCGACGTCGGCGCGCGGCAACCCCATCGTGCGCCCGAGCTCGGCGGCCTCGTCCGGAGATATCCGCTGGACGCCCACCAGGCGCGCCTGCCGTACCAGCCGGGGCGCGACAGGGCTGAGGTACGGCAGCAGGGTCAGCACCGACTGCCAGGGCCCGGACACCACGCGCCCGCGCGGGGGCCGCATGCCGCAGTCCCGCACCACCAGCACCGGGGTGCCGGCCGAGGCGCCCTGCGGGGGCACCCGCCCCACGTCGTACACCGCGAGCCCGTTCTGGCCACCGCCCATGGCGTGCATCATCTGCGTCCAGGCCTGGGCCCGTCCGGTCTCCACGGCCACCCGGGCGCCGGTCGCCGCGGCCCGCAGGGCGAGCACCTGAGCCGTCCAGAGACCGCCGATGAGCACGACGTCGTACGGCGTGGGCCGGTTCAGCCCCAGGACGGCGGGCTGCCCCTGGGCGTCCACCCCGATGACGACGCCGTCGTCCCCGATGGGCAGCGCGAGGGCGTCCAGGTCGTCCACGGACAGGGTGTGCCGTCCGTGGCGGGGGCCGAACAGGCCGAAGCCGGACCGCAGCGAGCCACGCGCCCGCCGCCCGCCGGCGTCCGGGGCGGCCTGCCCGCCCCCCGCCGCCGCGTCCGTACGCGGCGGCCCACCGGGGGCGCCCGCACCTTGCACGGTCTGTGTCGTCGCGGTCGTCACCTGGCACCTCCGAGCGGCAGAGTGGCGAGCACGCCGGGCAGTTGCTCCCGGTCGAGTCGGGTCAGCGCCGCGCCCGCGTCGCGGGCGGCCGCCTCCAACGCGCGCCGCGCCTCGGTCAGTTCGTCGGCGCTGCGTCCGGTCACCCGGACGTGGCCGGTCAGCGACATCTCCCGCCGGTCACCGGGGGCGAGGGTGAGGCTGATGGTGGTGGCGAGCGCGTGCACCCCCGTCATCCGGGCGACGAACTGGTGCAGTGACGGACCGTGAGCGCCGCCCAGGGACGGCCATGTGCGGATCCAGTACGTGGTGTGGCGACGGTTGTCGCAGCGCCAGCTGCGGCTGGTCTCCTCGGTGCGGCGCTCCCGCCGGTCGGCCCGCCCCGCCTCCGCCGTCACCAGGGGATTGGCGCAGGCGGAGGTGGCGACGGCGGAGATCAGCTCCTCCTCGTCGAGCACCGTGGCCCGGAACCCGGCGCCGGTCAGCCGGCTGGCGAGGTGGTCGGCGGCGCGCACGACGCACTTCTGCGCGCCGTGCAGACCGCCGCCCCGGGCGGCCACGGCCTCCGGACACAGCTCGGGGTCGAGTTTCAGGGCGATCCAGGTGATGCGCACGGCGGGAGCGCCGGTCTGCGCCTGCAGGGGCGCGTAGTTGGTGACGGCGACCGACTGGGGCGGCAGATGCAGCGCGGGCGCGGGCTGGGTGTGCAGCACCACCTGCGCCGACTCCAGCCGGATCCCGTCCACCTCGAGCGCGTCCCGCACCAGGGCCAACGGCAACGGCTGCCGGCTCCGCTCGGCCCGCAGCGCGGTGGCGTCGGCCTCCACCTGCACGACCGCGGTGACGAAGGTGCCGTCCCCGACGATCCCCACAGGGCGCCGGTCCCGTGCGCCGTAGGAGTACGTGCGCAGGGCCGGGTCGCATTCGAGCACCGGCGTCAGTCCGGGCTCGGTCCCTGGCGGCAGTTCGAGGGCCGCGGCCCGCTTCTGCCGCGCCCGCAACGTCCGCGCGGTGGCGAGCCATTCGGGCAGCGAGCGGCTACGACGACGGACCAGGGCGAGCGCCACCAGCACGACGGCGACGACCGCGCCCGGCACCAGCGCCACAGGGCCGGTCACCCAGCCGACGAGCAGGACGGCCGCGGCGATCTCCAGCAGCACGAGTCGTTGCAAGCGGAACGAACTGCCGTGCCCCGCACGCACCCCGATCCGGAGCGAACCCGCCGCCGGCCGGTCGGCCGACGGCGGCCCGGCGGCCCCCTCCGGCCCGGTCGCCGGCGATCCGGTCGCTCCCGCCGGACCGCGCGCCCGCGTCCCCGAAGCCCTCACTCCATCCCCCGCTCTGGTCACAACAGCCTGAGCAACTACACCCTCAGCGGCTCCGAACAAGCCCGCGTACCCTACCCGTTCGCCGCACTCCGACGATCACCAGGCATAGTAGGGGGCCCGTCCGACAACGGACGGCCGGGGATTCGCACCCGGTGCGGTACATGGGGGAGCGGCAGGCACTGATGGCATCACGGCGGGACGAACTCAACGCCTACACCTTTGCGAAGCGGCGGATGCTGGCCGCCTTTCTCCAGCCCTCTCCTTCGGGATCGGAGGAAGGGGCGCCCCGGCCGCTGCGGGCCGTCGTGCCCAGCCTCGTCGTCGGCGTGCTGGTGCTGGGCGCCTTCGGAGCGTGGGGCATGTTCAAGCCCACGGCGCCCCCGGGCTGGGACGAGCCCGGTACGCGGGTCATCGTGGGCAAGCAGTCGACGACCCGTTACGTGGTCCTCGAGACGGACGGCGTGACGCGCCTGCACCCGGTCCTCAACCTCGCCTCCGCCCGGCTGCTGATGAAGGACGCGGGGTACCGGGTCGTCCAGGTCAGCGACAAGGTCCTCGACTCCGGCGAACTGCCGCGCGGGCCGATCCTCGGCATCCCCTACGCGCCCGACCGTCTGCCCTCCGCCGAGGAGGCCGGCAAGGCCAAGCGCTGGGCCGTCTGCGCACAGCCCGGCGGCAAGGACGGCAAGGGAACGGTCCAGGAGGCCACGTTCGTGTTCGCCGACGCGGACCGGAAGAGGACCGACGGCGCCGGCCGGCTCTCCGGCGGGGACGCCCTGTACGTGACAACCCGCGCCGGTGAGCGCCACCTCGTCGACGCCCGCGGAACCGCGTACGCCGTCACCGGCGAGACGTCCGACCCGCTGACCATCGCGCTCGTCGGCTCCCGTGAGCCGCAGCTCGTCACCGAGGAATGGCTCGCCACCCTCCACGAGGGCGACCCCCTCCGCTTCCCGGAGCTCCCCTCCGGTGTCGGCGACCCGGCGGGCGTCCCGGGACAGCTGTCGGAGGACGAGAACAGGGTCGGCATGGTCCTGAGGACGGAGACCGGCGAGGGAACCCAGTACTACGTCGTCCTCCCCGGCAAGGTGCAGCCGGTCACCGAGTTCACCGCCTGGCTGCTGATCTCCTCGCCGCAGACGGCCGAACTGAACATGAACGGCAAGGCCCGCACCGTGGGCCTTCAGGACTTCACCCCCGACCCCGAACCCTTCGACGGCGCGTCCGCCGACTGGCCGGACCTGCGCGTCCGCCAGGTCAACTCCCCCGACGGCGGCCGGGACACGGTGTGCAGCGTGCTCCGGGACGTGGGCAAGGACAACTCGACGGTCCTCAGCACCTGGGCCGGCAAGGACTACCCCGTGGAGATCACGGCCGACGGCACCAGCACGTACGTCACCCCCGGAACGGGACAGCTCTACACCCAGATCCAGGGCACGGCGTCCGACGCCGGATCCCTCTTCCTGGTGACGGACACCGGACTGCGGTACGCCGTCCAGGCGAACGGGGACAGCGACAGCGAGACCTCGGACATCGGCGCCGACCCGGAGGGCGGGCCGGACGGCAGCCCCGAGCCCAGCGAGGCGCAGGTCAAGCTCGGCTACCAGAACGTACGGCCGGCGAGGATCCCGCTGGCCTGGTCGGAGTTCCTGGCCAAGGGGCCGCGCCTCGACACCAACAGCGCCCGCCAGCCCCAGGGTTCGTGAGCCGCCGGCCCCGGGTGGACGCACGTCCCCCTCGCGCGTACGGACCATGGACGACGGACGAGAAGAGGACCGAACCGGTGTCGCCGACGAAGGCCGCTGCGCTGGCCGCCGCCGCAGCCCTGACCGCTCTTGGTGTCTGCCCGCCCGGGACCGGGCCCGCGGCCGGCCAGGACGGCCCCGCACGCCCGCAGGCACCCGTACGCCCGCAGGCCCCTGTGCGCCTCGCGGGCAGCGGTGAGTGCACCTATCCCAGCGAGCGGCAGTTCAAGGCACGCCCCTGGTCACTACAGCGCGTCCTGCTCGACGAGCTGTGGGAGGGCACCGACAAGGGCAAGGGCGTGCGGGTGGCCGTCATCGACACGGGCGTCGACGACAGCAACCCGCAGCTCGCCGGGGCCGTCGACAAGGCGGCCGGACTGGACCTGCTCGCCGGAGGGAAGGACGGCGACCCCACCAACGACCAGGTGGGGCACGGCACCAAGGTCGCGGGCATCATCGCGGCCCGGCCCCGGGAAGGGACCGGATTCGTCGGCCTGGCGCCGAACGCCACCATCATCCCCATCCGCCAGAACGACGCCGACAGCAGCGGCGACTCCGACAGCATGGCCCGGGCCATCGACCACGCCGTCGCCCGGGGCGCCGACGTCATCAACATCTCCCAGGACACCACCAAGCCGCTGTCCCACACCTCGGCCCTGGCGGAGGCGGTCCGCAGGGCGATCGAGCGGAACGTCGTCGTGGTCGCCTCCGCGGGCAACGACGGCCTGGACGGCAAGCAGAAGAACACCTACCCCGCGGCCTTCGACGGCGTGCTGGCCGTGGCCTCCTCCGACCGGAACAACGAGCGCGCCGCCTTCTCCCAGACGGGCAGCTTCGTGGGCGTGGCCGCCCCCGGAGTGGACATCGTCTCCACGGTGCCCGGCGGCGGCCAGTGCACGGACAGCGGCACCAGCTTCTCCGCGCCGTTCGCCGCGGGGGTGGCGGCCCTGCTCAAGGAGAAACACCCCCGCTGGACCACGGCCCAGATCGTCACGCAGATCGAGCAGACGGCGGAGCGCTCCGTCAACGGCCACGACGACTTCGTCGGCTGGGGAGTGATCGACCCCGTGCGGGCCGTCCAAGAGTCCGACGTCGCCGACCCTCCCTCGTCCCCCACTCCCGACCCCGGTGTGCCCCAGGCACAGGCGCCCGACGTGGCCCCGTTCTCCCTGGCGGAGACGCCGGCGGAGCGCGACGAACGCCGTGCCACCTACGCGCTGGGGATCACCGCGGTCCTGGTCGCGGTCGTCACCGGCACGGCCGTCGTGCTGCGCGACCTGCGCCGCCGCCGGGAGGCACGAGGAGCATGACGCGCCCCTCCCCGGACCGCGCGGGAGGTCACTCGGCGGTCGCCGCTTCCTCCGACGAGGGTTCCAGGTCGAACTCGCCGTCCCGCGCGCCCAGGACGAAAGCACGCCATTCCGCCTCGGTGTAACGCAGCACCGTGCCGGGGTCGAGCGACGACCTCATGGCCACGGCGCCACCGGGCAGATCGGCGATCTCCACCCGCTCCTCGTGCGTCTCCGTGCCCGGCGCGCTGCGCCACTCCACGCCCGAGATGTCCAGCGCGTACAGCTCGTCCCGCTCGCGCTCCTTGCGCGCCTTGATCTCCTCGGGCGTCTCGCGCCCCTGGTCCGGCAGCTCTGCCATGGCGGAACGGTGTCCTTTCGTGACGTACCAACGATCCAGGGCCACCGTAATGGGAGCCTCCGCGGGGACACTCCCGGATGACCGGATCACACGGTTCTGGCCGGACGGTACCCGCCATGAACTGGCCTGTCCTCGCTTTGCAGTTGGAACCCCCACGTCAAGTGACTAAAGTGGCCCCGGTGCCACGGGTGTGGTACGCACGGGGGCGGCGTGACGCTGCGGCCACGCGTCGCGCGGGGGTGCAGCGGTTCTTGCCCGCCAGGACAGCCTGGATACCCATCCACGGCGGCCCGTCACGGTGGCAACGGCCACCGGTGCATCGAAGGAGGGCAAGCGACCATGAGCGTCAACTACAGCGACTCGGATCTGACCGACCTCGCGAACAAGATCCGCGACTTCCACACGGACGTGAGCAGCAGGGTGACGTCCCTCAACGCCGTCGTCGACATGATCCAGGCCGGGTGGCAGGGTGCGGCGGGCAAGGAGTTCGACAGCGTCCAGCGCGGCGTCAACCAGCACCTGAAGAAGATCCAGGACGACCTCGTCGACCTCGAGGACGTCATGCGGATGAGCGTCAAGGGTTTCAGCGAGCACGAGCAGCAGCGCGTCACGGAGATCCGGCAGGTGGACAACTCGTACCAGGTCACCAGCCGCATCACCGACCTCGCCTGACCGCAGAAACCCCGCCCGCCACCCAGGAGAAACGCATCGTGAGCGTCAACTACGACCGCACCGCCGTCAACTACGACACCGTCACCCAGGCCGCCCAGGACGTGCGCAAGACGGCCAAGGAACTGTCCGAGCAGCTCGACATCCTCATGCGCAAGGTCAAGGCCGTCGCCGAGACCTGGGAGGGCGAGGCGAAGACCGCCTACGGCGAGATCCAGCGCAGCAGCAGCTCGGAGATGGACCAGATGTGCCAGAAGCTGAACCGCATCGCCAAGCTGCTGGACGACTCGGTCATCGGCTACCAGGACACCGACCACGGCAACGCGGCCCGCTTCCGCATGCTGATGGGCTGACCACCCGCACCACGGGTCCGGACGGACAGGAGGCGGCCCGCGCCGGGCCGCCTCCTGGCATGTGGGAAACGCCACGAGGCGTGGCGCGGAAGCGCGTTGCGCTCCGAGAAGCGACTGTGTGATCTTTGGGCGCATGTGTGCGAACGGGGGAAGCACGGACAGCACGGCTGTGCCCGGGGAACCGGAACAGCCGGGCGGCAAGGCCGACTTGGCCGAGGTCGTGCGCAGGGCGAAGGCCGGGGAGACGACACCGCAGGACGTGTTCGAGACGTTCCTGCACGCCCGTGTCTACTGCGAACGACCGGACGAGCCGGGCTTCCTCACCGTCACCGCCTCCGAGCTGCCGGGCACGGACGACCACGCCCCACAGGGCTCCCGCATCCTCGACCTGGCCCTCGTCCCCGACGGGACCGACGGGACCGACGCGACCGCCGCCCCCGGCGACGCGACGCCACCGGCCCGGCTGGTACCGGTGTTCACGTCGCTGGAACAGTTCGCGCTGTTCACGGGCGGAGGCGCCTGGTTCTCGACGACGGGCGCCGACGTCCTCGACCTGATGCCGGCGGGGCTCGACGTCTGGCTGGACCCGGCCGCCGAGCACGCGGTACGGCTCGCCTCGGCCGCCACGAAGAGCGAGCCGGTCCTGCACGTCTCGTACCGTGCCCGGGGGAGCGCGGCATGAGCGGCACCCAGGGATGGCTCATCCCGATGGGCGCGGACGGCGGCGAGTTCAAGTGGGAGGTCCAGTTCCTCCAGTCGATCGCCCAGCCGCTCGAGGAGTCCACGGCCGCCGCGAGGAAGATCGCCAAGGAACGCGCCGACGCGGGGTTCGACCTCGCCGCCCTCACCGCGGAGAACGCGACCGGAGCGGACGAAGTCACCGGCGCGGTCAACGACTTCCTCGACACGTGGTGCCACGGCCTCGGCTGCATCGCGGACGACGCCGACGTGATCGTCACCGCGCTGAGCGCCACCATCAACGACTTCCTGGTCACCGAGACCAAGGCCAAGTACCAGGCCATGATGCTCGAACGGCAGCAGCAGTTCGAGGACGACCACCCCGTCACCGGATTCCTCGAGGACCACGGCATCGCGGAGGAACGCACCGAGTTCCGCGGCCGCCTGGAGCCGGTCGACCGTGACGGCGAGACCCCGGGCCCGGACCGGACCCCGCGATAAGGGCAGGAGCAGGAACAGCCAGCATGTCGGAGAAACGGTTCCTCTTCCGCCGTATATGGATCGGCCCCGACGACACCGTCCAGGACTGGGTCCCGGGCAAGCCCGCCGAACTCGACCGGCTGATCAAGAAGCTCGGCGGCGCGGCGGCCCACTTCGGGGAGGGCGCGGAACGGCTGCGCAAGCTCAACACCGACCCCTGGCAGGGCGAGGCCGCGGAGGAGTTCCGCAAGACGGTCAAGAAGCTCCCCAAGGACCTCGACGGAGCGATGGACGCCTTCGTCGAAGCGGGCGCCGCCGTGCTCGCCTACCGCGAGGTGCTCGACGGGGCCCAGCGGCTCACCCAGCGGATCCTCGACCACGAGGCGCCGCTCGCCCGCGACCTCTCCCGTCAGTACGCCAAGGCCGTGGACGACTACAACACGGCGGTCAAGGCCGGCGAGGCGAGCCTGCCCACCCGGCCTCCCGAGACGGACCCCGGCAGAACGGCGATGGCGGAGCTCGTCGGAATGATCAACGGCGCGCAGGAAGAGGTCGCACAAGCCGCGAGCACGGCCAAGCGGACCCTCGACAAGGCCGCCGAGAAGGCCCCGAAGCGGCCGAGCGGCTGGCAGCGCGTCACCGACGGCGCGAAGGAAGGCTGGAACGACCTCGTCGAGTTCGGCCTCGCCGTCAACCCGGGCCGGCTGCTGACCGAGCCGAAGGCCTACCTCCACGACGCGGGGATGGTCATCGACGGCGGCGTGAACGCGGTCAGGGACCCGATCGGCTTCTCGAAGGACGTCTACCAGGGCGTCTCCCACACCTGGGACGAGTTCCAGAAGGACCCGGCCCGCATGCTCGGGTACATGGCGCCCAGCCTCGCCGGGGGAGCGGCGTACAAGGGCGCGGGGGGCCTGGCCCGCCACATGGACGGCCGTAACGCGCTCGGCAGCCCGACGGGACTGGGCACGGCCGGCTCCCACCTGGACGGGAGCGAACCCGGCGCCCACAGCGACGGCCACGCCACCCAGCACAACCCCACCGACCCGGTGGACCTGGCCACCGGCAAGATGTACATGCCGCAGACCGACGTGGCCCTGCCCGGGACGCTTCCGCTGCTGTTCAAGCGGCGCGCCGAATCCGGCTACCGCGCGGGCCGCTGGTTCGGCCCTTCCTGGTCCTCGACCGTCGACCAACGGCTGGAGATCGAGCCCGACCGCATCGTCTTCGTCCACGAGGACGGCCTGATCCTGGCCTACCCCCACCCGGCCGAGGGCGGCACGAGCCTGCCGACGGAAGGGCCGCGCTGGGAGCTGCGGACCGAACCCGAGGGCTACGCGATCACGGACCCCGCCGCGGGCCGCACCTGGCACTTCACCCGGCACTCCGACGACCACGCGCTCCTGGAACAGATCGACGACCGCAACGCCAACCGGATCACGGTCGAGTACGACACGGACGGCACCCCCACCGCCGTCTCCCACAGCGGCGGCTACCGCATCCGGATCACTTCCGAAGACCACCGGATCACCGCCCTTCACCTGGTCGGTGGGGCCCCGGACGGCAGCGACCAGAAACTGATCCACTACGGCTACTCGACGGCCGGCGACCTCACCGAGGTGGTGAACTCCTCCGGCCTGCCCCTCCGCTTCACCTACGACGACGCGGGCCGCATCACCTCCTGGACCGACACCAACGACCGCGGCTACACGTACGCGTACGACGACCGCGACCGCTGCATCGCCGAGGGCGGCACCGAAGGCCACATGAGCCTGCGCCTCGCGTACTCCGACCGCGACCCGGAGACGGGCCTGCGCACCACGACCGCCACGACGGGCACCGGCCACGTCTACCGGTACTTCGTCAACGACCTGTGCCAGGTGGTGGCCGAGGTCGACCCGGTGGGCGCGGTGACCCGCTTCGAACGCGACCGCTACAACCGCCTGCTGTCCCGCACGGACCCTCTGGGCCACACCACCCGCTTCACGTACGACGAGGCAGGCAACCTCACCTCGGTCGTGAACCCCGACGGCAGCGAGACCCAGGCCGACTACAACGACCTCCACCTCCCCACAACTGTCCGGCACCCGAACGGCACCACCACCCTCCAGGCGTACGACGGCCGCGGCAACAGAACTTCGCTCACCGCGCCGACGGGCCACACCACCCGTTTCACTCACGACGAGCAGGGCCGCCTGACGGCCGTGGTCGACCCCCTGGGCCAGACGACCACGGTCCACTGCGACGACGCGGGCCTCCCTCTACGCGTCACGGACCCCCTCGGCGCGACGACGTCCTACGAACGCGACGCCTTCGGCCGCCCCGTCACGATCACGGACCCCACGGGCGCGACGACCCGCCTCGAGTGGACGGTGGAGGGCCGCCTGGCCCGCCGCACCGCCGCCGACGGCACGACCGAGTCCTGGACCTACGACGGCGAGGGCAACTGCACCACCCACACCGACCGACTCGGCGGAGTCACGGACTTCGAATACACGCACTTCGACCTGCTGACGGCCCGCACCGGCCCGGACGGAGTGCGCTACGAGTTCGACCACGACACCGAACTGAACCTCACCAAGGTCACCAACCCTCAGGGCCTGACCTGGTCCTACACGTACGACCCCGCCGGCCGCCTCGCGACGGAGACCGACTTCGACGGCCGCACCCTCACCTACACCTACGACGAGGCCGGCCGCCTGACGTCCCGCAGCAACGCGCTGGGCCACACCTTCTCCTACGAGCGCGACGCGCTCGGCCAGGTGACCACCAAGCACACACCTGACGGAGCCACCACCTACACGTACGACACCACCGGCCAACTGACGGAGGCCACCGGCCCCGACGGCACAACCCTGACGATCGACCGGGACATCCACGGCCGAGTCCTCTCCGAAACGGTCGACGGTCGCACCCTCACCTACACCCACGACGAGTTCGGCCGCCGCACGGCCCGCACGACCCCCACCGGCGCGACCACCACGTGGACCTACGACGCGACGGGCCGCAGCACCGCCATGACGGCCTCGGGCCGCACCGTCGACTTCACCTACGACCCGGCCGGCCGGGAAGTGACCCGCCGCATAGGCGAGACGCTCACCTTCGACCACACCTACGACCCCGTGGGACGCCTGACCGCCCAATCGGTGACAGGCCCGGACGGCAGCGCCCTGCACCACAGCACGTACACCTACCGTGCGACGGCAATCTGATCGGCATCGACGACCAGCTGACAGGCCCGCGCCGCTTCGACCTGGATGCGACGGGCCGCGTGACGGCCGTGCACGCCGCGAACTGGACGGAGCGCTACGCCTACGACGAGGCCGGCAACCAGACTTCGGCGTCCTGGCCGACCTCGCACCCGGGCGGCGAGGCGACCGGGTCCCGCGACTACGCGGGCACCCGCATCACCCGGGCCGGCCGTGTCCGCTACGAACACGACGCCCTGGGCCGCACCACTCTGCGCCAGAAGCCGCGCCTGTCCCGCAAGCCGGACACCTGGCGCTACACCTGGGACGCGGAAGACCGCCTGACCTCGGTCACCACACCCGACGGCACCCGCTGGAGCTACACGTACGACCCCCTGGGCCGCAGAACGGCCAAACGCCGCCTCGCCGCGGACGGCGAGACCGTCGCCGAGGAGATCCTCTTCACCTGGGACGGCACCACTCTCTGCGAACAGACGAGCAGGTCCGCGTCCCTCCCCAACCCGGTCACGCTGACCTGGAACCACCGGGGCCTGCACCCCGTCACCCAGTCGGAGCGCATCACCGCGGCGGACGCCCCCCAGCAGGAGATCGACTCCCGCTTCTTCGCCATCGTCACCGACCTGGTCGGCACGCCCACGGAACTCGTCGACGAACAGGGCGACACCGCCTGGCGCACCCGAAGCACCCTCTGGGGCACCACCACCTGGCCCACCACCAGCACGGCCTACACCCCCCTCCGCTTCCCCGGCCAGTACCACGACCCGGAAACAGGCCTCCACTACAACTACTTCCGCCACTACGACCCGGAAACAGGGCGGTACCTGACGCAGGATCCGCTGGGCCTGGCGCCAGACCCCAATCCGCTCACCTATGTGAACAATGTACACAGTGAGACGGATCGCTTTGGCCTCGCGCCGGATTACGTGCCGATCTACAGGACGCCTAAGGCGGTCGATGCTGAGTATGAACTCGCGAACGGCCCAAATCCTGCAAATCATCAACCTGGAGTTGAGATCGCGCCAGGCTTGCTGTCGGATGGCATTATCTACTTCGGTGAACGTGCGGTTGCCGCCGAGTACGCTGGACCAACCGGTGTCAACTTCGCCATGGGAATGGTCAAGTACGCCATGCATCCGTCTTTCCTCGAGGAGTTCAGTGAGTACGCAAAAGTGCACGACCATGCAGGACCCAATGGAATGCCGCGAATAGAGTTCGCGATCCCTGTGGACAAACTGGATCGACTCAACGAGTTGACTCAGGGGCGCGAATGGATATCGATATTTGGAGGACCGTGATGAAAGTCGGCGCGCATCAGGAGTTTGATGTCACCGTCACCGCTGTGGCGTCCGTGGGATCCAAAGTTGTTATCGACGGTGGTGGCATCGGTTTCATCGACCAGGTGAAGCACCCGTCATGGTGGGACGTGAACGTCGCCCCACCACAGATCGGGGATCGTCTTCACGTTGTGGTGCTCGACCCTGATCGTGAGCCGCCTCGGCTCAGTGCTCTGCAAAAAGACATGGACATCGCACGGCGGCTCACCGGGAGGGACGCTGCGGCCAGGGACACTCCGGACGGCACCTCGCCGGGGGACCGTCGCTGACCGCCGGCACCGCCACGGCCCATAGCGAGCGAGCAACTATCAGCGTCGTGCTTGTGGCGAAGGCGTGGGTGCCTTGGCGTGAGGGGAAATCGTTATTTCCGAGACGCACCGGAGTGAGCACCCAGGTGCCGCTTCGCCGACCGTCAGAGGCGGAATTTCGACCGGCTGAGGTTGTTGATGTGACACCACGGCTCAGCGGCAGATCTCTGCGACCTGACATGCAAATGGTCCGTTAGGCCGGTGGCGTTGCTGGAACTGACGGGTCGTTCTCGCAGCCGAGGGAGTTGACGACGGCCTGGGTCGCACGCAGGAGATGCCGTATGCGCGCGGCATCCGACACGCCGTCGGTAAGAGTGTCCGTCAGCACGCCGGCCAGCGGTGTAACGATCTCCTGCCGTGAAGAGGTGCCTGACACCTTGCACTTCACGTAGACGCCGTAGTGAGTGACGTCTTTGAAGTCCTTCACCTGCTGCAGCTTTACGTCGGCGTTCACTGGCGTCACAACGCCGTCCGGAGTTTCCCTCTCGTCAAAGTCGAAGGGGGTGGATGACGGGCCGAACTCTATTGTCAGTTTCTTGCCATCACCGAGTTTCGTGGACGTTATGGTGCAGACCTCAGATTCCCAGCGCTGAGCGGTCGGCTTCCACGGCTTCATCTGCCGATCGTACTCTCGCTGGAATTCATCCAGGTTCACTCCACCCCTTTCAATATCGTCTGCCTGGGCCTTTTCTTGCACCCATTCGAGTCCGGCCGCGCCCAGCACCTCCTCACACCCGCTCGCCGGCTTCGCCTGCTCCTTGTCTGCGCTGCAGGACGTTACCGAAAAGGCAAGTCCCGTTGCGATGAACGACGCTGCTATGACTCTTCTTTTCATCAGTAACCTCGGACATCCTTGGTGTCGCTGCGGGCGCGCCCATCGTTGTAGGAACCTTCCGCAGCAGTGGAGAAGTCCCAGATCTCGTCCTCGGACATCCCATGAGCCACCGCGTAGTTCAGGAAAGGTGCCATGGCGTTCTGCTGACCCGTAGCCCTTGCTGCCTCAATACCTTCGAGCGCCTCTTGCTTATTGTCGAATTCATTTTCCTTCAGCCAGTCAAGGGTTTGATTCGACATGTAGGTCTCGGCGGCACCACCCGCCACCTCGAAGGCCAACGGAACGGCGATGGCTGCTGCGGCGCGAGTCGGGATAATAAGTTCCGACGCTACGCCGACCGTCGTGCCGATAACGGCGCCTGCGGCAAAGTCTCGCCAAGCTCCCTGCTTCTCCAGTTCCCTGTTGGCGGCTTCCTTCTCGTCGGCGAATTCCTGACCGATGGCCTCGAAACGTGCCTGGTCGAGCATGCCGTGCATCATGATGCTATGCATCGCAACGCGCTTCACATCACCTTGGTCCTCCCCTTGAGCGGCCATGAGGCTGGTTCCATAGGCTTGCTGAGCTGCGGAAACGGTGTTGTACGCGTCCTCATCGCCGGCCAATGCGCGGAGGAAATTGGTTGAAGCGGCGGCGTCGAAGTCCGCCAGGTGATTCTTCTCCGCACCGAAGCGGGTGTCGCGTCCATTGACCCCTTCGTTGCTGCCGAAGGTCGCCGTGGAGTAGTTCAAACTGTCGATGTGACCTGCTGCCATCTTCGCCAAGCTGTCGGAGATGCCCGGGTGCTTCTCGATCGCTTCGGGTGAGCCGTAGGTTTCTACGATCTTGGACATGAGCGCCGTGCGAGCTTCTCGGGCTTCGATCTGCTCTTCCGTCCTCATCGACGGAACGCTCGGGTTTGCGTCGTCGTATGAGTACCCCAGTGTCGCCGCTTCCAAGGCGTGTCCGAGGTTCTCGAACCCCTTGGGCTTGCCGTCGTGGTCAACCGGCCAACCTCGGGCGTCCTTGCCTTGACCGACGAAGTAGTCCCAGTTGCTGAGCTTTTCATCCTCAAGCTTGGTTGAACGGCTGAAGAAGTCGAGCGAAGCCTCGGGATTGTGTCCGAGTGCCTCCAAATAGCCGGTCATCGGATCCGATCCGATGTCTTTGCCATCCCAGTTGAGCCTCGGAGGCATGGCGAGGCCTGACCCCCAGGCTTGGCCTGCCGAAATCCGCCCGTCTCCGGCCATCTGTCGTTCTGAGACAACGACAGCGTCACCGAACATGCGGAGGAACTTTGTGTCGTACACGCCCTCGCGCATGAGGTTGCTCATGACCTGGAACCCGTGCGCCGACGTCCCTCTGGACTGGATGATGTCGTCGCCGGCCTTGATCATGTCTGCTTTCCAGCGGTTCATCTCCGCGCTGTCGGAGTGGGTCGCTGCGGCCAGCGTAAGACTCCAGTTCTTCTGGAGCTCCTTGATCTCCTTGGGGTGGTCCACGCCCAGCCGGGAGCCGTCACTCGGGTCGCCCATGTCGACCCAGTACTCGAGGTTGCCCTTCACGCCGACCTCGAGAGCGAAGCGCTCGGCGAAGTACCGGTCGCCTCTGTTGTTCTCGAAGTACTTGTTCAGGCGGGCGATCTCCTCGGGGGAGGCGTCGTCGCCCTTCGCCACGATTCTGGCGACAGCCCTCGCGTCCTGGGCGTCCTGAGCCCTGCCCGCCTGCTTCAGGGAGTCGTATTCGGTGCCGGAGAAGTTGTGCTTGTCCTTGCCCACCAGCGTACGCAAGGCGCGGGACGCGACCTCGTCGGCCTCGTTCGCTCTCTGCAGGGCTTGCTTGATATCGGCGCGAACCTGATCGAAGTCCGCTTCCTTCGGCTCCGGTCCGTCGTAGTCCTTGGGGCGGCGGTCGGGGTGGATCTGATAGCTGACGACACCGCTTGAGTCGATTCGGATGCCCTTCTTGGGCGCGTCCTCGACAGCCTTGACGAGCTGGGCCTTGGCCGCTTTGAACTCGGTGTGGGCATCGCGAAGGATGTTCCGGATGCTCTGCGCTTCCTTCGCCGCGTCCCCGAACTCCTTGGCGGTCTTCTTCACGAAGGGCAGCGTTACGCCGGCGTTCTCTCCCTTCCAGTCCGCCTTCTCAGCCTTCTTCAACAGGCCCTTGGTGGCCTGTTCCTCGAGCTTCTCGAGCTTCTTGACCGTCTCGGTCCAGTCGTCGACGGCATCCTTGAGACTGCCCAGGCGGGCGTTCAGGAGGTCACTGAATTCCTGCACGATGCAGCCTTACTTGAAGTGTTCGTTGATCTTCTCGACCGACAGGTTGGTCACCAGGACCTCTTCGTGCTTCGCATGCGTCGAGACCGTGTCCTCGAGATGGTTGTGAATGTGGGCGCAGGCGCTGAGCAGTGCTTCTGCCTGAGAACGCCAGGTGTCCCACGCGCTCCACAGAGCCGAACCCGTTGCGAAGTTGTCCTCGGTCAAGCTGGTCGAAGCGGTGCCGGTGTTCGCCCCGGCGTGGAACGCGTCCTTCTCGAACGCGTGGAAGAGCTCCTGCGCCTCGTTCCCCACGGCTTTCAGGTCGGGGGACGTCACCGTGTAGTCACTGCCGCCGGCCCCGCTGCCACCGGAGCCGGGCAGCTGGTTCAGTTGCATGCTGCTCTGCTGCCGCGCGAGTGCGTTGCTGCGGGCCTGGCCCCACATCTCGTCGAATGACATGTCGGATTCCTCGTGCTGTCCCTGATGAATGATCGCGGCGGTGCCGCAGGACTCAGCGATGCCAACTCTGGTCGGGCCCTGCCCCGGGTGGCGGTGAAGCGATGTGTCCCGGCGGAGGTCCGTAGGACGGGGGCTGTTGTGGCGGTGTGTAGGGGTACGGGGACGGCGGGAAGGGCGGGGCCGCCGGCACTGCGGCCGGGCGCCGGCGACGGGCCCGGATCGTGAGGACGGCGACCGCCGCCGCGAGGAGCGCCGCGGCGCCCACGCCCAGCGCCACCCACGGGACACCGCTGCCGTCCGCGTCATCCGACGCCGACGCCGCGGGCTCCGCCTTCTCGGTACTTGCCTTGTCACCGCCCTCGCCCTGGGACGACGGCTTCTCTGTCGACGGAGGAGCGGAGGCGGCCGCTGCCAGGTCGGGCAGGGGATATTCATCGGCGGGGCCCGGGTCGCCCGGGTCCTTCAGCGCGATGCGGGGCCGGACCATGCCGTAGCCGACTGCGTCCGTGCGTTCGTCCCCGCTCTTGGGTTTGCCCGCGGTGTTCAGCATCACCCGCAGCACCTGGTGGTTGGTCCAGTCGGGGTGCTGGGACCAGATGAGGGCGGCTGAGGCCGAGGCGAGGGCCGTGGCCGAGCTCGTACCGCTTCCCTTGCAGAGTTTCGTGCCCGTGGCGCAGGCGTTGACGATGTCGCCGCCGGGAGCCGCGAGGTCGACCTGCGGGCCGCGCTGGGAGTTCTTGAGGACTCTGCCGTCCTTGTCCGTGGCTCCCACACCCACGACGCCTGGTGTCGCGGCCGGATACTCCAGGAAATTGGTCGTGTCACCGGAGTTGCCGACGGCGGCGAAGATCAGTTTGCCCTTGTCGAGGGCGTACCGGACGGCCGCGGCGAGTTCGGGGGTTCCGACGTTTTCCCTGCCTGGCGTATTGGAACTGCCCATGGAGATGTTGATGATTCGGGCATCGGTGTCCGCAGCGTAACGGATCGCCTTGGTCAGCACGCGGGAGTACTCCGCCTTGCCGTCGACCTGTCCGAAGCGTTCGTTGGCATAACGCATCCGGATGGGCAGGATTTTGGCGCCTGGCGCAAGGCCGTAAGAGCCGTTCACCGCGCCCCGGGCCCCGGTCGCAGCGATCAGGGCCGCGGTGGATGTGCCGTGGTCGGCGATGTCGGTGTTTTCGTCCCCTCGTAGCTCGGAGAAGTCCTTGCCCGGGAGGACTTGGCCCTTCAGGTCGGGGTGGGTGTCGTCGACGCCCGAGTCGATGACAGCGACGGTGATGCCTTCACCGGTACTGGTTTTCCACATCTCATCGGCGTGCATGGCGTCGAGGTGCCATTGCATCTGGCGTGCCGACTCGGCGTGGGCGGGTGCCGCGGCGATGCCCACCAGCAGCAGGCCGAGAGCAGCCGACGCAGCTGGCAAGAGGCGCCGTGATCGCTTGCTGCTGGTGCGCATGTGCCTTCCTGAGTGCTGTTGTGCCGAGGGCTCAGTCGACGACGGGCGGAACCGTACGACGGTCACTGCGAGCCCAGGTCTCTTCCTCTTCTGCCAGATAGTCCGGACGCTGACTGCCGTCCTGTCCGCGGTCCCGCCGGGAGGCGGACTGGGCGGCGGGGGGAGCGACCCCACCCGCACGCCCGGCCGTCGGACCGTGGGCCGACTCACCGGCGTTCGCCTGCCGCACCAGGCCGACACCACCCGGCGTGAACGGGCGCGGACCGGAGCGGCCCGGCTGGACGGGGCGGTTGCCGATGACACCACCGGCCTCCGAGGCGAGGCGCCGTCCCCCTCCCGCACCGGCGGGCCCGCCTGCGACGCCGCCGATGGACGGAACTCCGGTGGACACAGCGCGCCCCAGGGGAGAGTGCCCCTGCGACGTACGTCCGTGGCCCGCATCAGCGCCGATCACGGTCCCTCGTGGGAGGCCGGTGGTCGGCTTACCCGCACCCGGCTGCACCGGGCGACCACCGACGATCCCGCTCTCACCCGGACCGGGCAATCGTCCCCCACCCATGGCCGCCTGTCCCGGCAGCAAGGGCGGACGTGCGGTCGGAGCGATCTGCCGTGCTCCGAACGGGCCAGGGGCACCTCCCCGGCCCGGCGGTGCGGGCGGTGCGCCGAGCGGCTGCGGAACCGGCCCGGCGTCGGGCCGCGGGCCCGCGACGGGCGGGGCAGGTGTCGTCGAAACCGGCGTGGGCGAACGAGTCTCGGGCAGCGTGGTCACGCCGTCGATCTCCATGGCGACGGGACGTGGCCGTACCGGTTCTCTCGTGGATGCCGGAGTGTCTCCGGAGGCGGTCGCGTACGAGGCCGGCGGCGTTGCGGCAGTAGCTTCGGTGCGGCCCTCGTTCGTGAAGGAGCCGCCGGTGGACACGTGTGCCGCCGAGGCTCCCGACCCGACCACATGCTGCTGGTCCGGTCGACGCCACTCGGAAGCTTCCAAATGCTGCGCCGGCGGCGAAAACGTAGGCGGCTCCACGCTGTTCACCTGGTACGCCGAGTACTCGTACGTCTGCGCCAGCTTCCGCAGCTGCTGAATCGCCTCCGCCCGCGCCGCCTCCATCCGCTGCTGCGCCGCCGCGGCATCCGACTGCGCCGTCTGCGCCAGCTTGCGCGCGTCGGGGTCGTTGCGGGCGCCCGGGTCCTGGGCCGCCGCGAGCGTCTTCCGGGCCTCGGCGAGGTCGGCCTTGGCCTGCGTCGTCTCGGACGTGGCGGGGATCGCCGCCTTGGCCTCGGCGACCGCCTGGGCCACTGTGGACAGCCAGCGGGACGCCACCTCCGCGTACTGGCCCAGGCGCAGCGTCGCGGCCGCGCTCTGGCCGCCCCAGTCGCGGAAGGCGTCACCGCCCTCGCCCCGCCACTCGAGTCCCTTGACGTACGTCATGAGATCGTCGCCGATCTTGGTGATCGTCGACGAGGCCTTCGAGAGCTTCGTCGCGAGTTGCGCGGCGCCCTCCGGGCTGGCCGAGTCCAGCAGAGCCACCAACTGCTCGTGGGTCATGGACTCGAAGTCGGTGCGGGCCGGCTGCGGCGTACTACGGCGTGCCTGCTCACCCATCAGAAGCCAACCTTTTCCCCGGACACGGACGCGGGCGTGTCCGGCGTGGACGCCGACCGCTCGGCGTACGGATCCCGCTCCGCGGCGTAGTACTTCTCCACCTCCGCGTTGACCGCCTTCATCCGCGCCTTGATGTCGGCGTCCAGGTTCTCGTAACCCACCCGGGACGCCTGCACCGCGAGCCCCATGCCCTCGATCTGCGCGCCCAGGGCCTTCGAGAGTTTCTCCAGCTCGTCGTGCACGATGGCGTACGACTCGTAGAGGAACTGTGCCTCCTTGAACTCCGCGGAGCCCAGCTGCGCGCGCTCGATGCGGTCCTTGCCGACCTTTGCCGGGGCGGCCTCCGAGTCGTCCAGCTCCCGCAGCAGGTCGTCGACGCGCTTCTTGAAGCCCGCCATGGCGCTGTGCTGAATGTCCAGCGCCATCGCGGGATTGACGTTGGACAGTGTGTCGAACGCCTTCCCCGTGTCCGGAGCACCGCCGGTGCCGCCGCCCCCGTTCGAACTCACCTGGCCTGCCTCCCCGTTCCCCTCGAACGTTCCGTTCTGTGCTCGGTCGATCACCCTAATGCCGTTGCGGAAGCAAGCCCACCTGAATCAGCGGCGTACCGCGCTTGCGTGAGACGAACACGCCACGCCCCGGCGGCATGGGCCGGGCGCGCACATTGCCGAGGATGTCGCCCTCGCTCGGATCACCCGAAAGAATCACACCCTGGGCGCCCAGCTCCTTCAGGCGCTGCATGAACGACTCGTACATCGCCCGGGACGCCCCGGCCGAGCTGCGCGCGATGATGAACTTCACGCCCACGTCCCGCGCGAAGGGCAGGTGCTCCACCAGCTGCCCCAGCGGGTTGCCGGAACTGGTCGCGACGAGTTCGTGGTCGTCGACGACGACGAACAGCTGCGGGCCGCTCCACCAGCTCCGGTCGCGCAGCTGCTGCGGGGTGATGTCCGGCTTGGGCGCCCGCTTCTCCATGAACTGACGTACGGCGTCCATGTGCACCTGCATCGCCGACGCCATGGGGGCGTACTCGAGCAGGTGGCTCTCCGGCACCGCCTCCAGCATCGTGCGCCGGTAGTCGCCGACCACGATGCGCGCCTCGGCGGGCGTGTACCGCTCCGCGATCTGCTTGGTGATCAGACGCAGCAGGTTGGTCTTGCCGGACTCGCTCTCCCCGAAGACGAGGAAGAAGGGGTCGGTGTCGAAGTCGACGAACACCGGCTCCAGATTGGCCTCGTCGATGCCGATCGCGATGCCGTGCTGCGGGAACTCGAAGCCCTTGGGCAGCTGGTCCGCGGGCAGCTTGCGGGGGAGCAGCCGCACGGTCGGGGCCGGCGGACCCTGCCAGTTCTCCTTGACCGCCCGGACGAGCTGCGCCGTGGCGTCGGCCAGGTTCTCGGGCTCGGCGGACGAGTCCATTCGCGGCATGGCCGTCATGAAGTGCAATTTGGCGGGAACTTGACCACGGCCCGGCACCCCGGTCGGCACGTTCATGGCGACCTTACGGTCGAACTCGGAGTCCATGGCGTCGCCGAGGCGCAGTTCCAGGCGTCCGAGGATCTGGTCCTTGAGCACCGCGCGCACCTCCATGTAGCGCGAGGCGGACAGGACCACATGGACGCCGTAGCCCAGGCCCCGGGCGGCGATGTCGTTGACGACGCCTTCGAGGCCCTCGTAGTCGTTGCGGAAGGTGCCCCAGCCGTCGATGACGAGGAAGACGTCTCCCCATGCCTCCCCGGGCAGGTCGCCCGCAGCGCGGCGCCGGCGGTACGTGGCGATCGAGTCGATGCCCTGGGCGCGGAAGAACTGCTCGCGGCGGTTGAGGATGCCGGCGACCTCGGCGACGGTGCGCCGCACCCGCTCCGGGTCGAGCCTCGACGCGACCCCGCCCACGTGCGGCAGGTCGGCCACCGCGGTCAGGCCGCCACCGCCGAAGTCCAGCCCGTAGAACTGCACCTCGTACGGCGTGTGGGTGAGCGCGAAGGAGGCGATCAGGGTGCGCAGCAGCGTCGACTTGCCCGACTGGGGGCCGCCGACCACCATCATGTGGCCCGCCGCAACGGAGAAGTCCTGGTAGAGGACCTCCCGCTTCTGCTCGAAGGGCTTGTCGACCAGTCCGAGCGGAACCGTCAGGCCGCCCGGAACGGGGTACTCCGCGGGGTGGACACCGCGCTCGGCGGAAACCGTCAGCGCGGGTAGCAGCTCGTCCAGCGCCGGCGCCCGGTCCAGCGGCGGCAGCCACACCTGGTGCGCGGGCACGCCCTGCCCCTCCAGCCGCTGCACGACGACGTCCAGCACGGTGTCAGCCAGGGCGTCGTCCTCCTGCCGCCGCTCGGGGGTGCGCGCGCGGTCCGGGTCCGGCGCCGCGTACACCACCGGCACGGGGGCCGCGGTGAACAGCGCGGGCCGCCGCTCGACGGGCGCCCGGTCGGGACCGGCCTCCGGGCCTGCCCCGCGGTACGGGCCGGACACGTAGGCCGCCTTGAAGCGCACCATCTCGTCCGTGCCGAACTTCAGATACCCCGAACCGGGCACGGACGGCAGGTGGTACGCGTCCGGCACGCCGAGGGCCGCGCGCGACTCGGCGGCCGAGAACGTCCGCAGACCGATGCGGTACGACAGATAGGTGTCCAGACCGCGCAGCCGGCCCTCCTCCAGCCGCTGCGAGGCGAGCAGCAGGTGCACGCCCAGCGAGCGGCCGATGCGCCCGATCTGGATGAACATGTCGATGAAGTCGGGCTTGGCGGTGAGGAGTTCGCTGAACTCGTCGATGACGAGCACGAGCGAGGCCAGCGGCTCGAGCGGAGCCCCGGCGGCGCGGGCCTTCTCGTAGTCGTGGATGTTGGCGTAGTTGCCCGCGGCGCGCAGCAGCTCCTGACGGCGCTGGAGTTCGCCGCGGATCGCGTCGCCCATGCGGTCGACGAGCGTCAGGTCGTCCGCGAGGTTGGTGATGACGGCGGCGACGTGCGGCATCCGGGACATGCCCGCGAACGTCGCGCCGCCCTTGAAGTCCGCCAGGACGAAGTTCAGCGTCTCCGAGGAGTGCGTGACCGCCAGGCCCAGCACCAGCGTGCGCAGCAGCTCGGACTTGCCGGAGCCGGTCGCGCCCACGCACAGACCGTGCGGTCCCATGCCGTCCTGCGCCGCCTCCTTGAGGTCCAGCATCACCGGCCGGCCGTCCTCGCCGACCCCGATCGGCACCCGGAGGCGCTCCGGCGTCGACCGAGGCCGCCAGGTCCGCGCGACGTCCACGGCCGCCGCGTCCCCCAGACCGAGCAGATCGGTGAAGTCCAGGTTGGCCAGGAGCGGTTCGTCGTCGTTCCCGCTGCCCATGCGCAGCGGAGCGAGCTGCCGCGCGAGCGCCTCGGCGGCAGGCAGCGACAGCCCGTCGGGCTCGCCCTCGTAGGCGACCCCTGCCCCGGAGTCGAGGAACAGCCGCTCCGGGCGCACGACGACCGAGAGGTCCCCGCGGGGCTGGTCCAGCTCACCGGAGACGACCTCGACGATCGTCACCCCCTGGATGCCCTCGGCGGCCGCGAAGGCGGAGGTCGGGGGGACCATGCCGCCGTCGAGGACGATCAAAATGTGCGGCTGGTCAAGGAGCGGCTGACCGTCCCGGCCGAAGCGTGGGCGGCCCTCCAGCCGGCCCGCCAGCAGCTGCTCCAGCTCGCCGAGGTCGTCCCCGAAGAGACGGCGCGTGCCGGCCCCGTCGAACGACCCCGCCACCTGGCAGTGCGGCAGCCACTTGGTCCAGTCCCACCGGGCCACGGCGCCCGGAGCGGTCACGACGGCGAGCACCAGGTCGTCGGGGGAGTGCAGGGTGGTGGCCTGCGCGACCAGCGCGCGGGCCGCGGCCTGGGCGCTCTCCGGGTCCCCGGAGACCGTCACGTGGTAGAAGGCGCGCAGCGAGACCGCGACCGGCAGACCGTCCAACTGGCCGTGCACGGACAGGACACGCTGCATGGCGCCGGCGCACAGCGGCTCCAGCTCGTCCACCGGAGCGGTCTGCGGCGCGACCAGCGGGGTGGCCAGCTGCTGCGGACCCAACCCGACCCGTACCTGCCCGAAGTCGGCGTCGCCGACGCGCCGTTCCCACACCCGGCTGCCCTCGGCGACCACCGCCCACAGCTGCTCGGGCGCGGGATGCAGGTACCACTGCGCGTCGCGCTGACGGCGGGCCGTGCCGCGCACCTTGCGGCGGGTCTGCGCGAGATACCGGAGGTAGTCCCGGCGCACGTCGGCCATTTGCCCCTGCGTACCCCTGCGGTAGCGCACGATCTGGGCGACGACCATCGCGGCCGTCGACACCAGCATGACCACGCCCATGATCCGCATGAACGGGTGGGCGTTGGGGGAGGCGAAGTAGAACACCACCGACGAGCCCATGCCGAGCGTGGGCAGCACCTGCATGAGGACGCCCTCCTGCTGCCCGCGCGGCAACTCGGGAGGAGCTTCCAGTTGCAGCTCGTCCGAGGACACCTCGGGCGGCAGGGTACGCGGTGGGCGCTTGACGACGATCTGGCTCACCGTGGCATCAATCCCCCTGTGTGGACGATCGGTTGCACACCGGCACCCCCGTGGTGACGGTCGTCCTCCACACCGGGGATCCTACGTGCCACCAGTGACAGGACTTGTCGGTAGGGTTGCGCAGCGCAGCGTACGCATCCGCGAAGCAGGGGGTCAGTGAAGGTGAGTACGACCACGGCGACGGGGTTCTGCAGAGTCACGGTGGTGGCCCCCGACAGCCGTATCGACGTGGCGCTCCCGGTCGACATACCCGTCGCCGACGTCCACCCGGAGATCCTGCGCCTGACGGGCCAGACCCAGCAGGCCGGCACTCCGACGGGGTATCACCTGGTACGGCGCGACGGCAGGGTCCTGGACGGCGCCCGCACGCTCCTGGACGAGAGGGTTCTCGACGGAGAGGTCCTCAGTCTGCGGCCGTTCGCCCACTCGCTGCCGCCCGCCGTCCATGACGACGTGTCGGACGCGGTCGCCTCCGCGGTCGTCCGCGACCGGCACCTGTGGAGCGACGACCTGCTGCGCGCCGCGGGCCTGACCGGAGGCGCCCTGCTCCTGCTGCTGCTCGCGTTCGTCCTGTGGTTCGCCGATCCGGTGCGGCACGACATGCACGGCCTGCCCGGCATCGTCGCCGGAGGCATCGGCCTCCTGCTCACCGCCTTCGCCGGCGTCCGCGCGCGGGTCTACGACGACCGGGCCTCGGCCGTCGCCCTGGGCCTGGGCGCCCTGCCCCTGCTGCTCGTCGCCGGGTCGGGGATCATCGCGGCCCCGGCCGGGCAGGGCCCGGGGAAACTGCAGTTCATGCTGGCCTGCGCGGTCGTCCTGGTGGCGTCGGTGACCCTCCTGGCGTTCGCGCCCGGCTCGGACGCCCCGTTCGTGGCCGCGACCTTCCTCGCCGGGGTGGGCACCCTGGCCACCTTCGTCACGATCCTCACCGAGGCCTCCGCGACCGACGCCGCCGCCGTGTGCGCGCCCTGCGCGATCGGTCTGGTCGCGTTCCTGCCGGGCCTGTCGGTGCGCTTCGCGCGGCTGCCCATCGGCTACGCGGCCCCGCGGTCCGCCCTCCACGACGACTTCGACGCGGACCCGTCCCAGACGCCGGACGCCGAGGCCCTCGACGCCGAACGCATCGCCGCCCAGGCCCGGCGCGGTCACGAGATGCTGCTGGGGCTGGTGGGCGGCACGTCCGCCGTCGTCGTCGCGTCCGCGGCGGTTCTGGGCTTCTCTGACGACGTGTGGGCCCAACTGCTGGCGCTCGCCACCGGCCTGTCCATGCTGATCCGCGCCCGCCTGTTCCGCTACACCTCCCAGGTGGCCTGTGCCCTCGTCGCCGGCATCGGCGCCGTCGCGCTGCTGCTGCTCGGGATGGTGCTGAACCCTCCGGCCGACGCCCTGACGGAGTTCGTCCTGCACGGCGACAGGGGGGCGCTCGACCTGCGTACCCTGTGGCTGTCGGCGGCCGTCACCGCCGGCGTCGCGCTGATCACCGCCATCGGTCTGGTCGTCCCCCGCAAGGGTCTGTCCCCCTTCTGGGGCCGTTTCCTCGACCTCACCGAATCGGCGGTCCTGCTCACCCTGGTACCGCTGTGCCTGGCCGCGCTGGGCGTCCTCACCGCCGTCCGTTCGCTGACAGGCTGAGGCGCCGGCCGAGACGCGGGGCGGGAGGCCGGGGCAGGCGGGTGACGGGAGCCCCGGGCCGGGGGCGACGGAAGCCCTGGTACGCTGGCCCACGGCCGTATGTGTACGCACCCCCGGAGCCGTCCCGCTCTGGAGGCCGCGCCCAGCGGATCCCCGCCTTCCGAGTCATGGAAGACCCCCCGAGACGCAGACCGGGGGCACTCGGTGGCCACTCACAGATCATGAGGAGTACGCGTGTCTCTCGACGCCGCAGTGAAGAAGCAGATCATCTCCGAGTTCGGCACCAAGGAGGGTGACACCGGCTCCCCCGAGGTCCAGGTCGCTCTGCTGTCCCGTCGGATCTCCGACCTGACGGAGCACCTGAAGACCCACAAGCACGACCACCACTCCCGCCGTGGCCTGCTGATCCTCGTCGGTCAGCGCCGCCGGCTGCTGCAGTACCTCGCCAAGAAGGACATCCAGCGCTTCCGTGCGCTGGTCGAGCGCCTCGGCATCCGCCGCGGTGCGGCGGGCGCCAAGTAAGACGCCGTGGAGGGAGCGGTTCCCGGGACTAGGGGGCCGCTCCCTTTGCTGTACGTGCGGAGTGTCACCGCGCCTTTGTAGTGTGGTAGCACAACGCAAGAACGAACACGGCAAGAACTACGACTCAGCGTGATGACCCCCGCCGCATCGGGTATGCGACCCGTGGACCATCACACCGGACGTCACCCGACGCCCACCCCGGACGTCCCCGACGTCCACCCCGGACGTCGTCCGACGTCCACCGGACGTCCCCGACGTCCCCCGTACGAGGGGAAGCGCACCTCGCCGCCGCCGGTCCTCGGTAGTGGCCCCCGGGAGAGTGAACCCCGGGTGCTTCGATCGAAGACCGGCCCGCACCAGTGGAGCGCTTCTCCGCCCCGTCCCCCCGCCACACGGGCGAGCGGGACGAAAGACGACAAGTAAACGGAGAAAACGCTGGTGGAGAACGAGACCCACTACGCCGAGGCCGTCATCGACAACGGCTCCTTCGGCACCCGCACCATCCGCTTCGAGACGGGCCGTCTGGCCCGTCAGGCCGCCGGCTCCGCCGTGGCCTACCTGGACGACGACACCATGGTGCTGTCGGCCACCACCGCTTCCAAGAACCCCAAGGACCAGCTCGACTTCTTCCCCCTCACGGTGGACGTCGAGGAGCGGATGTACGCGGCCGGGAAGATCCCCGGCTCGTTCTTCCGCCGTGAGGGCCGTCCCTCCGAGGACGCCATCCTCACCTGCCGCCTCATCGACCGCCCGCTGCGCCCGTCCTTCAAGAAGGGCCTGCGCAACGAGATCCAGGTCGTCGCCACGATCATGGCGCTCAACCCCGACCACCTGTACGACGTCGTGGCGATCAACGCCGCCTCCGCGTCCACGCAGCTGGCCGGCCTGCCCTTCTCCGGCCCGATCGGCGGCGTCCGCGTCGCGCTGATCCGCGGCCAGTGGGTCGCCTTCCCGACGCACACCGAGCTCGAGGACGCCGTCTTCGACATGGTCGTCGCGGGCCGCACCCTGGAGGACGGCGACGTCGCGATCATGATGGTCGAGGCCGAGGCCACCGAGAAGACGATCAAGCTCGTCGAGGGCGGCGCCGAGGCGCCGACCGAGGAGGTCGTCGCCGCCGGTCTGGACGCCGCGAAGCCCTTCATCAAGGTGCTCTGCAAGGCCCAGGCCGACCTCGCCGCGAAGGCCGCCAAGCCGACCGCCGAGTTCCCGATCTTCCTCGACTACCAGGACGACGTCCTGGAGGCGCTCACCGCGGCCGTCAAGCCCGAGCTCGCCCAGGCGCTCACCATCGCCGGCAAGCAGGAGCGCGAGGCCGAGCTGGACCGCGTCAAGCAGCTCGCCGCCGAGAAGCTCCTGCCGGAGTTCGAGGGCCGCGAGAAGGAGATCTCCGCCGCGTACCGCTCGCTGACCAAGTCCCTGGTCCGCGAGCGCGTCATCAAGGAGAAGAAGCGCATCGACGGCCGCGGTGTCACCGACATCCGCACCCTGGCCGCCGAGGTCGAGGCCATCCCGCGCGTGCACGGCTCCGCGCTGTTCGAGCGTGGCGAGACCCAGATCCTGGGCGTCACCACGCTGAACATGCTGCGCATGGAGCAGCAGCTGGACACCCTCTCCCCGGTGACCCGCAAGCGCTACATGCACAACTACAACTTCCCGCCGTACTCCACCGGTGAGACCGGCCGCGTCGGCTCCCCGAAGCGCCGCGAGATCGGTCACGGCGCCCTCGCCGAGCGCGCCCTGATCCCGGTCCTGCCGACCCGCGAGGAGTTCCCCTACGCGATCCGTCAGGTGTCCGAGGCCCTCGGCTCCAACGGCTCGACGTCCATGGGCTCCGTCTGCGCCTCCACCATGTCGCTGCTGAACGCCGGTGTGCCGCTGAAGGCCCCCGTCGCCGGTATCGCCATGGGCCTGATCTCCCAGGAGATCGAGGGCGAGACGCACTACGTCACCCTCACCGACATCCTCGGTGCGGAGGACGCCTTCGGCGACATGGACTTCAAGGTCGCCGGCACCAAGGAGTTCGTGACCGCCCTCCAGCTCGACACCAAGCTGGACGGCATCCCCGCCTCCGTCCTGGCCGCCGCCCTCAAGCAGGCCCGTGACGC
Source organism: Streptomyces lusitanus (assembly GCF_042647945.1). NCBI lineage: Bacteria > Bacillati > Actinomycetota > Actinomycetes > Kitasatosporales > Streptomycetaceae > Streptomyces > Streptomyces lusitanus. Next base: position 118,047 of record NZ_JBHRWL010000005.1, read on the forward strand.
CCGCCTCCACATCCTCGACGTGATGATGGAAGCGATCGACACGCCGGACGAGATGTCCCCGAACGCGCCGCGGATCATCACCGTGAAGATCCCGGTCGACAAGATCGGCGAGGTCATCGGCCCCAAGGGCAAGATGATCAACCAGATCCAGGAGGACACCGGCGCCGAGATCACGATCGAGGACGACGGCACCATCTACATCGGTGCTGCCGACGGCCCGGCCGCCGAGGCCGCCCGCGCCACGATCAACGGCATCGCCAACCCGACGATGCCCGAGGTCGGCGAGCGCTACCTGGGTACGGTCGTCAAGACCACCACCTTCGGCGCGTTCGTCTCCCTGCTGCCCGGCAAGGACGGTCTGCTGCACATCTCGCAGATCCGCAAGCTGGCCGGCGGCAAGCGCGTGGAGAACGTCGAGGACGTCCTCGGCGTGGGCCACAAGGTCCAGGTCGAGATCGCCGAGATCGACTCCCGCGGCAAGCTCTCCCTGATCCCCGTGATCGAGGGCGAGGACGGCGCCGCCGACGACAAGAAGGACGACGCCGCCAAGTGACGTCCCGTAGCGCCAAGGCGACGGCCCGCACCTCCTCGGAGGCGCGGGCCGTCGCCTGTACCCAAACCCTCATCAAGGGCGAGAACGGCATCGGCACGGTCCGCAGGACCACCCTCCCGGGCGGACTGCGCATCGTCACCGAGACCCTGCCCTCGGTCCGCTCGGCGACCTTCGGCATCTGGGCCCACGTCGGCTCCCGCGACGAGACCCCGGCCCTCAACGGCGCCACCCACTACCTGGAGCACCTGCTCTTCAAGGGCACGGCCACCCGCTCCGCGCTGGACATCTCCTCCGCCCTCGACGCCGTCGGCGGCGAGATGAACGCGTTCACGGCCAAGGAGTACACGTGCTACTACGCGCGCGTGCTCGACACCGACCTGCCGCTCGCCATCGACGTGGTGTGCGACATGCTGACCGGCTCGGTGATCCGTGAGGAGGACGTCGACGTCGAGCGCGGCGCCATCCTCGAAGAGATCGCGATGACCGAGGACGACCCGGGCGACTGCGTGCACGACCTCTTCGCGCACACCATGTTCGGCGACAACCCGCTCGGCCGCCCCGTCCTCGGCACCGTCGACACGGTCAACGCCCTCACCGCCGACCGCATCCGCCGCTTCTACAGGAAGCACTACGACCCCACGCACCTGGTGGTCGCCTGCGCGGGCAACGTCGACCACAACAAGGTCGTCCGCCAGGTCCGCGCCGCCTTCGAGAAGGCCGGCGCGTTCAAGGACCCCGAGGCGCAGCCGATCGCCCCGCGCGGCGGCCTGCGCACCCTGCGCACCGCCGGCCGGGTCGAGCTCGTCGGCCGGAAGACGGAGCAGGCGCACATCGTGCTCGGCATGCCGGGCCTCGCCCGCACCGACGAGCGGCGCTGGGCCCTCGGCGTGCTGAACACCGCCCTCGGCGGCGGCATGTCCTCCCGCCTCTTTCAGGAGGTCCGCGAGAAGCGCGGCCTGGCCTACAGCGTGTACTCGTACACCTCGGGCTTCGCCGACTGCGGTCTGTTCGGGGTGTACGCGGGGTGCAGGCCCTCCCAGGTGCACGACGTGCTGAAGATCTGCCGCGACGAGCTCGACCAGGTCGCCGAGCACGGACTGCCCGACGACGAGATCGAGCGCGCCGTCGGCCAGCTCAGGGGCTCCACCGTGCTCGGGCTCGAGGACACCGGCGCGCTGATGAACCGTATCGGCAAGAGCGAGCTGTGCTGGGGCGAGCAGATGTCGGTCGACGACATGCTGGCCCGGATAGCCTCGGTCACCCCGGACGACGTGCGCGCGGTCGCCCGCGACGTCCTGGGCCGGCGGCCCTCCCTGTCGGTCATCGGCCCGTTGAAGGACAAGCAGGCGTCCCGGCTGCACGAGGCCGTCGCCTGACCCACCCCGGCACCACACCCGGTAAGGAAGCAACAGACATGAGCAAGCTGCGCGTGGCGGTCCTCGGCGCCAAGGGCCGGATCGGCTCCGAGGCGGTACGGGCGGTCGAGGCCGCCGAGGACATGGAACTGGTCGCCGCCCTCGGCCGGGGCGACAAGCTGGAGACCCTCGCAGAGACCGGCGCCCAGGTCGCCGTCGAGCTGACCACCCCCGCCTCGGTCATGGGCAACCTCGACTTCTGCGTGCGCCACGGCATCCACGCGGTGGTCGGCACCACCGGCTGGACCGACGACCGCCTCGCGCAGCTCAAGGGCTGGCTCGACCAGTCCCCGGAGACGGGCGTGCTCATCGCCCCGAACTTCTCCATCGGCGCCGTGCTGACCATGAAGTTCGCGCAGATCGCCGCCCCCTACTTCGAGTCAGTCGAGGTCGTCGAGCTGCACCACCCCGACAAGGTGGACGCCCCGAGCGGCACCGCCACGCGCACCGCCCAGCTGATCGCCGAGGCCCGCCGCCAGGCCGGCAGCGCCCCCGCCCCGGACGCCACGACGACCGCCCTCGACGGCGTCCGCGGCGCCGACGTCGAGGGGGTTCCGGTGCACGCGGTCCGGCTGCGCGGCCTCCTCGCCCACCAGGAGGTCCTGCTCGGCGCCGAGGGCGAGACCCTCACCGTCCGCCACGACTCCCTGCACCACAGCAGCTTCATGCCGGGCATCCTGCTCGGCGTCCGCCGCGTGGTGAGCGCTCCCGGCCTCACCTTCGGCCTGGAACACTTCCTCGACCTGAACTGAGCCGGTCCCACCCCTATGCGCGCGAAGATCTCCTACGCCCTCACGGCCGCCGTCCTGGTCGTCTACTTCGTCCTGGTCGGCAGCCGCGGCGTGCTGCTCATCAAGGCCGGCACGCTCCTCACGGTCACCTTCGGGGTGGCCGTGCTGATCCTGCCGGTCATCGGCGTGTGGTTCCTCTGGAAGAACACGCAGTTCGTCCGGGACGCCAACCGGCTCGCCGCCGAGCTGGACGCCGAGGGCGGCCTGCCCGTCGACACCCTCAGGCGGCTGCCCAGCGGCCGCATCGACCGCGAATCGGCGGACGAGGTCTTCGCGCTCCGCAAGGCCGAGACGGAGGACGCGCCCGACGACTGGCGCAGCTGGTTCCGGCTCGCCGTGGCCTACCACGACGCCCGGGACACCCCGCGCGCCCGCAAGGCGATGCAGCGGGCCATCGCCCTGCGCAGAACCGCCTCCTGAGCGCGCGGGCCGGCGTCAGGCCCGCCCGTACTCGGCCGCCCACGCCTCGACCGTGTCGGCCGCGCGGTCGAAGGCCAGCGGATCGCGCCCCAGAAAGTCCGCGTTGTGCGAGGTCAGCAGCGGCGACGGCGCCTCCGCCGAGCGGCCCCGCCGGTGCAGCGTCAGCGCCTGCCCCTGCACGGTCCGGGGCAGCCCCAGCCAGCGCACCGGCTGCTGCACCGTGCGCACCGACGCGACCTGGTCCCAGGCGGTCGTACGCGTGCTGACGAAGGCCACGTGACGCAGCCCGCGGGCGCTCACCCACACGCCCATGCGCAGCAGCCGCAGCGCGGCCACCACGATGACCAGCGCGATCGCGAACACGGTGGCGGCCGACGCCGGCGTGGCCGTCGCCGCGATGATCACGGAGGAGAACAGCACGAACGAGGCGAGCAGCAGCAGGACGGCCGCCGCTCCCACCCGCCAGGGGCCGGGCCGGTAGGGACGCCGCCAGCGGTCCCGGTCGTCGTACGGCAGCGCGACGTCGTCGGCCGGGTCGAAAGCGCGGTCGGCCGTCAGGAAGGGCAGGGGCACGGTGGTCCTCACTCGATCCATGCAGGGGCTGTGCCCGGTGAGGCTATCGATGTGTGTCACCGGTCACCACCCTCGGGGGTCCGGACGGCCCCGCCGCGACGGCCGTAGAGTGGGCGGCGCCCCAGACGTGATGGAAGGACCCTCCACGCCGTGACCGACACCCCTGCCGACGACCTCAAGCCCGGCTTCCGCAGCGATGTGACCGTCGAGCTGGTGAAGCACACCGCGTCCGACGCGGACGTGCTGTTCGCCGCCCGCGTCTCCACGATCGGCGAGCAGTCCCTGGACGAGCTCGGCAAGGACCCCGAGCGGTCCAAGGGCCTGATCAACTACCTGATGCGGGACCGGCACGGCAGCCCCTTCGAGCACAACTCGATGACCTTCTTCGTCAGCGCCCCGATCTTCGTCTTCCGCGAGTTCATGCGGCACCGGGTCGGCTGGTCCTACAACGAGGAGTCGGGCCGCTACCGGGAGCTCCAGCCGGTCTTCTACGTCCCGGACGCCGACCGCAAGCTGGTCCAGGAGGGCCGCCCCGGCAAGTACCGCTTCGTCGAGGGCACCCCCGACCAGCAGCAGCTCGTCGGGCGCGCCATGGAGGAGTCGTACCGGCAGTCCTACGAGGCGTACCAGGAGATGCTGGCGGCCGGCGTGGCCCGCGAGGTCGCCCGCTCGGTGCTCCCCGTCGGCCTGTACTCGTCGATGTACGCCACGTGCAACGCCCGCTCGCTGATGCACTTCCTCGGCCTGCGTACCCAGCACGAGCTGGCGAAGGTGCCGTCCTTCCCGCAGCGGGAGATCGAGATGGTCGGCGAGAAGATGGAGGCCGAGTGGGCCCGCCTCATGCCGCTGACGTACGCCGCCTTCAACGCCAACGGGCGCGTCGCCCCGTAGCGGGCGCCCTGCTGTGCCCCGGCGCGGCAGCCGAGCACAGATGTACGCATCAGCCGTGCGAAGTGTCCGTATTGCGGCATTTCGAGAAGTTCATCTAGCCTGATCAAACGGGCCCGGCACTGCCTGAACCCCCGAGCAGGCAGTGCCGGGTCCCCCCTTCGCACCGCTGAGTCGCCTCCCCCGAGGGAAGACCCCGACCTGAGCAACGAGTAGCGTGTAACCCATGGCTCCGACCTCGACTCCGCAGACCCCCTTCGGGCGGGTCCTCACCGCCATGGTCACGCCCTTCACGGCGGACGGCGCACTCGACCTCGACGGCGCTCGGCGGCTCGCCACCCACCTGGTGGACGCAGGCAACGACGGCCTGATCGTCAACGGCACCACCGGCGAGTCCCCCACCACCAGCGACGCGGAGAAAGCGGATCTCGTACGGGCGATCGTGGACGCGGTCGGCGACCGCGCCCACGTCGTGGCCGGTGTCGGCACCAACGACACCCACCACAGCATGGAGCTGGCCCGCGCCGCGGAGCGCGCCGGCGCCCACGGCCTGCTGGTCGTCACGCCGTACTACAACAAGCCCCCGCAGGAGGGCCTCTACCGGCACTTCACGGCCGTCGCCGACGCCGCCGAGCTGCCCGTGATGCTCTACGACATCCCCGGCCGCAGCGGCGTCCCGATCAGCACCGAGACGCTCGTCCGCCTCGCCGAGCACCCCCGCATCGTCGCCAACAAGGACGCCAAGGGCGACCTCGGCCGCGCGGGCTGGGCCATCGCCCGCTCCGGACTCGCCTGGTACTCCGGCGACGACATGCTCAACCTGCCGCTGCTCTCCATCGGCGCGGTCGGCTTCGTCTCCGTCGTCGGCCACGTCGTCACCCCCGAGCTGCGCGCCCTGGTCGACGCCTACACCTCCGGCGACGTCCAGAAGGCCACCGAGATCCACCAGAAGCTGCTGCCCGTCTACACGGGCATGTTCCGCACCCAGGGCGTCATGACCACCAAGGCGGCGCTCGCCCTCAAGGGCCTCCCCGCAGGCCCCCTGCGCGCCCCCATGGTCGAGTGCACGCCCGAAGAGATCGAGCAGCTCAAGATCGATCTTGCCGCCGGCGGGGTACAACTCCAGTAATCAGACTTCGCGCGCCCCGTCCCCGGCGCGCAGACGGACCTCACAACTGAATACGCGGGACACCGGTGCCCGCATCCCCAACGACAACTGCTTCTGCACGAACGTCATGCGCGCCACGTGCCCCACCGGTACGTGGCGCGTGTGGTGAGGAGAGTCTTTTGAGTCATCCGCATCCTGAACTCGGCCCGCCCCCGCCGCTGCCCGAAGGCGGCCTGCGGGTCACCCCGCTCGGCGGCCTCGGCGAGATCGGCCGCAACATGACGGTCTTCGAGTACGGAGGCCGCCTGCTGATCGTCGACTGCGGAGTGCTCTTCCCCGAGGAGGAGCAGCCCGGAATCGACCTGATCCTGCCGGACTTCTCGTCCATCCGGGACCGCCTCGACGACATCGAGGGCATCGTCCTCACGCACGGCCACGAGGACCACATCGGCGGCGTCCCCTTCCTCCTGCGCGAGAAGCCGGACATCCCGCTGATCGGCTCCAAGCTCACCCTCGCCCTCATCGAGGCCAAGCTCCAGGAGCACCGCATCCGCCCGTACACCCTCCAGGTGGCGGAAGGACAGCGCGAGCGCATCGGCCCCTTCGACTGCGAGTTCGTGGCGGTCAACCACTCCATCCCGGACGCGCTGGCCGTGGCCATCCGCACGCCCGCCGGCATGGCGGTGCACACGGGCGACTTCAAGATGGACCAGCTCCCGCTGGACCGCCGCCTCACCGACCTGCACGCGTTCGCCCGGCTCAGCGAGGAGGGCATCGACCTCCTCCTCTCCGACTCGACGAACGCCGAGGTCCCGGGCTTCGTCCCGCCCGAGCGCGACATCTCGAACGTGCTGCGCCAGGTGTTCGCGGGCGCCCGCAAGCGGATCATCGTGGCCAGCTTCGCCAGCCACGTCCACCGCATCCAGCAGATCCTGGACGCCGCCTACGAGTACGGCCGCAGGGTCGCCTTCGTCGGCCGCTCGATGGTCCGCAACATGGGCATCGCCCGTGACCTGGGCTATCTGAAGGTCCCCCCGGGCCTGGTGGTCGACGTCAAGACCCTCGACGACCTTCCCGACAGCGAGGTGGTCCTGGTCTGCACGGGCTCGCAGGGCGAGCCGATGGCCGCGCTGTCCCGCATGGCCAACCGCGACCATCAGATCCGCATCGTCGACGGCGACACGGTGATCCTGGCGTCGTCGCTCATCCCCGGCAACGAGAACGCGGTCTACCGCGTGATCAACGGCCTGACCCGCTGGGGCGCCAACGTCGTCCACAAGGGCAACGCCAAGGTCCACGTCTCGGGTCACGCCTCGGCCGGCGAGCTGCTGTACTTCTACAACATCTGCCGCCCGAAGAACCTGATGCCGGTCCACGGCGAATGGCGCCACCTGCGCGCCAACGCCGAGCTCGGCGCCCTCACCGGCGTGCCGCACGACCGCATCGTCATCGCCGAGGACGGCGTGGTCGTCGACCTCGTCCAGGGCAAGGCCAAGATCTCCGGCAAGGTCCAGGCGGGCTACGTCTACGTCGACGGCCTCTCCGTGGGCGACGTCGGCGAACCGGCGCTCAAGGACCGCAAGATCCTCGGTGACGAGGGCATCATCTCGGTCTTCGTGGTCATGGACGCCTCCACCGGCAAGATCACCGGAGGACCGCACATCCAGGCCCGCGGCTCGGGCATCGAGGACTCGGCGTTCGTCGACGTGATCCCCCGGATCACGGAGGCGCTGGAGCGCTCGGCCCAGGACGGGGTCGTGGAAGCCCACCAGTTGCAGCAGCTGATCCGCCGCACGCTGGGCAAGTGGGTCTCCGACACCTACCGGCGCCGGCCGATGATCCTGCCCGTGGTCGTCGAGGTCTGACGGTCCGTCGGACTCCACGCACGCGTCAACCGGCAGCGGGGCGCCTCGATTTGCATCGGGGCGCCCCGCTCCAGTAGGTTTACAACTCCTCCCGAGCGGGCACCCGACCACTTCACGCGGTCGGGAACCAGTGCCCGGTGGGGATGGGAAAACCGACTCAGAATCTCTGATAAAGTCGGATCCGCCGGAAAGGAAAGCGCGAAAGCGTCGACCTGGAAAGCACCGAGGAAATCGGATCGAAAAGATCTGATAGAGTCGGAAACGCAAGACCGAAGGGAAGCGCCCGGAGGAAAGCCCGAGAGGGTGAGTACAAAGGAAGCGTCCGTTCCTTGAGAACTCAACAGCGTGCCAAAAGTCAACGCCAGATATGTTGATACCCCGTCCGTCCGGATCTCCGGATGGTCGAGGTTCCTTTGAAGAAAACACAGCGAGGACGCTGTGAACGTCGGGACTATTCCTCCCGATGTTCCGCTCTCGTGATGTGTCACCCGATTACGGGTAAACATTCACGGAGAGTTT
>NZ_JBHRWL010000006.1:0-21218 GCF_042647945.1 Streptomyces lusitanus
AGGAGCGGGGGTCCGGGGGCAGCGCCCCCGGGGACGGGACGGGAAGGGGCGGCGGGGGCGAAGGAACTTTCACGTGCCCCGAACGGAGGAACCCCCCATGCCCCCCGCCCCCGCGGTCCCCACCGCCACCTACCGCCTCCAGCTCCAACCCGACTTCCCCTTCCCCGCCGCCACCGCCGCCGTCCCCCACCTCGCCTCCCTCAACATCTCCCACCTCCACCTCTCCCCCGTCCTGGAAGCCGTCCCCGGCTCCCAGCACGGCTACGACGTCGTCGACCCCACCCGCGTACGCGAGGAACTCGGCGGCGAGGAGGGCCTGCGCGAGCTGTCCCGCACCGCCCGCCGCCACGGCCTCGGCCTGATCCTGGACATCGTCCCGAACCACATGGCGATGTCCCCCCGGCACAACCCGGCCCTGTGGGAGGTGCTGCGCGACGGCCCGTCCTCCCCCCGCGCCCGCTGGTTCGACATCGACTGGGAGGCGCAGGGCGGCCAGGTGCTGCTGCCGGTGCTCGGCGGGCCGCTCGGCGAGGAGGCGGGCCGGCTGAAGGTCGACGGGGACGTACTGCGCTACCACGACCACGCCTTCCCGCTGCGCGAGGGCACGGCCGGCCTGCCGCTGCCGCGGCTGCTGGACGCACAGTGGTACCGGCCGGTGTGGTGGCGGCTGGCCCGCACCGAGCTGAACTACCGGCGGTTCTTCAGCATCTCCGAGCTGATCGGGGTGCGGGTGGAGGACCCCGAGGTGTTCGAGGCGACGCACGCGAAGATCCTGGAGCTGCTGCACGAGGGCGTGGTCGACGGGCTGCGCGTCGACCACCCGGACGGGCTCGCCGACCCCGGCGCCTATCTGCGGCGGCTGCACGAGGCGACGGGCGGGCGCTGGACCGTGGTGGAGAAGATCCTCGCGGACGGCGAGGCGCTGCCCGCCGACTGGCCGGTCGCCGGCACCACCGGCTACGACGCCCTGCGCCACGTCGACGGGCTGTTCATGGACCCGGCGGGGTTCGGGGAGCTGCTGGACCGCTACCGGGCCTTCGCGGCCCCGCAGACGGACCGGGGCGGCGACTGGGACGCCACGGTGCGGCGGGCCGCGTACAAGGTGCTCACGCACGAGCTGGCCGCCGAGACCGACCGGCTCACCCGGGTGGCGGCCCGGCTGTGCGCGACCTCCCCGGAGACCGCGCTGCGGGACCGCGCGCCCTGGGCGCTGCGCACCGCCCTGACGGAGCTGCTGGTGCGGCTGGAGGTGTACCGGCCCTACTCCCCCGAGGACGCGGCCACGGTGGTGACCGAGGACGCCGCGGCCGAGGCCCGGCACGCGTTCGCCGTCCCGGAGGAGGCGGGCGCGGTGGACGTCGTACGGGATCTGCTGCTGGGGCGGTACGGGGACGGGCCCGCGCAGGTCGAGTTCCGTACGCGGTTCGCGCAGACGGCGTCGGCGCTGCGGGCCAAGTCCGTGGAGGACACGGCGTTCTACCGCTACGTGCCGCTGCTGTCGGCGACGGAGGTGGGCGGCGAGCCGGGCGACCCGGCGGTGGGTCCCGACCGCTTCCACGCGTACTGCGCGCGCGTGCAGCGGGACTGGCCGGCCACCGGGACGGTGCTGTCCACGCACGACGCCAAACGCAGCGCGGACGTGCGGGCGGCGCTGCACGTGCTCACCGAGTGCCCCGGACGCTGGGCGGACGTCCTCGCGGAGGCGTCCCGCGCCGTGGAGCCGGTGCCCGACGCGCAGCTGGCGTGGGCGGCCTGGCAGACGGTGTTCGGGCTGGGCCCGGCCGGGGAGGGGCGGGTGCGGGAGGGGCGGGTGCGGGAGGCGCTGCTGAAGCATGTGCGCGAGGCGGGCCTGTTCACCAGCTGGACCGAGCAGGAGCCGCCGTACGAGGAGGCGGTGGCGCGGTTCGTGGCGGCGGGGCCGTGCGGGGTGCCGGGGCGGAAGGTGGCGGAGCTGCGGGAGGCGCTGGAGCCGCACATCCGGGCGAACGTGCTGGGTGCGGCGCTGGTGCACCTGACCATGCCGGGCGTGCCCGACCTCTACCAGGGCACCGAACGCGAGTACCGGGCGCTGGTCGACCCGGACAACCGGACGCCCCCGCGGTTCGGCGAGGACGGCGGCGCGAACGGCGGCGCGAACGGCGGGGACGGCTCGGAGAAGGAGGCGGTGACGCGGGCGGCGCTGGCGCTGCGGGCACGGCGGCCGGAGGTGTTCGGCACGAGCGCGTCGTACGAGCCGCTGGGCGCCGTGGGTCCGGCGGCGGACCACTGCCTGGCGTTCGCCCGCTCAGGCGAGGTGGTCACCGCGGTGACCCGCCTCTCGCTGCGCCTCGCGGAGTCGGGCGGCTGGCGCGACACCCGTCTGCCGCTGCCGCGGGGGCGGTGGGCCGATGTCCGGGAGCCGGGGCGGGAGTTCGAGGGGGAAGCACGGGCGGCGGAGCTGTTCGCCGCGTCGCCGGCGGTGTTGCTGGAGCGGCTGCCGGGGTGACGGCGGTTCCGTCTGTGGCGGCGCTGTGCGGGGCCGGTGCGCGGTCGGCGCAGGGGTGGTGCGGACCCGTGGGACGTGCGGCCGGCGCGGTGCGGCCGACGTGCGGGAAAGGGGCCGTGGCGTGCCCCTGAGCGCCCCCTGGCGGCTCCCCCGCACCGCCCTTGACACCGTCTCGCGGCCGTGGGGTACTGCGCAGTGCGAGTGCGAGCGGTGACGGGGGGTGGGTCCGCTTGCGGGAGTCGCGCTATCCGACGGTGGCCGAACTGGTCTTCTCCGCCCGGGCGCTGGCCGTCCAGTGGCCGGGACTGTGCGTGCTGCGGCAGGTGGGGGTGTCCCGTGGCGGACGGCCGCTGCACCTGCTGTCCGTGGGACGCGCCCGGCACGCCGTGCTGGTCGTGGCGGGCGCCCACGCCAACGAGCCCGCGGGCAACGGGACGCTGCTGACGCTGGCCCGGCGCGCCCTGTACGAGCGGGAGCTGCGGGACGGCGTCTCCTGGCACTTCCTGCTGTGCGCGGACCCCGACGGGGCGAGCCTGCACGTCACTCCGGCGCCGCGCAGCCTGTACGACTACCACCTGGGCTTCTTCCGCCCCGCCGGGCCCGAGCAGCCGGAGTGGGCGCCCTCGGTGCTGCCCGCCGACCGGCTGCCCCCGGAGACGCGGGCGCTGACCGGGGTGATCGACGAGCTGCGGCCGTTCCTCCAGGTGTCCCTGCACGGCACCGACCTGGGCGGCAGCTGGGTGCAGCTGACGCGGGACGTGCCCGGTCTCGCGGAGCCGTTCGCCAAGTCCGCGGCCGAGCTGCACATCCCCGTCGAGACGGGCGCCTCGGACGCGGCGGGCTGGCCCGCGTCGGGGCCCGGCGTGCACGTGATGCCCGCGCCGGAGGCCGCGCCCGCCTACCCGAGCCTGACCGACGACGCCCGGCACAGCACCTGGTTCCACGCGCACCGGTACGGCGGTCTGACCGCGGTGGTCGAGGTGCCGATGTGGGCGAGCGACCTGGTCGACGACCCGGCCCCGCACCCGGCGCCGGACACCGCGATGCACGCGCTCGCGCGGCGCCTGCTGCGGGACGCCGGCGAGGTGCGGCACGTGCTGGAGGACGTACGGCCCGGCCCGCCGCCCGTCGGGGCCGGGGATCCGCTGCTGCGGGCCGCCACCTGGGTGCTGGAGCTGGTGCCGGGCCTGGCCGACGACCTGGTCCGCACCCCGCCCGCGGACGGCACCCGCGCCTACGTCGGCAGCGTGGACGCCTTCGCGCGCCGGGTGCCGCTGCGTGCGGCGGCGATGCTGCGACGCGCCCTGCGCGACACGGACGCCCGGGCGGCGGCCCGCCTGGACCGCCTGGTCGCCCACTGGAGCGACGCCTTCGCCACCCGCTTCCGCGCCCGCTGGGTCCCGGTCCGCCACCAGGTGGAACACCAGTCCCGCACGGTGGTGGCGGCGGCGCGTCAGGCGCGGGGGTTGGGGTGAGGTGAGGAGGGTGACGCCTCGCCGGGCTCCGGGGCCGTCCCGGCCGGGTGGGGACACGCGTGCCCCCTGCGGAGCCGAAGGCCCGCCCCGCGCGGGGTGTCCCCACATGCCTTGGTGCCGGTCCGGCTCCGACCACGCCCGCGTGCGGGCGACGCGATGCCCGTCAGGGGCCACGGCGAGTGAGGGGGCGGGGCCCGTGAGGCTGCGTCACGGGCCTGGCGGCACGGTGCGGCGCCGCCCCGGCCGAGCGGTCCCACTCGCTGTCAGGGTCGGCCCTCACTCGCACCCGGGCCGGGCGCGGCGCCCCGGAACCGCCGGGATTCTCACGTCCCGTCCAGGGCGAACAACGCCCCCGTGCGGGCGTGCAGCGTGCAGGTGTTCGGGAAGGTTTCCGTCCAGGTGACCTGGCGGTCGTGCCACCTGCCCTCCGCGTGGGCCGTCACCGGGGCGTAGATCATCGGGCAGAGGGTGTCCTCCGCGGGGAGGGCGGTGATGCGGCCGTCCGTGGCCGACAGCTGCGCGCAGGCCTCCTCCGCGTGCGGGTGGCCGCCGCCGGGCGGGTCGCAGCGCAGCAGCGTGCCGCCCTCCGCCGCGGCCGGGGCGTCCCCGTGGGTGACCGTGAGCATCAGCCAGTTGCCCGGCTCGGGCGCGGTGTCCGCGTGGGCGGAGGGCGTCGCGCCGGCGAGCAGGAGGAGGGCGGCGGCGGACAGCGCCGCCCCTGCCGTCTTCACCGAGGTGTGCGTCATTCCCGGTGCATCGGCACGGCGGGCCCCGCACCCCAGCCCGGCTCACCCGAACGGGAGGCTCCGGGCGGCCTCCGTACCGCCAGGGCGCACACCGCGCGGACCACCCGGGCCTGGTACTCCGCCTGGCGGTCCACGCCGATCCAGCGGGCGCCGAGCGCGTCCCGGAAGTCGGCGCACCGCGCGTCGATCAGCCGGTCCAGCTGGGGCAGCGCCCCGGCCGGGTCGTGTCCGGCGCGGGTGACCAGCTGGTGCAGCAGACCGGCCGTGCGCAGGGCGAGGCGCCGCCCGGCGAGGCGCAGCGCGGCCAGACGGGCGGTCGTCATGGGCGGCAGCGGATGCGCAGAATCGTTCCCGCAGTCGGGGTCCCAGGCGTCCGCGAGGCCGGGGCAGACCAGGAGGTAGTCGTCGACCGGGGCGAGCAGCCGGTCCGCGTCCGGCAGGTCCGCGACGTACGGGCGGATCCGTGCCGCCAGCGCGCCGAGCAGCCCGGTGTCGCGGCGCAGGGTGCCGCTGACGGACCGCAGCTCGCCCTCCGGGTCGGGGTGCGGGGCGCCGTTCCCGACGGCCGCGACACCCCACATCGGCGCCTCCACGACCGCGGTGACCGTCCCGTACCCGTAGGGGTGGTACCACGTCGACTCCACGGCCGCCTCCGTGATGGCGGCGGCCAGGTCGCGGCGGTGCGGGGGCGGGATGCGGTAGACGGCGGGGCCGAGAACGGGCCAGTACAGGGCGTCGTACGCGCCGAGTTCCCGGGGCACGCCGAGGCGGGCGGCGACGGCGGCGACCCGGCGGTCGAGGCCCGGCAGGTCGTGGGTGAGTTCGACGAAGCCGCCGCCGACGTCGACGCCGTGCAGGGACACCTGGAGGAAGGGGCGCAGCTCGTCCTGGAGGGCGAGCAGCGCGCGGGTCTCCGGCAGGGCGGCGGACGCGGCACCGTCCGGCAGCCACTCGGGCTGTTCCGAGAAGCCGGGGCGGTAGAAGTTCCGGAAGTGGCGGCCGAGGGTGTACGGGCCGGTCAGCCAGCGCTCGTTGTGGCGCAGCCCGTCGGGGTCGAGGCACAGCAGCAGGTTCCAGGTGACGTCCGCGCCGTCGGTGAAACGGCGGTCGGCGAGGGCCTGCTCGGCCAGCCGCAGCACGGTGGCGCCGCCGACCGGTTCGTTGGCGTGCGGGCCGGCGACGACCAGGGCCTGGCGGCCGCCGTGGCCGACGCTCAGCAGCCACAGGGGGGTGCCGGCGCGGGAGACGCCGACGCGGCGCAGACGCGCGTCGCGGGGATGGCGGGCGGCGAGGGCGGCGGCCCGCGCGCCGAGTTCGTCGACGGTCGGATAGCTCAGGAGGGGCGTCAGGTCACACCTCCACGAAGCGACGCCGTCGTCCACCGGAAGTACAGGCCGTGCGGGAAGTACAGGCCGTGCGGGAAGTACAGGGGTGCGATGAGTTGCGATGAGTACGGGGAGTGCACCGTCCCCTTGCAGTCAGTCACGACTGCCGGGGCCGCGTCAACACCGTCACATGTCAACGACCGTCACGAACGCGTCAGTTGGCGGCGAGCCGGTAGGTGATCCGGCCGAAGCCGACCTGGTCGCCGTCGCGGACGACGGCCGCGCCGACGACCCGACGGCCGTTCACCGTCGTGCCGTTGGTCGAGCCGAGGTCGCGCAGCACCCACAGCCCGCCCTGGTGGGTGAGTTCCGCGTGCACACGGGAGACCGTCTCGTGGGTGAGCCGCAGCCCGTTGGCGGGGTCGCGCCCTATCCGCAGCGGGTGCCCGTGCGCCGGGTGCGGCAGCAGCAGCTTCGGCAGCTTCTCGGCCCGCCAGGCCCGGCGCAGCCGTACGGTGAACCCGGAGACCGCCTCGACCGAGCCGAACACCGCGCGCGACAGGCGGCTCTCGCGGGGGAGGTCGGCGGTGAGCGCGGCGAGTTCGTCCGCGCGCCGCGCCACGAGTGCCAGCTCCATGCGCCGGATGAACGTGTCGTGGGACAGGCGGCCCTTGGCGACGCCGTCCCGCAGCACGCTCAGCGCCTTGTCGCGCTCCGCGTCGGAGAGCCGCGCGGGGTACGTGGAGAACTCGAAGGACGACGTCACGCGGTGATTGTCGGTCAGTCGGGGGCGAGCTGTCCAGAAACCCCGTAAACGGAAGACCGGCCCCCGCCTCGCCGTCCGCCCCTCCTCCGCCCCGGAAGCCGCCCCGGCACGCACACGTCGGGCGACACCTGCCGCAAAACGGCGGATCCCCCGGCGAATTGATCTCCCATGCCGCACGATGGAGGCGCTTCATCACGGTGAGCAGACGAAGGGGAACCGTCCGTGCAGTTCGAGGTGTGGGCACCACAGGCCGGCCGAGTGACGCTGAGGTGCGACGGCGTCACGCGCGCGTTGGAGCGCGATCCCGAGCGGGAGGGGTGGTGGCGGGGGGAGGCCGAGGCGCACGACGGCTCCCGGTACGGCTTCGCGCTGGACGACGGCCCGGTGCTGCCGGACCCCCGGTCGCGCCGCCAGCCCGACGGCCCGGACGGGCTCAGCGCCGTCGTCGACCACGACCGCTTCGAGTGGAGCGCCGAGTGGAGCGGGCGTCCGCTGCCCGGGGCGGTGCTGTACGAGACGCACGTCGGCACCTTCACCCCCGAGGGCACCTTCGACGCCGCCGCCGAGCGCCTCGGCCATCTCGTCGACCTCGGGGTGACGCACGTCGAGTTGATGCCGGTGTGCCCGTTCCCGGGCCGGCACGGCTGGGGGTACGAGGGCGTCTCGCTGTGGGCCGTGCACGAGCCGTACGGCGGGCCCGAGGGGCTGAAACGGTTCGTCGACCGGGCGCACGCGCTGGGGCTCGGCGTCGTCCTGGACGTGGTGCACAACCACCTGGGCCCGTCCGGGAATTACCTGCCCCAGTTCGGCCCGTACTTCACCGACACGCACCACACCCCGTGGGGCGCTGCGGTCAATCTGGACGCGCCCGGCTCGGACGAGGTGCGCGCGTATCTGGTGCGGAGCGCGCTGTCGTGGCTGCGCGACTATCGGATCGACGGGCTGCGTCTGGACGCGGTGCACGCGCTGGTGGACACCCGCGCGCGCCACTTCCTGGAGGAGCTGTCGGGGGCCGTGGACGAGCTGGCCGCCGACACCGGCCGGCCGCTGTTCCTGATCGCCGAGTCCGACCTCAACGACCCGCGGATCATCACTCCGCGGGGCAACGGCGGATACGGCATCCACGCGCAGTGGAACGACGACTTCCACCACGCCCTGCACACCGCGCTGACCGGCGAGTCGCAGGGCTACTACGCCGACTTCGCCCGGGCCCCGCTGACGGCCCTGGCCAAGACGCTCACCGGCGGCTTCTTCCACGACGGCACGTACTCCAGCTTCCGGGGCCGGCACCACGGGCGGCCGCTGGACCGCACCCGCGTGGCCGCGCACCGGCTGCTGGGCTACAGCCAGACGCACGACCAGGTCGGCAACCGCGCCCAGGGCGACCGGCTGGCCGGGCTGGTCTCCCCCGGGCTGCTGGCGTGCGCGGCGGCGCTGACGCTGACCGCGCCGTTCACGCCGATGCTGTTCATGGGCGAGGAGTGGGCGGCGGGCACGCCGTGGCAGTTCTTCACCGACCACACCGACCCGGAGCTGGCGAAGGCGGTCAGCGAGGGCCGGCGGCGGGAGTTCGCGGCGCACGGGTGGGCGGAGCAGGACGTGCCCGACCCGCAGGACCCGGTCACCCGTGACCGCTCCTGCCTGGACTGGTCCGAGCCGGAGCGGGAGCCGCACGCGCGGATGCTGGCGTGGTACCGGCAACTCCTCGCGGTCCGCCGCGACCAGCCCGACCTTACCGACCCGGACCTCGCCGACACCAAGGTGGCCTACGACGAGGACCGGCGCTGGCTGGCCTTCCGCCGCGGCGACGTCCGCGTGGCCGTGAACCTGGGCACCGCCCCGGCCGACATCCCCCTGGGTTCCCGCGAGGCCCGCGTTCTGGCGGCGTGGGAGCCGGTGGACGCTCCGGGCGCGGACGGTCTGCTGCGGCTGCCGGCGGAGTCGGCGGTGGTGCTGCTTCAGGAGTGAGGCGGGGGAAGGGGGGGACGGCCCCCGCTCCCCTCGCGCCTACGGTGCCGCGTCGCTGTCCCGGAAGTCGGTGACGCGTTCCAGCATGATCGGTTCCCAGGCGCGGCGCAGGCGGGTGCGGAGCAGCGGGAGGGTCGCCGTCGCGTTGTGGACCAGGGCCTCGGCGAGGTGGATGACGCAGTCGCAGCGGGCCAGCCAGAGGCCGCGCAGGCAGGGGCGGGCGCCGTAGCCCGCCAGCGTGGCCGCGCGGACGGCGGCGGGGGCGCCCACGGCGCGGGCCAGGCCCGCGATGTCCTCGGCCGGGTCGCCGACCACCGCCGAGTCCCAGCCGAGCACCCCCCGCACCCGGCCGTCACCGCCGACGACCAGGTTCCCGCCCGTCAGGGCGTGGTGCACCAGCACCGCCGAACCGGCCTGCGCCGCGAGCTGCACCGTCGCGGCCTGGGTGAACTGGCGCAGCCGCGCCGCCTCGAACTCGTCGGCCCTGTCGAGCAGTTCGACGGCCTCCCCGGCGGCCCGCCGCAGCGTCTCCAGTGAGCGCGGGGGCACGCGGGGCACGCCCAGCGACTCCGCCTGCCGCAGCGGCATCTGGTGCAGCCCGGTGAGCAGTCCCGCCAGGTCGGTCTCGCCGACGGCGGTCACGGTGTTCTCCTCCGCCGTGCCGCCGGGCAGCCGGGTGTCCAGGGTGCACAGCAGCCCGGGCGCCCACTCGCCCTGCGCCACCCCGACGGGCAGCGCGACCGGCACGTGCGGGCGCACCAGCTCGCGCAGCCGCAGCTCGCGGCGCCACCGCGCGCCGGTCGCGCGGTCCGGGGCGAGGTGCAGCACGTACCGGGTGCCGACCCACCAGGTGGTGGGCGCGTCGCCCTCGCCGGCGGGCCGCACGTCGAGGGCGGCGGCGGACCCGCTTCCGCCGTGCCCGCTGTCCTTGAGCAGGGACCGGGCCAGTCGGCGGACGGTGTCAACGGTGGGTGTCGGTGCCTGGGTCATGGTCGCGCCATCGCCGTTCGGGAGAGGCATGGGAGGGACGGGGGGGGGAGAGCCGGCTGGGACGGGAGGGAGGGGCCGCTCAGTCCACTGTGACCAGCTCCCTCTCCGTGTCGTTCAGCCGCCGGCCCCCGTCCTCCGTGACGGTCACGATGTCCTCGATCCGCACCCCGAACCGCCCCGGCAGATAGACGCCCGGCTCGACGGAGAAGCACATGCCGGGGACGAGCGGCTGCTCCTCGCCCTCGATCATGTACGGCGGCTCGTGGGTGGTGACGCCGATGCCGTGCCCGGTGCGGTGGATGAAGTACTCGCCGTACCCGGCGTCGGCGATGACCCTGCGGGCCGCCCGGTCGACGTCCTGGCAGGCGGCCCCCGGCCGCACCGCCCGGAACCCCGCCTCCTGCGCCTCGCGCACCAGGTCGTGCACCCGGCGCTCCTCGTCGGTGGGTTCGCCGACGTGCACGGTGCGGGAGGTGTCGGAGCCGTAGCCGTCCTTCAGACCGCCGAAGTCGAGGACGACCATGTCGCCGCGCTCGATACGGCGGTCCCCTGCCTCGTGGTGCGGGTTGGCGCCGTTGGGACCGGAGGCGACGATGGTGAAGTCGACCTGGGAGTGGCCGAACCGGCGCAGCAGCGCGGCGAGGTCGGCGGCCACCTCGGACTCCCGGCGGCCGGAGAAGCGCACGGTCCTGATCTCCTCGAACGCGGCGTCGGCGGCGGCGCCGGCCGCGGCGAGCCGCTCCAGTTCCGCGGCGTCCTTCACGGCGCGCAGCATCGGCAGGGCCTCGGTGAGGGCGACGTACGAGGCGTCGGGGAGCGTCCGCTGGAGGGCCAGGAGGTGCAGCGCCCAGGCGTTGTCGCTGACGCCGAACCGCCCCCGGTCGTCCAGGAGGGCCGCGGTGAGGGCGTAGGGGTCCTTGCCGTCGGTCCAGTCGCGCAGGGTGAGGGCGGGCGCGCCGGTGGCCCGCCCGGCGTCCGGGGCCTCCAGGGCGGGGACGACGAGCTCGGGTTCCCGGCCGGGGGCGAGGACCAGCAGGGTGAGCCGCTCGGTGTCGGCGGGCGGCGTGTACCCGGTGAGCCACACCATGTCCGGGCCCGGGGCGACGAGCAGCCCGGCGAGTCCGGCCTCGGCGGCCTGCCGCGCGGCCCGCTCCATGCGGGCCTTGTAGTCGTCGGCGGTGAAGGGCACGGGCGCGGTGCCGGTCATCCGGGTGCCTCCCAGGGCGGACGTCGGGTTACGGGCAGCATCCTGCCCGCCGAACGGGTGCGGCGCGAGCCGGTTGCCGGGGTTGCCCCCGGAGTCACCCCCTCCGGGGACGGAATCCCCCGCTCCGCCATACCCCGGGCCCTCCCTCACGTGAGAATCCCGGGAACCGCCGTCAGCTGCCGGTACCCGCCCGAGGGGTGCCGGACGGTCAGGCGGATCTCCGTGCCCGGTGGTGTGCGTGCCAGGGCGCGGGCCAGGTCCGCGGCCGTGTCGACGCGGGCGGGGCCGCAGGACAGCAGCAGGTCGCCCTCCCGGAGGCCGGCCGCGAAGCCGGGGCCGGGGACCTGCACGCCGACCACCAGGGCCCCAGGACGGCTGTCGTCGGTCACCACCACCCCGAGCCGGGCGGACAGGGCCGGCGCGGACGCGGGGGCGGTCCCCGGCGGCCACGTCGGTCCCGTCAGGGCGGCCCCCAGGACGCCCAGGCCGGCGCCGGCCAGCAGCAGCACCAGCCCCGCCGCCGCGCCGATGAGGACGGCAGCCGCCCGCCGCCCGCGCGACCGCCCGGGAGGCGGCGGCTCGGCGGCGGGAGGGACGGGGCCGGGGCCCGGCCGGGCGCCGGCGCGGGCGCCGGGCATCGGCCGGGGCCGCAGTACGGGCTGCTCCATGGGACCGCGTCAGACGAGGACGGGGGGCGCCGGGGACCGGTGCGGCAGGAAGCCGTGCACGCGCCGGGACAGGTACTCGTCCTTGTACCGGTCCACGTTGCGGTGCCAGTTGAGGATGCCCGCCATCCAGTTCTGGAGGTCGGTCACATAGCCCCGCATGATCTCCCGCGCCTCCTCCGACAGCTGGAAGTCGTCGTAGACGACGGGCAGTTCGTGCGCGACGACGTGCTCGAACTGGCGCATGCGCTGGTTCATCAGGTCCGCGACGACACGCAGCGCGGCCGGGTAGTCGACGCCGAAGAAGTTCTGCACGACGAGGACCGCGTTGTGCATCTCTCCCTCGAACTCGATCTCCTTCTGGTACGAGAACACGTCGTTGAGCAGGCAGGCGTAGTCGATCGCCGCGTTCTCCAGGGAGCGGACGGGCCCGGTGCGGTACACCTCGGGAGGGACCGCGGGGCCGTGTCCGGCGCGGCACAGCCCGAGGGTGAGGTCGGAGCCGAAGGTGGCGCGGCGCATCTCCAGGTAGTCCACCGGGTCGGGGACGCGGTTCTGGATCTGGTTGGACAGCTCCCACACCCATGACTCGGTCATCGTGTCGACGGCCGTCCTGAGGGGGCGGCGCTGCTCGGGCGTCATCCCGGCCGTGGTGCGGGCCCACAGGTCGATGAGGGACCGCTCCATGGCGTTGACGGGCGGCGGGACGTCCTCGCCGTCCAGCGGCATGCAGGCCGACAGCCGGGCCGTGGTCAGCCGTGCGGCGGCCAGGTCGCGGCGGTGGCCGTACACCAGCGGGTAGTAGTCGTCGCCGTAGGTGCCGAAGGCCAGCCAGCCGGAGGCGAGGTCGAGCTGCTCCTGGGTGGCGTCCGGGTCCAGGCCCGCCGCGCACAGGGGCAGGTCGCAGCTGGCGAGCTTGTCCTCGTCCCAGACGCCCTCACCGAGGATGCCCATGCGGTGCGACCACTCCAGGAGGTGTCGCCGGGAGCCCTCGAGGGCGGGGCTGAGGGACAGCGGGAACGGCATCCTGATGTCCGGGATGACCGACGGCCCGACCTTCCGGTACGGCACGTGCCGGTAGGGGCGCAGCCGCTCGGCGCCCGCCCGGGCGAGCAGCGCGCCGACGTCGGCGGCGGACGTGCCGGTGCCGGCCAGGGTCTGCCAGGAGGCGCCGGGGCGGGCGTTCCGGTTCATGTAGCGGCTGGAGCGCAGGTGCCATTCGTGGCCGCCGGCCTGCCAGTCCTGGAGCCCCTTGGCGTACGCGGCGACGGCGGCGGTCTCCGCGGGGGTGAGGCCCTGCTCCAGGGCGACGGCGGGCACCTCGGTGAACGCGGTGTGCTCGAACTGGTGCAGCCGGGAGGTGAGGACGTCGTTGACGATGTCGGCGGCCTGCTGCGTGGTGCAGCCGAAGAAGGTCTCCAGGACGAGGACGCCGTTGCTGAGCTCGCCCTCGTCCTCGACCTCCCGCTGGTAGGAGAACAGGTCGTTGCGCAGGTGCACGGCGTCGGAGAACGTTTCCATGAGCACCCGCAGCGGACGGGTCCCGGCGACGGCGGCCGGCACCTCGGCGGTGGCGTATTCCACGAGCCCGGCCGACCAGGGGGCGCCGCCCACCTTGCGGCGCATCTCGATGTACTCGACGGGGTTGGCGACCCGCCCCTCGTTGATGTTGGACAGCTCCCACAGGGACTCGTTGAGGAGGTGCTCGGTGGCGACGGCGAACCGGCGGCGCCAGCCGGCGGACATCGCCGGCACGGTGCGCGCCCACAGGTCGGCGAGGCCCGCCTCGACCGGGTTCTCCGGCTCGGGGACGGGCGTCCCCGGCTCCAGGGGCATGAACAGCGGCAGCCGGTCCAGGTGGGCCTTGCCGCCGACGCGGTCCTGGGTGCGCTTGTACTTCTCCAGGAAGTGGTCGTCGAAGAAGAACACCCACACGTACCAGTCGGTGATCAGGGACAGCGCGGGGCCGTCGCAGTCGGGGTGCGTGTAGGCGCAGAGCAGGCCGTAGTCGTGCGCGTCGAGGTCGGCCTGCTCCCAGACCCCGCTGCCCTCCAGCATGCCCATCTCGCGCGCCCAGGCCGTGGAGTGGGCCCGGGCCTGGTCCACGTGCGGATTGAGGCGCGCGGGGTGCGGCATGTAGAAGTGCGGGAGTTCGAAGGGCTGCGTCATGGCCGGGGGCTACCCGTGCCGCTCCGGCCGCATCCACCGGCCGCTTCATGATCACACCTTCGCGTGAAACCTGCCCGGAGACGGGAGTTGAGGGCTCAGGTCCGTACCTGGATCAGCGCGTGGGTGCCGCCGGTGCGCCAGCGTCCGCCCTCGTCCGCGTCCAGCGCCGCCTCCGTCCGCGGGTCCAGTCCGGTGATCACCTCGGACTTGAGGGTGCGCAGGGCGGCGACGGGGCCCGGGAAGTAGGCGGTGACGTCGGCGAACGGGGTGGTCGCCGGCCAGTACCGGTCGCCCACGAGGCGGCGGTAGTTGAGGTCGCCCTTGAGGACGGTGACGGTCGCGGCGGCGAAGTCGGCGCGCAGGTCGTCCGGCATGTCGGCGTACGGCAGGGGCGCGCAGGAGAACGGGTGGGCGCGCAGTGCGAGCCGGCCGTCGGTGAGGGCGGCGCGCAGGCCCCGTCCGTACACCCCGGCGGCGCCCTTGGCGGCGGTGAGGCGCCGTACGGCGTCGAGGACGTCGGCGGTGGTGGCGTCGGAGACGTAGTACGGGTGCGGCTTGACGTGCAGAACGGCGCGGGTGATGCGGCCGTGGGCGAGCAGGTGGGCGATCAGCAGGAGGTCGGGGACGAGTTCGCGGCCCGCGTTGTCGGCGACCAGGCAGAGGGCGCCGGGCGGGGAGCCGTCGAGCAGGGACCACAGGCGGTCGCTGTCGTCGGCGACGAGGGCGGGGACGGCGGCCGACTCCTCGGCGCCCTCGGCGGACATGCGGAATCCCAGGTCGGCGCGGTTGCCCCAGAGGGAGCCGTGCAGCAGGGCGCGGGCGCGCTCGTCCTCGGGGAGGTCCTCGAGGGCGTCGAGTGCGGCGAGTTCGTCGTCCGTGGCGGGCGCGTCGAGCTCGGCGAGCTTGGCGGGGCGGAAGGGGTCGACGCCCTGCCAGGGGCCGGGTTCGAAGTAGCCGGTGGCCTGGAGCAGTTGGCGGTAGAACCAGCTCTCGGACCACAGCCAGGGCACGTCGTGCCAGGAGCGCCCGGCGTGGGCGTCCATGCCCCAGGCCGCCCAGCGGTCGTGGTCGTGGGCGTCGCCGGGCAGCGGGGTGATGACGCCCTCGGTGCAGTCGGTGCGCAGGGCGTCGAGCGCGCGGCGCGGCTCCGGGCCGTAGGGGGTGTCCTCGGCGACCTGGCGGACGATCGCGGGGTGCCGTTCGGCCAGCACGCCGTACGGGAAGGTGCCGGGCTCGTCGGCGACGATCACGGGGGCGGCGGGGGTGTCGGGCATGGGGCTCACCGTAACCCGCCGGGGCGCGGCGCGCCGGGGCGTCACAGCGGGGCGGTCTCCCGTTCCAGCCGTGCGGCGAGGGAGAGGTAGCGGGAACGGCGGGTCACCGGGACCAGGCCGCGCAGGAGGAGCTGCCACATCTCGGCGGTGCGGCGGGGCTGCCGGGTGACGGGTTCGCGGGCGCTGCCGACGACCCGGGTGCCGACGAAGAAGCAGACCAGGGAGTGGGCGACGACGTCGATGTCGGCGTCCGCGTGGACGTCGCGCTCCTCGACGGCGGCGGCCAGCCGGGCCGAGACGATGTCGAGCCACTCGGTGAAGGGGTGGCTGAGCGGCGGGCGCGGCCGGGTGGTGCCGGTGGCCAGCCGCAGGCCGGCGCGCAGCACGGGGTCCTCGGCGGACATGCGGGCCATGCAGAAGGTGAGACGCATCAGCGCCTCCAGGGACGTGCGGCCGCGTGCGCCGGTGTCGCGGGCCAGCCGGCGGCAGGTCGCGGACTGGAGCTCCAGGATGGCGTGGGCGAGGTCTTCCTTGGCGGCGAAGTGGAAGTAGAGGGCCCCCTTGGTGACGCGGGCGTGCTCGACGATGTCGCTGAGACTGGTCGCTTCGTAGCCCTGCCGGTCGAACAGGTCGGCGGCGGCCGTGATGATCGTCGCGCGGGTCTTCTCGGCGCGTACCTGCCGTGTCATCGACTGCACTCCTGTGGCCGACTGCACTCCTGTGGCCGGAAAGCGACCGCCCATGCCCGTTGTTCTCACGCCCCGTACACGATAACTCACTGTGCGCTGGCGTTCATCACCCCGGCGGGCGAGCGCAGTTGAACAAACGGGGCATACAGAGCGCGCGCCGCGAGGCGAACCGGCGCGCCGGACATCCGTGCGCGCGCCCGTTTCGACACCGTACGGGGCCCTCGCCGCCGCCTCGCACGTACTCACGGTTCATCACAATGCGGCAGCAGCACCTCACTTCGCGTGGCTGTTCACTTGACGAGCAGTGGTTCCACAGGGTTGGCTCCGGCCAGCGAGAGTCACCCGGACGGCCGCACGCCGCGGTGGCCCGATCCCGTCGGTGTCTCTCCTCCGCACCTGCTCTGCCGTACAGCGAGGTCCGCGCTCCTCATGAACACTCGTCCCCCGTCCCGCCGCACCCCGAGACGCCGAACGGCGCTCCTGACGGCCGTGATCGGTCTGCTCGTGGCGGGCTGCTCCTCCTCCGGCACGGACGACGGGAGCGACGGCGCGGACGCCCCGCGCGGCTCCGGGGGCCTGCGGGTCGCGCTGGTCACCCACGGCAGCGAGGGCGACGCGTTCTGGGACCGGGTGCGCAAGGGCGCCGAGGCCGCGGCCGCCAAGGACGGCATCGAACTGACCTACCTCAGCGACCCGGACGCGGCCGGACAGGCCGACCTGGTGCGCGAGGCGATCCGGGACGGCGTCGACGGCATCGCGCTCACCCTCGCCAAGCCGCAGGCCATGAAGGGCCCGGTCAACGAGGCGCGCGCCGCCGACATCCCCGTGGTGGGCCTCAACTCGGGCCTGGACGCGTGGAAGGAGGCCGGGCTGCTGGCGTTCTTCGGCCAGGACGAGAGCCTCGCGGGCCGCGCCGTCGGCGAGAAGCTGAACGACCTCAAGGCCCAGCACACGCTGTGCCTGGTGCACGAGCGGGGCAACGTCGGTGTGGAGGCCCGCTGCGCCGGCGTGAAGAAGACCTTCCACGGCACGACCGAGAACCTGTACGTGGACGGCACCGACATGCGGGCCGTCCGCGGCATCCTCACGGCCCGGCTGCGCCAGGACTCCTCCATCGACCAGGTGGTCGCCAACGGGGCGGACTACGCGCTCACCTCGGTGGAGGCGGTCAAGGAGGCGGACAGCGACGCCGAGGTGGCCACCTTCGACCTGAACGCGAAGCTCGTGGACGCCGTGCGCGGCGGCAACGTCCGGTTCGCCGTCGACCAGCAGCCCTACCTCCAGGGCTACCTCGCCGTGGACGCGCTGTGGCTGTACCGGATCAACGGCAACGTCAGCGGCGGGGCCGCGCCCGTCCTCACCGGGCCGGCGTTCGTCACGAAGGCGGAGGCGGACTCGGTCGCCGGGTTCGCCGCCGCCGGAACCCGCTGACGGCCGCCGTGCGTACCCTCTCCACCACCCGACCGCTCTAGGACCACGATGTCTCCTCGGACAGGTGCCCGGCGCCGTCTCGGCTCCATACGCCTCTCGCTGATCATGCTCGCCCTGGTGCCCTCCGTCGCCCTCGCCGGGCTGTGGGGCGTGACCACGATCCGCATGTTCTCGGAGGGGCTGGAGCTGCGGTCCCAGACCCAGCTGAGCCGGTCCACCGGCGCGATGGGCATGCACGCCGCGCTCGACCTCCAGCGGGAGCGGGCGCTGACCTCCGACTGGCTGGCCGGCTCGGACGGTTCGCGGTCCGCGCTCCAGACCCAGCGGCGCGCCACCGACAAGTCCGTGGCGCGGCTCGTGGGGCAGGCCGACGCGATCGCCGAGGCGTCCCCGCGCATCTCGGACCGGCTGTACTCGGTGCTCGGCTCGGTGGGCAGCCTGGAGTACTACCGCGACCAGATCGACAACCCGCACGACATCACCGCCGAGGAGGCGCTGGAGCAGTACACGTCGGTCATCGGCGACCAGATCCGCGCCTTCCAGGAGCTGTCCCAGGTCGACGACGGCGACCTCACCTCCCAGGCGCAGCCGCTGGTGTCGCTGGAGCACGCGGCGGAGCTGATGTCCCGGGAGGACGCGCTGCTCACCCTCGCCTGGCCGTCCGGCCGGCTGGACGCCGAGCGGTGGGGGCAGTTCGCCGAGCTGGTGCACACCCGGCGCTGGCTGGTCTCCGACCAGATCAGGCCGACGCTGAGCGGCGACCTGAAGACGCAGACCGAGCGGATCCTGGCGACCCCCGAGTGGCGCGCGCTCGAGGCGGTGGAGGACCAGGTGCTGGCCACCCCGGCCGACGGGGAGGACCGTGAGGTCGAACTGCCGGACCTGCGACGCCGGTGGGCCGAGGCCATGGACAAGGTCGCCCCCCAGTACAGCGCCATGATCCGGCAGCAGACCGACGCGCTGCTCACCCGCAGCGCCGACGAGGCGCGCAGCCTGCTGGTGACGGCCGCCTCGCTGAGCGCGGCGGGACTGCTCGCGCTGCTGCTGTGCGTGACCCTGTCCTGGCGCATCACCCGCTCGCTGTCCCGCCGGCTGCGCGGGCTGCGCCTGGCCACCCTCGGCCTGGCGCAGGAGCGGCTGCCGGACGTGGTGGCCCGGCTGGACCGGGGCGAGAAGGTGGACCCCGAGTCGGCGACCACGCCCCTGGACTACGGCCACGACGAACTCGGGCAGGTGGCGCAGGCGTTCAACACCGCGCAGCGCACGGCGGTGCACACCGCCGTCGAACTCGCCGACACCCGGCGCGGCTTCCAGAAGATCATCCTGGGCATCGCGCGGCAGAGCCAGAACCTGGTCAACCTCCAGCTCAGCAAGCTGGACGCGCTGGAGCGCCGGCACACCGACCCCGAGGTCCTCAAGGGCCTGTACGACCTCGACTCCGTGGCCAGCCAGTTGCGCCGGTACGAGGAAAACCTTGTCATCGTCAGCGGGGAGCGCCCCGGCCGCACCTGGAGCGAGCCGGTCGCGCTGATCGACATCCTGCGCAGCGCGGTGGGCGAGGTCGCCGAGTACCAGCGGGTGGAGGTGTTCACCGAGGAGGAGGTGTCGCTCGCGCCGCCCTCGGTGGCCGACGTGATCCACCTGCTCGCCGAGCTGATCGACAACGCGACGGTGTACTCGCCGGCGCCGAGCCCGGTCACGGTGCGGGCGGCGCTGGTCGCCAAGGGCCTCGCCGTCGAGATCGAGGACCGCGGGCTCGGCATGGCCGAGGAGGACTACGACTCCCTCAACGCGCAGCTGGCCGAGCCGCCCCAGTTCGACGTGGTGGCCCTCGCCGACGACCTGCGGCTCGGCATGTTCGTGATCTCCCAGCTCGCGCACCGCCACGGCGTCACGGTCACGCTCCGCCCGTCGCCGTACGGCGGGACGACGGCGATCGTGCTGCTCCCGCACGACGTGGTCGTCGTGGCCGACAAGACGTCGGACGCCGGGCACGGGGCGTCCGCCTCCCAGGGGACCGCCTCCGGCACGGACGCGTCCCTGCCGCCGCTTCCGGCGCGGGAACGGGCGTCGGGCGCGCGCGGCGGCGCGGAGGCCGCGACGGAGGACGCAGCGGAGGACGCCCCGGCCGGCCGTGACGGCGCCGAGGCCGGTTCCAAGGCCTCCGGCGCCGCGGAGGACGGCGACGCGGCCGACGGGAGCGGCACGGGCGCCGCCGAGGACCGCCCCGCTCCCGCGTGGGCCGGGTCCGCCCGGGGCGGTTCGGAGCGCGCGCCCGGGGACACCGGGGCCGCACGCGCCGGCGCCGCGCAGCAGGCCGCCGCGTCCCGGCAGAACGGCTCCGGCCCCGCCCGCAAGGGCGGCCTCGCACCGCTCCCCCGGCGGGTGCCGCAGACCAGCCTCGCCGCCGAGCTGCTCGAGGACCCCGCCACCGCCGACCCGTACGACGACGAGTTCACCGCCGAGCACGCCGCCTCGTCCCTGGCCGGTTTCCAGCAGGGCACGTTCCGGGCGCGGGACGCCGTCGGTGACGAGCCCGAGGACGGGCCGCCCCGCGTGCCCGCGCCCGCCTCCGGGCACCCGACCCCGACCGCTGACGCCGACCGCTGACCGCCGACGAAGGAACACCGCCATGACACGCCCCCTGCCCGCCACCCACACCCAGCTGGACCAGCTGCTGACCGGACTCGTGGAACGGGTCGCCGACGTGAACCAGGCCGTGGTGCTGTCCGAGGACGGCCTGGTGGTCAGCAAGTCCACCGGCTTCCTGCGGGACGACGCCGAGCGCCTGGCCGCGACCGCGTCCGGTCTGATGAGCCTGAGCAAGGGCGTCAGCATGGACTTCCGCGGCGGTCCGGTGCGCCAGGCGCTCATCGAGATGGCGCACAGCTACCTGATCCTCACCTCGGCGGGACCCGGCGCCCATCTGGTGGTGCTGACCGGCCCGAAGGCGGACGTCGGCGTGGTGGCGTACCAGATGAACATGCTGGTGAAGAAGATCGGCGAGCACCTCAGCGCGGCCCCGCGGGACATCAGCGGTCCCTCCGAAGACCCAGGCGTGTGAGGGTGGGCGGGACCGACCGGTCGGGCCGGCTGGTACGGCCGTTCACCCTGACCGGGGGCCGCACCCGGCCGAGCCGCGCCGACTTCACGCTCATCACCACGGTGACGACGGTGGATCCGCAGCCCGAGACGGGCGCCCGGCCGCAGCCCGAGCATCTGCGGATCCTGCGGCTGTGCGAGCGGCCGATGGCGGTCGCCGAGCTCTCCGCACGGCTGGACCTGCCGGTGAGCGTCGTCGCCATCATGCTCAGCGACCTGCTGGAGGCGGGCCGGATCACCGTCCGTCCGCCGCGTTCCGTCACCACCCCTGATGCGGACCTGCTCCAGAAAGTGAGGGAAGGCCTTGGCCGGCTCTGACACCGACGTCCGGGCGTCCGCCGACGGCGGGGCGCCCGACACGGTCAAGATCCTCATCGCCGGCGGCTTCGGCGTGGGCAAGACGACCATGGTCGGCTCGGTCAGCGAGATCAGGCCGCTGCGCACCGAGGAATCGCTGACCATGGCGGGCCTGGACGTCGACGACCTGGACGGCGTCGAGGAGAAACGTGTCACCACGGTGGCCATGGACTTCGGCCGGATCACCGTGTCCGACGACCTGGTGCTGTACCTGTTCGGCACGCCGGGGCAGCAGCGGTTCTGGTTCATGTGGAACGACCTGGCCCTCGGGGCGCTGGGCGCGGTGGTCCTGGTCGACGTGCGCCGGCCGAAGTCGAGTTTCGCCGCGATCGACTTCTTCGAGCGGCGGGGCATCCCGTTCGTGGTGGCCGTCAACGGCTTCCACGGCGAACACCCGTACCCGGTGGAGGACATCCGGGAGGCGCTGACGCTGCCCGCGGAGGTGCCCGTGCTGCTGTGCGACGCGCGGGAACGGGAGTCCTCGCGGGACGTGCTGATCGCGCTCATCGACCTGCTGATCGCGCAGGCGGCGGCCGCCGCGACATGACCGCGCGGGGTGCGGCGGAACG
>NZ_JBHRWL010000006.1:21246-44940 GCF_042647945.1 Streptomyces lusitanus
CCCCCCGCCGCACCCCGCGGTCGCGTCTCAGCCGAGACCGGCGGACTTCAGCCAGGCCTTGGCCACGTCCAGCGGGTCCTTCTTCTCCAGCTGCACCTGGGCGTCCAGGTCGAGCAGCGTCTTCGTGTCCAGCTTCGCGGAGACCGCGTTCAGCGCCTCGACGCCCTCCTGCGGCAGCCCGTCCTTGCGGACCAGCGGGGTGACGTTGGCGAACCCGAACAGGTTCTCCGGGTCCTTCAGGACGACGAACTTCTCCTTGACGATGGTCGGGTCCGTGGTGAACACGTCCGCCGCCTGCACCTCGTTCTGCGCGAGGGCCGCCTGGGTGAGCGGGCCGCCGGCGTCCAGCGCCTTGAAGTTCTTGAACGTCAGTCCGTAGACCGACTCCAGGCCCTTGAGTCCCTGCTGCCGGGTCTGGAACTCGGGCGAGCCGCCGATCACCAGCTCGGGCGCGGCCTCCTTGAGGTCGGCGAGCGTGGAGTCGGCGGTGAGGCCGTACTTCTTCGCCGTGGCGGCGTTGACGCCGACCGAGTCCTTGTCCTCGGCCGGCGAGGACTCCAGCAGGGTGAGCTGCTTGTCCAGCTTGGCCTTCACCGCCGCGTTCACCGCGTCGGCGGAGGTCTGCTCGGCCTTCTCGTCGAGGTAGGCGAGGAGGGAGCCGTTGTACTCCGGGAGGACCGTCACCGAGCCGTTCTTCATCAGGCCGTACGTGGTCTCACGGCTGCCGATGTTGTGCTTGTAGGCGACCTTGAGGCCCTTGGCGCGCAGCGCCTCGCCGTAGATGTCGGCGAGCAGGGTGCTCTCGGCGAAGTTGTTCGAGCCGACGACGACGGTGCCCGCCTCGGCCTTGCCTCCGTCGAGCGGATTGTCGGAGGTGTCCCCGGAGGAACAGCCCGTGAGCAGCGCCGCCGCGGCGGCCAGCGCGACCGCCGTCGCCCCGTGAAGCCTCGTCCTCGATCTGCTGCTCTTCGCCGTAAGTGTCATTCACCGATCCAATCCAGCCGTCTCACGCTCGGTCAAGAACGTCAGGGTCACATTTGTCGTACAACTGATCGAATGTCAGCGGCGGCGCACTCCGGGCGACACCGCGAGCCGCCCCACGGCCCAGAACAGCGCGAGCGTGATGAGGGCGAGGACCGCCACCAGCGTCGCCCCGCCGACGACCTTCTCGTAGTTCCGCTGGTAGAGGCCGTCGATGATGTAGCGGCCCAGTCCGCCGAGGCTGACGTAGGCGGCGATGGTGGCCGTGGACACGATCTGGATGGCGGCGGAGCGCAGGCCGCTGAGGATCAGCGGGAGCGCCACCGGCACCTCCACCCGGAACAGGATCCGCGACTCGGGCATCCCCATCCCGCGGGCCGCGTCGACCGGGGCGGGGTCGACGGTGCGGACCGCCTCGTACGTGGTCACCAGGATCGGCGGCACGGCGAGCACGACCAGCGGGATCATCACGGGCAGCAGGCCGAAGCCGATGAGCAGCACCGCCAGCACCAGCAGGCCGAAACTGGGCAACGCGCGGGCGGCGTTGGCGACGAACGCGATCGCGTTGCCGCCGCGTCCGGTGTGCCCGGTCAGCAGTCCCACGGGCAGGCCGATCGCCGCGGCGATGGCGAGGGCCAGCGCCGCGTACCGGACGTGCTCCAGGAAGCGGGTCGGGATGCCGTCGTAGCCGTGCCAGTGGGCGCTGTCGCTGAAGAACGCCTGGACGAAGTTGAGGACGTTCACCGGGCGGCGCCCTTCGTGAGGAGTTCCTCGCGCGGGGCGGCGGTCCGCTCCCGTCCGGAGCGGGGCATCCACGGGGTCAGCGCCCGGCGCAGGGCGACCAGCGCGGCGTCGCAGCAGATCGCCAGGGCGGCCGTCGTCACCACGGCGTTCGCCGCGAGTTCGGGCCGGTCGTACTTCTGCGCGGCGGCGAGCAGGTTGCCGAGGGCGCCCTGGTTGCCGATGAGGGCGCCGACGCTCACCAGGGAGATGCTGGACGCGGTGGCGACCCGCAGGCCCGCGATGATCGCGGGCGCGGCGATCGGCAACTGCACCTGGAGATACCGCCGTACGGGGCCGAAGCCCATGGCGGTGGCGGCGGACAGGGTCTCGTCCGGCACCGAGCGCACGCCGTCCGCGATCGCCGGGACCAGCACCACCAGGCTGTACAGCGCCAGCGGGATCATCACGGTCAGCTCGGTCTGGCCCGTGTAGTCGATGAGCACGACGAAGAAGGCGAGCGACGGCACCGCGTAGAGCATGGTCGTCACCCCGAGCACCGGCGGGTACAGCCAGCGGAACCGGTTGCACAGCAGGGCCAGCGGCAGGGCGAGCAGCAGACCGGCGGCCACCGGCAGCAGGGCCTCCCGCAGGTGCAGCCCGATCAGACCGGCCCAGCTGTGCTGGAGGTCGCTGGGTATGTCGAAGAACCCGTTCATCCGGCGACCTTCTCGTCCTCGCCGCGCGCGGGCGCGGAGTCCGGTGCCGCCTGGGTGTGCGCGGCGCGGATCGCCTCGCCGATGGTCTGCTGGGAGACCACGCCGGTCACCCGGCCGTCCGCGTCGACGGCGACCGCCCAGCCGGTGGGCGAGAGGACCGCGCAGTCCAGCGCGGCCCGCAGCGAGTCCGTGCCGGGCCGGAACGGCCGCCCGTACGGCAGCAGCCGCTCCGCGTCGCCGGCGCTCCCGCGCTCCCGCCAGCCGAGGGGGCGGCCTTCGGCGTCGGTGACCAGCAGGTACGGCGTCTTGGCGGTGGTGAGACGTGCGTCGGGCGCGCCGGCCGTGACCACCGCGTCGGTGGTCAGCTCCAGCGCGTCCGACGTGAAGAAGGACAGCCGGCGGATGCCCCGGTCGGCGCCGAGGAAGTCCTCGACGAAGGCGTCCGCCGGGTGCGACAGCAGCTCGGCGGGCGGGGCGTACTGGGCGAGCCGGCCGCCCTCGCGCAGCACGGCGACCATGGTGCCGAGCTTGATCGCCTCGTCGATGTCGTGGGTGACGAAGACGATGGTCTTGCCCAGCTCGTCCTGGATGCGCAGCAGTTCGTCCTGGAGTCCCTTGCGCACCACCGGGTCGACGGCCGAGAACGGCTCGTCCATCAGCAGCACCGGCGGGTCCGCGGCGAGCGCCCGGGCCACGCCGACGCGCTGCTGCTGGCCGCCGGAGAGCTGGTACGGGTACCGCTTGGCCAGGGACGCGTCCAGGCCCACCCGCTCCATCAGCTCCGCCGCCCGCTCCCGGGCCCGCTGCTTGCCCCAGCCGAGCATGCGGGGCACGGTCGCGATGTTGTCGGCGATGGTGCGGTGCTGGAAGAGGCCCGCGTTCTGGATGACGTACCCCATGCTGCGGCGCAGGGCGGTCACCGGCTGCCGCTGGACGTCCTCGCCGTCGAGCAGGATCGTTCCCTCGGTGGGCTCGACCATCCGGTTGATCATGCGCAGGGTGGTCGTCTTGCCGCAGCCCGAGGGGCCGACCAGGACGGTGATCGAGCGGTCGGGGATCTCCAGCGACAGCCGGTCGACCGCCACCGTGCCGTCCGGGTACCGCTTCGTGACTGAGTCGATCCGTATCAAGACGCCGTGTGCCCTTCGGGTGGCGGAAATTGGTCAGCAGGGGTCGCCCCCGCGGTGCCGGTCGAGTGTAGACGTCGGCGCCGACAAGGCCCCGGGGAAAAGACGCGGGACCCCGGCGGCCGGGGCGGCCGGAGCCACGCCGCCACCTGCCCAGATCCCGGCGCGCCAAACCACCCGCCGCCGTTGGACCGTCCGGGGGACGGCCCGGACGGTACGGCGGTTTCCTGTCGGTTCGCTGTCGATCGGGTTGCGGTCGTGCAGCGCCCCCCGGCGGAAGGGGCGCGGTGGCGCAGTATGGCCGGGTGGACAGAGTGCGACTGCTCGTGGTGGACGACGACCCTCCGATAGCCGACCTGGTGGCGACGGTCGCCCGGTACGAGGGCTGGGATGCGGTCACCGCCCACTCCGGCGAGGAGGCGCTGCGCCGCGCCGACGCGTTCCGCCCGGACATCGTGGTGCTGGACCTGATGCTGCCGGACCTCGACGGCTTCGGGGTGCTGGACGGGCTGCGCCGCTCCGGGCGGATGGTGCCGGTGGTGTTCCTCACCGCGCGCGACGGGGTCGCCGACCGGGTGGCGGGACTGACCCGGGGCGGGGACGACTACCTGGTCAAGCCGTTCGCGGTCGAGGAGCTGATGGCACGGCTGCGGACGGTGCTGCGGCGCAGCTCGGGCCCGGACTTCCCGCGGTCGGTGCTGCGGGTGGGCGACCTGACGATGGACGAGGACACCCGGGAGGTGCGGCGCGGCGAGCATCTGCTGGCGCTCACCCCGACCGAGTACGAGGTGCTGCGCTATCTGATGCGCCGCTCCCCCACCGTGCTGACCAAGGCCCAGATCCTGGACCACGTGTGGGAGTACGGCTTCGGCGGCCGGTCCAACGTGGTGGAGCTGGTGGTCAGCCGGCTGCGGCGCAAGCTGGACGCGACGGGTGAGCCGCTGATCCGGACCGTGCGGGGCTTCGGGTACGTGATCCGGCAGGCGGCGGAGTGAGGGCCGCCGTCCGGCGGATGCGGGACAGCTTCCGGCGGATGCGGGACGGTTTCCGGCGGATGCGGCTCGGCACCCGTCTGGCACTGGGCCTCGGGGTGCTGTCGCTGGCGGTGTTCGCGGTCGTCGGCACGGCGCTCACCGCGTACATGCGGGACTATCTCGAACAGCAGCTCGGCGAGCAGCTGAAGCTCATCCAGACCGTGCAGGCCAAGGACGCGGCGGCGCACGGCACGGTGCGGCGCAAGCCGTACTACGGCTGGTACACGGCGGTGTACGACGTCAGCGGCGGCTCGGTCGCGCTGCGCCGGCCCGCCGACGTGCCCGACGACACCCGCCCGCTGGCCGATCTCGCGCGGGCGATGGCGCACTCCGACACCGAGCTGATGCGCACCGCGCGGATCGACGGGGAGGGCACGTACCGGCTGCGCGGCTGCGAGGTCGAGCCGGGGGTGGTGCTGGTGAGCGCCGCCCCGGTGCAGGACGTGGAGGAGACCGTCGAGCGGCTGGTCACCGTGCAGGTGGTGGTGTTCGCGCTGGCGCTGCTGGCGCTGGTGGTGTTCGGGCGGCGGATGCTGCGGCGCGGGCTGAAGCCGCTGAGCGACATGGCGCACACCGCGCACGGCATCGCCTCGCACGACCTGAGCGAGTCCGCGTCCCGGCTGCCGCTGCGCGCGGACGGACGCGACGGCGGACGCGAGGTCGCCGAGCTGCGCACCGCGTTCAACACGATGCTGGAGCACATCGACGACTCCCTCGCGGTCCGCGCGGAGGCGGAGCTGCGGCTGCGCCGCTTCGTCGCGGACGCCTCGCACGAGCTGCGCACCCCGCTGATGTCGGTACGCGGCTACGCGGACCTGTTCCAGTACGCCGCCGCGAACGAACCCGCCGAGCGGGAGAAGCACCTGGCCCGGCTGCGGGCGGAGGCCGCGCGGATGGGCATCCTCCTCGACGACCTGCTGCTGCTCGCCCGGCTGGACGCGGCGGAGGTGGAGGCGCCGCTGCGGCCGGAGGACACCGACCTCACGGAGCTGGTGCAGCAGGCGGCGGACGCCTTCCGGGCGGGCCGCCCGGACCGTCCGCTCACGGTGACAACACACCCCACCGGTCCGGTGGTCCTGCGCCTCGATCCGCAGCGGATACGGCAGGTGGTGGACAACCTGCTCGCCAACGCCGCCGTGCACACCCCGCCCGGCACCCCGGTCACCGTCGAGGTCACCGCGGCCGGCGACGCGGCCCTGGTGCGGGTCGCCGACGCCGGCCCGGGCATCCCGGCGGACCACAGGGACCGGGTCTTCGACCGGTTCTACCGCGTCGACAAGGCCCGCACCCGCGACCGCGGCGGCAGCGGGCTCGGGCTGGCCGTCGCCCGCTCCCTGGTGCGCGCCCACGGCGGCGACATCGGCCTGACGAGCCGGCCGGGCGCGACGGTGTTCACGGTGCGGCTGCCGGCGCGGGGTCTTACGGACCCGTGACGTGCCGGGCGCGCGGCCGGTGCGGGCTCGATCACGGGCTTAGCGTGAGGGCATGCGAGTGCTGGTCACCGGCGGTGCCGGGTTCATCGGGTCCCATGTCGTCACGGCGTTGCGGGAGCGCGGGCACGAGCCCGTCGTGTTCGACGTCCGCTCCGACCCGGCGGCGGACGTGCGGGCACCGGACGCGGTGCGGGCGGCCCTCGCCGGCGTGGACGCGGTCTGCCACCAGGCGGCGATGGTCGGCCTCGGCACCGGCTTCGCCGACGCGCCCGAGTACGTCTCCCGCAACGACCTGGGCACGGCCGTCCTGCTGACCGCGATGGCGGAGGCGGGCGTGGGGCGGCTGGTGCTGGCCGGCTCGATGGTGGTGTACGGCGAGGGCCGCTACGTCTGCGCCGAGCACGGCGTCGTACGGCCGGGCCCGCGCGCCGAGGCGGACCTGGCGGCCGGGCGGTTCGAGCCGCCGTGCCCGGTGTGCGGGGCCGCCCTCGCACCGGGCCTGGTCGCGGAGGACGCGCCCGTCGACCCGCGCAACGTGTACGCCACGACCAAGCTGGCGCAGGAACACCTGGCCGCCGCGTGGGCGCGGGTGACGGGCGGCTCGGCGGTGTCGCTGCGCTACCACAACGTGTACGGCCCGGGGATGCCCCGGGACACCCCGTACGCCGGGGTCGCGTCCTTCTTCCGCTCCGCCCTGGCCCGCGGTGAGGCTCCGCGGGTCTTCGAGGACGGCAACCAGCGGAGGGACTTCGTGCACGTACGGGACGTGGCGGCCGCCAACGTGGCGGCCCTGGAGGCGGATCCGCGCGCGGGTGTTCTCACCGCGTACAACACGGGGAGCGGGACCCCTCACACGGTGGGCGACATGGCCCACGCCCTCGCCGAGGCCCACGGGGGGCCGTCCCCGGTCGTCACGGGCGAGTTCCGTCTGGGCGACGTCCGCCACATCACGGCGGACTCGGCCCGTTTGAGGGCGGAGCTGGGCTGGAAGCCGGAGATCACCTTCGAGGAAGGAATGCGGGAGTTCGCCAACATCCCGTAGTTGGGGGCGCCCAAAGGGGCGCGAGGAACTGCGCGCGCAACCACGGCGCAACCGGCACCCGGCGTACAACAGCCCCCGGCACCCCGGTGGCCGTACGGAGGTGGGGCGCAGGCCCGCTAGAGGGCGCCGCCTGCGCCCACCCGTGCCGCCCCAGCGGCACGACTGCCCGCAGTCGGCAGGGGCACGGGGAACTGCGCGACCAGCCCCGTGCGGCCCGCACCCGGCGTACAACAGTGCCCGGCACCCCAGTGGCCGCCGGGCGGCACGACTGCCCGCAGTCGGCAGGGGCGCGGGGAACTGCGCGCCCAGCCCCGTACGGCCCGCACCCGGCGTACAACAGTGCCCGGCACCCCAGTGGCTGCCGGGCGGCACGACTGCCCGCAGTCGGCAGGGGCGCGGGGAGCTGCGCGAACAGCCCCGTGCGGCCCGCACCCGGCGTCCCACAGCCCCCGGCACCCCAGTGGCCGCAGGGCGGCACGACTGCCCGCAGTCGGCAGGCGCCTCAGGGGCGCGGGGAACTGCGCGACCAGGCGGCACCGGCCCGCGGTGAACTCCCCTCACCCCGCCACAGGCAACGTCACCTCGAACCTGCACCCGCCGACAACATTCCGCACCGTCGCCCTCCCCCGATGCGCCTCCACAATCCCCCGCACGATGGCCAGCCCCAGCCCCGCCCCCGCCGGAGGCGTCCTCGCGTCGCTGCCCCGCCACCCCGTGTCGAAGACCCGCGGCAGATCCTCCTCCGGAATCCCTCCGCACCCGTCCGTCACGGACAGCACCACCCCCTCCTCCGCCCGCCGCGCGGACACCGCGACCGTGCCGTCCGCCGGCGTCCGGCGGATCGCGTTGACCAGCAGATTCCCCAGCACCCGGCTCATCTCCCGCCCGTCCACCTCCACCGGCACCGGTTCCACCCCGTCCCCCACGAGCCGCACCCCGTGCTCGCGGGCGAGCGGATCCGCGCCCGCCAGGGCGTCGCCGACCAGGTCGTACACACTGATACGCGCCGGCGACAGCGACAGCGCCCCCGCGTGGATGCGGGACAGCTCGAAGAGGTCGCCGACCATTTCGTTGAGCCGCTCCACCTCCGTGCGGATCTGCCGGAGGTAGCGGTCGGGATCGGCGGCCACCCCGTCCTCCAGCGCCTCGGCCATGGCGCGCAGTCCGGCGAGCGGGGTCCGCAGGTCGTGCGAGATCCAGGCGACGAGCTCCCGCCGCGAGGACTCCAGCGCCCGTTCCCGGTCCCGGGACTCCGCGAGCCGCACGCTGGTGGCCTCCAGCTCCCGGCTGAGCGCCGCGAATTCCGCCGCGGCCGGCCCGTCGGGCGCGGCGAAGTCCCCGCCGTCCCCGAACGACCGCGCCGCCAGGGCGAGTTCACGGCTCCGGGCGACGACCCACCGCCCCAGCAGCAGCGCGGTGACCAGCGAGACGACGGCGGCCATGGCGACGACGGTCGTCACCACGCTCAGATCGTGCGCCGACAGGAACATCGCGCGGGCGACGGCCAGCGTCCCGGCGAACATCGCCGTGACCGCGACGGCGGCGACGACCGCGAGGTGCGCGGTCAGCGACCACCGCCGGATCAGCAGCAGGACGCCCGCGCCGAGGACGCCGGCCGTGGTGGCGCCGAGGAACGCGAACAGGGCGATGAGCAGGGCGTCGCGCACCGGGTCACTCCCCCTCGGCCGTCGTGGGGTCGAAGCGGTAGCCGACGCCCCACACGGTCCGCACGAGCCGGGGCCGCGCCGGGTCGTCCTCGACCTTGCCGCGCAGCCGCCGCACATGGACGGTCACGGTGGACAGGTCGCCGAAGTCCCAGCCCCACACCTCCCGCATCAACTCCTCCCTGGCGAACGCCCGCCCCGGGTGCGCCAGGAAGAAAGCCAGAAGGTCGAACTCGCGGACGGTCAAGGCCAGTTCCGCTCCCTTCTTGACGGCCCGCCGGGCCCCCGGGTCGACGGTGAGCCCGGCCGCCCGCAGCACACCGGAGCCGGGACCGGGCACGGAAGCGGAACCGCCGGCGGGCGCGTCCGCCGCCGGCCGGGCGCGGCGCAGCACGGACCCGACGCGCAGCACCAGTTCGCGCGGGCTGAACGGCTTGGTGACGTAGTCGTCGGCGCCGACCTCGAGGCCGAGGATGCGGTCGTCCTCGTCGCCGCGCGCGGTGAGCATGATGACCGGCACCGGCCCCTGCCCGCGCATCCTGCGGCACACCTCGAGGCCGTCCATGCCGGGCAGCATGAGGTCGAGGACGACCAGGTCGGGCCGGTGGGCGGCGGCGCGGGCGAGGGCGTCGGGGCCGTCGCCGGCCCGGTCGACGACGTACCCGGCGCGGTCGAGGTAGCCCGTGACGATCTCGGCGACGGTGGGGTCGTCGTCCACGACGAGGACCCGGGCTCCGGCCTCGCCTGCGGTGGGTGGCTGCTCCATGCGGTCCAGCCTCGCACCCCGCGCGCGCGAACCGTCCGGGGCGGGTGCCGGCGTCCGTGTTTCGTAAGGAGCCGGTGCCCGGTATGTCCGTTTCCCGTTCGTAGGGTGAGTGCCGTGACCACCTCCCCCTCCTCCCCGGAACCACCGCCGGGCGGCCCGGCCCTGTCCGTGGACGTCGTCCTGCCCTGTCTCGACGAGGCCGCGGCACTGCCGTGGGTGCTGCGCCGGATCCCGCCCGGGTGGCGGGCGCTCGTCGTGGACAACGGCTCCACGGACGGCTCCGACCGCGTCGCCCGCGAGCTCGGCGCGACGGTCGTGCGCGAGACGCGGCGCGGCTTCGGCGCCGCCTGCCACGCCGGGCTGACCGCCGCCACCGCCGAGTTCGTCTGCTTCTGCGACTGCGACGCCTCGCTGGACCCGGCGGACGCGGTGCCGTTCGTCGACGAGATCCGCTCCGGCGCCGCCGACCTGGTGCTGGGCCGGCGCCGCCCGCGCGGCCGGGGCGC
Organism: Streptomyces lusitanus; assembly: GCF_042647945.1. Taxonomy (NCBI): domain Bacteria; kingdom Bacillati; phylum Actinomycetota; class Actinomycetes; order Kitasatosporales; family Streptomycetaceae; genus Streptomyces; species Streptomyces lusitanus. The sequence continues at coordinate 31,239 of NZ_JBHRWL010000006.1, forward strand.
CTGGCCGCCGCACGCCCGGGCCGGCAACACGGCCCTCGTCCTGCTGCTGCGCCGCCGCACCGGACTGCGGCTGCGCGACCTCGGCCCGCTGCGGGCGGCCCGGCGCGCGGACCTGCTCGCCCTCGGCATCGCCGACCGGCGCAGCGGCTACCCGCTGGAGATGGTGGTGCGCGCCGCCGACGCCGGCTGGCGGATCGCCGAGCACGACGTGCCGTACGCCCCGCGCACCGGCGCCTCCAAGGTGACCGGCACCTGGCGCGGCACCTGGCACGCCGTACGGGACATGAGCCGGGTGCTCCAGGAGCGGCCCGGGCGCGAGGGGGTGACGCCATGACGGCGCCGGAGGTGACGCTGCTGGTCATCGCGAAGGAGCCGCGGCCGGGCCGGGTGAAGACCAGGCTGACCCCGCCGTTCACGCCGGAGGAGGCGGCGGCGCTCGCCGAGGCCGCGCTCGCCGACACCCTCGACGCGGTGGCGCGGACGCCCGCGAGACGCCGGGTGCTGGTGCTGGACGGGTCGCCGGGGCCGTGGCTGCCGGCCGGCGTGGAGGTCGTGCCGCAGTGCGCGGGCGGCCTCGACGAGCGGCTGGCCGGCGCGTTCGCGGGGTGCGACGGTCCCGCCCTGCTCATCGGCATGGACACCCCGCAGGTGACGCCGGAGCTGCTCACGGTGGACTTCGCGGACTGCGACGCCTGGTTCGGGCCGGCCGCGGACGGCGGCTTCTGGGCGCTGGGCCTGGCCGACCCCGACCCCGGCCTGCTGCGCGGGGTGCCCATGTCGACGCCGCACACGGGGGCCGCGCAGCGCCGGCGCCTGGACGGGCTGCGGGTACGGGAACTGCCGTTGCTGCGGGACGTGGACACGGCCCGGGACGCGGCGGCAGTCGCCGGTGCGGCGCCCGGCGGACGGTTCGCCGCGCGGCTGGCCCGGCTGACGGCGGCCCACCGGTGAGCGGGGCACGCGCGACGGCCACGCCCCGCCTCGGACCGCAGCGCCCGCCCGGCCCTCCGCTGCCTGCCGCCGGCCCCGCCTGGTCGGCCGACCCGTACGCCGACGCGCTGCGCGCCGGCCGGGGGCCGCTGTTCCTGCGCCGCACCGACGGATGGCTGCTGCCGCTGGACGTGGAACGCTGGTGCGCGGAGCCGGACCCGGCCGACCTCGAGGTGCTGGCGCGCTGCGAGGGCACGGTGCTGGACGTGGGCTGCGGACCCGGCCGGCTGGTGGCCGCGCTGGGCGGGCGCGCGCTCGGCGTCGACGTCAGCGAGGCCGCGGTGGCGCAGACCGTCCGGCGCGGCGGACGGGCGCTGCGGGCCTCGGTGTTCGACCCGCTGCCGGGCACGGGCCGTTGGGACACGGCACTGCTGATGGACGGCAACGTCGGCATCGGCGGCGACCCGCACGCCCTGCTGGCCCGGCTGGCGCGGCTGCTCACCGCGGACGGTCTGCTCCTCGTGGAGACGGCGCCGTACCCGGACGTCGACGAACGCCTCACGGTCCAGCTCACCGCCCCTCACGGCACCCCGGGCGCCCCCTTCCCCTGGGCCCGCCTCGGCACCCCGGCCCTGCTGCACCACGCCCACGCGTCCGGCTGGCGCGTCAGGGACCGCTGGGCCAGCCACACCCGCACCTTCGTGGCCCTGCGGCCCCCTCGGCACGCCCCCTGACCGGCGGGTGACCGCGCCTCAGGCCCACACCACCTTGACCACGGCGTGTCCCGCCGCAGCCGCCCGCCCGTAGAACCCCCGGAGGCTGCGGTGGTGGTCGAGGAACTCCTCCCTGGCCTGCGCCTCGTCCCAGCCGCCGCCACGGACCTCGGCACCGGCACGGCTCCACAGATCGTCGAACGAGACCGCCGCGAGAAAGTCCGCGGCCCGGGCGACCTCGGGCGGGTCCAGAACCATCAGCGGCGGTTCGGAGGGGTCGACGCCGGCACGGTGCGGCACGGGCCGGCCGCCGTAGACGGGCAGCGCCCAGGGCTCGTCGGCGTCGGTGTCAGGGACGCCGGCCGCGGCGTAGAGGGTGTCGACGGAGTCCCAGACCTTGTCGATCGAGTCGGCGACACCCGCCGCGTACTCGTCGGCGTGGTTGCCCCAGGCCTCGAGCATGAACGCCACGAGCCAGGTGTGGTCGTCCCGGATCTCGTCCCGCGCGACAGCGCGAAAGTGCAGATGGATGCTCACCGCGACGAACCCCCCGCTCGACGGCCCGCCTGCCGGGCCGAACAGGCAGAACCTACTCGGCGGCACCGACAGTCCGTCCGACGGGACGTGCGGGTGCGGCACCCGCCCCCGCGCCGCCCGTCAGTCCCCCGCCCCCGGCCGCCGCCTCCCCACCCGCACCGCGAACAGCACCGCCGAGCCCGCGAACAGGGCCGCCGTGATCAGGAGCCAGCGGGCCGCGAAGCCGTCGGCGGAGAGGGCGGTGACGGACGCGTACCGCTCCGACACCCGGCCGGTGATCAGCGGGAACCACACGAGGAGCAGCAGTCCGGACAGGGCGGCCGGGACGCGGATGTGGTTCACCCAGGCCGTGCGGCCTGCGGTGACCGTGACGAGGGCGCGGTCGGCCGCCGCGTACAGCGGCAGCAGCACCAGGTCGTGGATCAGCGCCGCGCCCACGAACCACACGGTGATCATCAGCCAGTCTCCGTCGAGCAGCCGCACCCCCGCGTACGCGCACAGGGCGAACGAGCACAGCAGCACCAGCAGGTGGAAGGGGCTGCCCAGCGGCGGCCGGGATCGACGCTCGGGCACGGGTGGTCTCCTCACAGTTCGCCGAAGGTCAGCCGCGTGACCCACTTGGTGTTCAGCACGCCGGGCGCGGCCGGGACGATGACGCGGGCCGGGTGGCCGTGGTCCGGGGTCAGGTCCGCGCCGTTGACGGACAGGGCCAGCAGGGAGCGCTCGTCGGCGACCTGACCGGCGCTGAGCGCGGCGTCCCGCCAGGTGCCGTGCGCTTGCAGGGACTCCACGTACACGGCGGCCGGCTCGTCGTGTCCCACGAGGGCGGCGAGGTCCCGCAGCCGTACGCCCCGCCAGGCCTGGTCGGAGGTGGACCAGCCCTCGACGCAGGCGATGGGCAGGTCGGCGTCGTGCTGCTCCATCGCGAGCAGCTCCGCCCTGCTCAGCCGTACGGTGCCGGTGCGGCCGGTGACGGTCAGCCGCCAGGCCTCCTCGGTCGTGTCGTCGGGGCGGATCCCGGCGTACGCGGCCGTCTTGTTGACCTGGAAGGCGCCCGGCCCGCTGCCCGGTTCGGTCCCGCCGTGCGGGGAGAGGAAGGCGGTCCGGCGCAGTGGGCCGTCGAAGCTGCGTCCGGCGGAGGTGGCGAGGAGCAGCAGCGAGCCGCCGCCGACCAGGCCGAGCGCCCCGCGCCGGGTCACGGTCGGCGGGTCGGGCCGCGCCGCGGTCAGGTCCTCGTCCGGCTCCTCGTCCTCCCCGCGCCGCATGTGCCGCAGGTTCCGGAAGGCGGCCGGCGCCTTCAGCACCACGTGGGCGAGGAACGCGCCGAAGAAGACCCACGCGCCGTAGAAGTGCAGCGGGTAGAACGAGCCGGGGAAGATGTAGTCCAGCTGGATGTTGAGGATGCCGGTGACGAACTCGAACAGCGCGCCGCCGACCAGCAGGAGCAGCGAGATCCGCTCCAGGGCGTGGGTGACCGAGCGGGCCGGCGGCAGGGTGAACAGCTTCGGCAGGACCGACCACAGCTTGGCCAGCAGCACCGGTACGAGCCCCAGTCCGAGCGTGACATGGACGCCCTGGGTGAGCCGGTAGAGCCAGGGCGGGTCGGTGGGCCAGGAGAAGAGGTAGAAGCCGAGGATCCCCTTGCCGGGGGTGCGGTCGTTCACCGGCGACAGATCCGGGTTGTACGCGGCGTACGACACCAGGCCCGTCACGAACAGGACGGTGATGCCGAACAGCAGCACCACGCCGAGCACCGAGGTGAACCACGTGCCGCGCACCGGGCTGCGCCAGAAGTCCGGCGAGAAGGGGCCGCGCGGGAGGCGGCCGGGGAGGGAAGACCGTGCCATGTGCCGACGGTAGGTCGGCGGCGGCCCGGAACGGGCGCCCCGAGCGGTGACGAAACGCTGACGTCGCCGCTCGTCAGCCGCTTGCCGCAGGCCGGGCGGCCTAGCGTGTGACGACGTGAAGCGCACTCCTGACCGCACGGACCTCCGTGCCCCCGCCGCCCGCTCCGGCGGCGCGAAGGCCGACGCCCGTGCCGTGGCCGCCGCCGCGCTGCTGGTCCTGGCCGCCGCCCTGATCGGCACGCACCTCCAGAACCGCTACGGCACCCTCCGGGTGGGCTGGCCGCCCCTGGTGGGTCACTGGATGCCGCACCTCGGACCCGGCACCCCGGCCGCGCTCGCGGTCGCCGTGGCGGTGGTGGCGTACGGCCCGGCGCTCGCGGCCCGGCTGCCGTGGCGGCCGCTGCTGTTCGCGGTGTGGGGCGGGGCGCTCGCCTGGACGTGGTCGCTGGCCCTGGTCGACGGCTGGCAGCGGGGCGTCGCCGGGCGGCTGACCACCCGGCACGAGTACCTCCAGGTGATCGACCGCTTCCAGGACATCCCGGCGACCCTGCGGGACTTCCACGCGCACATCCTCATCGGCGCCCCCGACAACTGGCCGGCGCACGTGGCGGGTCATCCGCCGGGCGCCACCCTCACCTTCGTGCTGCTGGACCGGATCGGGCTGGGCGGCGGGGCGTGGGCGGGGGCGTTCGTCGTCACCGCCGGCACCACGGCGGCGGTCGCCGTGCTGGTCACGGTGCGGCGGCTGGCCGGCGAGGACCTCGCCCGCCGGGCCGCGCCGTTCCTCGTCCTGGCCCCGGCGGCCGTGTGGACGGGCACCTCCGCCGACGGCTGGTTCGCGGCGGTCGCCGCCTGGGCGCTCGCCCTGCTGGCCCTCGCCGTCACCGGCCGCCGTCCGGCCTGGACGGGCTTCGGCGCGGGCCTGCTGTTCGGGCTGACGGTGTACCTGTCGTACGGGCTCACCCTGGTCGCGGTGACCGCCGCGGCCGTCCTGCTGCTGGGCGCCCGGCGGCTGCGGCCGCTGCCGTACGTGGCCGCCGGGTTCCTGGTGGCGCCGGCCGTGTTCACGGCCCTGGGGTTCGACTGGTGGGAGGCGTACCGGCTGCTGGTGACCCGCTACTACCAGGGCGCGGGCGGGGTACGCCCGTACGGCTACTGGGTGTGGGCGAACCTGGCGTGCACGGTGCTGGTCGTGGGCCCCGCGACGGTGGCGGGGCTGCGCCGGGGCGGCGCGGAGCCGGTGAGGTACGGCCGTGCGGCGCTTCTGCGGGACCCGGTGCCCCGGCTGGTGCTGCTGGTGGGGTCCGCGCTGCTGGCGCTGCTGGTCGCGGACCTGTCCGGGATGAGCAAGGCGGAGACGGAGCGGATCTGGCTGCCGTTCGCGCTGTGGCTGCTGCCCGCCTGCGCGCTCCTGCCCGGTCCGCGCGGATGGCTCGCCGGGCAGGCGGCACTGGCCCTGCTCCTCAACCACCTGGTGCTGACCGGGTGGTGAGGAGCGGGCGGCGAATCAGGAACCGGCGGCGGATCAGGAACCGGCGGGACGCAGCGTCAGCGAGATGCTGTTGATGCAGTACCGCTGGTCCGTGGGCGTCGGGTAGCCCTCGCCCTCGAAGACGTGCCCGAGGTGCGAGCCGCAGCGGGCGCAGCGCACCTCGGTGCGCACCATGCCGTGCGAGCGGTCCTCGACCAGCTCCACGGACTCGGTGTCCTTCGGGTCGTAGAAGGACGGCCAGCCGCAGTGCGACTCGAACTTCGTGTCCGAGGTGAACAGCTCCGCGCCGCAGGCACGGCAGGAGTAGACGCCCTCGGTCTTGGTGTCGGTGTACTCACCGGTGAAGGCCGGTTCCGTCGCCGCCTGGCGCAGAACCGCGTACTCGGACGGCGACAGCTCCGCGCGCCACTGCTCGTCCGGCTTCTCCACGTCGTACGGCATGAGGTTCCAGCCCCTTAGTTCGACAGACGGTCCAGGATGCGCGGGCCGAGGTCGGTGACGTCGCCCGCTCCCATGGTGAGAACCAGATCGCCCGGCTTGGCCATTCCCGCCACCGCCCCGGGGACCTCCGCCGCGTCGTGGACGGCCGTCACGTCCGCGCCGGCCGCGCGGGCCGCCTCGATGATCAGCTCGCTGGTGACACCGGGGATCGGGTCCTCACGGGCCGGGTAGATGTCCAGGACCAGCGAGGCGTCGGCGAGGGCGAGGGCGTGGCCCATCTCCTTGCCGAGCTCGCGGGTGCGGGAGAACAGGTGGGGCTGGAAGACGACGAGGATGCGGGCGTCCCCGGCGGCGGCGCGCATCGCCTCCAGGTCCGCGGTCATCTCGGTGGGGTGGTGCGCGTAGGAGTCGATGACCTGGACGCCGGCCGCCTCGCCCTTGAGCTGGAGGCGGCGCTTGACGCCGGTGTACGCGGCCAGCGCGGGGGCCAGCTCGGCGGCGGGGACGCCCAGCGCGACGCCCGCGGCGAGCGCGGCGACCGCGTTGTGCGCGTAGTGCTTGCCGGGCACCGACACGGTGAAGGTGAGCGGGGCGCCGTCCAGCTCGACGGTCACCTCGCTCTTCAGGCCCTGCGGGACGACCGACAGGACCCGGACGTCGGCGTCGGCCGACTCGCCGTACGTCACGGTGCGCACCGAGCCGTCCAGGCGGCGGGTCAGCTCGCGGGCGCCCTCGTGGTCCGCGGAGATCACCAGGGTGCCGCCGGGGACGATCCGGCCGACGAACGTCTGGAAGGACTCGTGGATTTCCTCCATCGACGCGTAGTTCGCGTGGTGGTCCAGCTCCACGTTGAGGATGATCGCGACCTCGGGGGCGTACTTGTGGAAGCTGCGGTCGGACTCGTCGGCCTCGGCGACGAAGATCTCGCCCGCGCCGTGCAGCGCGTTGGAGCCGGGGGCGTCGAGGTCGCCGCCGATGGCGTACGACGGCTCGCGGCCGAGCTCGGTGAGGGCGACCGCGAGCATGGAGGTGGTGGTGGTCTTGCCGTGGGTGCCGGCCACCGCGATCGGGCGCGCGCCGTCCATCAGGGCGGCGAGGGCGTCGGAGCGGTGCACCACGGGGATGTCCAGCTCGGCGGCGCGCCGCAGCTCCGGGTTGTCCTCGCGGATCGCGGAGGAGACCACGACGCAGCTGGCGTCGTCGGCGAGGTGCGCGGCGGCGTGCCCGACGTGCACGGTGACGCCGAGGGCGCGCAGGGCCTGGGCGGTCGCCGAGTCCTTGGCGTCGCTGCCGGCCACCCGCGCGCCGCGCTGGGCGAGGATCTTGGCGATGCCCGACATCCCGGCGCCGCCGATGCCGATGAAGTGCGGTCGGTCCATGGCGGTAGGAAGGCCGGGTGCCATGCGTGTTCTCCCAGTGGTGCGACGAGCGGGACGACGGTCTTCGCGCCCTCGCGGGCCGGGCCGGGAGAGCGCGGCCCCAGCCTATGCCTTGCTGTGCGAGAAGAGTTTCAGCACCGGCACTCCGACCTTGTGGCGGGCCCGGGAGGCCCAGTCGCGGTGGAAGAACTCCTCCACGTAGTGCGGGTCGGTCAGCACGATCACCTCGTCCGCGCCGACCTCCTCGACCAGTTTCCTGAGCGCGTCCAGCGGGTGGTCCTCGACGAGGCGGCCCTCGGCGGTGTCGCCGGTCGTGCGCAGCGCCTGGAGGGAGACCGCGAGCGCCCGTTCGCCCATGGAGCGCGCCTCGTCGCCCTCGGGGGTGCCGCCCTCGCGCACGGCCTCGTCGAGCTCGCCCAGGGCGACGTCGTCGATGGCTCTCAGCAGCCGGTCGGCCTGTTCGCCGCGTGGCTGGAGCAGGACGTGGAAGGCGACGGGCTCGTCGCCGTGCAGGGTGGTGACGAACTCCACGTCGGCGGACGTCAGGGCCTTCTCGATCATCAGTACGCTTGTGAACACCAGGCGCCCCTTACTCCTCGGAGGGCCCGCGGGCCCTCGCTGCTCCGTGGGCCGAGCCAGGCCCCCCGGAGATCATCCTTCCCCGTGCGGGCGCGAGTACGGCCGGTTTCAGTCTCGCCCTTCTTCGCGCCGGGCGGGCGGACGGTTCCGCCGATCGCCGGACCGGCGACGGCGTCGTGCGCGTCGTCCTCCCTTCCCCCGGTTCCTCCTCCCCGGTTCCTCCCTCCGCCGTTCCCCGTCCGGCCGGGCCGGTCAGGCCCGCCGGTAGCGCGTGAACAGGAAGCCGCCCTCCTCCAACATCGACGACAGCGCGAATCGCCGCGGAAGTGTCACTGAGGGTCCCCCGGCGATGCGCTGGGCGTCACCGGCCGTGACCATCGGCGCGACGGTGAGACAGAGCTCGTCCAGCACGCCGGCGGCGACGACCTGCCCCAGCAGCCGGGGCCCGCCCTCGGTCAGCAGCCGGGTGTGCCCCAGTGCGGCCAGCGCCCGTACGGCCCGTGCGGGGTCCACCCCGGCGCCCTCCCCGGCGACGACCACGCGGGCGCCCGCCTTCTCGGCGGCGGCGACGCGCTCCGGGTCGGCGGCGGCGCCGGTGAGGACCAGGGTGGGCACGAGCGGGGAGGTGAACAGGGGCAGCGAGAAGTCGAGGTCCAGACTCGCCGAGACCACCGCGATCGCGGGCGCGGGGCCCTGTCCGGCGGCTGCTCGGGCCGCCGCGAACTCGGCGCGGGCGCGGGCCGGGCGGTAGCCCTCCTGCCGTACCGTTTCCGCACCGACCACGACCACGTCCGCGAGGGCCCGCAGCACGCCGAAGATCCGCATGTCGGCGGGGCAGGAGATGGGCTGCGAGCGGCCCTCGTGCTGGGCGGCGCCGTCGAGGGTGGAGACCATGTTGCCGCGCAGCCAGGGCGCGGGGCCCTCCGGGCCGGGCTCGGGATAGGCGTAGGCGGCGGCCAGCTCGGCCAGGCTCCACTCCCGGTCGGCCGCCCCGCCGGCGGCTCCCGTCTCGTCGGTCACATCGGTCACGGGGAACAGGCGTCGCATGTCAGGCAGTCTTCCACGCCCCGTACGATGGGGGACCGTGTCGTCCTCCGCAGCCTCCCGTCCCGGTCCGATAGCCGCCGTGGCTCCGCTCTCGCTGTGCGGCCGTGAGCCGCACGTCCCCGCGGACCGGCTCGTCGCCGAGATGGTGCCGCCGCCGCGGTTCGACTCCGTCCGCTTCACCACGTACATCCCCGACCCGAATCAGCCGAGCCAGACCGAGGCCGTGCGCGTCCTCGAGGGCTTCGCGGCGGGTCTCGGCGGGGCGTCCGCCGGGGAGCGGGGCCGGCGCCGGCTGTTCGGCCTCGGCAAGGCGGCGAAGAAGGGCCCGACCGGGCCGCGCGGGGTCTACCTGGACGGCGGCTACGGCGTCGGCAAGACGCACCTGCTGGCCTCGCTGTGGCACGCCACCCCGGCCGAGCCGGCGCTCAAGGCGTTCGGCACGTTCGTCGAGCTGACCAACCTGGTGGGCGCGCTCGGCTTCCAGCAGACCGTGCGGACGCTGTCGGGGCACCGGCTGCTGTGCATCGACGAGTTCGAGCTGGACGACCCGGGCGACACCGTGCTGGTGTCCACGCTGCTCGGCAAGCTGGTCGAGGCGGGTGTGGCGCTCGCCGCCACCTCCAACACGCTGCCGGGCAAGCTCGGCGAGGGCCGGTTCGCGGCGGCGGACTTCCTGCGGGAGATCCAGGGCCTGTCGGCGCACTTCCGGGCGCTGAGGATCGACGGCGAGGACTACCGGCACCGGGGGCTGCCCGAGGCGCCGCCCCCGTACTCCGACGACGTGGTCACCCGGGTCGCGCACGCCACCGCGGACGCGTCGCTGGACGCCTTCCCCGACCTGCTCGACCACCTCGCGCGGGTCCACCCCAGCCGCTACGGCGCCCTCACCGACGGCATCGGCGCGGTGTGCCTCACCGGGGTGCGGCCGGTGCCGGACCAGTCGACCGCGCTGCGGCTCGTGGTCCTCGCGGACCGGCTGTACGACCGCGAGGTGCCGGTGCTCGCGTCGGGACTGCCGTTCGACCAGCTGTTCAGCGAGGAGATGCTGAATGGCGGCTACCGCAAGAAGTACTTCCGCGCGATCTCCCGCCTCACCGCTCTGGCCAGGGACGCCAAGCGGCTCGCCGACACCGTCTGACCCGGGCGGCCTCAGCCCACCGTGCGGGCGTTCGACGCCCGAACGGCCCATCGACGGCCACGGAAGTGATCGCGCCAACCCACGTGTTCTTTTCGGGCTGACCGCGCCGAGGCCCCGCGATGAGCCGGTGCGAACGGCCACGCAGGGTTACCGTGTTTCTTGACCAACCGTTGACCTTGCGCATACCTGCGACACCGGGTGCGAACCACCGTGACAGGTACGCGTGTTGCGAGGTCGGGCGACCGTCGGCCGCACCCCGGGCCCTTGCCGTCGCTTTACCTCGGCCACCCGTCCCGCGCCTCCCGCGGCCTTCGCATCCGCGTACACGGTCCGTCACACCGCGGGCCAATGATCGGCGGGCCGGGCCCCGTCGTGCGCGTCCGACGCGTCCCCACACGCGCCAGGAGGAACAGATGCACCGCCCTTCCGTCGACCACCCCCGCCCGTCCGGCCGGCACCCCGAACCGTCCGCCCGACACCCTCGTCCGTCCGCCCGCCGTGCGGCCCGTACCCGGTGAGGGCGCGCGTGGGCCGCTTCCCTCATCTGCGGCAGGACGTCGCCGCCTCGCTCGTCGTGTTCCTCGTCGCCCTGCCGCTCTGCGTGGGCGTGGCCGTCGCCTCCGGGGTGCCCGCCGAACTCGGGCTCGTCACCGGCATCGTGGGCGGTGTGGTGGCCGGCCTGCTGCCGGGCAGCAGCCTCCAGGTGTCCGGCCCGGCGGCCGGGCTCACCGTGCTGGTCCACCAGGCGGTGACCTCCCACGGACTCCCCGCGCTCGGCGTGATCGTGCTCGCCGCCGGGCTGCTCCAGCTCGCCATGGGGGCGCTGCGGCTGGGCCGCTGGTTCCGGGCGATGTCGTTGTCGGTGATCGAGGGCATGCTGGCCGGCATCGGCCTGGTCCTCATCGCCGGCCAGCTCTACGCCGCCGCCGGGATCGAGGCGCCCGCCCACGGCGTCGACAAGCTCCTCGGGCTGCCCGGCGCCGCCGCGGACGCGCTCGCCGGGCGGGAGACGCTCGCCTCGCTGGCGGTGGGCGCCGGCACGGTGGTGGTGATGGTGCTGTGGCGGCGGCTGCCGGGACCGGCCGGGGTGGTGCCGGGCGCGCTCGCCGCGGTGCTGCTGGCGACGGCGGTGACGGCGGCGTTCGCCGTGCCGGTCGCCACGGTCGAGGTGCGGGGCCTGTTCGCATCCGTCCAGCCGCCCGGCCCGGACGCCTTCGGTGTCCTCACGGACGTCGGCGGGCTGGGCACGGTCGTGGCCTTCGCGCTCATCGCGTCCGCGGAGAGCCTGTTCAGCGCGGCGGCGGTGGACCGGCTGCACACGGGTCCGCGCACCCGCTACAACAAGGAGCTGATGGCGCAGGGCGCGGGCAACACGGTCTGCGGGCTGCTCGGCGCGCTGCCCATGACCGCCGTCATCGTGCGCAGCTCGGCCAACGTCCAGGCGGGCGCGAGGACCAAGGCGTCCCGGGTGCTGCACGGCGTGTGGCTGCTGCTGTTCGCCGCGCTGCTGCCGTCCGCCCTCGCGTGGATCCCGCTGCCGGCGCTGGCGGGCATCCTGATCCACGCCGGCTGGAAGCTGATCCCGTTCCGGGGGCTCGTCGCGCTGTGGCGCGGACAGCGGGGCGAGGCGCTGATCCTGGTGGTCACGGCCGTGTCGATCGTCGTGCTGAACATGTTCGAGGGGGTGCTGATCGGACTGGGCCTGTCGGTGGTGAAGACGGCGTGGGAGTCCTCCAAGGTCAAGCTGGAGGTCATGGACAAGGGCGCGGGCCCCGTCCAGGTCCACCTCTCCGGCAACGCGACGTTCCTGCGCCTCCCGAAGATCCTGGACACCCTGGAGTCCCTCCCCCAGGACCGTCCGGTCGAACTGGACCTGACGGCCCTGCACCACCTGGACCACGCCTGCAGAACGGCGTTGACCCACTGGGCGGAACGACACAGCGGTGCGGGGACACCGCCGGTGCGGCTGACGACGCGGTGAGAACGGGTTCGTCTCGCGGGACGCGGGTGTGAGGGCGCCCTTCCAAGGCGGGCCACGGGCGCCCCCACCTCACGGGACACGGCCGTGCGGGCGCCTCAACCTCACAGGACACGGCCGTCCGCGTGGTTCACGGGACCGGCGGCAGGTGATAGACACGGCGGGGTCACAGTTCCTGTCCGCCAGCAGGAAGGTTTCCCCATGTCAGAAAACGGGTCCCCCCACGGCTCCACGGCAACAACCCGACGCCAGATGCTCGCCCGTTCCGGTGCCGTCGGTGTCGGCATCGCCTTCACCGGCGCCCTGTCCGAACTGTTCGCCGGCACCTCCGCCGCGCAGAACCTCGGCCACCACGGCTACGGCGACCTGGTCCCCGACCCCGACGGACTGCTCGACCTGCCCAAGGGCTTCCGCTACACCGTGCTCTCCAAGGAGGGCGACCAGCTCCGCTCCGGCGAGGGACCCGTCCCCTCCAACCACGACGGCATGGCCGCCTTCGCCGGCCGCCAGGGCCATGTCCACCTGGTCCGCAACCATGAGAACCGCGCCACCGGCAGAGTCCCGGTCCCGGTGGTCGACGGGCTGACGTACGACCCGCAGGGCAAGGGCGGCTGTACCGCCCTCACCCTCGACCGCCGCGGCGGCGTGCTCTCCGAGCGGGTGGCGATCGCCGGTACGGCGGTCAACTGCGCGGGCGGGCCCACCCCGTGGAAGACCTGGCTGACCTGCGAGGAGACCGAGGACAGAGCCGGAACCAACGGGTACACCAAGGACCACGGCTTCATCTTCGAGGTGGACGGCGCCGACCCCCGCCGTACCGGGGCCGTGCCGCTGACCGCGATGGGCCGCTTCGCGCACGAGGCGATCGCGGTGGACCCGCACCGGGGCGTGGTCTACGAGACGGAGGACGCCTTCGAGCGCCCCTTCGGCCTGTTCTACCGCTTCCTCCCGAACAAGCCCCTCGGCGGCACGGGCTCGCTGCGCGCGGGCGGCAGGCTCCAGGCGATGCGGGTGCCCGGGGTGCCCGACCTGTCCACGATCCAGGAGATCGGCGCCCACTTCGACGGCATCGAGTGGGTGGACGTCCCCGACCCGCTGGCCGTCGAGACCCCCATCCGTCACCAGGACTTCGGCGCGAAGGGCATCACCCACGCGCAGAAGCTGGAGGGCTGCTACTGGGGCGGCCGTTCCGTCTACTTCGTGTCGTCCTTCGCCCGCACCTCCGACGGCTCGGCCGCCAGCCACTACGGTCAGGTCTGGCGCTACGACCCGGACCGCCGCCGCCTCACCCTGGTGATCGTCTTCGGCCCGGACACGGACATCCAGATGCCGGGCGAGTCCCCGGACAACATCTGCCTCGCGCCCAGCGGCGGTCTGATGGTGTGTGAGGACGGCTGGGGCGCCCAGCACGTCTTCGGCGTCACCCGGCACGGCGAGGTCTACCCGATGGCCCGCAACCGCCAGAACCTGGGCACGGACGACGCCCCGGACTGGGGCGAGTTCGCCGGGGTCACGTTCTCCCCGGACGGCCGGACGATGTACGTCAACGTCTACGACCCGGGCACGACGTTCGCCGTGACCGGCCCCTGGCGCCGATGACGGCCTGAAACAGCGAAGAAGA
>NZ_JBHRWL010000006.1:44969-110075 GCF_042647945.1 Streptomyces lusitanus
CGCCGCCCCCCCCCCCCTCCCGCCGTTCAGCTCTCCAGCAGCGCGTCCATCTGGCCCACGGCCTGGCTCATGCCCTCGACCATGCCCATCTCGGCCAGCTGCTCCATCTGCTCCCGGGTGTCGAACACGGACCGCAGTTCCATCCGCGTCCCGCCCTCGCGCCCGGTGAGCGTCATCCGGACCGTGGTGACCGGCATCTCCGGGTCCGGCCGCCCGTCCTGGTCGGCGAAGCCGTCGGTGAACTCCAGCGACGTCGGCGGCGTGACCGAGGAGACCCGCCACCAGCCGCCGTACTTCTCGCCCTCCGGCCCGGTCATGTGGTATTTCACGCCGCCGCCCGCCGTGAGGTCGTGCTCCTCGACGGTCGCCGGGAACCCGGGCGGGCCCCACCAGCGCTCCAGCAGCCGCGGGTCGGCCCACAGCTGCCAGACGCGCTCCACCGGTGCGGTGAAGTCCGCGACGAGGGTGAGCGTGAGGGTGTCGACGTCCTTGTCGACACGGGTGAGAGTCATCCGTCCGGTCCTTTCCTGTCGCTTGCGTGCGCGGGCCCGCCGACGTCCGGGCCGTCGTCCTCCGAGAGCAGGCCGGACATCCGGTCCACCCGGGCCCGCCAGGCCGACTCCAGCGCGTCGAGCGCCTGCCGCGCGCGGGCCACCGCGTCGGGGTCGGTGCGTACGAGCTGCTCCCGTCCGCGCCGCTCCTTGGTGACCAGTCCCGCCCGCTCCAGCACGGTGACGTGTTTCTGCACCGCGGCGAAGCTCATCGGGTACGCGGCGGCCAGCCGTGACACGGACAGCTCACCGCGGACACAGCGGCGCAGCATGTCGCGCCGCGTCGCGTCGGCCAGCGCGTGGAACAGCCGGTCCACGGCCCGGTCGGCCTCGTCCATCCCATCTACAACCATTTGGTTGTACGTTACGCCCGCGCCCGCACGCCCGCAAGCGCACGCGGCCCCGGACCGGCCGCCGTACAGCCAGCCCGCCGTACAGCCCGCCGCCGTGAAGCCCCCGCGCCGGGGTACCCGCCCCCGCATGACGGAGGAGAAGCAGCACTCGGGTGACTCGTACTGGCTGACCACCGCGCCCGGCGGGGAGCGCCGCCCCGCGCTGGGCGACAACCTGGACGTCGACGTGGCGGTGATCGGCGGCGGCATCGCGGGCCTCTGCACGGCGTGGGAGCTGGCCCGGGCGGGTCGCAGCGTCGCCGTGCTGGAGGCCGGCCGGATCGCGGCGGGCGTGACCGGGCACACCACCGCCAAGGTCACCGCGCTGCACTCCCTGGTCTACGACAAGCTGCGCCGCACCCGCGGCAGCGAGGGCGCGCGGCTGTACGCCCGGTCGCAGGCGGAGGCGATCGAGCGGACGGCCGGGGTGGTGGAGGAGCTGGGCGTCGCGTGCGAGTGGGAGCGGCGCAGCTCGTACACGTACGTCACGGACGCGGACCGGGTGGACGAGGTGCGCGCGGAGGCGCGGGCCGCGCGGGAGGCGGGGCTGCCCGCGTCGTTCGTGGAGGAGACGGGGCTGCCGTTCCCGGTGGCGGGGGCGGTGGAGGTGACGGGCCAGGCGCAGTTCCATCCGCGCCGGTACCTGCTGGCGCTGGCCGACGACATCGAGGCGCACGGCGGCCGCCTGTTCGAGGACACCACGGTGCTGGGCCTGGAGGAGGGCGAGCCCTGCCGGCTGTCGACGTCGACCGGGGCGTCGGTGACGGCCCGGGACGTCGTGGTCGCCACCCACTACCCGGTCTTCGACCGCGCGCTGCTGTTCACCCGCCTCTCCCCGCGCCGCGAACTGGTCGTCGCGGGCCCGGTGCCGGCGGAGCTGGACCCGGAGGGCATGTACATCACCCCGTACGACGGCTCCCGCTCGGTGCGCACCGCGCCCTACGGCGACGACGCCTCGCGTCGGCTGCTGGTGGTCACCGGCGAGCACTTCACTCCGGGCACCGGCGACACCCGCGCCCGCTTCGACCGGCTGGCGGGGTGGGCCCGCCGGCACTTCCCTGGGGTGGAGCTGACACACTTCTGGGCGACGCAGGACAACGACCCCACCGACACGGTGCCGCTGGTCGGCCCGCTGCACCAGGGCGCCCGGCACACGTACGTCGCCACCGGCTTCGGCGGCTGGGGCATGAGCGGCGGCATGATGGCGGGCCGGCTGCTCGCCGCGCGGATCACCGGCGGGGAGTGCGCCTGGGCCGGGCTGTACGACCCGCGGCGGCTGGCCTCGGCCGTGCGGGAGGCGCCGGCCTTCCTCAAGCACCAGGCGCAGGTGGCCCAGCACTTCGTCGGGGACCGGCTGCGCCCGTCGCCCCCGGTGGAGGCGCTGCCGCCGGGCGAGGGGGCGGTGGTGCGCACGGAGAGCGGCCGGCTGGCGGTGTACCGGGACGACGACGGCGCCCTGCACGCGGTGTCCGCCCGCTGCACCCACCTGGGCTGCCTGGTCGGCTTCAACGCGGCCGAGCGCGCGTGGGAGTGCCCGTGCCACGGGTCCCGCTTCGACACGGACGGGAAGGTCGTGCAGGGACCGGCCACCAAGCCGCTGGAGCGGCGGGACATCTGAGCCCGCCCAGGCTCCCATCGGCGGGGCCGGGGCCGGTCGGAGGAGGCGTGCCCTCCGACCGGGTGAGCGCGCCGTCCCCTCCGCCCGAGCCGCGACGGCCACCGCCGACCGTCGCCCTACTGTCATACGGTGATCACACTTTCACGTCGTGTTATCGCCGCCTGCGTCCTCGCCGCCGCCCTCACCGCGTGCGGCGCCCCCGCCGGTCCCGCCGCGCGTCCGCCCGCCCCCGCACCCTCCCCCGCCGTCCCGTCGGCGCCGCCCACGCTCGCCGCGGGCCCCGCGGGTCTCACCCCGGTGTTCGACCACGGGCCCCGGGACGCCGGCAAGACCGTGGCCCTCACCTTCGACGCCGACATGACCGCCGACCAGGGCCCGAGGGCCGCGGCGGGCGAGCACTTCGACCATCCGCGGCTGATCGGAACGCTGCGGGCGCTGAAGGTGCCGGCGACGGTGTTCATGACGGGCCGGTGGGCCGAGGAGTACCCGGACCAGGCCCGCGCCATCGGCCGTGACCCGCTCTTCGAGGTCGCCAACCACTCGTACAGCCACTACGCCTTCACCGGCGACTGCTACGGCCTGCCCACGGTGCCCGAGGAGCGGATGCGGGCCGACGTGGAGCGGGCGTACCGGGCGTTCCGTGCGGTGGGCGTGCCGAACCCGATGCCGTACTTCCGCTTCCCCGGCGGCTGTTACGACCGGCGGGCGCTCAGGGCGCTCACCCCGGCCGGCGTCACGGCCGTGCAGTGGGACGTCGTCGGCGGCGACGCCTTCGCCACCGACGCGGACGCGGTGGCCCGGCAGGTGCTGGACGGGGTGCGGCCCGGCTCGGTGGTCGTCCTGCACTGCACCCGCAGCGCCGCTCCGACGACGGAGGAGGCGGTACGCACGGTCGTGCCGGAGCTGCGCCGCCGGGGCTACCGGTTCGTCAAGGTCTCCGAGCTGATCGGCGCGGCGAACGGACGCGGCTGACCGTCCTACGCTGGAGGCATGAGCGACGACGTGACCGACCGCGACTACTGCCTCGCCGGCGGCGAGCGCCCGCCGAAGGCGGACGGCCCGCCCTACGCGGCGTGCGTCCAGTGCCAGGAGCCCACGGAGTACCCGGAGACGTACAAGGGCATCACGCTGTGCCCGGTCTGCGAGTGGCGCGAGGCGGAGCGCACGGCCTGCTCCGGCTGACCGGCCGGGGCGCGCTGTCCGCCTTACGCCCGCTTCGGTCGTCGCTACGCCCGCTTAGGCTCGTCGCGCGCCGACCGGAAGGCCTCCGAGACGGTCTCCGCGGCGCCGGACAGCAGCCCCTTGGCCGCTCCCCGCGAGCCGGACTCCCGCATCTTGTCCGGCAGTTCCGTCAGCCCGGCGGGCTTGCGCGGCCCGGCCTCCAGGTCGAGCCGGTTGCACGCCTCGGCGAAGCGCAGATAGGTGTCGACGCTCGCCACCACGATGCGTATGTCGATCTTGAGTATCTCGATCCCGACCAGAGACACCCGCACGAACGCGTCGACCACCAGCCCTCGGTCCAGAATGAGCTCCAGCACGTCGTACAGACCGCTGGAGCCGCCCCCGCCGCGCTGCGGCACCGCCTGAGTCATCGCGCATCAGTCCCTTCCCCCACCCTGGTGCCCGCTCGGCGCCTTGGCACACTGGGCGGGTGAACGACGACCGGACGACACCCGCCCCCGACAGCCCCTTCCGACCCGAGCCCGGTGACCGGGACGCGGCGCCGCAGTTCGTGCTGCCGCTCGTGGTCCGTATCGAGCGCGGCTCGCCGCCCGCGCGGACGGACGCCCTGGAGACGGCCGCCCGCGCGGTGCTGGTGATGCTGACCGACGAGCGGTCGGCGGGCGAGGGTGAGTGGGCGCGAGCGATGCGCGACTGGCAGGACGCCCGTATCCGGAAGGTGGTGCGGCGGGCGCGTGGCGCGGAGTGGCGGCGCGCGGAGGCGCTTCCCGGGATCACCGTGACCGGGAAGTCGGCCGAGGTGCGGGTCTTCCCGCCGGTGCCGCTGGACGGCTGGCCCAAGGACCTGGCCCGGCTTCAGGTGTCGGGCACCGACCTCGACGACCCGGACCCGGTGCCGCCGGCGGACCCCGGCGTGCCCACGCTGTGGATGAACCCGGAGCTCGAGATGTCGGCCGGCAAGGCGATGGCCCAGGCCGGGCACGGCGCCCAGCTCGCCTGGTGGGAGCTGCCGGGCGCGGCGCGTGAGGCCTGGCGGGCGGCCGGCTTCCCGCTGGCCGTGCGCACCGCCGACCCGGCCGACTGGCCCGCGCTGACCGGCGGCGGCCTGCCGACGGTGCGCGACGCGGGCTTCACGGAGATCGCCCCCGGTTCGTGCACGGTGGTGGCGGACCACCCGGCGCTGCGCTGAACCGACACTGCGCTGAACCGGCACCGCGCCGAGCCGACGCTGCGCCGGCCCTGGCGCGTCCCCCGGATGGATGTGCGGCCGTGCGGCGGCGGTTGGGCCGCCGGAGGCTGGGCGCATGCCGACACCACGTACGACAGCCGCTGCCCTGCTGTCCGGCGCCGTCCTGCTCTCCGCCTCCCTGGCCGCCTGCGGCCCGGCCGGCGGGGGCGCGGCCGGAGGCGGAGGCGGCGAGGAGGACGACCGCGGACGGATATGGGCGCAGTCCCTCGAGTGGAAGGACTGCCCCGCTCCGTCCCCCCTGCAAGGCGGAGGAGAGGCGCCCGAACCGTTGCCGGACGGCACCCGCTGGCAGTGCGCCACCATGCGGGCGCCGCTGGACTGGGACAGACCCGGCGGTGAGACCGTCGGCCTCGCCCTGATCCGGGCGGCGTCCCGCGCGGACGCCGCCGACCGCATCGGCTCGCTGCTGTTCAACTTCGGCGGGCCCGGCGAGTCCGGCGTGGCGACCCTGCCCGCCCTCGCCGCCGACTACGAGCAACTCCGGTCCCGCTACGACCTGGTGAGCTTCGACCCGCGCGGGGCGGGCGCCAGCTCCGGGGTCGCCTGCCTGGACGCCGACGCGGCGCAGGCGATGACCGAGCAGGACGACACCCCCGACGACGGCGACGACGAGGTGACCGCCCTGCTCCAGGCGCGGCAGCGGTACGCCGACGCCTGCGAGAAGGAGTCGGGCCGCGTGCTGCCGCACGTGGGCACCGAGGACGCCGCCCGCGACATGGACCTGCTGCGCCATCTGCTCGGCGACGACAAGCTGCACTACCTGGGGATCTCCTACGGCACCGAACTGGGCGGCGTCTACGCCCACTTGTTCCCGCAGCACGTGGGCCGTGCCGTCCTGGACGGTGTCGTGGACCCGACGCTGGACCAGATGCAGGGGGCGCTCGCGCAGGCGGGCGGGTTCCAGCTGGCCTTCGACCACTTCGCCCAGTGGTGCGTGGACACCGGCTGTGCCCTCGGTGACAGCCCGGAGGAGATCACGCAGCTGGTCATGCGGCTGGAGGAGGCCCTGGACGACGAGCCGCTGACCGTCGACGGGGAGAGGGTGTTCACCGGCTCCCAGCTCATCGACGCCGTCGTCCAGGCGCTGTACCTGGAGACCGCGTGGCCCGCCCTGGAGGTGGGCCTCCAGCTGCTCGCCGCCGACGAGGGCGAGACCCTGCTCGGCCTCGCGGACGCCCTGATCGGCCGCCACGCCGGCGGCTTCAGCGACCAGCAGGACGCGCAGACCGCCATCACCTGCGCCGACCGCAGCGACCGCTACACCGTGGAGGACGTGCTGGAGCGGGCCACCGCGTTCGAGGAGGCGTCCCCGCTGTTCGGCGACACCATGCTGTGGGGCACGCTGGAGTGCACCGACTGGCCGGTGCGGGGCAAGGCCGCGCACCCGGACGTGAGCGCGCCGGGCGCGCCGCCGATCCTGCTCGTCGGCAACACCGGCGACCCGGCGACGCCGTACGAGGGCGCCGCGCGGATGGCGGAGCGGCTCGGCAAGGGCGTCGGCGTGGAACTCACCTACGAGGGCGAGGGACACGGCGCGTACGACTCCGGCAACACCTGTGTGCGCGAGGCCGTGAACGCGTATCTGCTGGACGGCACGGTGCCGGCCGCGGGGACCGTGTGCGAGCGGGAGTCGCTCCAGGGCAAGGGGTAGGCGCGGAGGCACGGCGGCGGGAGCCGGCCCGGCGCGTCCGTGGTGAGCGGACCCGCCGGGCCGGCTTCGTCGTGCGCGCAGCACTCTTGCCGTGTTCATGGCAGCCGGTGTACCAAGGAAGCGCGCGAACTTGAATGTTGTTCATGTTTCGCCCGTCGGCGGCCGACCGAGTCCGAGGAGCAGCGTATGACCGCGGAACGTCCTCCCCTGCGCAGCCGCCGGACCGTCCTGAAGGCGGGCGCCGTCACCGGCCTCGGTCTCGCGGGCGCGCAGCTGGTCTCCGCGGGCGCCGCGTCCGCCGCGGAGGACGGCGGCTATCTCGTCGGCCGGGGGATCTCCGACGCCACCGGCGAGGTCGCCGAGGTCGGCATGATGGGGTACGGACGGTTCGACCAGCAGGCGGCGGGTCTGCACACCCGGCTGCGGGCGCGGGCGTTCGTGGTGGTGGAGCGGGCGAGCGGGCGCCGTGTGCTGCTGATCGTCGCCGACTCCCCCATGATCTTCGACAGCGTGCACCGGGCGGTGCTGGGCCGGCTCAGGCAGGCGTACGGCGACCTCTACACGGCGCGGAACGTGCTGATCTCCGCCACCCACACCCACGCGGGCCCCGGCGGCTACTCGCACCATCTCCTCTACAACACCACGACGTTCGGCTTCCACCGGGCGACCTTCGAGGCGGTGGCGGACGGCCTGTTCGAGGCGGCGCGCCACGCGCACGAGGACCTCGCCCCGTCCGAACTGCTGCTCAGTCACGGCACGTTGACCGGTGTCAGCGCCAACCGCTCGCGGACCGCCTTCGACCGGAACCCGAAGGCCGACCGCGACCACTTCCCGGACGGCGTGGACACCCTGACCACCCTGCTGCGGGTGGAGCGCGAGGGCCGCACGGTCGGGGCGGTCAACTGGTTCCCGGTGCACGGCACCAGCATGTCCGGCGACAACCGCCTGATCAGCGCCGACAACAAGGGGTACGCGGCCTACCACTGGGAGCGCGAGGTCCACGGCGTGGACTATCTCGCCGACGGCACACCGGAGTTCGTGTCGGCGTTCGCGCAGACCAACAGCGGCGACATGTCGCCCAACCTGGACCTGGTGCCGCCCACCACGCCCGCCGACTTCGAGTCCACCCGCACCAGCGGGCTGCGGCAGTACGAGGCGGCCGCGGCCCAGGCGGCCACGCCCGGCGTGCGGCTGTCCGGGCCGGTCGACTCGCGGCTGGTGTACGTCGACCTCTCCGACGTCACCGTGCGCCCGGAGTTCACCGGCGACGGGAGGACGCACCGCACGTCCAAGCCGTGCGTGGGAGCGTCGATGGCGGCCGGCAGCCTGGAGGACGGGCCCGCCTTCCCCGGCTTCGAGGAGGGCGACAACCCGTTCTGGGACGCGATCTCGAACTCGATCGTCTACACGGTGTCCCCCGAGCTGAAGCAGGCGCAGGCGCCGAAGGACGTCTTCGTGCCGATCGGGGAGATGAACCGGATCTACCCCTGGGTCCAGGAGCGGGTGCCGGTGATGCTGGTGCGCATCGGCGGCCTGTACCTCATCGGCATCCCCGGCGAGGTCACCGTCTGCGCGGGCCTGCGGCTGCGGCGCACGGTCGCCGGGATCGTCGGCGCGGACCTGGACGACGTGCTGGTCGCCGGGTACAGCAACTCCTACTTCCACTACGTGACCACGCCGGAGGAGTACGACGCCCAGCAGTACGAGGGCGGCAGCACCCTCTTCGGGCGCTGGCAGCTCCCGGCGCTCCAGCAGACCGCGGCCGAGCTGGCGGTGTCCCTGCGCGACGGCACGGACCTGCCGCTCGGACCCGAGCCGCCGGACCTGTCCGGCTCGGTGCTCTCGCTCCAGCCCGGCGTGGTGCTGGACGCGCCGCCCCTGTTCCGGAAGTTCGGCGACGTGCTGGTGCCGCCGCGGGAGAACTACCGGACCGGGGAACGCGTCGAGGTCGTCTTCGCGGGCGCCCACCCGGGCAACGACCTGCACCGCGGCGACACGTACTTGCGGATCGAGCGGCGGGACTCCGGCGGCGCCTGGCGCACCGTCGCCGACGACGGCGACTGGGCGACCCGCTTCCACTGGGCCCGCGACGGCATCGCCGCGTCCAAGGTCACCGTCACCTGGGACATTCCCCAGGGCACCCCTTCGGGCACCTACCGCGTCGTCTACCACGGCGACGCGAAGAGCCTCGGCGGGACGATCTCGTCGATCGAGGGGGTCTCGACGGCCTTCCAGGTCCGCTGAGCCCGCCGGGCGCGCCCGGCGGGCGGGTCCGGCGCGCGCGGGCGGCGGCTCAGCCGGTGATGGAGAAGAAGATCGTGTCCTGGTCGTACCAGTCGAGGGCCTTCGTCGCGTACTCCCACTCGCCGTGCTCGCTCTCCAGCAGGGACGCGAACCGGTCGACCTCGTCGCGGAACTCCGGCGACACGGAGCCGGACACCGCGCGGTAGGCGTCCGCGGCGGGCTTGGCCCTGGCGAGCGGGAACATCCCGATGTGCGGGCCGTCCACCGCGTGCGGGAAGAGGAACGGTATCTCCGCGGGCGGGCCCGAGAACACGTGCGGGTACAGCAGCAGGTCCTCGCTCACCCCGACGCGGCGCAGCTCCTCGTCCAGGGCGAGGAGGAAGGTGGCGGGCTTGGAGTAGACGCCGAGGTCGTACGGGTCGGACCCGTTGAGGTCGATGACGCACTGCAGGGCCCTGGTGTAGGCGCCTGCCGCGTACCCCGCGGTCGAGTCCGCACGGCCCTCCAGGAGGTGGTCGAGGGCCTCCGGTATCCGCAGTCCCCAGTCGACGCCCTGTGCGTCCAGGTCCTCCTGGGCGGCCTCGGCACGCTCCCGCACCATGCCGAGGACACGGTGCTGCTCGGGCGTGAGCGTCTCGCCCGCTCCGAGGTACGACAGGACTTTGGCCTTCCCGGCCGTGTTGCAGCTGATGATCCGGCTCATGCGGCTCATCCTGCCGTACGCCACTGACAACGCGTCAGGCGGTGCCGCTGCCCCGGCGGCCCTATCCCAACCTCAAATGTTCCTCTGAAGGCGGCCGGAGGACGGTTCGGACGCGGACCCCGGGGCCATATCCCCGGCACGTCCGGCACGTCCCGTGCGGACGGATCGGGGGCCGGGCGGGAACGCCGGGGTGAAGGAGGGGACGGGGATGACGACGGTGCGGCTGGGGACCGGGATCGGGTGGCGTCCGGAGATCGCGGACGCGGTGGAGGCCATGCCGGGCGTCGACTGGATCGAGGCGGTGGCCGAGAACGTCTGCCCCGGCCATCTGCCCGACTCGCTGCTGCGGCTGCGGGAGCGCGGCGTGACGGTCGTGCCGCACGGCGTCTCCCTGGGGCTCGGCGACGCCGGACGCCCCGACGAGCGGCGGCTGACCGCGCTCGCCGAGCGGGCCACGGCCCTGGGGTCGCCGCTGGTCACCGAGCACATCGCGTTCGTGCGGGCGGGCGGTCCGCTGACCGCGTCCCCCGGCATCGAGGCCGGGCATCTGCTGCCGGTGCCGCGCACCCGTGACGCCCTCGACGTGCTGTGCGAGAACGTCCGCATCGCCCAGGACGCGCTGCCGGTGCCGCTCGCCGTGGAGAACATCGCCGCGCTGTTCTCCTGGCCCGGCGAGGAGATGACCGAGGGACAGTTCCTGTACGAGCTGGCCGACCGCACCGGCGTACGGCTGCTCATCGACGTCGCCAACCTGCACACCAACCACGTCAACCGGGGCGAGGACCCGGCCAAGGCGCTCGCCGAACTCCCCCTGGAGGCCCTCGCGTACGTCCATGTCGCGGGCGGCGTCGAACGGGACGGCGTGTGGCACGACAGCCA
The DNA here is from genome assembly GCF_042647945.1 of Streptomyces lusitanus. Lineage (NCBI taxonomy): Bacteria > Bacillati > Actinomycetota > Actinomycetes > Kitasatosporales > Streptomycetaceae > Streptomyces > Streptomyces lusitanus. The sequence goes on from NZ_JBHRWL010000006.1 coordinate 55,439, forward strand.
CGCCCACCCGGTGCCGCCGGCCGTGCTGGACATCCTCACCGACCTCGCCTCCCGCGTGTCGCCCCCGGGCGTGCTGCTGGAGCGGGACGAGCACTTCCCGCCCCCGGCCGAGCTGGAGCGCGAACTGGACGCTATCCGCCGGGCGGTGGAGGCGGGGGCGCGGGTCCGCGGGACTTCGACGCCGGAGCGGGTGCGGGAGCCGGCCGCCGTCGGGCCCGTCGCCGAGGCCGCCCGGGAGCGGCTGGCGCTGGCCCAGACCGCGGTGCTGTCCTCGCTGGTCGCGGGGACGCCGGTGCCGGAGGGGTTCGACCGGACGCGGATGCGGGTGCAGGCACGGGCGCTCGCCGCCAAGCGGGCCGACGTCGTCGCGAAGGTGGCCCCGGAGCTGCCGGAGATCCTCGGCGACGGCTACCGGCCGGCCTTCCTCGCGTACGCGCGGACCCGCCCGATGACGGGCGGCTACCGGCAGGACGCGATGGCCTTCGTCGACCAACTGCTGAGTTCCCGACGCCCGGAGGACCCGCGGGCGCGACGCGAGCTGCGCGCGTGGTGGCTCGACCGCTCGGGCCCCCGCCCCCGCGCCCACCGCCCGGCGACCCGCCTGGCCCGCGCGACCCGCCGGGCACTGCTCCGCCGCTGAGGCGTCACCGGACGGTACGCGCACGACGCCGGCCTCGCGCCGCGCGACGAGGTCGGATTCGCGCCACGAACCGGCACATCGCGTCCGGATCGTGAACAAGGCATGGTGTTTCTGCGACCGCGTCCCTTACAAACAGTCCATGTTCTGGGTACCTCTTCTGCTTCTGGCCTGGGCGATCGCCGGGGTCGCCGGGTTGCGGCTGTGTCGTGCGGCGGTGCGTGAGGCGGCGGCCGGCGGTGACGACGCGGGAGGACGCCGGGGACTGACGCTGTACGAGGCGGCCTTCCTGTCGGGCGGGCCCGCCCGGGTCGCCGACCTCACGCTCGTCGCGATGGCCCGTCAGCGGCGGCTGCTGCTCGCCCACACCGGCTGGGCCACCGTCGTCGATCCGCGCGGGCGGGACGACATGGAGCGCACGGTGATAGGGGCGATCGGGCCGGACGGGCAGTCCCCCATAGCGCCGGTGCGCAAGGCGGCGGCGACCGCGGAGGCGGTGCGCGCGCTGGCGGACCGGCTGGTGCGCGCCGGGCTCGCGGTGCCGGAGGGCGACGGGCGGACCGTCGCGGAGGCGCTGCGCGGGCTGCGCCTCGCCGTGCCGGCCGTGGCCGGTCTCGCCGCCGCCGCGCTGCTCCTGCCCGCGCCGTCGCAGATGCCGCGCCTGCTGGTCGCCCTGTGGTTCGCGCTGCCGCTGGCGTTCACACTGGGCTGCCTGGCCATCGCGCGCTTCGAGCTGAGCCCCGCCTCGCGCTGGGCGTCCCCGGCGGGACAGCGGCTGCTGGCCTCCGTACGCCGGGCGGCGGACGACGACACCGACGACGACCGCGCGTATCTCACCTGCGTCGCGGTGCGCGGGGTGCACGCGGTGGACGAGCCGCAGCTGCGCGCGGCCTTCGCGCACCGGGAACCACGCCTGGAGTGGTGACCGGGCCGCCCCGAGGCGGTGAACCGGCCGCCGACACCCGGCGGGCGGTCCTTGCCCGGCACCCCGCATGCCGAAAACATCCCTTGTGTCGCCGCAGCGCACCGAAGGGATCACCTCACCGATGAGAACCGCCGCCGCCCTCGTGGCCGCCGGGTCCTTGCTCCTCACCACCCCGGCATCGGCCGTCCCGGCCCCCGCGGCCGCACCCGCGTCCGCGGCTCGCGGCACTGCTGAGGCGCGCGGCACCGCGGTGGCCGCCGCGCGCGCCGCCTCCGAGGGGATCGACTTCGGCCCGTGCACCGAGGAGCAGGAGCTGCCGCCCACGGTGGAGTGCGGCACCCTGCGCGTCCCGCTCGACTACGCCCGCCCGGACGGCGAGCGGATCCCGCTCACCGTCAGCCGCTCCCGGGCCACCGGGCAGGACCCCGCGACGGGGCGCGCGGTCCCCCGTCAGGGGTCCCTGGTCGACAACCCGGGCGGGCCGGGCGTCAGCGGCATGTACTTCCCGATGCTGAGCATGGCGCCGGGCTGGAAGCGGCTCGCCGCCGCCTACGACCTGGTCGGCTACGCGCCGCGCGGGGTGGGCCGGTCCGCCCCGCTGTCGTGCACCGACCCCAAGACCTTCCACCAGGGTCCCGCGCCGGCGCCCCAGCACCCCTCGGCGCGGGTCAAGCGGGAGCGCGCGGCCCGCGCCGCGGCGTACGCGCGAGGGTGCGCCGAGCGGGCGGGCGACGCGCTGCGGCACTACACCTCGCTGAACAACGCCCGCGACCTGGACGTGCTGCGCGCCGCGCTGGGCGAGACCCGGCTGACGTATCTCGGGTCGTCGTACGGCACGTACATCGGGGCGCTGTACGCGACGCTGTTCCCCTCGCACGTACGGCGGATGGTGTTCGACTCGGCGGTGAACCCGGCGCCGGAGCGGATCTGGTACCGCAACAACCTGGCCCAGTCGGCCGCGTTCGAGGACCGCTGGGCGGACTTCCGCGCCTGGGCCGCCCGCCACCACGGCGTGTACGGGCTGGGCGACACCCCGGGCGAGGTGCGGGACAGCTACGACCTGGTGCGGGAGCGGCTGGCGCGGACGCCGGCGGGCGGGAAGGTCGGCCCGGCGCAGCTGCACGCGGCGATGCTGAAGGCGGCGTACTACGACGACCACTGGCCGCAGCGGGCGCACGCCCTGTCGGCGTATCTGAAGGGCGATCCCGGGCCGCTGGTGGAACAGGCGGAGGAGCACCCCGAGGCGGCGGCGGAGGCGGAGAACACGCGCGCGGTGTATCTGGCGGTGGAGTGCAACGACGCCCCCTGGCCGGCGGACTTCGCGGTGTGGGACCGGGACAACACGCGGCTGGCGCGCCGGGCGCCGTTCGAGACGTGGGACAACGTGTGGACCAACCTGCCCTGCGCCTCCTGGCCGGCGCCGAGGCAGCGGCCGCTGGACGTGCGCGCCGGGGCGGGCGCCCTGCCGCCCACGCTGATCCTGGCGGCCGAACGGGACGCGGCCACCCCGTACGACGGGGCGCTGGAGCTGCACCGGAGGCTGGCCGGGTCGGCGCTGGTGACGGAGCGGGACGCCGGCAGCCACGGCCTCGCGGGCGGCGCCAACGCGTGCGTGAACGCCTATCTGACGGCGTATCTGCTGGAGGGCCGGGTGCCGGGGCGGCGCGCGTCCTGCGCACCCCACCCGGCGCCCGAGCCCAGGGCACCCCGGTCCTCGGCGCCCGCGGCCTGAGCGGCGTCAGGCCGCGCCGGCGTCAGGCCGCGCCGGCGTCAGGCCGCGCCGGCGTCAGGCCAGACCGGCGACCAGCTCGGCGACGTCCTTGCGGCGGCCCGTGAAGAACGGGACCTCCTCACGGACGTGCATCCGCGCCTCCGAGCCGCGCAGGTGACGCATCAGGTCGACGATGCGGTACAGCTCGTCGGCCTCGAAGGCGAGGATCCACTCGTAGTCGCCGAGGGAGAACGAGGCGACCGTGTTGGCGCGCACGTCCGGGTAGCCGCGGGCCATCTTGCCGTGGTCCGCGAGCATCCGGCGGCGGTCCTCGTCCGGCAGCAGGTACCAGTCGTAGGAGCGCACGAACGGGTAGACGCTCACGTAGTCGCGGGGCGTCTCGTCGGCGAGGAACGCCGGGATGTGCGCGCGGTTGAACTCGGCGGGGCGGTGCAGCGCCATGTTCGACCAGACCGGTTCGAGCGCGCGGCCCAGGCGGGTGCGGCGGAAGAGGTTGTAGGCCTCCTGGAGCTGGTCGGCGGTCTCGGCGTGCCACCAGATCATGAGGTCGGCGTCCGCGCGCAGGCCCGACACGTCGTAGGTGCCGCGGATCGTGACGTCCTTGGCGGCGAGCTGGTCGAACAGCTCCTGGACCTCCTCGGCGTAGCCGGCGCGGTCCTCCGGCAGGACGTCCTTCAGCTTGAACACGGACCACAGGGTGTAGCGGATGACCTCGTTGAGGTCCTTGGCCAGCTTGCCCTTGTTGGGGATCCGGTCGGGGGTGGTGGCGTCGTCACTCATGTCCCTTATTCTCCTGCTCCTCCGTGAAGGCTTTGCACCGGGTGCGCGGTGAGCTCCTGCACACCGCGCAGGTCACCCTGCACCTGGTCGGCGGCGGCGTACGCGCTCGCGATGCACGCCGGGACGCCGACGCCGTCGTAGGCGGCGCCGCAGACGGCCAGCCCGGACAGGCCCGCGAGGTGCTCGCGGACGCGGGCCACGCGCGCGTGGTGGCCGACCGGGTACTGCGGCAGGCCGTCGTCCCAGCGGGTCACGCGCGCGGCGACCGGCTGGGCGTCCAGGCCGGTGGCCGCCTTGAGGTCGTGCCGGGACAGCTCCACCAGCTCGTCGTCGTCGCGGTGCAGGATCTCCGTCTCGCCGTGGCGGCCGACGGAGGTGCGCACGACGGCCAGGTCCGGGTTCTCCTCGGCGATCCAGCCCCACTTGCGGGACGTGAACGTGGCCGCCTTGATCGTGCGGCCGTCCACGGGCGGCACCAGGAACCCGCTGCCCTCGGGCAGCCGCGCCTCGTCGCGCCGGTAGGCGAGGGTGATCAGCGCCATCGAGGCGTACTCGACGGCGGACAGCTCGGCGGCGGCGCCCGGCGCCTCGGCGCGCAGCAGGCCGGCGGCGGCCGGGGCGGGCACGGCGACGACGACGGCGTCGGCGTGCAGCACCTCGCCGCCGGCGACGAGCCGCCAGCCGTCGTCGGGGTCGCGGCGCAGTTCGGTGACCGGCGTGCCGGTGAGGACGCGGACGCCGTGGGAGCGCAGCGAGTCGGCGACCGCGAGCGGGAGGGTGCCCACGCCGCCCGCTACGCCCGTGAAGACGGGACCGGCCTGCTGTGCGGCGGCCGTCCTCTCCTGGACGGCGCGGACCGCCTCGGTCAGGGTGGCGTGCGCGCGGGCGGCCTCGAAGAGCTGCGGGACGGCCGAGCGCATCGAGATGCGGTACGCGTCCCCCGCGTACACCCCGCCGAGCAGGGGTTCCACGAGCCGGTCGACGACCTCCCGGCCGAGCCGCTCGGCGACGTACGCGCCGATCGCGACGTCGTCGCCGATCTCGGTGGGCGGCAGTTCGGCGTCCCGTCCGATCCGGGCGAGCCCCTCGTCGGACAGCACCCCGGCGAGGGCGGCGGCGGTGCCGGGGACGCCCATGACGTGCCCCTTCGGCATGGGGCGCAGCGCGCCGCGGGTCCACAGCGCGGCGGAGGCGGTGGCGGGCGGCTGGAGCCGGTCGGCCATGCCCACCGCGCGGGCGAGTCCGACCGCCTCGGGCCTGCGGGCCAGCAGCGACTCGGCGCCGAGGTCGACGCGGGCGCCCGCGATCTCGCCGGGCAGCAGCTTGCCGCCGACCCGTTCCGAGGCCTCCAGCACGGTGACCCGCGCCCCGTGCTCCAGCAGCCGGTGCGCGGCGGCCAGTCCGGCGATGCCCGCTCCGACGACGACGGCGTGCCGGCCGCCGTCCGTGTGTGATCCGCTCATGCCCCCACCCTCTCAAACGCCGCCCGCCGGCCTGCCAGGGCCGTGTGGCCCTGTCGAGTCCCTACCGTGACCCCATCGCGACCGTCCGGCCCGAACGCCCGGCCCCCTCCCGGCGTCTGAGGAGCGTCAGCCGTCAGGACACGAGGGGGAGCCCCGCATGCGCACACGACGATCCGTACGATCCGCCCACGCCCTCGCCGGGGCCCTGCTGGCGGCGGCCCTCGCGGTCACCGGGTGCAGCGCCGGCGGCGACAGCGCCGACAGCAAGGCCGCGGGAGGCCAGGGGGTGGCGGCGGACGAGAGGGCGCCCGCGGAGGCGGCGCCGGGGTCCGCGGACCAGGGCGCGCCCGGCGGCACATCGGACCGGTCCCGGTCCGCCGCGCCGTCCGCGCCCCAGGTGGCGGCGGAGCACATCATCCGCACCGCCTCCCTGACGGTGCGCGTGAAGGACGTGCCGACGGCGCTCGACGAGGCCCGCACCGCGGCCGTGAACGCGGGCGGCTACGTCGGTGACGAGACCACCCGCCGGGACGGCCGGGGTCACGAGCGCACCCGCGTGGTGCTGCGGGTGCCCGTCGACGCGTACGAGGAGGTGCTGGCGGACCTGGAGGGCACGGGCACGCTGATCGAGCGCAGCGCGAACGCGGAGGACGTCACCGGCCAGGTGGTCGACGTGGAGAGCCGGATCAGGTCGCAGCGGGCGAGCGTGGCGCGGATCCGTGAGCTGATGGACCGGGCGACCCGGCTCAGCGACGTGGTGACGCTGGAGGGCGAGCTGAGCAGCCGCCAGGCGGACCTGGAGTCGCTGCTCGCCCAGCAGGCGTCCCTGAAGGACCGTACGAGCCTCGCCACCATCACGCTCACGCTGTCCGAGACGCCGGTGCGGAAGGCGGTGGAGAAGGAGGACGACGACCCCGGCTTCCTGGACGCGCTCGCGGGCGGCTGGGGCGTCTTCGTGACGCTGCTGCGCTGGCTGACGGTGGCGCTCGGCGCGGTCCTGCCGTTCGCGGCGGTGGCGGCGCTGGTCGTCCTGGTGTGGCGGAAGCTGATCGGCCCCCGGCTGCCGCGCCGTCCGCGCCCGGAGCCCGCGACGGGCGGCGGTCCGGGCACGGGCACGCTGCCCGTCGTCCCGCCGGTCCCGGGGCGTGCGCCGGTCGCGGGGAGTGCGCCGGTCGCGGGGGGTCCGTCCGCCCCGGAGCGCGCCACGGACGCCGGGAGCGACGACGCCTGAGGGACCTCGCGTCCCCCGCCTCCGCCCCTCCCCCGTAGCGTGGGCGGCATGAACACGAACGCTGCGCACGGGGCGAGGGAACGGCTGGTCGTGATCGGCGGCGACGCCGCGGGCATGTCCGCGGCGTCGCAGGCCCGGCGGATGAAGGGGCCGGACGAGCTGGAGATCGTGGCGTTCGAACGCGGCCACTTCACCTCCTACTCCGCCTGCGGCATCCCCTACTGGGTGGGCGGCGACGTCGACGACCGGGACCGGCTGATCGCGCGCACCCCCGAGGAGCACCGGGCGCGGGACATCGACGTGCGGCTGCGCACCGAGGTCACGGAGATCGACGTGGACCGGGGGCGGGTGCGCGCCCGCGACCTGGAGTCCGGCGCCGAGGTGTGGACGTCGTACGACAAGCTGGTGATCGCGACCGGCGCGCGGCCGGTCCGCCCGGACCTGCCCGGGATCGACGCGCCGGGCGTGCACGGGGTGCAGACCCTGGACGACGGGCAGGCGCTGCTGGACACGCTGGCCCGCACGGGAGGGCGCCGCGCGGTGGTCGTGGGGGCGGGTTACATCGGCGTGGAGATGGCCGAGGCGCTGATCAATCGCGGCTACGAGGTGACGGTCGTCAACCGGGGCAGGGAGCCGATGGCGACGCTCGACCCCGACATGGGCCGGCTGGTGCGCGAGGCGATGACCGGCCTGGGCATCACGATGGTCGACGACGCGGAGGTGACGGCGCTGCCGACCGGCGCCGACGGCCGGGTGCGCGCGGTCGCCACCGCGGACGCCGAGTACCCCGCCGACGTCGTCGTCCTGGGCATCGGCGTGCGGCCCGAGAACGCCCTCGCGCGGGACGCCGGGCTGCCGCTGGGCGACCACGGCGGGCTGCTCACCGACCGGTCGCTGCGGGTGCGCGGCCGGGAGAACGTGTGGGCGGGCGGCGACTGCGTGGAGGTCCTCGACCTGGTCTCCGGGCAGCTGCGGCACATCCCGCTCGGTACCCACGCCAACAAGCACGGCCAGATCATCGGCACGAACGCCGGCGGCGGCTACGCGACCTTCCCCGGCGTGGTCGGCACGGCGGTCAGCAAGGTGTGCGACCTGGAGATCGCGCGCACCGGCCTGCGCGAGAAGGACGCCCGCCGCGTGGGCCTGCGCTTCGAGGCGGTGACGATCGAGTCGACCAGCCGCGCGGGCTACTACCCGAACGCCGCTCCCATGACGGTGAAGATGCTGGCGGAGCTGGGCACGGGCCGCCTCCTCGGCGTCCAGATCGTCGGCCGTGAGGGCGCGGGCAAGCGCGTGGACATCGCGGCGGTCGCCCTCACGGCGGGGATGACGGTCCACCAGGTCGCGGCCCTCGACCTGGGCTACGCCCCGCCGTTCTCCCCGGTGTGGGACCCGGTGCAGGTGGCGGCGCGGAAGGCGGCGACGAAGATCAGCGCATCGCGGTGACCGCTGCCGCCCCGCCGACGACGCCGACCCGGCGCGTTGGGCGTGAACTCACCCCCGGCGGCGCGGGAACCGGATCGCCAGACGTGCCGGACGCAGCGCGCCCCGCGTCTTCCGTGCCCGTGCACAGCCGCAGCGTCTTCCGACCACGCGCCCTCGACGGGACGGCGTCACGCCGTCCCCGGCGCCGGCACAACCCCGGTGGGCGTCAGCTACAGCCCGGCCGCACCGGCGCCCCAACCCGGCCGGAGCAAGCCCGGCGCGCGGCCCGGGCCAGGCAGGCGTGCCGGACACAACGCGCCCCGCATCTCCCGCGCCCCCGCGGCGTCGCACGACGCACGCGCCCCTCAACGGGACGGCGTCACACCGTCCCCGATGCCGGCACGGCCCAGTGAGCTTGAGCTCGACCCGACGGCACGGAAACCCGAGCCCGGCGGGCGAGTCGGACCCGGCGCGCCCCGCGTCTACCGTGCCGTCAGTAGGCGGCAGCCGCGCCTCGCCGCACGTCAGCCCTCGACGGGACGGCGTCACGCCGTCCCCGGCGCCGGCACAACCCCGGTGGGCGTCAGCTACAGCCCGGCCGCACCGGCGCCCCAACCCGGCCGGAGCAAGCCCGGCGCGCGGCCCGGGCCAGGCAGGCGTGCCGGACACAACGCGCCCCGCATCTCCCGCGCCCCCGCGGCGTCGCACGACACCCCCTCGACGGGACGGCGTCACGCCGTCCCGTTGATCCGTTCGATCGCCTGGCGGGCCTGTTCCGCCGGCGGGCGGGACGGCAGGGAGGAGACCGAGCCGGACGCCGGCGTGGAGGCGGTGGACGGGGGGACGGCGGGCGGCTGTTCGCCGGCGGGCCGGGCGTGCGCGGCACCGGCCCGCACGGACCGCAGGCGGTGGCCGACCGCCTCGTCCAGCGTCACAGGACGCTGCATCTGCGAGGCGAGCCGCCCCGCCTCCTGGCCGAGCCGGGCGACGTCCTCCCAGGGGAGGCGGACCACGAGCGTCAGCTCGGCCTCGCCGTCGGGCAGCGCGTGCACGGGGACGGTCACTCGGTCGTTCATCGCCTGTGTCCTCACGTCGGCCCCGCGGCGCCTTCCCCGCGCCGCGGGCGGTTGTGGAGACATACGCGCGGCGGACGGGCGGCGTTCAGGGGCCCGCTGATTCACCGGCGGCCGTCCGGGCACATGTGGGATGTGGTCATCCCCGTCCATGACGTGAACCCCGCGCGGCGCACCCCCTGGGTGACGTACGCGCTGATCGTCGCGAACGTCGTCGTGTTCGTGGCGCTCACGCCCGGTGTCGTCGGCTCCCTGACCGGGGGCGGCGGCAGCCTGGCGGAGCTGTGCCATCTCCAGGCGTTCCTGGAGCGGTGGGCGGTGGTGCCCAGGGAGCTGATCCACCACCAGATGCCGAGCCTGGTGCCGACCGGCGCCACCGGCGTGGGCCCGCAGGGCGCGGGGTGCGTGATCGGCCCGCCGCGCTACGACAAGTCGCCCGAACTGAGCGTGCTGACGGCGATGTTCCTGCACGGCGGCTGGCTGCACCTGCTGGGCAACATGCTGTTCCTGTGGATCTTCGGCAACAACATCGAGGACCGCATGGGGCACGTCCGCTTCCTGCTGTTCTACCTGGTCTGCGGCTACGCGGCCGCGTACGGCTTCGCGGTGCTGGACGGCAGCTCGGGCGAGCCGCTGATCGGCGCGTCCGGGGCGATCGCCGGCGTCCTGGGCGCGTATCTGGTCCTCTATCCGCGGGCGCGGGTCTGGGTGCTGGTGCCGTTCCTGATCTTCCTGCCGCTGCGGCTGCCCGCGTGGATCGTGCTGGGCCTGTGGTTCGTGCTCCAGGCGGTGTACTCGGCCGGCCAGGGCCTCACGGACGCGGGCACGGTGGCGTACGCGGCGCACGTCGTGGGCTTCGTCGTCGGCATGCTGCTGGCGTGGCCGCTGAAGCCGGGCACTCCCCCGCCGCCCGAGCCGCGCGGCATCCTCTTCGGCAGACGGGCACGTCCCGGCCGGTAGGGGGCCAGTGCGCAGTCGACCTGCCGCTTGATCGTCCGCGCGCCTAGACTCCCCGCAGCAACCGCCGTCCGGAGGGGAGAACCGTGTTCGACCACACGTACAACAATCCGGTGATCAGCGGTTTCCATCCCGATCCGAGCGTGTGCCGGGCCGGTGACGACTACTACCTGGTGTGTTCCAGCTTCGAGTACTTCCCCGGACTGCCGCTCTTCCACACCCGGGACCTCGTGCACTGGGAGCAGATCGGCAACGTGCTCGACCGCCCCGAGCAGCTCCCGCTGCCGCTCCCCGGCTCGAAGGCGTCCGGCGGCCTCTACGCCCCCACCATCCGTCATCACGACGGCCTCTTCTGGGTCGTCAACACCAACGTCGACGGCGGCGGCAACTTCGTGGTGCGGGCCGAGCGGCCCGAGGGCCCGTGGAGCGACCCGGTGTGGATCGGCATCGAGGGGATCGACCCCGACCTGGCGTGGGAGGAGGACGGCACCTGCTGGTGCGCCTTCTCCGGTCCGGCAGGCGGCATCAACCTGGCGCGGATCGACCCCGTCGAGGGCACGGTGCTGGAGGGGCCCTTCCCCACCTGGTCGGGCAGCGGCCTGAAGTACCCGGAGGCGCCGCACCTGCTCCGCGTCGGCGACTGGTGGTACCTGCTGATCGCCGAGGGCGGCACGGAGCGCGGCCACGCCGTCTCGGTGGCGCGTGCCCGCTCCCCGCGCGGCCCCTGGGAGGGCGCGCCCGGCAACCCGCTGCTGTCGCACAGCGGCACCGGCCGCGCGATCCAGAACACCGGCCACGCCGACCTGGTCCAGGCGCCCGACGGCGGCTGGTGGATGGTGCTGCTCGGCGTCCGCCCGCGCGGGTTCACGCCCGACGTGCACGTCCTGGGCCGGGAGACGTTCCTGACGCCCGTGGAGTGGGACGAGGACGGCTGGCCGGTCGTCGCCCCCGTGCCCGAGCGTCATCCGGCGCCGGGCGGCGCCTGGCACCCCGTACCGGCCCCGCCCGCCCGCGACGACTTCGACGGGACCGCCCTCGCACCGCACTGGATCTCGCCGTTCACCCGCCCGGAGGATTCCTGGTCGCTCACCGAGCGCCCCGGCTCGCTGGTGCTGCACGCCGCCGGCCCCACCCTGGACACCCCCGGCTACACGTTCGTCGGCCGCCGCCAGCAGCACCACGACTGCCGCGTCACCACCCTGCTCGACCCGGGCACGGGACGCGGCGGTCTCTGCGTACGGCTGGACGAGGCCCACCACTACGAGGTGGAGGCCGGCGACGGCGAGGTGCGCGTCGTCGCCCGGATCGGACCGCTGAGCCAGACGGTGGCCCGGCGGCACGCCCCGCCCGGCCCGCTGACCCTCGGCGTGACCGTCCGCACCTCGGACCTGGTGCCGGCGTCGCCCCTGCTCACCGGCGGCCACACCACCGGCCCCGACACCCTCGCCTTCTGGCTGGGCGACCCCGCCGCCCCGGGCGCCCACCCGCTGGCCGAGCTGGACGGGCGCTACCTGTCCACCGAGGTCGCCGGCGGCTTCACCGGCCGCGTCATCGGCATGTACGCCACGGAGGGGTCGGTCGCGTTCGAGTGGTTCGAGTACGTCCCGACGCAGGGCGGCTGACGTCCGCCGGCCGCCCCCGGAAGGTCAGCGCGCGGTCGCCGTGTGGACGTACTCCACCAGCCGCGTCAGGGCGTCCGGGTCGGTGGACGGCATGACGCCGTGGCCGAGGTTGAAGACGTGGCCCTCCAGACCGGCGGCCGAGTCCAGGACCTCCTGGGCCTTGGTCTCGACGGCCTCGCGGCCGGCGAACAGCACGGTCGGGTCCAGGTTGCCCTGGAGCGCCTTGCCGGGGCCGACGCGGCGGGCGGCCTCGTCCAGCGGGACGCGCCAGTCGACGCCGACGACGTCCGCGCCGGCCTCGCCCATGAGCCCGAGCAGTTCCCCGGTGCCGACGCCGAAGTGGATGCGGGGGACTTCGTAGGAGGCCACCGCGTCGAACACCTTCGCCGACGCGGGCAGCACCGAGCGGCGGTAGTCGGCGGGGGCGAGCGCGCCGGCCCAGGAGTCGAAGAGCTGGACGGCCGAGGCGCCCGCCTCGATCTGCACCTTCAGGAAGGCGGCCGTGATGTCCGCGAGCCGGTCCAGCAGGTTTGCCCACAGCTCCGGGTCGCCGTACATCATCGCCTTGGCGTTCTCGTACGTGCGGGACGGGCCGCCCTCGACGAGGTAGCTGGCGAGGGTGAAGGGGGCGCCCGCGAAGCCGATCAGCGGGGTGGACCCGAGCTCGCGGGTCAGCATCCCGATCGCCTCGGTGACGTAGGGGACGTCCTCGGGGGTCAGGTCGCGCAGCCGGTCGAGGTCGGCGCGGGTGCGCACCGGCCGCTCGACGACCGGGCCGACGCCCGGCTTGATGTCGAGGTCGACGCCGATGGCCTTGAGGGGCACGACGATGTCGCTGAAGTAGATGGCCGCGTCGACCTGGTGACGGCGCACCGGCTGGAGCGTGATCTCGGTGACCAGCTCGGGGAGCATGCAGGAGTCGAGCATGCCGATGCCCTCGCGCACCTTGCGGTACTCCGGCAGGGAGCGCCCGGCCTGCCGCATGAACCACACCGGGGTGTGCGGCACCGGCTCACGCCGGCACGCCTTGAGGAAGGCGCTCTCGTACGTCGAAGTCGGCTGGCTGCCCGTCGGGCTCACGTTGACGCTCACACCGGCCAGTCTCGCATGTCACCGGGGCGGTCCCGGCCGCCGGGGATCCCGGGCGGCCGGGGAGCGGGGGGCGCGCGGCGCGAGGTGGGGCGTGATCCGGACACCCCCGGACGGCGCGGGTGTCCCTCCCTGCGCCGACGGCCCGTTCCGCTTAATCTTCCCCGCATGGCTGCGGCTCAGGGACGACTGTCGGACGGTGCTGGCGGAATGGACGAACCGAAGGAGGCAGGGGGCACCACCGGACCCGGGGGGACGCCCCCGCTGCCCTTCCGGGCCGCTGTCGACGCGCTGCGCGGCGCGCGGCTGCGCCCGCAGATCGAGGTCGAGCCCACCCCCGCGCCGAAACGCCTCGCGCCGTACGCGCACGCGCTGGAGGCGGCGGTCGTCGACGGGGAGGACGACCTCGCCGACGGCCGGCTGGTGCTGCTGTACGACCCGGCCGGGCACGACGCCTGGCGCGGCACGTTCCGGCTGGTGACCCTGGTCCGCGCGGAGCTGGAGCCGGAGATGGCGGCGGACCCGCTGCTGCCGGACGTGTGCTGGTCCTGGCTGACGGGTGCGCTCACCGCGCGCGGGCTGGCGTTCGGCGAGCCGAGCGGGACGGTGACGCGGGCGAGCTCCCACTACTTCGGCGGGCTGTCCGAGCGGCCGTCCGCCTCGCAGATCGAGATCCGCGCCTCGTGGACGCCGCGGGAGGGGCTGGGCGGGGTACCGGACACGGCGGCGCACCTGGTCGCCTGGTGCGATCTGCTCGCGCAGGTGGCGGGGCTGCCGCCGGCCGCGCCCGGGGACGCGTCGGTGGTGACGCTGCCGCAGCGGCGGGGGCCGCAGTCGCGCTGAGCGGACGCGGACGGGGTGGGGCCGGCCGTGGGCCGGCCGTGGGCCGGTCCCGGGCCGGTCCTGGGCGGTCGGGTTTCGGCCAGTCGTCATCGGGTGCCTCACGGAACGACTCACGGAACACCCCCGGCTGCCCCGCCGGCCGTCTCTTTGTCGATACGGCCACTTTCGGAAGCGTTCCGACGCAGACCGAAACCGTTCGATCTTCGAATGATCGATCGCGCGTCCGAATTGCCCGGATTGTTACTCACCAGATCGTGATCATTTCCTAAAGGACATCAGGTTTGCTGCCGAAGACGACTGTGACCTTGAAAGCACGGTTCGTCCCGGCTTCACCCCCACGAGCCGGCCCCGTCCCCGCACCCCAGGAGGCCTGGTGTCCGTTCTCCTCGAGCAGCCCTCAAGCCTGGTCGCCTACCGCCCGAACAAGCCGACCGCCATGGTGGTCGTGGCCGACCCCCGCGTCCGTTCCACCGTCACCCGCCATTTGTGGGCGCTCGGTGTGCGCGATGTGATCGAGGCCTCGTCCGTCGCGGAGGCTCGTCCCCGCATCGGCAACCCCCGCGACATCTGCGTCGCCGAAGTCCATCTGCCGGACGGTTCCGGCCTCACCCTTCTCTCCGAGACCCGCGCCGCGGGCTGGCCCAACGGCCTGGCCCTCTCGGCCGCCGACGACATCGGCGCCGTGCGCAACGCGCTGGCCGGCGGGGTGAAGGGCTACGTCGTCACCGGCACCCGCACCAACCTCGGGCTCCCCACCCGTCCCGGTGCGGCCCCCATCGGCGCGGCGGCCGCCCGCCTGCACCGTCGTCCCCCGGGTGCCCCGAGCCACCCGGGTGGCTACCGCGAGCTGTCCGGCCGTGAGGTCGAGGTGCTGCGGCTGGTTGCGGAGGGCCAGTCGAACAAGGCGATCGGCGTCTCGATGGGCCTGTCCGCCCTGACCGTGAAGAGCCACCTCGCCCGCATCGCCCGCAAGCTCGGCACGGGCGACCGTGCCGGGATGGTGGCGGTGGCCCTGCGCACCGGCATCATCCACTGACCCCGCCCGCCTGAGCCCCGTACCCACCTCCCGCACCTTCCGACACCGCTCCCCGACCGCCCCGTCCCGACCACCCCCTGACCGCGCCCGCCGATGCCCCCCCCCGCATCGGCGGGCGCACTCGCGCGCACGGCCGCCGCGCGCCCGCGCGAGGGACCGCGGCGGACGCGGGGCGGCCTGTTTTCGCTGGCAGGCGGGGCAACCGGGCGGAGGGGAGGGCCGGGTACCGGCCCGTACGGATACTCTTGACAGGTGACCGACGCCCACGACACCGCAGCAGACAGTTCACTGCGCACCACCGGAGGCGCTCCTCCGGACGACGGCGGATCCTCTGCTGCACAGGCGCCGATCCCCCTGCTGGAGCCCCGCGAGGGCATCCCGCCCGTGGTGGCCGACGAGGCCGCCCTCGCCGAGGTGGTCGCGGCCTTCGCCGCGGGCCGCGGACCCGTCGCCGTGGACGCCGAGCGCGCCTCGGGCTACCGCTACGGGCAGCGCGCCTACCTCGTCCAGCTCAGGCGCGAGGGCGCGGGCACGGCGCTGATCGACCCGGTCGCCTGCCCCGACCTGTCCGCGCTCGGCGAGGCGCTGTCCGGCGTGGAGTGGGTGCTGCACGCCGCCACCCAGGACCTGCCCTGCCTGCGCGAGATAGGCATGGTGCCGACGCGGCTCTTCGACACCGAGCTGGCGGGCCGGCTGGCCGGGTTCCCCCGGGTCGGCCTGGGCGCGATGGTCGAGAACGTGCTCGGCTTCCTGCTGGAGAAGGGCCACTCCGCCGTCGACTGGTCCACCCGCCCGCTGCCCGAGCCGTGGCTGCGGTACGCGGCCCTCGACGTCGAGCTGCTGGTCGACCTGCGGGACGCGCTGGAGAAGGAGCTGGACCGGCAGGGCAAGCTGGACTGGGCGTGGCAGGAGTTCGACGCGATCGCCTCGGCGCCGCCGCCGGAGCCCCGCAAGGACCCCTGGCGCCGCACCTCCGGCATGCACAAGGTCCGCCGCCGCCGTCAGATGGCCGTCGTACGGGAGCTGTGGCAGACCCGGGACCGGATCGCCCGGCGCCGTGACGTCTCCCCCGGCAAGGTGCTGCCCGACGCGGCGATCGTCGAGGCCGCCCTCGCCATGCCGGCGAACCCGCACGCCCTGGCCGCGCTGAACGGCTTCGGGCAGCGGGTGGGCCGCCGCCAGCTCGAGCAGTGGCAGGCGGCCGTCGACCGGGCGAAGTCGCTGAGCGAGGACCGGCTGCCGCAGCCCGGCCAGCCGGTGACCGGTCCCCCGCCGCCGCGCGCCTGGGCCGACAAGGACCCGGCGGCCGCGGCCCGGCTGTCGGCCGCGCGGGCGGGCGTGAGCGAGCTCGCCGAGCGGCTGAACATGCCCGCGGAGAACCTGATCACGCCGGACACCGTGCGCCGGGTCTGCTGGGAGCCGCCTGTCCCGCCCACGGCCGAGTCGGTCGCCGCGGCCCTCACCGCGCACGGCGCCCGCGCCTGGCAGGTCGAACAGGTCACGCCGGTCCTGGTCACCGCCCTGACCGACGGGACCGCCCGGGGCGCCTGACCCCGCTGCCTCGTCGCTCACCCCGCACGACCACCCCGCCGCCCGCCCAGCGCTCGACCGGTTCCAGGGAGTGTGCATGCGCCAGGTCACCCCGCTCACCGACGGATGGATCCTGCACCACCCGGACGGGACGGGCCGGGCGCTCGCCGCCTCGGTGCCGGGGTGTGTGCACACCGACCTGCTGGCGGCCGGCCTGATCCCCGACCCGTTCCTCGGGCGGAACGAGACCGAGGTGGCGTGGGTGGGCCGCCGCGCGTGGACGTACGAACGGGACCTGCCCGCGGGCGGCCCGGCGCACGAGCGCACGGACCTGGTGTTCGACGGGCTCGACACGGTCGCGGAGATCCAGCTCGACGGCCGCCCGCTGGGCCGGGTGCGGAACATGCACCGCTCGTACCGCTTCGACGTGACGGGGCTGAGCGGGCGGCTGACCGTGCGGTTCGCGTCCGCCTACGACGAGGCGGAGGCGGTGCGGGCCGCGGTGGGCGACCGTCCCGGGGCGTACGCGGAGCCGTACCAGTACGTGCGCAAGATGGCCTGCTCGTTCGGCTGGGACTGGGGTCCGACGCTGGTCACGGCCGGGATCTGGCGTCCGGTGCGGCTGGAGCACTGGTCGACGGCCCGGATCGCCCGGGTGCGTCCGCTGGTGACCGTGGAGGACGGCGCCGGCGTGGTCGAGCTGGCCGTGGACGTGGAGCGTACGGAAGGCGGGGCGCCGCTCGACGTCGAGGCGTCCGTCGGCGGGGTGCGCGCCCGCGCCCGGATCGAGGGGACGGCCGGCACGGTGCGCCTGCGGGTGCCGGACGTCCGCCTGTGGTGGCCCCGCGGCTACGGCGAACAGCCGCTGTACGACGTGGAGTTGACGCTGCTCGCCGGCGAGGAAGCGGTGGACTCCTGGCGGCGCGGGACCGGCTTCCGGACGGTGGAGCTGGACACCTCGGCCGACGCGCACGGCACCGGGTTCACCCTGGTGGTCAACGGGGAGCGGCTGTTCGCGCGCGGGGTCAACTGGATCCCGGACGACGCCTTCCCGTCCCGGATCACCCGCGACCGTTACCGCCGGCGGCTGGAGCAGGCGGCAGCGGCGGGCGTGGACCTGGTGCGGGTGTGGGGCGGCGGGATCTACGAGAGCGAGGACTTCTACGACGCCTGCGACGAGCTGGGCCTGCTGGTGTGGCAGGACTTCCCGTTCGCCTGCGCCGCCTACCCCGAGGAGCAGCCGCTGCGCGGCGAGGTGGAGGCGGAGGCCCGGGAGAACGTCGTACGGCTGATGCCGCATCCGTCGCTGGTGCTGTGGAACGGCAACAACGAGAACCTGTGGGGCTTCAAGGACTGGGACTGGGAGCCCGCGCTGGCCGGGGACTCCTGGGGCGAGGGCTACTACCTGGGCCTGCTGCCGCGCGTGGTGGCCGAGTCGGACCCGACCCGGCCGTACACGGCGGGCAGTCCGTGGTCCGGGTCGTGGCTGCGCCACCCCAACGACCCGGCGCACGGCACGCACCACTCGTGGGAGGTGTGGAACCGCAGGGACTACGCCGACTACCACCTGGACGTACCGCGTTTCGTCGCCGAGTTCGGCTGGCAGGCGCCGCCCGCGTACGCCACGCTCCGGCGGGCGCTGCCCGGGGAGGAACTCGCGGCGGACTCCCCCGGTGTGCTGCACCACCAGAAGGCGGCGGACGGCAACGGCAAGCTGGAGCGCGGGCTGACCCGTCATTTCGCCGTGCCCGAGGGGGACTTCGACCGCTGGCACTATCTGACGCAGCTGAACCAGGTGCGTGCGGTGGCGGCCGGGATCGAGCACTGGCGCTCGCACTGGCCGGTGTGCGCGGGCACCGTGGTGTGGCAGCTCAACGACTGCTGGCCGGTGACCTCCTGGTCCGCGATCGACGGCGACGGACGGGAGAAGCCGCTGTACCACGAGCTGCGCCGGCTGTACGCGGACCGGCTGCTGACCGTGCGGACGGACAGGGGCAGCGACGGGGACGCGGGCGGTGACGGCGTCGGCGGCGGGCGGCGCCTGGTCGTGGCCGCCGTCAACCAGGCCGCCGATCAGTGGCGGACCGTCCTGCGGCTGCGGCGGATGGCGGTGGACGGACGGGTGCTGGCGGAGGCGGAACCGGAGTGCGCGGCGGACCCGCGGACCGTGGCGCTCGTCGAGGTCCCGGCGGAGCTGGTCCCGGCCGGTCCCGGGGAGTTCCTCGTCGCCGACGCCCCGGACCCTGCCGGCAGCGAGCCGCTGCGGGCGCTGCACTTCCCGGCGGCGGACCGCGACATCCCGTACCCGCGCCCGGAGTTCGGGGTGGCGCTCGCGCCCGAGGGGGTCACGGTCACCGCCCGCACCCTGGTGCGGGACCTGCTGCTCCAGGCCGACCGGCTGGACCCGGGGGCGGCCGCCGACCGGGGGCCGGTGACGCTGCTGCCCGGGGAGCGGGTGACCATCGGGGTGCGGGGCTGGCGGACTCCGGACCCCGAGGCCGCCCGTACCGCCCTGTATTGTGTGGAGCCCGCTCGACGACGGTGAAGGTCACTTGACCCGCATTCGCAAGCGCCGGCGGCATGCGTCGCGGGTGACCGGGAATACGCGGAACGAGGCACAGGTCCGCCTCTCGCTCCGCGGCGGGGGCATGCGTTAGCCTCGTCCCGGCTGCTCTTCCTGCGAAAACGCCCGTACCCCACGTCGGAGGAAGTTTCCTGCGGAGCGGCCTGAACTCCGAACGGAAAATCTCTGACAGGAACAAGGGGCACCATTTCATGGAACCCACCCAGGTTCGCCCGGCCAACCCGCAGCATTCGGACACACTCCCCCGCACGTCCGAAAACTACAGGACAGCGACGATCCGCACGCCCGAGATACGTGTGGAGAAATACGGCAACTGGGAGATCGAGTACGAGTTCACGCCCGCTGCGGGTGATCACGGCAACCTGCTCGTAGTGTTTTCCTCCGTGGGCTCGAAGTACGGATTCGGCGCCGCTCTTTCGGGCGTCCAGTGCAACGTGCTGCGAATCCGCGACCGGTTCGACGGAGGCCCGTCGTACTACGTGGCGCGGGCGATGGACTTCTCCGTTCCGGACGCCGTCGAGGAACTGATTACCCACTACCGGGAAAAGCTGGGTCTTGCCCGGGAGACGGTGGTTCTCGCCGGTTCCTCGAAGGGCGGCAGCGCCGCCATTTTCTACGCGCTGAAGTACGGCTACCGGCACATCGTCGCCTCCACGCCGCAGTACTTCATCGGCAGCTACTCCCAGGGGCACGGCGTGCTCGGCGAGTGGGTCCTCGGCGAGGGCCAGCCGCAGGAGAACGTGGACCGGCTCGACTCGGTGCTGCCGGAGCTGCTGGCGGAGACCACGGACCTGGACCGGAACATCTACCTGTTCTCCTCGACGAAGGACTACCAGTACGAGGAACACGTCGTCCATTTCCTCCCGGCCCTGCGGAAGTACTCCAATTTCAACTTCTTCATGGTGGAATCGCCCGCTTTGGTCAAGCACGCGGAGGTGACGCGGCAGGGCCTCTCGGTGATCCTCAGCGTCATCTACGCGCTGACCGAGGGCACGGTGCCGCGGTTCGGCGAGGTGCAGATCGGCTCGAACGAGGTGGACGAGGACGCCGCCACCGAGCATCTGGCGGACCTGCGGGCGCGGGACACGGCGGCGGGCGTGCTGACCGCCGCGCAGCTCACCCCCGAGCAGGCCACCCTGTCCGGGCACGCCTTCCTGCCCGGCGTCTCCGCCGACGAGGGCGAGGAGGCCGGCGGGCGGGAGACCAAGCAGCTCGTGCTGGTGCGGGACGAGCAGGCATGGGTGGCCGACGCGAAGACCGTGCCGGTGGACCAGCTGTACCTGAAGTACTTCGACACGCACTTCGCGTCCTACAAGGACGGCGGCTTCACCTGCGAGGCGCGGGAGCTGTTCGACTCGCTGCCCGACGGCGTGTACGACGTGTTCGCGCGGGTGACCAGCGCGAGCGAGGCCATCGACCGCAGGGTGCCGCTGGTCGCCTACCGGGCGATCGACCGGCGTGCCGCCTCCGGGGGGCGCGAGGTGGTCCTCAGAGGTGACGCGAGGAGCGTCCGGGTGATCAAGCGCGACCTCACGGCGGCCGGCCCCGGCGGGTCCGTGTTCGCGCTGAAGCGGTTCGCGATGGAGGGCCCGAAGCTCCGGGTGTACGGCGTGTTCTTCCTGCCCGGCCGCAACGCGGACCGCGCGACCCACTCGACGTACTACCTCACGCTGCGCGGCGAGGCCGGCACGCACACCGTGGCGCTCAAGGCGGTGAAGCGGGAGGACAAGGTGCGCCCGCTGATGGCTCCGGGCGACTTCGGCTCGTACTCCTTCGGGTACTTCACCTCGGCGGACAAGGAGGGCGTCGACCTCTCCGACGTCCCGCCCGGGACGTACACGGCGGAGATCGCGATGAGCACCGGCGGCGGGCTGTTCGCGCATCCGGCCGGTGAGCTGGAGGTGCGGGAGAACCGGGCCGCCTCGGTGGCCCGCCGGATCTCCGGCCGCAACGAGCGGGTCAGCACCCGGGCGCGGCTGCGCCGGGGCCTGCGGCGGCGGCTCTGGCGGTCGTAGCACCGCCCGCGACACGACACACGGCCGGCCCTCGTTCGCGGGGGCCGGCCGTGTGATGTCCGCCTCCGTGTCCGGGGGCCGGGCGGGGGATGTTCGGCCCCTGTTCGCGGCGGCCGGGCCGGTGATGTTCCACCCCTGTTCGCGGGGGCCGGTCGTGTGATGTTCGCCGCTCCGGCCGACGGGGGTGTGCAGCGACGTTACCCGCAAGTAGCATGGGGCGTAAGCAAGCGCTCAGCATCCCGTACCTGGAGGAGAGCCATCGTGCCTCGTACCGTCAGGGACGTCGTCTTCGTCGACGGCGTCCGTACCCCGTTCGGCAAGGCGGGCCCGAAGGGCATCTACCACGAGACCCGTGCCGACGACCTCGTCGTCAAGGCGATCCGGGAGCTGCTGCGCCGCAACCCGGGTCTCGACCCGAAGAAGATCGACGAGGTCGCCATCGCCGCGACCACGCAGATCGGCGACCAGGGCCTGACCATCGGCCGCACGGCGGGCATCCTCGCGGGCCTGCCGCAGTCCGTGCCGGGTTACTCCATCGACCGCATGTGCGCCGGCGCGCTGACCGCCGTCACCACGGTGGCCGGCTCCGTCGCCTTCGGCGCGTACGACGTCGCCATCGCGGGCGGTGTCGAGCACATGGGCCGCCACCCGATGGGTGAGGGCGTGGACCCGAACCCGCGGTTCGTCTCCGAGAAGCTGGTCGACGAGTCCGCCCTGTTCATGGGCATGACCGCGGAGAACCTGCACGACCGCTACCCGAGCATCACCAAGCAGCGCGCCGACGAGTACGCGGTGCGCTCCCAGGAGAAGGCCGCCAAGGCGTACGCCAACGGCAAGATCCAGGCCGACCTGGTGCCGATCTCGGTGCGCCGCACCAACGAGGAGGCGGGCGAGACGGGCTGGGGCCTGGTCACCGCCGACGAGCCGATGCGTCCGGGCACCACGCTGGAGAACCTGGCGGGCCTGAAGACGCCGTTCCGCGTGCACGGCCGGGTCACCGCGGGCAACGCGGCCGGCCTGAACGACGGCGCCACGGCCTCGGTCATCGCCTCCGAGGACTTCGCCCGCGAGAACGGGCTGCCGGTCAAGATGCGCCTGGTCTCCTACTCCTTCGCGGGTGTGGAGCCGGAGGTCATGGGCTACGGCCCGATCCCGGCCACGGAGAAGGCGCTCGCGCAGGCGGGCCTGTCCATCTCCGACATCGGCCTGTTCGAGATCAACGAGGCCTTCGCCGTCCAGGTGCTGGCGTTCCTGGAGCACTACGGCATCGCCGACGACGACGCGCGCGTCAACCAGTACGGCGGCGCCATCGCGTTCGGCCACCCGCTGGCCTCCTCCGGCGTCCGCCTGATGACGCAGCTGGCCCGCCAGTTCGAGGAGCAGCCGCACGTCCGCTACGGCCTGACCACCATGTGCGTCGGCTTCGGCATGGGCGCGACGGTCATCTGGGAGAACCCGCACTTCGAGGGGGACAAGTGAGCACCACCGCAGAGCTTCTGAAGGGTGCGGCCGAGCTGTTCCCGGGCGAGGTCGTCACCCAGGCGCACGTACGCCACTTCGACCTGCCCCTGGGCGCGGGCCGGTTCGCGCTGATCACGCTGGACAACGGTCACGACCACACCAAGCCGACCACCCTCGGCCCGCAGTCGCTGGCGAACATCGACGCCGCGATCGACCAGGTCGAGAAGGAGGCCGCGGACGGCGAGATCGTCGGCGTCGGCGTCACCGGCAAGCCGTTCATCTTCGCGGTCGGCGCCGACCTCAAGGGCGTCGAGCTGCTGAAGCGCCACGAGGACGCGCTGGCCATCGGCAAGGGCGGCCACGACGTCTTCAAGCGGCTGTCGAAGCTGGCCGTGCCGACCTTCGCGTACTACAACGGCGCCTCCATGGGCGGCGGCGTCGAGATCGGCCTGCACTGCTCGTACCGCACGGTGTCGGCGGCCCTGCCCGCCTTCTCGCTCCCCGAGGTCTTCCTCGGCCTGGTACCCGGCTGGGGCGGCTGCACCCTGCTGCCGAACCTGATCGGCGCGGAGAAGGCCGTCTCGGTGATCATCGAGAACAGCCTCAACCAGAACCGCCAGCTCAAGGGCAAGCAGGTCTACGAACTCGGCATCGCGGACGCGCTGTTCGAGGGCGCGGACTTCCTGGAGCAGTCGCTGATCTGGACCGCGTCCGTCCTCAAGGGCGAGATCACGGTCGAGCGTCCGGCGATCGACCGCGGCGAGGCCTGGGACCAGGCCGTCGCCAAGGGCCGCTTCGTCGCGGACTCCAAGGTGCACGGCGCGGCCCCGGCCGCCTACCGCGCCCTGGACATCATCGCCGCCGCCAAGGACGGCGACCTCCAGAAGGGTTACGACGCCGAGGACCAGGCGCTCGCCGACCTGATCATGGGCGGTGAACTGCGCGCCGGCATCTACGCGTTCAACCTGGTGCAGAAGCGCGGCAAGCGTCCCGCGGGCGCCCCGGACAAGAACCTGGCGCGTCCGGTCACCAAGGTGGGCGTCGTCGGCGCCGGTCTGATGGCCAGCCAGCTCGCGCTGCTCTTCCTGCGCCGCCTGGAGGTGCCGGTCGTCCTCACGGACATCGACCAGGAGCGCGTCGACAAGGGTGTGGGCTACGTCCACGCCGAGATCGACAAGCTGCTCGGCAAGGGCCGTATCAACCAGGACAAGGCCAACCGCCTGAAGGCGCTGGTCACCGGTGTGCTGGACAAGGCCGAGGGCTTCGCGGACGCCGACTTCATCATCGAAGCGGTGTTCGAGGAGATGGGTGTCAAGCAGCAGGTGTTCGCGGAGGTCGAGGCGGTCGCCCCGGCGCACGCGATCCTCGCGACGAACACCTCCTCCCTCTCCGTGACGGAGATGGCGTCGAAGCTGAAGCACCCCGAGCGGGTCGTCGGCTTCCACTTCTTCAACCCGGTCGCGGTGCTCCCGCTGCTGGAGATCGTGCGCGGCGAGAAGACCGACGACGCGTCGCTGGCCACGGCGTTCGGCGTCGCCAAGAAGCTGAAGAAGACCGCGGTGCTGGTGAAGGACGCCCCGGCGTTCGTCGTCAACCGCATCCTGACCCGCTTCATGGGCGAGATCCAGAACGTCATCGACGAGGGCACGCCCGTCGAGGTCGCGGAGAAGGCGGTGGAGCCGCTCGGCCTGCCGATGTCCCCGCTGGTCCTGCTGGAGCTGGTCGGCCCCGCGATCGGCCTGCACGTCTCGGAGACCCTCAACCGGGCCTTCCCGGACCGCTTCACGGTCTCCCCGAACCTCGCCGCCGTCGTCAAGGCCGGCAAGCGCGGCTTCTACGTCTACGACTCCGGCAAGCCGGAGCTCGACCCCGAGGTCGCGGCGCTGCTGAAGCAGGGCGACACGGTCCTCACGGAGGAGCAGGTCCGCGACCGGGTGCTGGACGCGGTGGCCCAGGAGATCGGCCTGATGCTCGACGAGGGCGTCGTCGCCGAGGCCCAGGACATCGACCTGTGCCTGATCACGGGCGCCGGCTGGCCCTTCCACCTGGGCGGCATCACGCCGTACCTGGACCGGGAGGGTGTGTCGGAGCGGGTGAACGGGAAGCGGTTCCTGGAGGCGGGGGTGGCGAGCGTTCCCGCGTAAGCGCTGCGCTCCCCGGTCCTGAGAGGCGTGGGGAGCCGCACACCTGCTACGGCAGATGTGCGGCTCCCCGCGCCTCTTCCCGTTGGCTCACGTGCCCTGCCGCCGGGCGGGCGGTGACGCCTGTCCGGCGGCAGGGTCTCAGACGTCCGACGCCGCCAGCTGGGCGATCGCGGCCGTGGCGCGGGCGCAGTTGTCGCGGTCCTGGAAGGCGAAGAAGGCACGGGCCCGGCGGTCGTACTCCGCCTCGCGCACACAGCCGCTGCCGAGGTAGCGGATCACTTCGGTCACCACTTCCTCGACGTCTCCGCAGACCGGCCCGAACCCGTCGAACACCGCGTCGAAGTAGCCCTTGCGGGCGTGCTTCGCCCAGTACTCGTCCGGGTCGAAACGGGCGTAGACGAGCGGCGTGCCGAGGTAAGCCATGTCGAAGTGGACCGAGGACCAGTCGGTGATGAACAGGTCGCACTGACGCAGGGCCGTCTGGACGCTGACCTTCGTCTGGTCCAGACGCTGTACCCGCGGGTGGTCCGGAACGACGCCGTCGACCATGTTCCGCATCTCGTAGTGCGGGAGGAAGTCCAGCACGTAGTCGTAGTGCTCCAGCGCCTCCATCAGCTTCGGGTGGCTCAGCAGCCGTACCAGGAAGTCCCGGTAGGACGACTCCCGGAAGATCTCGTTCACCGCTTCCGTGTCGGCGCCGTCCTGCTGGAGGTAGGAGGGGACCGTCAGGTACTTGCGCCAGGTGGGCATCAGCAGGACACGGCGCCGGCCGCGGTCCGGCTGGAGCGCGTCGAACCGCGGGAAGCCCAGCGCCTTGGCCTGGTCCCAGTAGTGCATGTGCTCGGAGAAGTACTCGGCTTCCCGGTCGCTGGTGGCGAACACCAGGTCCACCCCGGTCCGGTTGCGGTGCAGGGCCTTGCTGCCGTCCTCGTCCGTGACGCCGTGCTGGAGGAAGACCCGCCGGGCGCCGACGCGCCAGTTGAGGTGCTTGAGATAGGCGGTGCGGTCCCAGCCGTCGGGCAGCATGTACGAGTCGATGTCATAGGCGTTGATGAGCAGCGACGCGTGCAGCATGAGCAGCTTGTGTTTCCAGGAGCTGTGCGCCACCACGTTGCCCAGGCCCTTCAGCTTGGCACGGTCGGGGCTGTTCTTCTCGATGATGTAGTAGGCCTTGCGCCGGCGTTCGTGCTTCCGCAGGTACCGGAACAGATGAAGGCTGTTGTCCTGTGCCGTGTCCCTGCGCTCCGCGATCAGCCAGATCTCCTTGCGGCGGAAGAACCGGAGTGTGGACCGCCGGATGGCGCGGGCACGCCAGAAGGGCGCCTTGCGCTTCTTCTGGTCCTCGTCGAGGCCCTCGAGGAAGTCTTCCCATGCCTTGTCCCCGGCGCGGCCCCGCGCTTCCCGGACGACCAGCACGGCGTTGTCCTTCCCCTTCGACAGGGGGAGCACATAGCGGTCCGCGACCTTCATCGGCCGCGCGCCGCGCAGCATCGCGGTGGTGATCATGCACTGGCGGGAGACGTCACGGCCGGACGTGCAGAACACCAGCTTCAGCGGGAACTCGCCGTCCCCGAGGGCGTGGGCCGGGACGACGGCCTCGAACCCGCCCCAGGCCAGGTCGTCACGTGTGGCCACCAGGTCACTGCGCCACACCTGCTGTGCGGGCACCATCTGACCGCTCTTCTCCACCCAGAGTTGGAGGGAGTTGCGCATGGGCTTGCTCATGGGAAGTCCGTTGAGCACGAACCGGCCGGCCACGAGCATTTCTCCGGACCTGGGATTCGCCCGGATCCGTTCCACGTGCACGCTGGTGGAGGAGATCTTCGTCAGCGGAAGCAGCACGCTCTGCACCGCGATGTCGAGATAGAGATCTCCGCCCCGTCCGTACACGCCCCTGAGGGACCGCTCGGGGTGGGCGAAGAGCTCGAACGAGTTCATGTACATGGCCAGGAAGGGCACCCGATGGCGGGTGTCGTGCGTGGAGGCCAGGACGGCGTCGGGCGGTACCAGCGTGTAGACGGCACGGGCACGCTCGAACAGTGCGAACAGTTCGGGCTCGGGCAGGATCTGAGGCGCACGCAGGGCGAAACCTTGGTAGCTGCGTACCAGGAACCGGTTGAGAACCTCCTGCCGGTGGCCGGAGAGGCGGTGCCGGAGGGTCATCAGGTACTCCTCCAGAAGGAGGTGGTCCCAGTAGTTCTCCGGGCGTTCCCACAGCTTGTCCATGGTCGAGTCCTCCGCAGCCCGCTTGCGGTACCGGTAGACGGTGGTGGGTACCACCGCGATCCGGTCGGCGAGCAGCATCGCGGGGACCGAGAAGAAGGCGTCCTCGAAGTGCACGCCCTCGCGGAACCGGATGTCGTTCGCGCGGATGAAGTCGACGTCGAAGAGTTTGTGGCAGGCGCTGCCGCCGTGAATCATCTCCGGGATGTTCTCGATGCCGGGGTGCACCTGGACCTGCTTCCCAAAGTAGCGCAGCCACGGCCACTTGGTCTCCTCCGGGAACGTCTCCATCCGCCCGATGGTGAGCGGCACACGCTCCTTGACCGCGGTCCGCCACATCGATTCCAAGGCGTTCTCAGGCAGGACGTCGTCGGAGTCGCAGAACGTGATGTAGCGGGCGTT
The DNA here is from genome assembly GCF_042647945.1 of Streptomyces lusitanus. Lineage (NCBI taxonomy): Bacteria > Bacillati > Actinomycetota > Actinomycetes > Kitasatosporales > Streptomycetaceae > Streptomyces > Streptomyces lusitanus. The sequence continues at coordinate 82,611 of NZ_JBHRWL010000006.1, forward strand.
GACCAGGTCCATTCCCGCGTTCCTGGCCCCGCCGGCCTTCCCCTCCGGGTGTACGAGCGCCCATACGTTCTGGTGCGCCGCGGCGAACCTCGCGGCGATCTCGGGCGAACGATCACTGCTGCCGTTGTCGACCACTATCACCTGGACGCGGTCGAAGATCGTCTGGCGTGCCAGCGAGTCCAGGCATTCCTGGAGGTATCTCTCCGTGTTGTAGACGGGCACCACGACGGCGACGGCGTAGAGGGGATCGAGCACGTGTAACTCCTGTTTTCTGACAACACCCCATCTCTGGAGCGGACACTGATCAGTGCGGGGCGGATTCGACCACGAGCTGGGCGGTCCCGCCGTCGGCGGTGATGCGTGCCGAGCCGCGGGACCCGCCCACGGGCGCTTGGTGGTTCAGGGCCGGGGAGACCGAACAGGGGCGCGAGACGTCCCTGCCGCGCGTGCACACCACCAGGCGTACGGGGAAGGAACCGGCCGGGAACTGACCGGGGTCGACGGTCACGGTGAACACCGCTCCCCTCTGCGCAGGTCCGTCCTGGGCCTGCCCGTGGTTCACCGCCGGAAGAGTTCTGCCGCTGCGCTCGAACCAGACCTGGAGCTCCAGTCCGGCGAGCAGCTGGTCGGGGATCCCGTTGACCGAGAAGCGGCCGTGGAGCACCACGGTGCCGTCCTGCCCCCCGGTCATTCCCTCGATCTGTGCCGGGACGGACGAGACCTTGGTGAGGGGCAGTCCCCAGGACGTTCCCGGATAGTCGACGTAGAGGTCGCCCTCACGGCCGTGGACCGGGCCCAGCACGGAGGCCGGCCGGTAGAAGAGGTCGAAGTCCGCGAAGTGCAGGGCGAGATAGGGAATCCGGTGCCTGGTGTCGTTCGTACTGCGGGCGATCTGCTCGGAGGTGATTCCCCAGTAGAGCGCGCGGCACCGCTCGAAGAGCTGCCGGCAGTCGGCCTCACCGAAGATCTGCGGGGCCCTCACCAGGAAGCCCTGCATGCTCCGGATCAGGAACCGCTCCAAGGTTTCCTGCTGGTAGGGCGTGAGTCCCTGGCGCATCCCGGCGAGGTACTCGAGCATCAGCAGCTGGTCCGCGTAGTTCTGCGGGAGGTCCCAGATGGTGTCCATCACGGAGGTGCCGTCGCCGCGCCTGCGGTACTCGTACACGGGAGCGTCGACCAGCGCGATGCGCTCCGACAGCAGCAGGGCGGGGATAGAGACGTAGGCGTCCTCGAAAGCGGTGCCGGTGCCGAACCGTATGCCCTGCGAGCGGAGCAGGTCGAGGTCGAACATCTTGTTCCAGCAGGACGCCGAGTGGATCAGGTCCGGGATGTCCACGACGCTGCCCACGGTCTTGACGCTCTTGCCGAAGTACTTGTGCCACGGAGCCTTGACCGGCCTCGGCACATGCTTCTCACGGCCCACGACGACGGTGGCTCTGGTCTTGACGATGGTGTTCCGCAGCACCTCGAGGGACCGCTCCGGCACGGTGTCGTCGGCGTCCCAGAAGACGATGTACGGCGTCACGGCCATGTCCATGCCCATGTTGCGGGCGTCGCCGGCCCGGCCCTCGGGCTGCGAGACCACGTCGACGTTGGGATGCCGGGCGGCGAACTCCTCCGCGATGGCCACCGACCGGTCCGTGCTGCCGTTGTCGACGAGAATCACCTGCGCACGCGCGAAAGCGGTCTGCACGGCCACCGAGTCCAGAAACTCCGGGAAGAAGTTCTGGACGTCGCGGAACGGCACGACGACAGTTACGTCACGCTCGACTTGGGACACAATTCCTCCTGGCACACGACATCAATGATTCGATCCCCGGACGAGACGCTGGATCGCTTCCGACGTCCTCACGTTGTTCTGCCGATCCCGATGGGCGAAGAATTGCTCGACCCGCCACAGATAGTGGGGCTCCCTCCGGCAACCGCCCCTCAGGTAGCGGACCACTTCGCCCACGACCTCGTCGACGGTCTCCCCGACCGGCCCGAAGCCGTCCCGGCGGGCGTCGAAGTAGCCCTTCCGGTAGTGCCCGCCCCAGTACTCCTCGGCGTCGAACTGCGCATACACGACGGGAGTTCCGAGGTAGGCGACGTCGAAGGCCGTGGACGACCAGTCCGTCACGAAGAGATCACACCGCCGCATGGCCTCCTGCACACCGACGTCGTTCTGGTCGACGATCCGCACCCGGTCCCGCCCCGCGAGCATGTCCCCGAGCATCGACCGCATCTCGTAGTGCGGCAGGAAATCCAGCGTGTAGTCGTACAGTTCCAGGGCCGCCAGGAGTTCCGGGTGATTCAGGAAGCGGTCCATGAATTCCCGGTACGCGGAGGTGAGGAAACGGTCGCGCATGACCCGGTCCGCGTCGCTTCCGCCGCCGTCGCGGCTGTACGAGGCGACGGTCAGATAGGCGCGCCACGTCGGCATGAACAGCACGGTGCGCCTGCCCCGGTCCGGGACCAGTGCGTCGAAACGGGGGAAGCCGGTCACCTCCACCTGCTCCTCGTAGCCGAGTTCCTCCGACAGGAAGCGCGCCTCCTGGCTGCTCACCGCGAGGATGAGGTCGACGCCCGTGCGGTTGCGGTGCAGCCCTTTACTGACGTCCTTGTCCGTCACTCCGTGCTGGAGGAAGACCCTGCGAGCACCCACCCGCCAGTTCACATGCTTGAGGTAACGGGTGCGGTCCCAGCCGTCGGGCAGCATGTAGGTGTCGATGTCGTAGGAGTTGACCAGGGCGGATGCATGGAGCATCAACAGCTTGTGCTTCCAGGAACTGTGCGTGACGACGTGCCCCAGCCCTGACAGACGAGCCCGGTCGGCGCTGCCCGCCCGGATGAGGTAGTACGCCCCGCGCCGCTTCTCGACCGTGCGCACGTGCCGGAACAGGTGCCAGCTGTTGTCCTGTGCCGTGTCGCCACGCTCGCCGAACAGCCAGATCTCCCGGCCGAGAAACAGCGGTGCCAGCGGCTTGGTGAGCAGCCGGATCAGCCGTTGCTTCCAGAACGGCCTGCGCCGCAGCACGTGCTTGGCGTCCTTGGCGAGAAGACCGCGCAGGACGCCGCGCCCGGGTCCCGCTCCGTGGACCATCAGGACGGCCCGGTTCTTGCCTTTCCAATGGGGCACGACCCGGGTCCGGCCGTGCTGGACGACGCGCGCCCCGCGCAGATAGCCGGCGGCGACCAGGCACGGGGTCGCCGCCTGACCGCCCTCGGAGTCGACGACGAATTCGAGGTCGTGGACGCCTTCCCGCAGGGCGTCGAGGGGCAGGTCCGCGGTGAAGCCGCCCCACTCCGTGTCGGTCCGGGCGTGCTTCAGGTCCCGCCGGCGGACCTGCGTGGCGGGGACGCTGAGGCGGCTGCCCCTCACTCGCAGGCCCAGGTGCCCGGCCAGTGGGCGGACGAGGGGCATGCCGCTGGCCTCGAACCGTCCGGAGAGCCGCAGCATCCCCGTGCCCGGCAGCAGGCGGACGTGTTCCAGGTGGGCCGTGAAGGGGGATGCCTGCGCCAGCTCACCCAACTGCTGGGGAAGTCCGTCGACGAGGTACGGGACGCCGTCGCGCACGGACAGCTTGTGCAGTCGGGCCGCCCGGTCCGCGAACAGGGCGAAGTCCCCGGTGACGAAGGCGAGGTAGGCCACGCGATGACGCGCGTCCGCGGTGGCCCGGACGATCAGGTCGGGCGGAACGTCCCGGTAGACCGCGCGGCACCGCGAGAAGATCTCCTCGAGCTCCGCCCCCTCGAAAAGATCAGGGGCCCGAAGCGCGAATCCCTGGTAGCTCCGCACCAGGAACAGATCGAGCACCGCCTTGGAGTCGGCGGGCAGGCCCGCACCCAGCCGGTGCAGATACTCGACGAGCTGAAGGTGGTCCCAGTAGTTCTGCCGCCGCGTCCAGATCGCGTCCATGGTCGAGTCCCCCGCGGCGCGCTTGCGGTACCGGTAGACGCAGGCGTCGACCAGGGCGATCCGCGTGGCGAGCAGGAGCGCGGAGACACCGACGTACGCGTCCTCGAAGTGGACTCTCTCCGCGAAGCGGATGCCGCGGGAGCGGAGGTAGGTCAGGTCGAACAGCTTGTTGCAGGCGCTCGCGCTGTGCACCAGCTCAGGCGCCTCGGCAAGGCCGCCGAAGGTCCGGTCGCCCTTGCCGAAGTGATGCTTCCAGGCCCATTTGGTCGGCCGGGGGAAGGTCTCCATGGCCCCGACCACCACGTCGGCGCCGGTCGCCCGGGAGGCGTCCAGCATGCGTTCGACCGCGGTGGGCGGGAGAACGTCGTCGGAGTCGCAGAACGTGATGCGCGGACTCGTGGCACGGTCCATGCCGAGGTTGCGGGCCGCTCCCGCACCACCGCCATGGCGGACCAGGACGGTGACGTTGGCATGCCGACGGGCGAACTGGGCACAGAGGCGGTACGAGCCGTCCGTACTGCCGTTGTCGACCAGCACGACCTCGCAGCGCTCGAACACCGTCTGCGCCTCGATGGAGTCCAGGCATTCCCCGAGGTACTGCTCCACGTTGTGTACCGGCACGACCAGGGTGACGTCGTAGGTGCTCATGCGCCGTGGAGCTCACTGGCGGCTGCGAGGGCGTGGTCCTGTTCCGCGGCCTCATAGGGGCTGGGCACCGGGAAGTAGGCGTCAAGGAAACGTTTCAGCATGTCCCGCTGGGCCTCCGGGTCGGCCGACGCCACGGTGTCGTTGAGACAGAAGGTGTCCATGTTCCGCCTGGCGAGGAGCAGATTCAGACGGCGCTGGGCCAGGTCGGACGAGAGGTCGACATACCGGTACTGGATCTCCCCGACCGTGGCCCGGGCGGAGTGGTACGCGAAGTAGTGGTGGAGCGACGAGGCGATCGGCACGTCGCCGGGGGACCGGAAGCGTGAGTGCGCTGTGGCCGCATGCTGCTCCACGAAGGTTTCCTCTATCTCCTGCAGGACGCTCCTGCGCAGCGCGTGCGGTGTGTGCTTCACCTTCTGGGATATGGCGGTGCCGAACTTCTGAGCGATGATCCAGCGGCTGTTCTTTCCGGCTGCGTTGACCGGGAGATCCTCCGAAGAGATCGCTCCACCGGGTATCAGCGCCGGCGAGGGGAAGAACTTGGTGATGCCGTTCGAATGGAAGAAGTGCGACGGCGTCACCGGCCGGCCGAAGAACACGTCGTCGTTCAGGTAGAGGAAGCACTCCGAAAGGCCCGGTATGTGGTGCAGCTGGCTTTCGATGGCGTGCGAGTTGAACGTCGGCAGCGCGGAGGCGTCGGAGAAGATCTCGCGGTGATCCACCACGCGGAGGTTCGGCTGCGTCCGAAGCCACGACGGCGCCTGGCCCGCCGTCACCAGGTAGATGTTGCGCACCCAGGGCGCGTTCTGGTGGAGCGACCTCAGCGAATAGCGCAGCTCGTCCCGGCTGGTGTACCGGGAGTCGTTCGCCGCCTGCTCGTGCAGCTCTTGCGTGTGGACGCCGTCGCGCGCACGGTCGCGCGACGCCCGCCAGGCCGGATCGGAGTCGTCGACCCATGTGTAGACGACGTCGATGGGGAACTGGTGGTCCTCCGGCAGCGGGACGGCGAACTCGGCCAGCGTCCTGGCCTCCCCCGTGCGGTAAAGGGGAGGTATCGGGCTGAAGAGACTCTGCGGAGCCGGCTTGCGCGGCGAGCCGGCCGGGACTGCGTCGATGACACGGTTGGGGCGCGGAGCACACAGCTGACCGCCCCGCTCCGTCCACATCTCCACGTCACATCCGTTGGCCGCACCGAAGACCAGCTGCTGGGTGGGATCGCACACGTACCAGGCGACCCGCAGAACCTTGTGCTTGCGCAGCTGCCGCCACGACCGCTCGTCGTGACCGGGATGCATGCGGGCTTCGTTACCCCCCGCCGGGCCCACATAGCCAGGGGCCTGCTCGAATGCCAGCCGCAGCAACTCCTCGACCACGGGACGAGCGGCGGCGGGGACCGCGACGGCCGGCAGCCCGGAGCTCGTACCCCGGACGCAGAAGTAGTCGACGCCCGCCGACTCCAGGAGGGAGACCACGATGTTCAGGTTGCGCGCGCGAGCCGCCCATTCCGTCGCCCCTTCGACCAGCAGCGCACGCATGTGGCGGCGGCCCACCCTGACGACGCGCCTGCTGTACGCGGGGCTGTGACGGGGCGCGTTCTTCCTGCCTCCCATCGCCCAGACCACGGCGGCGGAGCGCACGGAGTCGGCGGCGCTGAGCGACGACTTCACGGCCTTGCGGACCGGGGTCGGCACGCCGCGGGCGACGACCTGTCTCGCCCCGGTCGGCACTGTCGCCCGGTACGCCGAGATCAGCGCTCCGGCTTCAGGGTTGTCCGAGCCGCCCACGAGGCTTCCACCATCCATGCCCAGCGGCTCCGCCCTCGAGGCTCGCACACCTCTCGGTGTGGCCTCGGCGTGGAGGAAGCTCGCACTACCGATTCCGGGGCCTAACATCCCCAACGTCACATTCACCGCACAGCGGCGAACCATCAAACTTTCACATAATCGTTTCTTAAAAGTCCAGGTGAGGAGACTTGTTTGACACCCTGTGATGCTGTGATGATCATCACTGATGGGCCGTACAACCTTTGTCCACTCTGGCTTTTTAGAACGGTCTGGTGTATAGAGCGCCCAAGCGTGTGGCGGTGTCGCCCCCACTCAGCCAGGGACGCGGTGAGGTCTGCTCAGCCGACGGGCAGGGGATGCCAGTCGGACAACGTCAGACCTGGTTCCGGCCGCTGCCGGTTGATCAGGACGGCTCCGGTCTCGGTGACGACCGCCACGACGACGCGCCCCCGCCCGTCCAACGCCAGGGCGGGGGTACCGAGACAGGCGACCCCGGTGTCTGTCCACCACAGCCCCTCCGCCTCGCCGCCGGTGCCGCAGACGCCGATGACGGCGGTCCCTGTGCGCCCGCGGTGGGCGAGGACCGTGCAGTCGTAACCGTCCAGGGTCGCGCGGAGCGTGGCGAGCGGCCCCTCCGCCGGAGCCCCGCCCACGGGGAAGGCCCATTCGCCGGGCCGTTGCGCGTAGACACCCGTCCCGCTCCACTCGGACCAGTACGCGGTGAAAACGCCGGGGGCGGTCTCGAGCAGTGCGGTCGAGCCGGGCGCCGGTGCAGGCGTGAGGTCCTGCGCCCGACGCAGGTCCGCCCCCGGCTCCGTCTGCACCCAGCGCATCACGGAGCGGTTCCCCGGCGCGAGAAGTTCCACCAGGCCGGCGGAGGTCGCGGCGGCCGTCGGCGGACCGGCGACCGCTCCGCCGCGCAGGTCCTTCCATGCCTCCCACGCCCCGCTGCGGGACTCCCGCCGCAGCATGATCCCGCCAGGAGCGCCCGAGACGAACACATGGACCGTGCCCTGCCCGTCCACCCCTACGGCCGGCTCGCCGAGCGTCGCGCCGTCCTTCGGGTCCCGGAACGGGTTGCCCAGGGAACGCCAGTCCCCGAGCGTCCGCCCCGACTGGTACTGCACGGCGTAGACCAGATCGACCTTCGCCGCCCCGCCGTCCTGGCGGCTCTCCCTGCGCCCCAGAAGGTGGACGTAGCGATTGGCCCCCTGGCCGACGGTCACCCCTGTCAGCCCTTCAACAGGGAAGAGGTCGGGCCCGCCCCAGTTCCCGCTGCCGGCAGAGACCTCCGTCCAGCGGTGCACGCCCGCCTCGGAGATCGCGTACACGGCCAGGCGGTCGTCGTTGCCGCGCAGCAGCCACGACCCCGAGGCCGCAGCCGTCACGCGCGACTGCCGCGGTCCCGTCCCGGCTTCAGCTCCCGGTTGGGGCCGCCGGTCCGCCTGCTGCGCACGCCTGCCGCGCATGCGTACCGCCCCTTCCCGCGCCGTGCTCAGGAGTCCACAGATGACTCAAGAATTCGCCACATCATATGCACACCCGAACAAACGTCCCAGCTCACCACCGCCTCCGACGCTCGGCGGATCATGACCCCGGAGCGCGCGGACCGGCCCGGACCGCCCTCCGCACCAGAGCCGACGGCCCGTCGCACCACTCGAATGCGCTCTCGAACAATGTTTATAGTTCAATCCCAATAAGCGTCAGTTGAGCAGCACCGACCCGGCCCCTCACGGGAGCGGCCTGCTGCCGTTGCCTCCGGGCACGAGTTGCGAGGACCCGCCGTGAGCCATGATCTGGGCACCCCTGTGCCGCCTTCCCACGCTTCGTCCCCCGGGCGGGGCAGACAGAAGAAGCGCCGTACCGGCCGGATCGTGCTTCTCTCCCTGCTCGTGCTCGTCCTCGCCGCGGGCGGCACCGCCTACTGGCTCTACAGCGGGCTCGACGGCAACATCAACGGCGTCGACATCAACGAGGCGATCGGTGACGACCGCCCGGAGAAGCTGCCCACCTCCGGCCAGAACATCCTGATCCTCGGCTCCGACTCCCGCGCGGGCGACAACGCGGAGCTGAACACCGGCAAGATCGCCGGCGCCCGCTCCGACACCGCGCTCGTGATGCACATACCCGAGGGCCGCACCCAGGCCGTCGCGGTCAGCATCCCGCGCGACACCCTGGTGACCCGGCCCGAGTGCAAGGACGGGGACGGCTCCACCGTGGCGTCGGCGGAGCGCGTGATGTTCAACTCCATCTACTCGCAGGTCGGTCCGGCCTGCGTGGTGAAGACGGTGGAGAAGATGTCCGGCGTCCGCATGGACCACTACGTCGAGATCGACTTCGCCGGCTTCAAGGACCTCGTGGACGCCATCGGCGGCGTCGAGGTCACCGTCGACCAGGACATCCACGACACGTCCAGCGGCCTCGACCTGACCGCCGGCACCCACCGTCTGGACGGCACCGAGTCGCTCCAGTTCGTCCGCACCCGGCACGGCATCGGCGACGGCAGCGACCTCGGCCGCATCGGTCTCCAGCAGGAGTTCATGATCGCCCTGCTCGGCGAGATCAAGAAGCAGGACCTGCTGGGCAGCCCCACCAAGACCTACAAGATCGCGGACACCCTGACCGCGGCACTCACCACCGACTCCGAGCTCGCCTCGCTCACCGCGCTCGCGGACTTCGGGCGCAGCATGAACGGTGTCGACCCCGGCTCCATGGAGACGATCATGCTGCCGGTGGCGTACGACACGCAGGACCCCAACCGCGTGGTGGCCGCCGAACCGCAGGCGTCCACGCTGTGGAAGGCCATCCGCAGCGACCAGGAGATCCCGGAGTCGGCGAAGAAGTCCCCGGCGACCGGGGGCGGTTCCTGACCCGGCGGCCCGAGTCGGGAGACGCCGGAGCCGGCGTCTCCCGGTGAGGTCTCAGACCTCCCGCCACCCCTCCAGCGCCAGCCCCGCCTCCGCCTTCCGGCGCGTGACGCGGAGGGTCGCGTCCGTGGGGTCGAGGGTGGCGGCGACCAGAGTGCCTTGGGCGTCGACCGCCAGGGCGATCTCCGCGGCGGACGGGAGGGGCGGGCCGGACTCGGTCCACCAGGCGCCCGCCTGCTCCCGCTCCGTGGGGTACGCCGCGAACGCCACCCGGCCGCTCTCCGAGCGCTGGGCGAGCACCGTGCAGTCGTGGCCGTCTATCTCGCAGCGCACGGCCGCGACGGGGCCCGGCCCCGCCGCCTGGAGCAGCGGCACCGGCTTGCCGCCGGGGCGCCAGGCGCACAACTCCCCGCCCTGGTCGGTGAAGAACAGGGTGGTCCGCTCGGCGGACGTGCGCAGCGCGCGCAGCGTGCCGGGGCGCGCGGCGACGTCCGCGGTCTCGTCCCGCGTGGGCGTCCTGCCGGGTTCCTCCTGACGCCAGTGCAGAATCCGGTCGGGCGTGGCCGCGTAGACCTCGACCAGGCCGGACTCCCGGGAGACGGCGGCGAGTTGATCCTGGATGCTCGATCCCTTGAGGTCGCGCCACGGGTACCAGCCGCCCCGCTCCTTCTGCACCAGCAGGCTGACCCCGCCGCCCGCGTTGCGCACGAAGACGTACGCGCGCCTGCGGTCGTCCACGGCCACGGCCGGCGTGCCCGTGCGGTCGCCCCTGCCGTTGGGGTGGCCGACCGGGGACCAGTCGAGCGGGGCGAGCAGCGGGCGGAAGTGGGTGGAGTGCACCAGGCGGGACTCCCCCGGCCCGGCCTGCCGCCAGGAGACCAGGTGGGCGTATCCGTCGCCGCCCTGTCCCACGGCCGCGGGTCCCTGCTGGAGCCCCAGGTCGCCGCCGATCCGGCGGAAGGGTTCCCAGGGGCCGCCGGGGGCGAGTTCCGCGCGGCACAGGACGGCGTCGTCCGATTTCAGATAGACGGTGAGGCGGCCGTCGCGGCCGCGGAGAAGCCAGTCGCCGTTCACCTGTTCACCTTACGCACTGCGGTCCGCGTCGCGGGCGTCGGGATCCCGCCGTACGGCCGCCCCCGCGGGGGGATTGCCCGGGCTTGCGTGGGACCCTGACCGTATGGAAGAGGCCGGTTCCCTGCTCGTGATCGTCGACGCCGCGAACGTCGTGGGGTCGGTGCCCGACGGGTGGTGGCGGGACCGCCGGGGGGCCGCCGAGCGGCTGCGGGACCATCTCGCGGAGCGGGGCGTGCCCGGTCGCCCGGGGCCCGTGGAAATCGTCCTGGTGGTGGAGGGCGCGGCCCGGGGTGTGGAGCCGGTGCCGGGCGTCCGGGTCGCGGCGGCTCCCGGCAGCGGGGACGACCACATGGTGGCCCTGGTGGCCGGGGCGGGCGACCGTCCGGTGCTGGTGGTCACGGCCGACCGTGAGCTGCGCCGCCGGGTGACGGAGCTGGGCGCCGACGTCGCCGGGCCGCGTACGGTGCGGCCCGCCCCGCGCCGGGACTGAGGCCCGGTCACGCCGTAGGCGGGCCCGTATACGCGCCGCGGCCCCGCGCCCCCGGGAACGGACCGGAAGCGCGGGGCCGCGGGGCGGTACGGCGGGTCAGGACGCCGGCGGCGTCGGCGCCGTGTCCTCCTCCCGGGCCATCCGGCTGTGCGTCCGGCTGTAGAGGAAGTACACGACGAAGCCGATCGCCATCCAGATGCCGAAACGGACCCACGTCTCGGCGGGCAGGTTGAGCATCAGCCACAGCGAGGCGGCCACCGACACGATCGGCAGCACCGGCACCCACGGGGTGCGGAACGCGCGGTGCAGGTCGGGGCGGGTGCGGCGGAGGATGATCACGCTGATCGCGACGATGACGAACGCGAACAGCGTGCCGATGTTCACCAGCGCGGCCAGTTCGTTGAGCGGGGTGAAGCCGGCCAGCACGGCGATGACGACGCCGAGCAGGATGGTCGGCCGGTGCGGGGTCCTGAAGCGCGGGTGGACCCGGGAGAAGAACCGGGGCAGCAGCCCGTCGCGGCTCATCGCGAAGAAGACCCGGGTCTGGCCGAGCAGCAGGATCATGCAGACGGTCGTCAGGCCGACGGCGGCGCCGAAGCTGATGAAGCCGGCGAACCAGGGATGCCCGGTGGCCTTGAACGCGTCCGCGAGCGGGGCGTCCACGGACAGTTCGGAGTAGTGCTGCATGCCGGTGACGACGAGCGACACCAGGACGTACAGCAGGGTGCAGATGAACAGCGAGCCGAGGATGCCGCGGGGCATGTCGCGCTGCGGGTTCTTGGTCTCCTCGGCGGCCGTGGCGACGATGTCGAAGCCGATGAACGCGAAGAACACCACGGACGCGGCGGTGAAGATGCCCATCACGCCGAAGTTGGCCGGGGCCCAGCCGAAGATGAGCTGGATGAGCGGTGAGTCGAGGCTCTGGCCGGCCGGCACGGGCTTCTCGTCGGGGATGAACGGGTCGTAGTTGTCGGCGGTGATGAAGAAGGCGCCGGCGATGATCACGACCAGGACGACGGTCACCTTGATGGCGACGACGAGCGTGGTGACCCGGGCGGACAGCTTCATGCCGAGGACCAGGATGCCGGTGAGCACCAGCACCAGGACGGCGGCGAGGATGTCGAAGCCGAAGACGTCGGAGCCCTCGCGGCTGCCGAGCGCGGCGGGCATCTCCCATCCGGCGTTGTCCATCAGCGACTGGATGTAGCCCGACCAGCCGACGGCCACCACCGCCGTGCCGAGCGCGAACTCCAGGACCAGGTCCCAGCCGATGATCCAGGCCGGCAGCTCGCCCAGGGAGGCGTACGAGAACGTGTACGCGGAGCCGGCCACGGGGACGGTGGAGGCGAACTCGGCGTAGCAGAGCGCGGCGAGCGCGCAGACGACGCCGGCCACCACGAAGGCCAGGGCGGTGGCCGGCCCGGCGTTGTCCTTGGCGACCGTGCCGGTGAGGACGAAGATGCCGGTGCCGATGATGACACCGACACCGAAGACGGTCAGATCCAGCGCGGACAGGGATTTCTTGAGGGCGTGCTCGGGCTCCTCGGTGTCGCGGATGGACTGCTCGACCTTCTTCGTCCGGAAGAGGGGGCTTGTCACGGGTTCCTCCCACGCTTGTCGTCCTCGACATGATCGAGAGGGGGCGTGATGCGTATGCCCCGGCGCGAGCTCCTTCACGCGAACGGGCCGCCCGCGCCACTCTTCACAGTGGCACGGGCGGCCCATACGGGCTACGTGGGCGCGACGGCCCCGTGACGGCGTGTCGCGCGCGGACGGCGGGTCAGTCCCGGGCGGGCTCCACCGAGTCGACGGCGTCGGCGGAGGAGCGCTCGTACCGCCCGTCGAGCTTGGCGACCAGGCCGGTGACCTGACGGGCGACGTCCGGGGCGGTCAGCCCGATCTCCGCCATGACCTCGGCGCGCGAGGCGTGGTCGAGGAAGCGCGGCGGGATGCCGAAGTCGCGCAGCGGCATGTCCACCCCGGCGTCGCGCAGCGCCTGGGCGATCGCGGAGCCGACGCCGCCGACGCGCGAGTTGTCCTCGACGGTGACGACGACGCGGTGCTTCGCGGCGAGCGGGGCCATCGCCTCGTCGACGGGCTTGACCCAGCGCGGGTCGACGACGGTGGCGGAGATGCCCTGCCGGTCCAGCAGCGAGGCGATCTCCAGGCACATCGGGGCGAGCGCGCCCACGGAGACCAGCAGCACGTCGGGCGTGTCGGTGCCGGGCTCGCGCAGCACGTCCATGCCGCCGACGCGGCCCACGGCGGGCACCGCGGGGCCGACGGCGCCCTTGGAGAAGCGGACCACGGTGGGGGCGTCCTCGACCGCGACGGCCTCGCGGAGCTGGGCGCGGACCTGGTCGGCGTCGCGCGGGGCGGCGAGCCGGAGGCCGGGCACGACCTGGAGGATCGACATGTCCCACATGCCGTTGTGGGAGGCGCCGTCGGTGCCGGTGACGCCGGCCCGGTCGAGCACGAACGTCACGCCGCACTTGTGCAGGGCCACGTCCATGAGCACCTGGTCGAAGGCGCGGTTGAGGAAGGTGGCGTACACGGCGAAGACGGGGTGCACGCCGGCGTGGGCGAGTCCCGCGGCGGAGACGGCGCCGTGCTGCTCGGCGATGCCGACGTCGTAGACGCGGTCGGGGAAGCGCTTGGCGAACTTGTCCAGGCCGACCGGCTGGAGCATGGCGGCGGTGATGGCGACGACGTCCTCGCGCTCCTCGCCGAGCTTGACCATCTCCTCGCCGAAGACACTCGTCCAGTCGGCGCCGGAGGTGGCGATCGGCAGGCCCGTGTCGGGGTGGATCTTGCCGACGGCGTGGAAGCGGTCGGCCTCGTCCTGGAGGGCGGGCTGGTAGCCGCGGCCCTTCTCGGTGATGCAGTGCACGATGACCGGGCCGTTGAACCGCTTGGCGCGGGCCAGCGCGGACTCCAGGGCCTCGATGTCGTGGCCGTCGATGGGGCCGACGTACTTCAGGCCGAGGTCCTCGAACATGCCCTGCGGGGCGATGAAGTCCTTCAGGCCCTTCTTCGCGCCGTGCAGGGTGTCGTAGAGGGCCTGGCCGACGACCGGGGTGCGCTCCAGGAGGTCCTTGGTGCGGGTCAGGAAGCGCTCGTAGCCGTCGGTGGTGCGCAGGGTCGCCAGGTGGTTGGCGAGGCCGCCGATGGTGGGCGAGTAGGAGCGCTCGTTGTCGTTGACGACGATGACCAGCGGGCGGTCCTTGGCGTCGGCGATGTTGTTGAGCGCCTCCCAGGCCATGCCGCCGGTCAGGGCGCCGTCGCCGATGACCGCGACGACGTGGCTGTCGTCCCGCTTCATGAGCTGGTTGGCCTTGGCGATGCCGTCGGCCCAGCCCAGCACCGTGGAGGCGTGGCTGTTCTCGATGACGTCGTGCTCGGACTCGGCCTGCGAGGGGTAGCCGGACAGGCCGCCCTTCATCTTCAGCTTGGAGAAGTCCTGCCGTCCGGTCAGCAGCTTGTGCACGTAGGACTGGTGGCCGGTGTCGAAGAGGACCTTGTCCTTCGGGGACTCGAAGACCCGGTGCAGGGCGATGGTGAGCTCCACCACACCGAGGTTGGGGCCGAGGTGGCCGCCGGTCTTGGAGACCGCGTCGACGAGGAAGGTCCGGATCTCCCCGGCCAGCTGGTCGAGCTCCTCGAGGGTGAGCCGGTCCAGATCGCGCGGTCCCCTGATGCGGGTCAGCAGCGGCACCCGTGCCTCCTTGCAGTAGAGCTGATCGAGCTGTTGCCGGGCGGGTCGAGTCTAATCTTCCGCTCACCCGATCGTTCCCGGGGCGGTGCGTCGTACATCACCCGTTCAGAGGTACCCCGCTACGGCACGACTGTGCCCGGCACCTGAAAGGCACCGGGCACAGAGTCACGCCTCAGGGGGCGCGGGGAACTGCGCGAACAACCACAGCGCACCCGCAGTCAGGCGACTAAGCCCGCCCCGCAGTCTTCTGCGTCTTCCGAGTGATCGCGTCGATGACGACCGTGGCAAGAAGAACACCACCGGTGATCATGTACTGCACCGGAGAGGCGATGCCCTCCAGCGCCAGCCCGTACTGGATGGACACGATGACCATCACACCGAGCAGCGCGTCCCACGTGCGGCCACGGCCACCGAAGAGCGACGTACCACCGATCACCGCCGCGGCGATGACGTTCATCAGGAACTCACCGGTACCGGCGCCCTGGTTCGCGGAGGCGATCTTCGACGCGACGAACAGACCGCCCATCGCGGCGAAGGTGCCGGCGATCGCGAAGACCGAGATGCGGATCAGCTCGACGTTGATACCGGCACGGCGGGACGCCTCGACGCTGCCGCCGAGCGCGAACACCTTGCGGCCGTAGGAGGTGCGGCGCAGCACGAAGTCGGTGAGGACCAGGAAGGCCAGGAAGATCACCACGGCCAGGGGCAGGCCCTTGTACTGGTTGAACACGATCGCGACGGCGAAGGCCAGGATCGCGAGCAGCACCGTCCGGACGATGATCTCGTTCAGCGGGCGGGAGGGCACCCCGGCGGCGTCGCGGCGGCGGTTGTCGAAGAACGCGGCGAGGAAGTACGCCACGGTCGCGAGCAGCGCCAGGCCGTAGGCCGCGGCCACGTCGCTGAAGTAGTAGCTGGTCAGCTTGACGACCAGGCCCTCGGAGTCCAGGTTGATCGTGCCGTTGTCGCCGAGGATCTGGAGCATGAAGCCCTGCCAGAACAGCAGGCCGGCCAGGGTGACGGCGAAGGCGGGCACGCCGATCCGGGCGAAGATGAAGCCGTGGATCGCGCCGGCGACCGTGCCGGTGAGGATCGCCAGGACGAGGGCGAGTATCTCGTTCATGCCGTGCGTGATGTTCAGCACGGCGAACGTGGCGCCCGCGACACCGCTGACGGAACCGACCGACAGGTCGATCTCGCCGAGCAGCAGGACGAAGACGATGCCGACGGCGATCATGCCGGTGCCGACCATGGCGACGGACATGTCGGAGAAGTTGCCGGCGGTGAGGAAGTTGCCGTTCAGGCTGGTGAAGATGGCCCAGATGACCAGCAGGCCGACCACCACGGGGATGGAGCCGAGGTCACCCGCCTTCATCTTCCGCTTGAACTCGTTCCAGTAGCCCATCAGGCCCTGTTCGCGCACCAGCAGCCGGGGGTCGACCGCGGTGACCGCCTTGGCGGCCGCGTCGGGGTTCGCCACGGAGTGTTCCTCGGCGGTGGGGGTGGAGGTCTTCTCGGTGCTCACTTCTTGATCTCCCCATTGGTGCGCGCCGCACGACGGGTCACGGCGTTGTCCGTGGCGCCCGTGATGGCGGAGATGATTTCTTCCTGCGAGGTCGACTTGACCTCGAAGACGCCGTTGTTGCGCCCGAGGCGCAGGACGGCGACCTTGTCCGCCACGGCCTTCACGTCGGCCATGTTGTGGCTGATGAGAATGACCGCGTGGCCGCGCTCGCGGAGCCGCTCGACCAGGTCGAGGACCTGCGCGGTCTGCTCGACGCCGAGGGCCGCGGTGGGCTCGTCCAGGATGACCAGCTTGGGCTCGCCGAGCATGGACCGGGCGATGGCGACCACCTGGCGCTGACCACCGGACAGCGAGGCGATCGGGATGCGGACGCTGGGGATGCGGATCGACAGGGTGTCGAGGAGCTCGCGGGAGCGGCGCTCCATCTCGACCTCGTCCAGGACGCCGCGCCTGCGCAGCTCCCGGCCCAGGTAGAGGTTGCCGACGACGTCGATGTTGTCGCACAGCGCGAGGTCCTGGTACACCGTCGCGATGCCCAGGTTCTGGGCGTCGTGCGGCTTGCTGATCTGCACGGGCCTGCCGTCCCACTCGATGACGCCCTCATCGATGGGATGCACGCCGGCGATCGTCTTGACCAGCGTGGACTTTCCGGCGCCGTTGTCGCCCACCAGGGCGACCACTTCACCGGCGTGGACCTCAAGCTCGACGTCGGTGAGCGCCTGGACGGCACCGAACCGCTTGGAGACCCCGCGCAACGCCAGCACGGGCGTAGCGGACACGTGAACCATCTCCTTCGCCGCCTGACCCGGCGGGAGGTTGTGCAAGGGATTGGGGGGGATGTTCCGTCCGGCGCCCCGCGTAGCTTGCGGGGCTGGTGTGTGCGGGGCGCCGGCGGAAGCGCGTGGCAGTCGTCCCGTCGGGGAGTCCGGGTCTGCGGACTCCCCTTCGTGACGGGATGCGGGACTGCTTACTTGAGGCCGATCTTGTCGCAGGCGGCCTTGTACTTGCCCGTGCAGATCTCCTGGACGGTGTAGATGCCGTCCTTGATCACGGTGTCGTTGATGTTGTCCTTGGTCAGCGACACGACCGGGACGATCACCGACGGGACCCCCTTGGTGGTGGGGCTGTCGACCTTGTCCTTGGCGATGGAGTCCAGCGGCTTGCCCTGGGCCAGCGCGACGGCCATCTCCGCGGCGACGTTCGCCTCCTGCGGGTACGGCTTGTAGACGCTCATGTACTGCTCACCGGTGACGATGCGCTGCACGCCCGCGAGCTCGGCGTCCTGGCCGGTGACCGGGACGTTGTTCAGGCCGGCGGCCTTGAGGGCGGTGATGATGCCGCCCGCCATGCCGTCGTTGGCGGAGTAGACGCCGACGATCTTGTCCTTGCCGAGGGCGGAGATGGCGCCCTCCATGTTGGCGTTGGCGTTCTCGGGCTTCCACTCCTTGGTGTCGTACTCGCGCCCGATCTTGACCTTGCCGTCGAGGACGGAGTGCGCGCCCTCCTTGAACATGGCGGCGTTCGGGTCCGTGGAGGAGCCGTTCATCATGACGATCTGGCCGCTCTTGGCCTTCGCGCCCAGCGCCTGGAGCAGGGCCTCGCCCTGCGTCTTGCCGACGGTCACGTTGTCGAACGACGTGTAGGCGTCGATCGGGCCCTCGGCGAGGCGGTCGTAGGCCACGACCGGGATACCGGCGTCCTTGGCCTTCTTCACGGAGCCGGCGATGGCCTTGGAGTCCACCGCGTCCACGATGAGCACGTCCACCTTGTTGGTGACCATCGTGTCGACCTGCTGGTTCTGCAGGCTGGCGTCCTGCTTGGCGTTGGCGTAGACGACCTCGCCCTTGTTGTTCGTGAGCTCCTTGACCTTCTTCTCGATCAAGGGCTTGTCGAGCTTCTCGTACCGCGCGGTCTGGTTCTCCGGCAGGAGCAGACCGACCTTGATGTTGTCGCCCTTGGCGGCGGAGTCGCCGGAGTCGCTCTTGTCGCCGGACTCGGCGGCGCTGCCACAGGCGGCGAGCGAGACGGCCATCGCACCCGCGGCGATGGCGAAGGCGGCACGACGCATACGCGTGTTCACTTCTACAAACCTCCCTGACGAGGCCGCGTCGTTGCGGCCGAGGTGGCTGGAAGTCAACTCGGCCGCACGTGCGACGTCAAGAAGTAAATCCTTAACGAGATGGCAACGGTGCCATCCGTTCTCTAAGTGAAGGCAGGGGTGGAGGCCGCGAGGGACCCCGTCGCCGTACCGTCCAGAAGGGTCGAATCGCCCATCTCGCTCAGCGCCAGCGCGAGGGCGCCGAGCACCTCGGCGCGGCCCCCAAGTGCCCCTGGAAGTACGGACAGTTGGCGCGCGGCACTCGGGATGGCGTAGCGTCCCACGGACTCTCTTATGGGGCCAAGGACCAGCTCGCCGGCCTCGGCGAGATCACCGCCGAGCACGACCCGGCTCGGGTTCAGGAGGTTGCACAGATTGGCTACACCGCTGCCGATGTGGCGGCCCACGTCGGCGACGACGCGGCGGCATCCCGGGTCGCCGTCCCTGGCCAGCCGTACGACGCCTTCCATGGTCAGGTCGGTGCCGTGGCTGGGCTGGAGCAGCGGCAGGACGTAGCGCGCGGCCGTGAAGGTCTCCAGGCAGCCGCGGTTGCCGCAGCGGCAGACCGGGCCGGCCTCGTCGAGGGTGATGTGGCCGATCTCGCCGGCCGTGCCGCCCGGGCCGCGGTAGATCTTCCCGCTGATCACCAGGCCGGCGCCGACACCGCTGGCGACCTTGATGTACGCCAGGTCGCGCACGCCCCGGCCGCTGCCCCAGACCATCTCGCCGAGGGCGCCGAGGTTGGCGTCGTTGTCCACGTGGACCGGCACGCCGAGCCGCCCGCGCAGCTCCTCCGCGGGGCGGGTCCCGGACCAGCCGGGCAGGATCGCGGTGGACCCGAGGGTGCCGGACTCCACGTCGATCGGCCCGGGCACGCCGAGGCCGACGCCCGCGACCTTGGACCGGTCCACCCCGGTGGCCTCGATCAGCCGGTTGACCAGCTGTTCCGCCCGGTCGAGGCCCTGTGCGGAGGAAGCGTCCACGTCCAGCGGTTCGGACTCCTCGGCCAGGACCTGATGGGCGAGGTTCCCGACGGCGACCCGCAGGTGGGTGTGCCCGAAGTCGACCCCGACGACTATGCCGGCGTCCCCGCTGAGCGAGACGCTGCGGGCCCGGCGTCCCCCGGCCGAGGTGGGGGTCACCTCGACCGTGCCGCCCTCCTTCAGTTCCCGGACGATGTTGGAGACCGTGGCCGCGGACAGGCCGGTCGTCCTCGCGATCTCGGCCTGGGTCAGGGAACCCGCCAGGCGTACTGCTCGGACGACCCGCTCCAGGTTGGCTCGGTGCAGCGACGACTGCGACCCCGGAGTCTCCATTGACTCTCACCCTCATCCCTGGCCCGCGTCACCGTGGGGCGACGGGGCCTTGTACAAGTTATGAAGTCCAAGCTCCGCTGAATCGCCCAGTGCCGTCAAGACCTTGACAGAAATCGGTTCCAGCCCGTGCCCGGCCGGCTACCCGGGGTGCGCCACAGGGGTCCGGCCCCGGAGAGCTGTCTCTCCGGGGCCGGACCCCTGTGCACGCCGGGTGGAGCGGCGGCCGGCGTCAGCGGAAGGTTCCCTGTGACACCGAGCCGGCGATCCGCCGCTGGAAGACGCAGTACACGATCAGTACGGGCACCACCGTGATCACGATCGCCGCGAACAGCGCGCCGTAGTCGATGTCGTAGACCTGCGAGGACGCGTAGGCGGCCATGCCCTGGGTGAGGACCCACATGTCCTGGTCGGTGTTGAGCGCCACCGGCAGCAGGAACTGGTTCCACAGGCCCAGGAAGTTGAAGATCGCCACCGCCGCCATGCCCGGACGGGCCATCGGCAGCATCACCTGGAAGAACGCCCGCCAGTCCCCGGCACCGTCGATCAGCGCGGCCTCGTACACGTCGTGCGGCAGCGACCGGAAGAACGAGTAGAGGAAGAACATCGTGAACGGCAGCGCGAACGCGACATAGGTGAGGATCAGCCCGGGACGCGTGTTCAGCAGCCCGAAATTCTGCAGCTGGAAGAAAAGCGGAACGATCGCCAGGAAGACCGGGAACGTCAGGCCGGCGAGCATGACGTAGTAGATCAGCCGGCGGCCGGGGAATTCGAACCGGGCGAGAATGTAGGCGCACATCGCGCCGAGCAGCATCACCAGGATCAGTGCCGAGACCACGACGATCACGGAATTCAGGAAGTACCGTCCGATGCTCGCGTCGGTCCACGCGTTCGCGTAGTTCTCGAACCGCCAGTGATCCGGCAGCGAGAACGGCGACGAAAGGATCTCGCCGGTCGATTTGAACGACGACATCAGCACCCACAGCATGGGCACGATCACGATCACGGACCACACGATCAGCAGGGCGTGCGAGATCGCCGCGAATCTGCGGTCGCCGCTCGCGGCCACGCGCGTCAGCTTCCGGTCCTTCGCCGGTTGACGGTCACCGACCGGCTTCCGGTCGGCGGCGATGACGCTCACCCGGCACCTCCCTCGGCTGCGGCACGCCGGGCCTTGGACCCGGGCGCCTTCCTCCTGCTCTCGCCCTCGCCGCCGCCCGTGAGGCGGTTGACGAGGAACACCAGCGCCGCGAACACCAGGGTGACGACGGCGAGGACGACGCCCATGGCGGTGGCGTAGCCGAACTGCTGCTTGGCGAAGGCGACGTTGAACAGACGCTGGCTGATCGTCAGGGTCGAGTTGTCCGGGCCGCCGTTCGGGACCATCGCCTGGACGTAGACGAACGCGTCGAGGGCGGCGATGCCCAGGTAGATGTACGCCGTCTGCACGCTGTCCCGGATCGCCGGCAGGGTGATCGAGACGGTGGTGCGCAGCCGCCCGGCCCCGTCGATCCTCGCCGCTTCGTACAGCTCGGCGGGGACGCCCTTGATCGCGGCGATGAAGAGCACCGCGTAGAACCCGACGAGCCCCCAGACGATGACGAACATCACGGCCGGCATCGCCGTCGCCTGCTCACCCAGCCACGCGAACGTGTCGAACCGGTCGAGGCCGAGGCCCGTGAGGACGCCGTTGAGCAGGCCGGCGTTCGGGTCGTACATCTGCGCCCAGATCAGACCGACGATGATCGCCGGCACGACGTAGGGGAAGAACGAGACGATCCGGTAGAACGACGCTCCGCGGATCCCCCGGACGGGGCCCTTGCTGGGCCCTCCCAGGGTGATGGCCACGGCGACCCCGAGGGCGAGCGTCAGCGTCACCAGCGGCACGAAGACCGCGAGGAGTGCGACGTTGCGCAACGCCTTCAGGAAGATGTCGTCCTGGAACATCTTCGTGAAGTTGTCGAAGCCGACGAAGTTGTAGTCCGGGCTGAAGCCGCGCCAGTCGGTCATCGCCCAGAAGATCGCCTGGCCGAACGGGATCAGGACGAAGATCACGAAGATGGCCAGCGGGACACCGAGGAACGCCAGGAAGAACGTCACCCGGTCGAACGTGAGCTTGCGGCGCCGTGGCCGCCCACCGCGAGCGGCCGGCTCGTGCCGGCGGCTCGCAGTCTTGGCAGTGGGGATCGTGTCCTTCATCGCGGTGCTAGCTGACCTTGACCTTGTCGACGGAGTCGTCCTCCCGGACCTTGTCGGAGATCTTCTGCAGGGCCGAGGTCAGCCCCTTGCCGTCGAGGTCACCGGCGAGGAACGAGTTCCACGGCACCAGCTGGTCGGTGTTCATCCCGTAGGTCTCGACGAACATGTAGTTGAAGATGTTGGTGCCCGCGGCCTCCAGCATCGTCGTCTGCGAGACGAGGGCCGTCGATCCGTAACCGTCGGCGGGCACGGTGCCCTTGACGATCGTCGGGGCCAGCTTGGTCTTGGAGAAGTTGGCGGCCGCCTTCTCCGACAGCATCGCCCGCAGCACCTCCTTGGCGCCGGCCGGGTTCTTGCCCTGCCTGGGCACGATGAACGGCTCGCCGGCGGCCGCGCGGAGCGACTCGTAGGGCAGCGCCGGCTTGTCGGTGAGCGTCATCGACGGGAATCCGGTCATCTGGAAGTCCGCCTTCGTGGCCTTCTTCATCTCGTTCTCGATCCAGCCACCGGACGGGTAGAGCAGCGCCTTCTGGTCGTTGCTCCAGATCGCCTGCGCCTTCTGGAACTGGGTGCCGGA
The DNA here is from genome assembly GCF_042647945.1 of Streptomyces lusitanus. NCBI lineage: Bacteria > Bacillati > Actinomycetota > Actinomycetes > Kitasatosporales > Streptomycetaceae > Streptomyces > Streptomyces lusitanus. Next base: position 104,796 of record NZ_JBHRWL010000006.1, read on the forward strand.
GCCGCCGGGGACGAACATCTTCTGCCTGACCATGGTCTCCATGACCTTGATGACGCCCTGGATGGCCGGGTGCGACCAGCAGCCCTTCTCCAGGTTCTCCAGGCCGAGCCGGACCTCGTCGCCGCCCTCCTTGATCGCCGAGTCGATCAGGAGCGTGCGGTAGTAGGTCGCCGCCTCCTTGCCGTGGACGAAGAGGTACTTGCCCTTCTTCTTCGCCTGCTGGCCGAGGTCGAGCGCCTCGTCCCAGGTCTTCGGCGGGGTCCAGCCGTTCTCCTCGAACAGCGTCTTCGAGTACCAGACGCCGTACACGGTCATCACGTAGTTGAGCGCGACGAACTTGTCCCTGAACGTGCCGGGGGCCTTGACGCCGGGGTAGACGATGTCGGCGATCTTCTTGCCCTCGTAGGTGTTGGCCTCGAAGAGGTCGTCGAGCTCCTCCAGCTGGTCGAGGATGCCGAGGAAGCCGATCTGGTCCTCGCCGGAGTTGTCGATGAGGTCCGGCGGGTTGCCGCCGACGAAGCGGGGCTGAAGCTGGGGGGCGATGTCGACGACCGGCTTGACCTGGACCTTGAGGCCCTTGACCTGGCTGCCGAGCACCTGGTTGGTGTAGTCGACGTAGTCGGTGCCGTAGCCGCCGTCGAAGATGGCCGCCTCGACCGTGGAGTTCGCGGCGACACCGAACGGATTCGTGGCGCTCTTCTCGCCCTTCGGGCCGCTGCCGTCGCTTTCGTTGCTGGAGGGAGAGCTGCACGCTGCCGCGAACGAGCCCATCGCCGCGGTGGCGATGGCCCCGCGCAGGAGCGTCCGCCTGTCAAGAGAGCCGGCACGAATGGTCATCTCTGCATCCTCACTGATCGATTGGCTCTGTACGGGGTGTGCTGCGTGTGCGCCCGCCGTGGCCGGACCTGTTCTGTGCCGGCCGCACGGGGGCGTTGTCGCCGTCGTCTCGGAGCCGCGGTGCGGCGCCGGTGATCAGCTGAGCGATGCCGGCACAGAAGTCGCCGGGGCCGGAGCGGCGGTCGCACTCCGCCTGATCAGATCGCAATGGCCTGTGCCGGAAGTGGATCCCATGCTCAAGTCCTCGCCTTCTCCAGGACTCAGGCGGTGAACCGGATCCTTACCGGCACCGCGTTCGGGTCAAGCTGGGTCGTGCAGGAAGTGCGGCTGGTACTGGTCGGGTGCGGTGAAGATTGCCCCGGAGTGCCGACAGGTATAGTCCACTTCACGCCGACGGAGCAAGATCGAATGCAAGGTTCCCCTTACGTCTTTTCCGAGTTGAGACCTCGCGGAAATAAGAGCCTCGGGCACCTTCCGGGACGGAAATGTCCCCGTCATCACCGGTGAATGCCACAAACAACCCCTTGACATCACAGGCCACTTGACCCACTACTGGTCCTTGCGGTCTGCAATTGACAACGTTGTCCAGCGCAGGGAGGGTGCTCGCGCATGCAACAGAGGGTTCGACACAGATGGGGAACGGCGGTCGTCGCGACGACCGCCTTCGCTTTGGCCGCGGGCTCACAGGGCGCCGCCGTGGCGCTGCCCGAGGCGCCGCGGAAGGCCGACCGGGAGTTCTCCTCGTCGTTCGAGTCCGGGGACCCCGCCCCGGACTGGCAGAACACCGTCGACACCACGCGGGGCGGCGAGAAGCGCGCCTCCGGCGTGGACGGCGGTTACAGCTCGGGCATCCCGGGCAACGTCACCGACCATGTCACGGACGTCCGCGCGAGCGCGGAGAACACCGGCGGCGGGGAGGTGAAGGAGAACCTCGTCGACGGCGAACCCGGCAGCAAGTGGCTGGCGTTCGAATCCACCGGCTGGGTGGAGTTCGACCTGGACGCCCCCGCCAAGGTGCTCCGTTACGCCCTCACGTCCGCCAACGACGCCGCCGAGCGCGACCCGAGGGACTGGACCCTCAAGGGCTCCACCGACGGCGAGAACTGGCAGACCCTCGACACCCGCTCGGGCGAGACGTTCGCGGAGCGCTTCCAGACCAAGATCTACGACATCGACGCCTCCGCGGTCGCCGACTACCGGCACTTCCGGCTGGAGATCACCAAGATCGGCAGCGGCGACATAGTCCAGCTCGCCGACGTCCAGTTCTCCACCGGCGACGACGAGGCGCCGATACCGCAGGACATGCTCTCGCTGGTCGACCGGGGCCCCACCGGCTCGCCGACGGCCAAGGCGGGCGCCGGGTTCACCGGCAAGCGCGCCCTGCGCTACGCGGGCCGGCACACCACCGACGGGCGGGCGTACTCGTACAACAAGGTGTTCGACGTCAACACCAGGGTCGAGCGGGACACCGAACTGTCGTACCGCATCTTCCCGTCGATGGCGGACGGCGACCTCGACTACGACTCCACCAACGTCTCCGTCGACCTCGCCTTCACCGACGGCACCTACCTGAGCGACCTGCGCGCCACCGACCAGCACGGCTTCCCGCTCACCCCGCAGGGGCAGGGCGCGTCGAAGATCCTTTACGTCAACCAGTGGAACAACGTGGTCTCCCGGATCGGCTCGGTGGCCGCCGGCAAGACCGTGGACCGGATCCTGGTGGCGTACGACTCCCCCAAGGGCGAGACCAAGTTCCGCGGCTGGCTGGACGACGTGTCGCTGAAGCCGGTCAAGCCCGAGCGGCCGAAGGCGCATCTGTCCGACTACGCGGTGACGACCCGGGGCACCAACTCCAGCGGCAGCTTCTCGCGCGGCAACAACTTCCCCGCGACGGCCGTGCCGCACGGCTTCAACTTCTGGACCCCGGTCACCAACGCCGGTTCGCTGAGCTGGCTGTACGACTACGCGCGCGGCAACAACGCGGACAACCTGCCGACGATCCAGGCGTTCAGCGCGAGCCACGAGCCGAGCCCCTGGATGGGCGACCGGCAGACCTTCCAGGTGATGCCGTCCGCCGCCTCCGGCACCCCGGACCTGGACCGGGAGAAGCGCGAACTGGCGTTCCGGCACGAGAACGAGACCGCGCGGCCGTACTACTACGGGGTGCGGTTCGAGAACGGTCTGAAGGCCGAGATGGCGCCGACCGACCACGCGGCGGCGATGCGCTTCACCTTCCCCGGCGACGACGCGAGCGTGCTCTTCGACAACGTCACCGACCAGGCCGGCCTGACCCTCGACGAGGAGAACGGCACCTTCACCGGCTACTCGGACGTCAAGTCCGGGCTGTCCACGGGCGCGACCCGGCTGTTCGTCTACGGTGAGTTCGACAAGAAGGTCACCGAGGGCGACGCCAGCGGCGTCAAGGGCTATCTGCGCTTCGACGCGGGCAAGGACCGCACGGTCACCCTGCGCCTGGCCACCTCGCTGATCAGCGTGGACCAGGCGAAGGACAACCTGCGCCAGGAGATCGGCGAGCGCACCTCCTTCGACAAGGTCAAGCGCGACGCCCGCAAGCAGTGGGACAGGATCCTCGGCAAGGTCGAGGTCGAGGGCGCCACGCCGGACCAGCTGACCACGCTCTACTCCAGCCTGTACCGGCTGTACCTGTACCCGAACTCGGGCTTCGAGAAGGTCGACGGAAAGGACAAGTACGCCTCGCCGTTCTCGAGGATGGTCGAGCAGGACACGCCGACCCACACGGGCGCGAAGATCGTGGACGGCAAGGTCTACGTCAACAACGGCTTCTGGGACACCTACCGGACGACCTGGCCGGCGTACTCCTTCCTCACCCCCTCCAAGGCCGGTGAGCTGGTCGACGGGTTCGTGCAGCACTACAAGGACGGCGGCTGGACCTCCCGCTGGTCCTCCCCCGGCTACGCGGACCTGATGACCGGCACCTCCTCGGACGTCGCCTTCGCGGACGCCTACGTCAAGGGCGTCGACGGCTTCGACGCGAAGGCCGCGTACGACGCGGCGGTGAAGAACGCCACGGTGGTGCCCCCGTCGTCCGGTGTGGGCCGCAAGGGCATGGCGACCTCGCCGTTCCTCGGCTACACCAGCACCGAGACCCACGAGGGCCTGTCCTGGGCCCTGGAGGGCTACCTGAACGACTACGGCATCGCCAAGATGGGCGAGGCCCTCTACAAGAAGACCGGCGAGAAGCGCTACAAGGAGGAGTCCGCGTACTTCCTCAACCGGGCGCAGGACTACGTCAACCTGTTCGACTCCGAGGCCGGCTTCTTCCAGGGCCGTGACCTCAAGGGCGACTGGCGGGTGAAGTCCTCCGAGTACGACCCGCGGGTCTGGGGCTACGACTACACGGAGACCAACGGCTGGGGCTACGCGTTCACCGCCGCCCAGGACAGCCGGGGCCTCGCCAACCTGTACGGCGGGCGCAAGGGCCTCGCCGACAAGCTGGACGAGTACCTCTCCACGCCCGAGACGGCCTCCCCGGACCTCAAGGGCTCCTACGGCGGCGTCATCCACGAGATGATCGAGGCGCGCGACGTCCGGATGGGCATGTACGGCCACTCCAACCAGGTGGCCCACCACGCCCTGTACATGTACGACGCGGCCGGGCAGCCCTGGAAGACCCAGAAGAACGTGCGTGAGGTGCTGTCCCGCCTCTACACCGGCAGCGAGATCGGGCAGGGCTACCACGGCGACGAGGACAACGGCGAGCAGTCCGCCTGGTACCTGTTCTCCTCGCTCGGCTTCTACCCGCTGGTGATGGGCAGCGGCGAGTACGCCATCGGCTCCCCGCTGTTCACGAAGGTCACCGTGCACCTGGAGAACGGCCGCGAGCTGGTCGTGAAGGCGCCGAGGAACAGCGCGAAGAACGTCTACGTGCAGGGCCTGAAGGTCAACGGCAAGCGCTGGAACTCCACGGCGCTTCCGCACTCGGCGATCGCCAAGGGCGGCGTGCTGGAGTTCGACATGGGCCCGCGCCCGTCGTCGTGGGGCACCGGCAAGAACGCCGCGCCGGTGTCGATCACCCAGGACGACGAGGTGCCCACGCCCCGCGAGGACGCGGTGAAGGGCGAGGGCCCGCTGTTCGACAACACCTCGGCGACCGGCGCCGCGGTGACCGAGGTCGAGCTGCCCGTGGAGAAGGCCGCCACGGCGGTGCAGTACACGCTGACCTCCACGGAGGCCGCCAAGGCGCCCACCGGCTGGGTGCTCCAGGGCTCCGCGGACGGGCAGACCTGGCAGGACCTGGACCGGCGGACGGACGAGTCCTTCCGCTGGGACAAGCAGACCCGGGTCTTCTCGGTCGCCGACCCGAAGCCGTACGCGCACTACCGGCTGGTGCTGAGCGGTGAGGCGACGCTGGCGGAGGTGGAGCTGCTGAGCTGACCCGCGCTCACCTGGCGGGGCCGGACC